>NZ_SOEB01000001.1 GCF_004365965.1 Rhodovulum visakhapatnamense
CCAGACATCGTTCGGGCCGACTGCTTCCTGGCGATCTTCCCGTAGCTTTGCCTTCACCCTGCGCTTCGGGTGCTTGTTGCGCAACTGAAGGCCTAACTCGTTGTAGATCCTGCGGGTCTTCTTCATGTTGATCACCCATCCTTCCCGTCGCAGCAGGACATGCACGCGGCGATAGCCATACCGCACACGCGTCTCGCAGATCTCCTTGATCCGCATCTCGACGGCAGCCTGGTCCGTCCGCCGGGACTTGTAGTGGTAGCTGGACGTGTCGAAGCAGATGGCCCCACAAGCCTTCCGGATCGACACGCCCCAGTCGACGCACATCCCGGTCACGATCTCTCGCAGACGCCCAGGCTTCAGAGCTTTCGGCGGATCACGTCATGCAACATCTCCCGATCGAGGGTCAGATCGGCCACGATCTTCTTCAGTCGCGTGTTCTCGTCCTCGAGCGCCTTCAGCCGACGCATCTCGTCCGGCAGCAACCCGCCAAACTTTTTCTTCCAGTTGAAGTAGGTCGCCTGACTAATGCCCGCCTTGCGGCAGATCTCCGCGACGGGCGTGCCTTGTTCCCCCTGCTTCAGGATGAACGCCTTCTGCGCTTCCGTGAACTTCGATGCCTTCATGCGTTTCCGCTCCTCTCCCAGCCAGGAAAGATTAGCCGAAAACTCCAGCTTCAAACGGTCCAGTTTTCAGGGAACAGAGCAATCCCGTGACCGGAACTTCTGGAATGCCCGCCTCGGGAGCGAAATATCGGGAGACGAAGCCCACCGGTACCTTCCCGCTATCCACCCCTCTCTGCCTGCGGTTGGACGCAGCGAGCGCGTTTTCGTCGCGCATTCACCTTGGAAACCTGCCTGAGCGCTTGGCCAGGGCTCAGATGCCCGCCATGATGCCTATGGCCTTGGAGACCAGTCTGGCCTGCTGGCGGTTCAATGGTCGCGATCTTATCTTCGTGTCCACGGAACCGACCGCAGGCCACACGACCCAACCCGAACCTGAGTTTTGAACCATCTGGAGGCGTGCTTTGCATCAGGACTGCGAGGCGAGATTTGGGGCCGCGGCCGAGGCGGCAGCCATGTTTGACGGGTTGTCCGGATATGTCTGGACCCGGAACAACATTGGAGAGTCGGGGGGCGAAGTGTACCGGCTTCACGGCAATCCCGGAGCGCCGGATCTCTACCTGAAGTACTGTTGGGGCGCGGAGGCGGGTAGTCTCCTCGATGAGGTGAGCAGACTTCGGTGGTTGGCAGCTCATCTTCGGGTTCCTGCATTGGTTGAGTTCAGATGCAGCGCCGACGAGGCGTGGCTGCTCATGGAAGCCTTGCCGGGCGAGACCGCTTATCAAGCCCTGCTGGCCCGCCCGGAGGAACGGGAGGTGGTGGTTGATGCGCTCGCCCGCTTTCTGAAGAAGCTCCACTCTATTCCGATCAACCAATGTCCGTTCAACAGCGGTCAGGCATACCGGCTCGGCCTTGCGCGTCAACGCCTTGACGCTGGACTGGTGGACGAGGATGACTTCGATGAGGAGCGGCGGGGCTGGAGCGCTTCGCACGTCTGGCGCGAGATGCTCCTGCTGTTGCCCCAAGCGCCCGATCTCGTTGTCACACACGGCGACTTTTCGCTTGATAACATACTCGTGGTTGGCAACGAAGTTGCCGGTTGCATCGATGTTGGGCGAGCAGGCTCCGCCGACAGGTACCAGGACCTTGCGATACTTTGGAATTGCCTCGGCGAGTTCGATACGTCACTGCGGGAAAGGCTCTTCGCGAGCTATGGCATGCCAGTCCCGGATTGGAGCAAGCTACAATTCCACCTCATGCTCGACGAGTTTTTCTGAGTGTCTTGAGTAAGTTCTTGAGCCGGCGCTGACGCACCGCCTTGCCCCGACCCGGAGGCGGGGGAAGCTTTCAGGCCCGGCGGCGCGTGACCGCCTCGCCGATCCGGAGCATCTGCCCCGCCGCGCCGAGATAGGTCACGCCCTCCCACGCGACCGAACCATGGCCCGTGAACATGTTCAGCTCGCCGCTGTCGAAGCGGCATTGCACCAGAAGCCCGAGGATCCGGTCGCCGCTTGCGTCCATTACAGCGCCTCACCTGCCGCACGACTTCCGCGATCTGTTCCGGGCTGGCATTGCTGCCCGCGACCGAGACATGCACATCGCCCATGCGCACCCCGCCGCCGCCCAGGCTCGCGACCCCGAGCTTGCCATTGCCAAGGCGGGACAGCGGCAGGATCGCCTCGGGGCCTGCCTCGCCCATGAGCCCGGTCGAGCCGCCCCTCATCGGAAAGAAGGTCAGCCGGTCGACCACGCCGCCCGCGGCAAAGGCCCGGACCCGGCCGCCGTCGAAGACATTGCCAAGGGCGCTGGCCGCCTTGGGCACTTGATGCCTTTTCGCGTGAGGCTGAAGGCACGGCCTTGACCGCATACCATCTGGGCGTGGGAACGGGCCAACGGCTTTGCGCCCGTTCGGGGCGCGGACGGCGAGTATGAAACCCTCGAAGAACGCCCATTCCTCGTCCGACATAAGATCTCGTGCCAAGCTGGTCTCCATCGCAGATGCCAGCTTGAATCATGCCCTACGCACGAGCGGAATCCCTTTTGTCAACACGACCTAGGCGAACGGCCACTTCGTCCCGCTCTCCAGACCTTGGCGGATCCATGGCATGCCGCAGCGGGGATGAACGGCCGCTTCCGTGATCCACTGACGGATCGGGCTTGGGGGACCGAACGACCGCTATCGGCAGCGAGCGTCCCTGGTCGCTTGGGGCGGGTCGCGTCGCAGCCGCGCCCCAGGACGTTCGACCGCATTGGGGCTGGGGAGTTCACCTTGGTCGCACTAGCTGCGACCGGGCAACTCGGGTCCTTGAAATCCTGATAGGGGGGAACCTCCGCTGTACACCGGACGTTCATGAGGCTATCGGCGTACCCCATGACCGATACATTGCCTCCATGCCCCGAATGTTCCTCGTCCTACGTCTATCAGGTCGATGCTCTGTTGAACTGCCCAGAATGCGGGCACGAATGGGTGCCCGATGATCTGGCCGACACCGCTTCCGATGTGCGTGACAGCGTCGGGAATGTCCTTGCCGACGGCGACACAGTTACCGTTATCAAGGACTTGAAGGTCAAGGGTTCTTCGTTGGTGGTTAAGGTCGGAACCAAAGTTCGGGGCATTCGGTTGGTCGACGGCGATCACGACATCGACTGTAAAATTCCAGGAATGGGCCAGATGAGCCTGAAATCTCAGTTCGTGAAGAAAGTTTCTGGGTAGGCCGCTGAACGCGAACCCCAGGCAGAACCTTTCTGGCCGGATTTGGAGCAACGGCATCACGAGACGACAGTTTCGTCCGCCCTCCGGATCTTGGCGGCCTGAGTGCATGCTGCAGCGGGGATGAACGGCCGCTTTCGTGAGCCGCAGGCGGTTCGGGCTCGGGGCGTCGAACGGCGGCTATCGGCAGGAATCGGGCCTCGGCAACGGGGGCGTCTGATCGGGTTCGGCGACGCCTTTGGTCGACACACGAGTACGACTTATGGCGCTGGCCCGGCTTGGGATCGCAAGCAGGGATCTCTCTTCCTTCCGCCTCGGGAAAAGAATCCTTGCATTAGCGCGCCATGGCCTCCATACAGCGTGCGCTGACGTTTTTTCTCTTCGAAATGCTGCTGCCGCTGACCCGGTTTCGGTTGATCGACTTGGATCGACTGTTGCCAGGCTGCCGCGATTCTGCGGGCAGCAATATCATGGAGAACACGGATATGGCCAATGGCACCGTGAAGTGGTTCAACGCAACCAAAGGCTTCGGCTTCATTCAACCGGAACACGGCAGCAAGGACATCTTCCTTCATATCTCTGCCGTCGAGCGTGCTGGCATCAGCCGCATCGATGACGGCCAGAAGGTGACCTTCGACGTCGAAACCGGTCGCGACGGCCGCGAGTCCGCCACCAACCTGGCGCTTGCGTGAAGCCATCGCTGTAACACCCGCTCGCGGGTGTTACAGGTTCGGGAGGGAAGCCTTGGGGCTCATGAAGCCCGCAGCGTTTCCGCCCGAAACGAAATGACAGCATGAGCTTCGGGATCCCGAAGTGCCCGGTTTGAGAGGGCGCAACCCGATGAGGATGCGCATAGTCTGCCGGACCCGGTGATGTACGAAGCGCACGGCATGCGCGGCTCCGCCAGCAGGGCGGGGCCGATCTAATCCGCCCCTGTCTCCGCTCAGATGTGCCGCGCAACCGATGCGCATGGCCGGATTTTGACCGGGTCGGGGCTGGTCTGTTCCCACTCTGTATTCGCGTCGCTCCCTGCCGGTTGGCGGGGCAATGCCTGCCCACATGTGGCGGCCGCAATTACCTGAAAAAGAAAGATTTTACGAATGATGGAAATTCAATGGGGACAACCCATGGTGCTGATGACCTCGCATGATGGCGATGTCGAGCGTTTCGGAACGATCGAGAAGGTCCGCTACTGGCTGCGTCGCAGATGGCCGGTTTCGGACAGGGCGCGGCACACCGCGCTTGCCAAGGTCGAGTCCGCGATGGAATGCATGAGTTCCGTTGAGGAGGCTCGGCGAGCCTTCCTCGTCGCAGCCCTCTCCGCCGGGTTCGCACCTGCAGGCGCGGAATAGTCTTCAGAGGGATCGGTGCGCTTCAGTGGCATCCGTCTGACCTTTTTCCGGCAGGGATCGGATGTGTCCTGGCGTGCGATCTGTGAGTGTCGTTTTCGCGATGCCGCGTCGTCGCTCGTAGCCCCCAGTCCGGGTGGCTGGCTGAGGAAAATGTGCGCCCGAATCCGTTTCCCGGGTTCACGGTATGTGCATGTGTTGTTCTATACAACTCGGGCGGTTAGAGCGCTGAGGTCGCGCGACCTTCCGGTGATTTAGGGTCTGGCGTCGGAAGGGACGGCTTGCCGTCTGGCCGATCGGTCCGCAGTCGCCCACGGACGGGCGACTGCGGACCGGGGACGGTCATCGGGCCGTGGCGACCTGCTTGGCCGTGGCCGGGCTCGCGATCAGGCGCAAGGCTGCATAGCCCAGAACCGCCGAGATCGCCGAGCCGCACAGCACGCCCAGACGGACGTCGTTCATCAGGGCCGGATCGCCAAAGCTGAGCGAGCCGATGAAAAGCGACATCGTGAAGCCGATCCCGGCGAGGCAGGAGAGCCCGTAGATATGGACCCAGCCGACGCCCTCGGGCAGGCGGGCGAGCCCGGACTTGACCATGGCGAAGGTCACCGCGAAGACGCCCAGCTGCTTGCCGATCACCAGCCCGAGCGCCACGCCCAGCGGCAGCGGCTGCAGCAGGTCCGACGGCGAGATGCCGGTCAGCACCACGCCCGCATTCCCGAAGGCGAAGATCGGCAGGATCAGGTACAGCACATAGGGCGACAGCGCATGTTCCAGCGCGTGCAGGGGCGATTTCCCCCATTTGTCGGTCAGCGGGATGCAGAAGCCCGTCACCACGCCCGCGATGGTCGCATGCACGCCCGATTTCAGCACGAAGAACCACATGATCGTGCCCAGCAGGATCATCGGCGCGATCCGGTGCGCGCCCCGGAGGTTCAGCCAGATCAGCCCGGCCAGCGGGATCAGCGCCAGGAACAGGTAGTCGACTTTCAGATCGGCGGTGTAGAACAGCGCGATGATGACAATGGCGCCCAGATCGTCGAGGATCGCCAGCGTCAGCAGGAACACCTTCAGCGCCGCCGGGACCCGGTCGCCCAGAAGCGCCAGCACGCCCAGCGCGAAGGCGATGTCGGTCGCGGCCGGAATGGCCCAGCCTGACAGGGTTTCGGGGGTGCCCCAGTTGAAGGCCGCGAAGATCAGCGCGGGCACCACCATGCCGCCGACCGCTGCCATCCCCGGCAAGACCACATCGGCGGGTTTCTTCAGCTTGCCCTCGCGCATCTCGCGCTTGAGCTCCAGACCGATCAGGAAGAAAAAGACCGCCATCAGCCCGTCATTGATCCACAGGATCAGGGGCTTTTCCAGCCCCTCGCCATTCAAGAGCACCGAGAAGGTCGCGCCGAGCGCGCTGTCATAGGCGGGTTGCAGCGAGGAATTGGCGACGATGAGCGCGGCCAGCGCCGCAAGCATGAGCAGAATACCACCAGAGGCTTCGTGGCCGAAAAACTTGTCGAGCGCGCGGAGCAGCATTGAACTTCCCGATTTTTACTGGATTGTCTGTCTGCCAGATGGGGTTCTGGCCTTGAGAAGTCAATTGCGGGTGGGGCGATCCGGCCCCGAAACCGCCGCAAAACGCGGGACATGCGATGCTCGAACTCGATCATCTGGCCATTGCGGCGGCGACGCTGGACGAGGGCGTGGCCGCGGTCGAGGCCGCGCTTGGGGTGCGTCTGGCCGCGGGCGGGCGGCATGAGGCGATGGGCACCCATAACCGGCTGCTGCGGCTGAGCCCCGCGCTTTATCTCGAGGTGATTGCCATCGACCCCGAAGCGCCGCCGCCCGGCCGGGCGCGCTGGGTCGGGCTCGACCGGTTCGAGGGGCGGCCGCGCCCCGCCGCCTGGGTGGCGCGCACGTCTGACCTTGGGGCCGCGCTTGCGCGGGCGCCTGCCGGGTCGGGGCGGCCCATGGCCGTCGCGCGCGGCGATCTACGCTGGCGGATGGCGGTGCCCGAAGACGGAGAACTGCCCTTCGGCGGGCTCTTCCCTGCGCTGATCGAATGGCAGGGCGATCTGCATCCGGTGGCGATGCTGCCCGATACCGGGTGCCGTCTGGTGGGGCTTGAACTGTACCACCCGCGCGCGGACGACCTGTGCCACGCCCTCGAAGGCCTGCTGGACGATCCGCTGGTGGCGGTGCATCCGGGGCCGGAACCGGCGCTTCGGGCGCTAATCGACACGCCCCATGGGCGCCGGATTCTCGAATGATGGCGAATATTTGCCGAAAACCGGCGGGGCTTGCCGCAGCGACACCGTCAGGGCGGCCGAATGCCCGACCTGACTCTGCCGCGCTGGCGGGCTAAGCTCTGCGCATGTCGCTCTGGTCCCGCATCGCCGACGCTTTGTCCGCCCTTGCCAAGGGCGAAGGCCTTGCGGCCGTGTTCGACCGGCTGCGCACCGCCCCCGAACGCACCGTAGCTTTCACCATCGCGGTGATCGCGCTGGGCGCCAAGATGGCCAAGGCCGATGGCCGGGTCACCCGCGACGAGGTGACGGCCTTCCGCGAGGTCTTCACCATCCCGCCGGGGGAAGAGGCCAATGCGGCCCGGGTCTTCGATCTGGCCCGGCAGGACGTGGCGGGCTTCGAGGATTACGCCCGCCGTATCCGCCGCATGTTCCGCGAGACCGAGGCGCCGCTTTGCGACCTGATGGAGGGGCTTTTCTTCATCGCGCTGGCCGATGGCGACTATCACCCCGACGAGGATGCCTTCCTTGCCCGGGTGGCCGAGATCTTCGGGCTGACAGACCGCCAGTTCCGCACGCTCCGTGCCCGCTTCGTGCCCGACGCGGTGCCCGATCCCTATGCGGTGCTGGGGGTCGATCCCGAGGACGATCTGGACGCCATCCGCAAGGTCTGGCGGGCCGAGGTCCGCGAGACCCATCCCGACCGGATGCAGGCGCGCGGCGTGCCCGAAGAGGCGATCAAGCTGGCCGAACGGCGGCTGGTGGCGGTCAATCAGGCCTGGGAGGCCATCGTCGCGGAACGCGCGGCGTGAGGATCGCCACCTACAATGTCGAATGGTTCAACGCGCTTTTCGACGATGCGGGCGCGCTTCTGGACGATGACGGCCCATCGGGGCGGCACGGGCTGACGCGGCATGCCCAGATCGAGGCGCTGGGGATCGTCTTTACCGCGCTCGACGCCGATGCGGTGATGGTGATCGAGGCACCCGACCAGAATGGGCGGCGCGGCACGGTGCGGGCGCTGGAAGGTTTCGCGCAGGCCTTCGCCCTCAGGGCCCGGCGCGCGGTGATCGGATTCGCGAACGACACCCAGCAGGAAATCGCGCTGCTTTACGACCCCGACCGGCTGGAGGCGCGGCACGACCCGCAGGGGCTGCCCACCGGCCGCAAGGGCGCGCGCGAGGCGCCGCGCTTCGACGGGGTGTTTCGCTGGGACGTCGATGTCGATGCCGCGCCGGACCTCATCCGGTTTTCCAAGCCGCCGCTGGAACTGGCGGTCGAAACCGCCTCGGGCGCGTCGCTTCGGATGATCGGGGTGCATGCCAAGTCGAAGGCGCCGCACGGGGCGCGCAGCCCCGAAGAGGTGATCCGCATCTCGATCGAGAACCGCCGCAAGCAACTGGCCCAGTGCATCTGGCTTCGTCAGCGGGTCGAGACGCATCTTGAGGCGGGCGAGCCACTGATCGTGCTGGGCGATCTCAATGACGGGCCGGGGCTCGACGAATACGAAAAGCTGTTCGGCCGCTCGGGGCTCGAGATCGTGCTGGGGCAGGACGGGCCGCCCGACCGGCGGCTTTACGACCCCCATGCGCGCGCGGCGTT
Source organism: Rhodovulum visakhapatnamense (assembly GCF_004365965.1). Classification (GTDB taxonomy): domain Bacteria; phylum Pseudomonadota; class Alphaproteobacteria; order Rhodobacterales; family Rhodobacteraceae; genus Rhodovulum; species Rhodovulum visakhapatnamense. The sequence continues at coordinate 8,462 of NZ_SOEB01000001.1, forward strand.
GCAGGGGCTTCTGGCGGCGCAACCGGCCTCGGCGCGGTTCTACGTGCCTGCAACCGGGCGCTATCTGTCGGCGCTGCTCGACTATGTACTGGTCTCGCCCGATCTGCGCGCGCGCGCTCCCGTCTGGCGGATCTGGCATCCCTTCGACGACCCCGAGCTTTACCGGGTGCCCGAGCTGCGCGAGGCGCTGTTGACCGCCTCGGACCATTTCCCGGTCAGCCTCGACATCGCGCTGTGACGCGCCCGCGACCCGATGTGCGCAGCCGGTTCATTTTCCGCCGCGCGGCGCCTATACTGGGGCCATGACTCGTCTGGCCGCCCATGCCCCGCTGATCGCCCTTCTGCTGGCCCTGTCGCTTGCGGCACCGCCTGTCGCGGCCCAGGACGGCGCGCCGCTCGACGGCACGGGCGGGGCCAACGATCCGGGCGATCTGGATAAGGGGCTCGATCTTCTGGGCGAGGGGATGCGCAAGCTCTTCAAGGGGCTCGGCGACGAGATCCAGCCCCGGATGAGGGACTTCGCCGAGGCCGCCGAACCGGTGCTGTCGCGGTTGATGGACCTGATCGACGATCTCGACGCCTATCAGATGCCCGAGCGTCTTCCGAATGGCGATATCATCATCCGCCGCAAGCCCGACGCGCCGCCGCTGGCAGATCCCGATCACGCCGACGACATCGAGATCTGACGCCTCGCTCTGACGCCTCGGCCGAAGGGAAGGCGGCCGCAGGCGGGAAGGGCGCCGGAACCCGGGCGTCCCGGCGCCCCCCCGTCGGCCCGCCGCCCGTCAGGACGGCTGGGGCCAGACGAAATCGGGGCGGAGCCCCTCATAGACCGGCCGCCCGTCATCGGGTTTCGCCACCCCGGTCGCGGGGTCGTAGAAGGCGTGATAGGTCGCGGGCATCTCGGCGCTGGAGCCCATCAGGTTCGGCACCACGGCGCGGATGCGCCCCTGCTTGTCGTCCAGCATGATCGGAGTGCCGCATTCCTCGCAGATGCAGATTTCCAGCGGCCCGTCCGGGTTCCGATCGTTGAAGGGCACCCGCTTCATCGGCCCGCCCTGGGCGGCAAGATCGCCATGCCTGAAGAACACCACATGGGTCGTGGGCTGGCCGGTCACCCGCTTGCAGACCGAACAGTGGCAGGTGTGGTTGTCGATCGGGTCGTGGTCGGCATGGGCATGCACATGGGCGCATCCGCCGTCATAGCTGGACATCGGGTCATCTCCTCCCTCGGGGTCCGATCCGGTCGGCGCACATGTGGCAAGGCCCGCGACATGCGCGAGGCTCTGGCGTCCGCAGCCCCCCGGCCGAACCGGTCCTCCATGCGGAAAGAGCTCTCCGCACATTCCGAGCCTAAGCCCGAGCGGCCGGTCCGGTCGATACCGACTTCCGTCTGTCCCGGTGGCAGGAGGGACGGCTCAGCCAGGCGGCAATCCGGGCGCGCCCGCATCGCGATGTACCCAGACCATCCGGTCGAGCAGCCAGAGCTTTGACAGCATCGCCACCGCGAGCCCGGCAGCCGTGGGCGCGGGTGCCAGCAGGGCAAGCCCGGCCAGAAGCAGACCAAGACCCAGCGCCCCCGCCAGGCCGAGCGCGCGGACCATCGGGCGGTGATGCGCGAAGGCGGGGTCGGTTCCCTGCGTCAGCCAGATCCGCTCGCCTAGCACCCCCCGCGACATCCAGGACCCGGTCGAGGCGGGCGGCGGGAAGAGGCGGGGATTGGCCCAGGTCCAGACCAGCACCAGCGCCAGCGGTGCCAGTGCGCCCCAACCAAGCCAGATCCGGCTCCAGGCGGCAACACTCAGAAGCGGCAGAACCGACAGGCGCGACCAGCCGCTCCAGGGATTGGCATGGCGCGCCCAGGCGGCATCGTCCATAGCCATCAGCCGTGCCGAGGCGCGAAAGACAAGATCCCTGCCCATGCTTCCGGCCTCCTCTGGCCTGCGCCGCGCCGCTCAGTGGCGGCGGACGCGGACGCTGGTTTCGACCCCCAGCGCCTTCGCGAGCGAGGCGAACCGCGCCTCGGCCACCTCGCCGAACAGGGCCTCGGACCCGGCGGCGAGGATCAGTTCAAGTTGCTTCTTCTTGGGGTAATGACGCAGCTCGGCCAGGCTGTCGGGCGCCTGCAGCGAGAACATCGCACCGAAGCGCATCGCCTTGCCCAGCACCTCGGCCTGGCGGATCTGCTCGGGCTCGAGCAGCGCGAATAGCGGCTCGAACCGGCTGCCCGCGCGGCTGTTCTTGTAGCGATGCAGCAGCGACACCCCCAGAAACACCCGCTCCCAATGTTCCAGCCCGCCCAGATTGGCCTGGGTCGCGGATTCGAAGCAGACCTCGTGGCGATAGTCGGGATGGGCGCGCCAGGCGGTGTCGTGCAACAGGCAGGCGGCGCGGATCAAACGGCGCTTTTCCGGACCGGCCGCGCCGAACAGCGGCAGGATGAAGTTGTAAAGCCGGTTGCCGAAGCCCGGAAGCCGCGCCGAGGTCTGTTCGGCAAAGCGGCAGGCCTCGATCAGCGGGTCGCGGGCGCGCAGATCTGCGGGCATCTGTTCGAAAAGCAGCCCCTCGCGGATGCCGTAGCTCGACACCGCGATCTCGCGCGGGCGCAGATGGGCGACAAGCTTCTTCAGCACCTGCGCCGCATAGGGCACCAGCGCCATGCGGTCGGGCGAGGTGCCGGTCCTTTGGCGCAACGCCTCGGTATCCGACGTGGCGATCCAGTCGATGGTTTCCGACAGCGAGCTTCGCGTCATCCGGTATTCGTGCAGCACCGTCAGCGGATAGCCGCGCCGTTCCATGTCGAGCCGGGCTATGGCGCGCCAGGACCCGCCGACGAGATAAAGCCGGGGCGGCGCGATCGGCATCGGCGCGGCCAGACGCTCGATCTCCTGCCCGATATAGCGGTCGAGCCCCTTCTTGCCGCCCGGCACGTCGCGCAACTTGAGCGGGCCCAGAGGCGACGTGCCGCGCTGTCCGACGATGCCGCCCTTCAGCTCCGCCAGCTCCATCGAGGACCCGCCGATGTCGCAGACGATGCCCTCGGCGCCGGGCCAGCCCAGAAGCACCCCCTGGGCCGACAGCCGCGCCTCTTCGGTGCCGTCGATCACCCAGATCTTCAGCCCGGTGGCGCGTTCGATCTCGGCGCGGAATTCGGGGCCGTCCTCGGCGTCGCGCATGGCGGCGGTGGCGACCACGGTCAAGGGCGCGGCGCCCATCGCTTCGGACAGGATCTCGAAGCGTTTCAGCGCGGCCAGCGCCCGGCGCCGCCCCTCGGGCGACAGGCGGTTGGTTTCGCTCAGGCCCGCGCCGAGCGCGCACATGACCTTTTCGTTGAAGAAATAGGCGGGGCTGCGCGCCGCGCCGTCGAACACCACCATCCGGACCGAGTTCGACCCGATATCGACGACGCCGACGCGCGACAGCGCACGGGCCTCTGGCCCGCCGAACAGCGAGCGTCCGAAAGGATCCCATGCCTCGGGGCGATCCTCGGCCTGTCCGTCCATGAATTGCCTCTCCTCGGGACCGCAGGGGGACTCTGCCAAAACTGGCGAGGTGGGGTCAATCCTTGACCTTCGCCAGCTGCCGCACATCGGCCGCCCCGGCCGAGCCCCGCCCCGAGAGCGAGGCATTCTCCATGAAGAAGCGGTGGCAGTTGAAGGCATCGGGTCCCGCTTCGGCGCGCACGAAGCTGCCATCGGGCTGCATCACCCAGCTTTGCGCCTCGTCGGCGAAATTCGCGGTCATGATCTGGTCGGTGATCTGTGCCTTGACGGTGGGGTTGGTGCATTCGACCAGCGTCTCGACCCGGCGGTTGAGGTTGCGGCCCATCCAGTCGGCCGACGAGATATAGACCCGGGCGCGGTGCGAGGGCAGGCCATGCCCGTTGCCGAAGCAGACGATGCGCGAATGTTCGAGGAACCGGCCGATGATCGACTTGACCCGGATATTCTCGGACAGGCCCTTGATCCCGGGCCGAATGCCGCAGATGCCGCGCACCACAAGCTCGATCTTCACGCCCGCGCTCGAGGCCGCGTAAAGCGCGTCGATCACGTCGGATTCGATCAGCGAGTTCATCTTGGCCCAGATATGCGCGGGCCGCCCGTTGCGGGCATGGTCCGATTCCTCGGCGATCCGCTGCATCAGCGTCGATTTCAGCGACAGCGGCGAGATCGACAGGTTCTCCAGATGGGCGGGCTCGGCATAGCCGCCGACATAGTTGAAGACCTTGGTCGCGTCGCGCCCCAGAGCCTCGTCGCAGGTGAACAGCGACAGGTCGGTATAGATCCGCGCGGTGATCGGGTGGTAGTTGCCGGTGCCGAAATGGGTATAGGTCACCAGCTGGTCGCCCTCGCGCCGGACGACCGTGCTGATCTTGGCATGGGTCTTGTAGTTGATGAAGCCATAGATCACATGCGCGCCCGCACGCTCCAGCCGACGCGACTGGCGGATGTTGGCGGCCTCGTCGAAGCGCGCCTTCAGCTCGACCAGCGCGCTGACCGACTTGCCGTCCTCGGCCGCCTCGCACAGCGCCTCGACGATGGGCGAGTTCTTCGAGGTCCGGTAAAGCGTCTGCTTGATCGCCACCACGTTGGGATCGCGCGCGGCCTGCTGCAGGAAGCGCACCACCATGTCGAAGGTCTCGTAGGGGTGGTGCAGCAGCATGTCCTTCTGCCGGATCGCGGCGAACATGTCGCCGTCATGGTCCTGGACCCGTTCCGGCACGCGCGGCGTGAAGGGCGGCCAGAGCAGGTCGGGCCGCTCGTCGATGACCAGTTCCTTCAGATCGGCGACGCCGATGATGCCGCGCACCTCGATAACTTCTTCCTCAGTGATGTGCAGCTCGCGCATGATGACCGAGCGCAGCTGTTCGGGCGCGCCCGCCGACAGCTTCATGCGCACCACCTCGCCGCGGCGGCGGCGTTTCAGCGCCACCTCGAATTCGCGCACCAGATCCTCGGCCTCGTCCTCGACCTCGAGGTCGCTGTCGCGCAGCACCCGGAAGGTGCAGCTTCCGACCTCGCGATAGCCCGGGAAGAGCGAGCCCAGATGCACCAGCAACAGCTCTTCCATCGGCAAGAAGCGCTGCTGGCCATCCTCGGCGGGCAGCCGCACGAAGCGCTGGATCTGGTGCGGGATCGGCAACAGCGCCTGCAGCGGATGGCCGTCGCGGTCGCGTTCAAGCTGGAGCGCCAGGCAGAAACCCGTGTTGGGGATGAAGGGGAAGGGATGCGCCGGGTCGATCGCGAGCGGCGAGAGCACCGGAAACACCTTCCGCAGGAAATAGTCTTCCAGATGCGCGCGGTCGGCCGCGGTCAGCCGCGAGCGGGTCAGGATGTGGATGCCCGCATCCTCCATCTCGCGCTTGAGCTTGTTCCAGGCGGTCTGTTGCGATTGCAGGAGCTTGCGCGCGTCGCGGTCGATCAGCACCAGCTGTTCGGCGGGCGTCAGCCCGTCGGCCGCGGGTACGATATTGCCCTTCTTGGCCAGCTCGCGCAGGCCCGCGACCCGGACGGTATAGAATTCGTCGAGGTTCGTCGCCGAAATCGAGACGAAGCGCACCCGTTCCAGCAGCGGCACCCGCGGGTTCGACGCCTCTTCGAGCACCCGCCAGTTGAACCCCAGCCAGGACAGTTCGCGGTTATAGAACCGCTTGGGGCCGATCCGTTGGGGTTCGGGGATCTCGACCGGTTCGGGGAACGGGGCAACGAGGAAATCGGCTTGGGTCATGGCGGGCTTATGAGCAATCACTGTGACGGATGCATGACAGTTAATCATCCCCTCCGGGGCCGTTGTCCAGCACCTCGCGGGCCAGGCGGGGGCCGGGCTTGCGGCGGCTGGCCAAGGCCTCGCGGTCGATGGCGGCAACGGTCTCGGCGGCGGCGGCGAAGGACCGTTCCATCCGGTCCACCAGATAGCCGATCAGGTCGGGGCTGACGGCGATCTGGCGGTCTGCGAACAGCTTGACCAGCACTGCGGCCAGCAGCGTGTCGTCGGGCGGCTCCAGATGGGCGGTGGCGGCGGCCTGCACCCGGCTGGCCAGATCGGGCAGGCACAGCCCCCAGTCGCGCGGCGCCCGGCGCGCGGTCATCAAGAGCGTGCCGCCCTCGGCCGCCAGAAGGTTGTGCAGATGAAAAAGCGCATCCTCGGCCTGTCTGCGGCCCGCGATCCGGTCGGCATCCTCGACCGCCACGGCCCCGGCGGCCGCCAGCGCGGGCAATTCGGCCTGCGGCAGGTCGCGGGCATGGATCACCTCGGCCGAGGCGAGATCGGCCCAGACATGCACCAGATGGGTCTTGCCCGAGGCCTCGGGGCCGATCAGCACCAGCTTGCGCGCGGGCCAGTCGCGCCAGGCGTCGATCTGCTGCACCGCCAGCGCATTGGGCGGGGCCACGAAGAAGGCGGCCCGGCCGCGGGCCGGACGCACCGGAAGCTCGAGGGCCAGTTGCCGTACCATCTCAGGCCGCGTCCTCGTCGCTGTCGGGGGCGGGCGCGTCGTCGCGCCCGGCCATGCCCCGGTAAAGTCGGCTGTCCATGTATTGGGCGATGAAGAATCGGGTCAGCACGCCCAGAGCCGCCGCCACCGGCACCGCGGCCAGCAGCCCGACGAAACCGAACAGCGATCCGAAGGCCGACAGCGCGAAGATCAGCCAGACCGGATGCAGCCCGACCGACCCGCCGACGAGCTTCGGCGTCAGGATATGGCCCTCGATCTGCTGGCCCGCGAAGAAGATGCCGCCCGCGATGGCGATCATCCACCACTCGCCCCAGAACTGGAACAGCGCGAGCCCCAGCGCCAGGACGCCGCCGACCACCGCGCCAACGTAAGGAATGAACGAGATCATCCCGGCGACGAAGCCCACGATCAGCCCGTAATTCAGCCCCAGCAGGCCCAGCGCCACCGCATAGAAGACGCCCAGGATCAGGCAGACCGTACCCTGGCCGCGGATGAAACCCGCGAGCGTCCGGTCGATCTCGCCCGCGAGACGGCGGATCACCGGCGCATGGTCGCGCGGCAGAAGCCGGTCGACCTCGGCCACCATCCGGTCCCAGTCCATCAGCAGGTAGAAGGTGATGACCGGCACCAGCACGACCAGCACCACCATGTCGACGATGCTGACGACCGAGGTCAGCACCCCGTTCAGAAGCTCGCCGCCCTTGGCCTGCACCGCCTCGCCGATGCCCGTCAGGGTCTTTCGGACGGTCGAGCCGTTATCCGCAAGCGACGGGAAGCGTTCGGTCAGGAAGGCATGCAGATGGCTGGCGAGATCGGGCGCGGCATTGACCAGCGCCACCGCCTGTTCGATCATCGAGGGCAACACCAGCAGTGCGCCCAGCACGAAGATCACCAGCGCGCAGAGCGTGATCGTGACCGTCGCGCCTACCCGCGAGAACCCCGCCCGTTCCAGCCGGTCGGCCACCGGGTCGAGGAAATAGGCAACCGCCATCCCCACCAGGAAAGGCATCATCACATCGCCCAGCAGCATCAGGATCAGCACGATCGCCGCAGCCGCGATGCCCCAGTATTTCGCCTGTGCCCGGACCGGCAAGCCCATCCGCCCTCTCCCGTATCGGTTGCAATCCGTCTTCGCCCAGACCGGCCTGCCTTGCAAGGGCGGCGCTTGTCTGGCCGTCCGCGATGACATAGGAGGGCAGGGACGTCAATTCACGAGGCCCGACCCGAAAATGCGCCTGTCCCGCTATTTCCTGCCCGTCCTGAAGGAGACCCCTTCCGAAGCCCAGATCGCAAGCCACCGGCTGATGCTGAGGGCGGGAATGATCAAGCAGGCCTCGGCCGGGATCTATTCCTGGCTGCCGCTGGGCTTCAAGGTGCTCAAGAAGCTCGAGGCCATCGTGCACGAAGAACAGATCCGCGCGGGTCATATCCCGATGCTGATGCCGACGCTGCAATCGGCCGATCTTTGGCGCGAGAGCGGGCGCTATGACGCCTACGGCCCCGAGATGCTGCGGATCCGCGACCGTCACGACCGCGACATGCTGTACGGCCCCACCAACGAAGAGATGATCACCGACATCTTCCGGTCGCATGTGGGCAGCTACAAGGACCTGCCGCTGACGCTGTACCACATCCAGTGGAAATTCCGCGACGAGGTCCGCCCGCGCTTCGGCGTGATGCGGGGCCGCGAATTCTACATGAAGGACGGCTACAACTTCGATATCGACTATGACAGCGCGATCCATGCCTATAACCGGCACATGGTCAGCTATCTGCGCACCTATGAACGGATGGGGCTGAAGGCGATCCCGATGCGCGCCGACAGCGGACCGATCGGCGGCGACGACACCCATGAATTCCTGGTGCTGGCCGATACCGGCGAATCCGAGGTCTTCTATGACAGTGCGATCCTCGATCTGACCTTCGGCGACCGGAACGTGAACTACGACGACCGCGCCGAATGCGCGCAGATCGTCAAGGAATGGACGACGCCCTACGCCCGCACCGACGAAACCCATGACGCGGCGCTTTACGAGGCGATCCCCGAGGCGCGGCGGCGCAGCTCGCGCGGGATAGAGGTCGGCCAGATCTTCTATTTCGGCACCAAGTATTCCGAACCGATGGGTGCCACCGTCGTCAACGACAAGGGCGAACGGGTGCCGGTCCACATGGGCAGCCACGGCATCGGCGTCTCGCGCCTGGTCGGCGCGCTGATCGAGGCCAACCATGACGACCGGGGCATCATCTGGCCCGAGGGCGTGACGCCCTTCCATTGCGGCATCGTCAATCTCAAGCAGGGCGATGCCGAGGCCGATGGCGCCTGCAAGGGGATCTACAAGGCGCTGTCCGACAAGGGGCTCGAGCCGCTTTACGACGACCGCGAGGAACGCGCCGGCGCCAAGTTCGCGACCATGGACCTGATCGGCCTGCCCTGGCGGATCACCGTGGGCCCGCGCGGGCTGAAGACCGGCGTGGTCGAGCTGACCTCGCGCCGGACCGGCGACAGCGAAGAGATGAGCCCCGAAGCCGCCGTGGCGAAGATCGCCGAGATCTACGCGCCCCACCGGACCGGGTCGCACTGGGAGCCGATGGCGAAATCGAGCTTCCACACCTGGCTCTGAACGGCGGAGGCGGAGGTCCGGGTTCGGGGGGCAGCGCCCGGATCGTCGAAATGAAAGCCGGCGCGTGTAACGGGCGTGCCGGTTTTATTTGTGCCCGGCGGGACCGGGACGCGCGGATCGGCGCTCCGCCTGGCTGGTCGATGCGCGAGGGGGCCGATGGCTTGCGGGATCGAGGCGGAAATCGGCCTCAAAAGCCCGTCGAAGCCGGAGTTTGGTCGGGATATCCCTCTCGGTTCACGATTGCTCCCCCGGTCCGATAGTGCGGCCCGCCAGAGCCTTGAGGCCGGGGCCTGTTCAGGCGGGGGCCAATTTTCGTACATTAGAAACAACAGATTGCCGTTGGGCTGGACGCGGAAGCCGGATCAGCGCAGGGCGAACCCCGCGATCAGCCGTTTTTGTGCCTCGCGAGCGCCAACGATCTTGCCGTTCTCGCGATAGTTGATAAGTCCGAGACGCCCGGGATGCGGCAGCCTCCGGATCCCGATCCGGTCCGGCAGGTTCAGATACCGCGCGCTTGTCCAGGCCTGCCGCCCGAGAAGCAGCACCAGATCCACGCCCGCCTCCAGAATGAGCCGACGGTTATAAGCGGCGCCCTCCTTCAGCAGCCGCGCGGGCCGACTGGCCGGGCCATCGTACCAGGGAATGGCGTTCATCGGCAGATAGGCGGACAAGGGAATGCCGTTGGCCTCCAGAGCCTGGCCTGCAAAGGGTCGCGCTCGGATCGCCGTTCAGAACCCCGATTTCGCCGGTCTTCTGGGCGTTGCAGCCCGATCCGGGAAGGGTGCCCGGGTCTTGCAGGATGGCGCCCAGCCGGTAGGGGCCAGAATGATAGGGCGCGATCCTCGGGATCACGCGCGGCGCGTCGGACAGGGCAGTCGTCATCGGCAGGCGGGCCTTTTCTGCGACGCGGACAAGCGCGTCCCTGGCCCGGGAAGGCCCGCCATGGCCCGCGCCCATCAAGCCTTCACGAACGCGCGGGCGTTCCGGCGCGGCCTTGACCCCGATCCGCAAATCCTGCTCTTTGCGCCCGGAACGCCGACCGGAGAGCCCATGACCGCCGCCCCCTTCGCCCGCTTCGAATGGATGATCGCCTGGCGCTATCTGCGCGCCCGCAAGGCCGAGGGCGGGGTCAGCACCATGACCTGGATCAGCCTGCTGGGCATCACGCTTGCCGTGTTTGCGCTGATCGCGACGCTGGCCGTGCGCTCGGGCTTTCGCGAGGAATTCGTCGATACCATCCTCGGCGCCAATGCCCATGTCACGGTCTATGCCGCAAGCGAGGTGAACGCCGTCGGCGTACGGACCCGCACCATCCCCGATTACGAACCCATCGCCGAAAGGCTGCGGACGGTGCCCGGCGTGACCCGGGTGGCCCCGCTGATCAAGGGGCAGGTGATGGCGGCCGGGCCCGGCGGCACCGCGGGCGTCGAGGTCTTCGGCATCGCGCCCGCCGATCTGGCCACGATCCCGCGCATCGCTTATCCCGAGGCGCATGCGGGCACGCTCGACCGCTTCGCCGAGGGCATCGCCATCGGTTCTGGCGTCGCGCGCGAGCTGGGGGTCGGCATCGGCGACCGGGTCCGGCTGATTTCGCCCGACGGGGTCAAGACGCCCTTCGGCACCTCGCCCCGGGTCAACGCCTATGAGGTTACCTACATCTTCACCGCCGGGCGCTACGACATCGACCGCACCCGGGTCTACATGCCCTTCGCCGAGGCCCAGAGCTACTTCAACCGCGAGAGCGTCGCCGACGAGTTCGAGGTGATGGTCGCGGACCCCGAACATGTCGACGACCTGACCTCGGCGCTTTTGCGCGCGGCGGGCGACCGGGCGCTGATCTGGAGCTGGCGCGATGCTTCGGGGTCCTTCCTGCGTGCGCTCGATGTCGAGGACAACGTGATGTTCATCATCCTCTCGATCCTCGTGCTGATCGCAACCATGAACATCGTCTCGGGGCTGATCATGCTGGTCAAGAACAAGGGCCGCGACATCGGCATCCTGCGGACCATGGGGCTGTCCGAGGGCTCGATCCTCAGGGTATTCTTCATCTGCGGTGCGTCGGTCGGGCTGGCGGGGACGCTGTTCGGGGTGATCCTCGGCTGTCTTTTCGCGATCTATATCGACCCGATCTTCTCCTTGGTGAACTACGTGTCGGGCGGGGGCGTCTGGGACCCGTCGATCCGGGGCATCTACAACCTGCCCGCCAAGCTGGAACTGCAGGACGTGCTGTCGGCGGTCCTGCTGTCGCTGGGCCTGTCCTTCGTCATCACGATCTTCCCGGCCCGCCGCGCGGCCCGGATGAACCCGGTCGAGGCCCTGCGGTATGAGTGATCCTGTCCTGAGCCTCGACGCGGTCGAGAAATGTTATAATCGCGGCCTTCCCGGCGAGGTCTCGGTGCTGCGGGGCGCCTCGCTGTCGGTGGCGCCGGGCGAGGTCGTGGCCCTGGTCGCCCCCTCGGGCGCGGGCAAGTCGACGCTTCTGCATATCGCGGGGCTGCTCGACACGCCCGACAGCGGCGCGGTGCGGATCGCGGGGGCCGACATGACCGGGCAAAGCGACCGCCGCCGCACCGCCGCACGCCGGGCCGATATCGGCTTCGTCTATCAGTTTCACCACCTGCTGCCGGAATTCACCGCGCTGGAGAACATCCTGCTGCCGCAGATGGCGGCGGGCACGCCCCGCGCGGCGGCCGAGGCGCGGGCGATGGACCTTCTGACCCGGGTCGGCATCGCACCCCGTGCCGCGCACCGTCCGGCGGCACTGTCGGGGGGCGAACAACAGCGCGTGGCCTTCTGCCGGGCGCTGGCCAACCGTCCGCGGCTGCTGCTGGCCGACGAGCCCACCGGCAATCTCGATCCCGGCACCTCCGATACCGTCTTCGGGGCGCTGATGGAGCTGGTGCGCGAGACCGGACTGGCCGCGCTGATCGCGACCCATAACCTCGATCTGGCCGCGCGGATGGACCGGACCCTGCATCTGGAGGCCGGACGGCTGGTCTGAAGGGGCTGGCTCAAAGGGTCGGGGGACCGATTCCGCCGAGGAAATGCCCGATGGCGTCGCAGAGCGCCGCGGTTTCTGGCAAGTCCGGCGGACAGAGCGCGAAGGCCCCGGCCAGTTCGACCCCGATGAAGAAGGGCAGGTGCAGCGCCCGTTCGCCCGCCGGAATCGCCGGAATCGGCGCCAGCAACGCATCGAGATCGGCGCCATGGAAGCCAAAGCGGATATCTCCGGTCTCGGCGCGCGGGTGACCGGCGCGCAGCGCCACCAGAAACCGCGCGGTGTCGCGAACCAGCTGCATCCGGCCCGGGTCGCCCGATGCCAGCCCATAGACCGCGCCGTCGCGCAGAAGCAGGTTGCGCGGCCGAAAGTCGCCGCTCCAGCGGGCCTGGGTGATCGGCCGGCCCGCGACGGTCGTCAGAAGCGCCTCGAGCCGGTTCGACAACTCGTCCGCCAGACGCCGGTCGGTCGGCTGGGCCCGCTTGGCGGCCAGTTCCGCGCCGCGCCGCCGCAGCCAGTAACGTCCGCCAAAGGAAAGCCGCCGCCGTTCGGTCGAGACCAGATGGGCCAGCCAGCCACCGGCGCGCCCGATCATCTCGTCGCGCTCGGGCCCGGCCAGCGCCTGGCACATCGGACGGCCCTCGGTCAGGCGCTGCACCGGAAGCCCCTTGCCGGGCCAGGCCGCGACCCGCGGCGGCACCCGGACCGGGTCGTGTCCCATATGAAGCGCCAGACGCTGCAGGTCGCGGTGGAACGCGTGGGCGCGCTCGGGACCCTTCGCGCCGCGCAGCAGGGGCAGTTCGGCCGGGTGGCCGTCTTGGCGGCCGACAAAGACAGCCTTGCGCGCATCGGTCCCGGTCACCCGCTCGATGGCGAAGCGGGCGAAGCCGGGGCGGCGCGCCTGGGTCTCCTGCTCCTCGTGCGGTGCATCCAGAAGGCATTCGAGCCCGAATGTACTTCGCGCCATGCGGGACTCTTCGCGCCAAAGTGATGTTTCGTCAATGATCGGGTGCGCGGCAGCGCGAGACCCGGACCCGGGTCGCGTTGAGCCCGGAGGACCGAGGCGGTATGCTTGGCCGCGATCCGGCGGGGGCCTGACCCGCAGGACGCAGAACTGGCGCGCAATCCGGGAGAGCGGGGCGATGGAGGTCGGCCATGGCGACGATCCGGCAACCGGGACCGATCCCGAGACCGATCCCGGGGGCGCCCCAGGGGCGGCAGCGGACCAGCGACGCATCATCCATGTCGACATGGACGCCTTCTTTGCCTCGGTCGAACAGCGCGACCGGCCCGAGCTGCGCGGCCGCCCGGTCGCGGTCGGGCATGGCCGGGCGCGGGGGGTGGTGGCGGCGGCCAGCTACGAGGCACGGGCCTTCGGTGTGCGGTCGGCCATGCCCTCGGTCACGGCTCTGCGGAAATGCCCCGAGCTGATTTTCGTGCCGCCCCGCTTCGAGGTCTACAAGGCGGTCTCGGCCCAGATCCACGCCATCTTCGCCGCCCATACCGATCTGGTCGAGCCGCTGTCGCTGGACGAGGCCTATCTCGACGTGACCGGGGCCTGTGCCGCCGGGCGCCCCGCCACCGGGATCGCCGAGGAGATCCGGGCCCAGATCCGCGCGGCGACCGGGCTGACCGCCTCGGCCGGGGTCAGCTACAACAAGTTCCTCGCCAAGCTCGCCTCGGACCAGAACAAGCCCGACGGGCTGACCGTCATCCCGCCCCACCGCGCCCAGGCCTTCGTGGCGGCGTTGCCGGTCGGGCGGTTTCACGGCGTGGGTCCGGTGACCGAACAGAAGATGCACCGTCTCGGCATCCGCACCGGCGCCGATCTTCGGGCCCGGAGCCTCGCGTTCCTGCAGGCCCATTTCGGGTCTTCGGCCGTGCATTATCACGCCATCTCGCGGGGGATCGACACGCGCCCGGTGCGGCCCGACCGGCGGCGCAAGTCGATCGGTGCCGAGACGACGCTGTCGGAGGATCTGCGCGAGTTCGGGGCGGCGGTCGAGGTGCTGCGCCGTCTGGCTGGGAAGGTTGCGCGGCCGGCCGCCGAAAAGCGGCTGTCCGGTCGGACGGTGACCGTGAAGGTCCGTTTCGCCGATTTCGAGCAGCTCACCCGGCGCCGCACCCTGCCGCGGCCGCTGGCCGGGGCCGAAGAGATTCTGGCGGTGGCCGAGAGCCTGCTGGAGGACCTCCATCCGTTCCGCCGTCCGGTCCGGCTGCTGGGTGTGACGCTTTCGGGATTCGAGCCGCCAGCGGGCGAGACCGGGCAGCAGCTCGATCTGTTCGATGCGGCAGAGGTGCCGCCGCAAGGGAGCGGCCGCGCCGGGCGTCTCACGGGGGTGCCTTCGTCCTGAGAGCGGCGCCCTTTATGCGGCCGGTTCGCCAGTCTGGAATGACCGCGAGGGCGGCCTGCGCCATTCTGTGTCGGGACCACACCCCTTTGGGCCCGGCCGAGGCGACAGACCCCCGGAGGGGTGACGCACCCCGGCGACGGGTGCGTCCGGCGGGTGCGGCCGGGGGGCCAGACCGCACTGCCGGGCTGGGTCCGGGCAGACCGGCCTTGTCCGGTTCGCCTCCTTTCCGAGGCACGCCGGACAAGGGGCGCGCGTGTCGCCCCGTTGGACCCGGGGCGACGCCTTTCCTTCCGCAGGACAAGCTTTTCTGTCCCGCGTTTGCCGCAGCCGGGCACACGGCCCGCCTGGGCCCGCCTAGGCCGGGCTGACGGCAGAGGGCGCAGCCTTGCGGCACGAAAGCCGGTACATGCCCCGAAAGGTCTCGGGGTGGCGGTCCTCGAACCGGCCCCAGGCCGCGAGATCGGTGCCGGTGGGATCGTCGGGCGTCTCGGCGCGATAGCGCTGCATGATATCCGCGTCGAGCCCGGAAAAGCCCAGGAATTCCAGGCCGTTCCGATCCAGCATCTCGGCCAGTTCAGAGGTGGTGTAATCGCGTTCCTGCACGTGAAAGATCAGGTCGCGCAGTTCCGAAGTCGCGTAAAAGTCGCGAAAGCTGCAAAGCTCGGGCGCTTCGGCATAAAGCCGGTCGAGGAAGAAATCTCGCCGGAAGGCCCGCATGCCTTCAAGATCGGGACGATAGCCGACCGTGGCGATGCGGCTGCGCATCGCGATCACGGCCCGGCGGGCGAGGCGGCTGTAAAGACCCAGGCGCAGGAACCCGCCAGGACGGAGCGCCTTGACCAGAACCGCAAGGCCGGCCTCGGGGTCGCGCATGTGGTGCAGCACGCCCATCGCCTCGATCAGCTCGAAGGCGTCTTCGAGCCCGTCGAGCTTGAGGATGTCGGCATGGGCAAAGCCCAGGTTCTCGACGCCGCGCGCCCGCGCCTCGCGCGAGGCATAGGCCAGGCTTGCCCGGCTGAGGTCGATGGCCAGCACCGTCGCGCCAGTCAGGCTCAGGGCCAGCGAGATGGGATGCTGGCCGGTCCCGCAGCCCGCCACCAGCACCCGGGCCTGCGCGGGGGCAGAGGCGGTCAGGGCGGGAGCGAGCGCAAGCTCTCTGCTCAGATAGGTCTTGAAATCGACCGGTGTGCGGCGGCCCAGGTGGCGCCAGCGCGGATAGGGATTTTCCTCGTATTGCGCCTGGACGGCGGCCGAGGTGGCATCCTCGATCGCGGTCAACGTCTCGATCCGGGGGATCAGGGCCTCTTCCTGCAGCCGGTCGAAGACCAGCAGCCGCAGCGTCGGGTCGAGCCTCTCGAGCCCCTGCGCCGCCTGCAGCGCGACCCAGGCGCGCAGCGCGGGGATGCGGTCGAGCGGCCGGTAGGCGCCCAGCACGAAAAGCGGCAGCGCCGGAACGTCCGCGCCTTGGGCAATGGCAGTCTCGACCTGGTGCTGGACCGTTTCAAGCGCCGCGGTTTCGGCCTCGGCCTCGAGCCAGATGTATTCGCAGGTAAAGCTGTGCCGCGCCAGCGCCTCGGCCAGCGCGATCTGTTGGGCCGACACCGCACGGCCATCCCTCGCGGCCTCAAGCAGGTCGCGGCGGAACGCGATCAGGAAGGGTTCCAGCGCGAGGCTGACGTTGAGCCGGTGATAGAGATGGGCGATGGTCAGGTTCAGAAGACCCGGCGGCACGTCGACTTTTCCGTCGGCCTTGTCTGCGGCCGCCATGAAACGCCCGGCCAGATAGGCCGAAGCGAAGCTCTGGATGGTCAGATTGCAGACCGAGGGTTCGGCCAGAGCCCGGGCCAGCGCGGCCTCGAACCGGGCGGACCGGGCGCGTTCCATGTCCGCCTTGGCCAGCGTCGCGACGAAGGCGCGCAGCGCGGCCGGGTCGGACGGTGCGCGGTCGAGTGCCGCAAGCGCCGCCGATACGCTTCCGCGCGGCGGTTTCGCCCCAACCCGGGCGCGGCTTGGGATGGGTCTGGTATGGATCGACATGGGCGGTTTCTGTCCTTTGACGATATCGCCGCCAGATGACCACCGTGCGGTTAAAACCGCGTGTATTCCGGCCCGCCCGGGCTAGACATCGACCTCGTCGACGAAACGGGCATTTTCCTGGATATACTGAAAGCGCAGCTCGGGTTTCTTGCCCATCAGCCGTTCGACCAGATCGGCGGTCTCGCCGGGTTCGTCCTCGTCGATCGAGACCCGGATCAGCTTGCGCGAGGCCGGGTCCATGGTGGTTTCCTTCAGGTCCTTGGCATCCATCTCGCCCAGGCCCTTGAACCGGCTGACGTCGATCTTGCCCTTGCCGCCCAACCCCTTGGCCAGCCACATCTCTTTCTCGGCCTCGTCCAGCGCGTAGATCCGTTTCGGCCCCTGGGTCAGGCGGAACAGCGGCGGGCAGGCGAGGTACAGGTGCCCCTGGTCGATCAGCGGGCGCATCTGGGTGAAGAAGAAGGTCATCAGCAGCGAGGCGATATGGGCGCCGTCGACATCGGCATCGGTCATGATGATGACCTTGTCATAGCGCAGATCGTCGATGTTGAAGCGCGTCCCCAGCCCGGTCCCCAGTGCCTGGGTCAGGTCGTTGATCTCGGCGTTGGAGCCCAGCTTGGACGAGGCCGCCCCCAGCACGTTCAGGATCTTGCCGCGCAAGGGCAGCAGCGCCTGGGTCTTGCGGTCGCGCGCCATCTTGGCCGACCCGCCCGCCGAGTCGCCCTCGACGATGAACAACTCGGTGCCGTCGCGGCTGGTGGCCGAACAGTCGACCAGCTTTCCGGGCAGGCGCAGCCGCTTGGTGGCCGATTTGCGCTGGGTTTCCTTCTCGGCCCGGCGGCGCAGCCGTTCCTCGGCCCGCAGCACGAGGAAATCGAGGATCGCCCCCGCGGCCTTGGTGTCCGAGGCCAGCCAGTTGTCGAAATGGTCGCGCACCGCACCCTCGACCATGCGCTGGGCCTCGGTGGTGGCAAGGCGATCCTTGGTCTGGCCGACGAATTCGGGCTCGCGGATGAAGGTCGACACGATCGCGCAGCCGCCCGTCATCAGGTCGTCGCGGGTGATCTGGGCGGCCTTGCGGTTGTTGGCCAGTTCGCCATAGGCCCGCAGCCCCTTCAGGATCGCCGACCAGAAGCCGGCCTCATGGGTGCCGCCCTCGGGCGTGGGGATGGTGTTGCAATAGGACTGGATGAAACCGTCGCGCGAGGGCGTCCAGTTGACCGCCCATTCGACCGAGCCGGGCTGGCCGAATTTCTCCTGAAAGCCGACCTTGCCCGCGAAGGGGCGGTCGGCATAGGTCGAGGCGCCTTCCAGCGTCTCGGTCAGGTAGTCCGACAGCCCGCCGGGGAAGTGAAACACCGCCTCCATCGGCGTGTCGCCGTCTGGAATGGCCGACTTCCAGCGGATCTCGACGCCCGAAAAGAGATAGGCCTTGGATCGGACCATCTTCAGCATCCGCGCCGGGCGGAAGCGGTGATGGCCGAAGATCTGTTCGTCGGCATGGAAGGTCACGGTGGTGCCGCGCCGGTTCGCGGTGGCGCCCAGCTTCTCGACCGGGCCAAGCGGTACCCCGCGCGAGAAATCCTGCGCGAACAGTTCGCGGTTGCGCGCCACCTCGACCCGAAGCCGATCCGACAGCGCGTTGACGACCGACACACCCACGCCATGCAGCCCGCCCGAGGTCTCGTAGGCCTTGCCCGAGAACTTGCCGCCCGCATGCAGCGTGCAGAGGATCACCTCGAGCGCCGACTTGCCGGGGAATTTCGGATGCGGATCGACCGGGATGCCGCGGCCGTTGTCGCGGATCGTCACCGAATGATCGACATGCAGCTCGACCTCGATCCGGGTGGCATGGCCCGCGACCGCCTCGTCCATGGCATTGTCCAGCACCTCGGCCACCAGATGGTGCAACGCCCGCTCGTCCGTGCCGCCGATATACATGCCGGGGCGCTTGCGGACGGGCTCAAGCCCCTCCAGCACCTCGATCGAGGAGGCATCATAGGTGTCCCGGCTGGCGCCGGAGAGCAGATCGTCAGGCATTCTTCGCTCTATCTTGTGGATGTGCGACAGCATCATCGCAGGTTTGGGGGGCGGGGGAAAGGGTGGCCTCTCCTTGCCGTGCTGCCCCGAAAGACAGCAAGTCTCACGCGACAAACCGGCTCGAAACAAAGCACCTTCCTCGATTTCGGGCCATTTATCGTGCGGGGTCAGGGTTTTGTAACCGTTTTTTGACTTTCTCAAACCGGAGCCCACCGTTTCGGGTTAGGCTTATTCCAGTTCCCCGGGAAGGAGTCGTGCATGGATCAGCTCACCCCGCCGGCGGCGCAGACATCTGCGGCGTTGCCCAAGACGGAGGAGGACGAGACGGGTCAGGCGCCCCTGCCGACCGTCGCAGAGCCTGCCGCCCCGGCGTCGGTCCCGCGCAAATCCACTCCGAAGGCCGCGCCGCCGGTGGCCACGGCGGCCAATATCGCGCATGCCTTCGAATCCGGCGAATATCCCTATCGCACGAAGATGTCGCGCCGCAGCTACGAGGCGCAGAAGGCCAAGCTGCAGGCCGAACTGCTGAAGGTCCAGCTCTGGGCGCAGGAGACCGGCCAGAAATTCGTGATCCTGTTCGAGGGCCGCGACGCTGCCGGCAAGGGCGGCACGATCAAGCGGTTCATGGAACATCTCAACCCGCGGACCGCCCGGGTCGTGGCGCTGAACAAGCCGACCGAGGAAGAAAAGGGCCAGTGGTTCTTTCAGCGCTATGTGCGCGAGTTGCCGACCGCGGGCGAAATGGTGTTCTACGACCGCTCCTGGTACAACCGGGCGGGGGTCGAGCGGGTGATGGGGTTCTGCACCCCGAACGACTATCTCGAATTCATGCGCCAGACCCCCGAACTTGAACGCATGCTGGTGCGCTCGGGGGTGCGGCTGTTCAAATACTGGTTCTCGGTGACCCAGGAAGAACAGCGGCGACGCTTCAAGTCGCGCGAGACCGATCCGCTGAAGCGCTGGAAACTGTCGCCCATCGACAAGGCCAGCCTCGACAAGTGGGACGACTATACCGAGGCCAAGGAGGCGATGTTCTTCTATACCGACACCGCCGACGCCCCCTGGACGATCATCAAGTCGAACGACAAGAAGCGCGCCCGGCTGAACTGCATGCGCCATTTCCTGCACGGGCTCGACTATCCGGGCAAGAACCCCAGGGTCGCCCATGCCCCCGACCCGCTGATCGTCGGCCGGGCCGAACATGTGATCCACAAGGCCGAGCATATCCTCGGCACTTCGCTGCATCCCGACCTGCGCAAGGGGCGCGAGGACTGATCCTGCCCGCCCGCCTTGCCCGCCCCGCCCGGCGCGCCATATCGGCGGGCAGGGGGACCTGCCGATGTGGAACGACCGATACGCCGGAGAGGACTATCTGTTCGGGACCGAGCCCTCGACCCTGCTGAGGCACGAGGCCGCCCGCCTGCCACCCGGCGCCGAGGTGCTGTCGGTCGCCGAGGGCGAGGGGCGGAACGCGGTCTGGCTGGCCGGGCAGGGGCACAAGGTGACTGCGGTCGAGGCCGCGCCCAATGCGCTGGCCAAGGCGCGGCGGCTGGCCGAGGCGCGCGGCGTGACGCTCGACCTGCGTGAGGCCGATATCGACCGCTGGGACTGGGCACCTGGCGCCTTCGATGCGGTTCTGGGCGTCTTCATCCAGTTCGGCGACCGCGCAGCCCAGGACCGGCTCTTCGCGGGGATGCGCCGGACGCTGAGGCCGGGCGGGCTGGTCTTGCTGCAGGGCTATGCACCGCGGCAGGTGGGCTATGGCACCGGCGGGCCCGGCGATCCGGCGCAGATGTATACCGAGCCGCTCCTGCGCGACCGCTTCGCCGGGTTCGAGATCCTGCTGCTGCGCGATTACGACACAGATCTTGCCGAAGGGCGGGGCCATTCCGGCCGCTCGGCGCTGGTCGAGATGGTTGCCCGAAAGCCGCGCCCGGAGGATTGAAACCGGGCGCTCCGGCGGGGCCTCTTGCCGGGCGCGCGGGGCGGCGATATGCCCCGGGGATGGCCTCCGTTTCGCCCCTTCCCCTGTCCGCGCATCTGCGCGCGACCCTCGTGCTTGGGCTGCCGCTTGTCGGCAGCCACCTCGCGCAATTCGGCATCTCGCTGACCGATGCGGTCATGCTGGGCTGGTACGACGTGGGCGCGCTGGCGGCCGAGGTGCTGGCAACCTCGTTGTTCTTCGTGCTGTTCATCGTGATTTCGGGCTTTGCCTGGGCGGTGATGCCGATGATCGCCACCGCCGCGGCGGCGGGCGACGAAACCCAGGTGCGGCGCGTGACCCGGATGGCGCTGTGGATCTGCCTTGGCGTCGGGCTGCTGAGCCTGCCGGTCTTCTTCGTCTCGGAACGGCTTTTCCTCGCGCTGGGCCAGACCGCCGATCTGTCGGCGATGGCGCAGGACTATCTGGCCATCGCCGGGCCGGGTCTTTTGCCCGCGCTGGTGGTGATGGTGCTGAAAAGCTATCTCTCGGCTCTGGAACGCGCCCGCGTCGTGCTGTGGATCACGCTGGGGGCGGTCGCGGTCAACGCGGTCGGGAACTACCTGCTGATCTTCGGCCATTTCGGCCTGCCCGAGCTGGGTCTGCAAGGCGCGGCACTGTCCTCTCTGATCGTGAACGTCCTGTCGATGGCGGCGGTGGTGCTTTACGCGCTCTTGGCCACGCCGGAACACGAGCTGTTCCGCCGGATCTGGCGCCCCGACTGGGAGGCGTTCTGGCGCGTCTTCCGGCTGGGCTGGCCCATCGGGCTGACGAGCCTTGCCGAGGTCGGGCTTTTCGTCGCCTCGTCTGTGATGATGGGCTGGATCGGCGAGGTCGCGCTGGCGGCGCACGGGATTGCCGTGCAGATCTCCTCGGCGATCTTCATGGTTCATCTGGGGCTGTCGAACGCGGCGACGATCCGGGCGGGCGCGGCGCTGGGGCGGGGGGACCGGACCGGGCTTTACCGCGGCGCGGTGGCGGCCTTCGGGGTGTCGGCCGTCGCGGTCGCGGTCTCGGTGGTGGCCTTCCTCGCCTGGCCCGAGGTGCTGGTGGGGTTCTTCCTCGACCCGGCCTCGCCCGACCGGGCGGCGGTCATGGCCGTCGGCACCGGGCTTCTGGCGGCGGCCGCGCTGTTCCAGCTGGTCGATGCGGCGCAGGTGATGGCTCTTGGCCTTCTGCGCGGGGTACAGGATACGCGGGTCCCGATGGTGATGGCGGGGATCAGCTACTGGCTGGTGGGGATGCCGGTCAGCTACGGGCTCGGGTTCGGGCTGGGCTGGGGCGGCATCGGCATCTGGCTGGGGCTCGCCTCGGGGCTGGCGCTGGCCGGGGTGCTGATGATGACCCGGTTCTGGTCGCGGGACTGGGTGCCCGCACGCTGAGAAAAAGGCCCGCCGCCCCGGAAGCGGCAGCGGGCGACTGTTCAGCTCAGGCTGGCGCAGAAGTCCTGGATCCGGGTGCAGGCCTCTTTCAGCGCCTCATCCGAGGTCGCGTAGCTGACGCGGAAGTTGGGCGACAGACCGAAGGCCGCGCCGAAGACCACGGCCACGCCCTTTTCCTCCAGAAGCGCGGTCGCGAAGACCTCGTCATTCTCGATCTTCACACCGGCGGGCGTGGTCTTGCCGATGCAGCCCGCAATCGAGGGGTAGACGTAGAACGCCCCTTCCGGCACCGGGCAGTCGATGCCCTCGGCCTGGTTCAGCATCTCGACCACCATGTCCCGGCGACGCTGGAACACCGCGTTGTTTTCGGCGATGAAATCCTGCGGCCCGTTCAGCGCCTCAAGCGCCGCCCATTGCGCGATCGAGGACGGGTTCGAGGTCGATTGCGACTGGATCTTGCCCATCGCCTTGATCAGGGGGGCGGGGCCCGCGGCATAGCCGATCCGCCAGCCGGTCATCGCATAGGCCTTGGACACGCCGTTGCAGGTCAGCGTGCGGTCGTAAAGCCCGGGCTCGACTTCGGCGGGCGTGCAGAATTCGAAATCGCCATAGGTCAGCTTTTCATACATGTCGTCCGACATGATGTGCACATGCGGATGCTTCATCAGCACGTCGGTCAGCGCCTTCAGCTGCGCGCGCGTGTATCCCGCGCCGGTCGGGTTCGAGGGCGAGTTGAAGATGAACCACTTGGTCTTGGGCGTGATCGCGGCTTCCAGCGCCTCGGGCGTGATCCGGAAGCCGTCTTCCATCCGGCCCTCGACGAAGACCGGCTCGCCGCCCGCAAGCAGCACCATGTCGGGGTAGCTGACCCAGTAGGGCGCGGGGATGATCACCTCGTCGCCGGGGTTCAGCGTCGCCATCAGGGCGTTGTAGAGGATTTGCTTGCCGCCCGCGCCGACGCTGACCTGAGAGGGCTCGTAATCCAGGCCGTTGTCGCGTTTGAACTTGGCGCAGATCGCCTTTTTCAGCTCGGGCAGGCCGTCGACGGCGGTGTATTTCGTCTCGCCCCGGTCGATGGCGGCCTTGGCCGCGTCCTTGATGTTCTGCGGCGTGTCGAAATCGGGCTCGCCCGCGCCAAGACCGATGACGTCCTTGCCCGCGGCCTTGAGTTCCCGCGCCTTGGTGCTTACCGCGATGGTCGGCGAGGGTTTCACACGCGCGAGTGTCGCAGACAGGAAGGACATGGTCGTCTCCGGTTTGAAGTTGGGATCGCTTTCTCATAGGGTGCCTCAGGACACCGTTCAAGCGGCTTTGCCGAAAGGAGCTTGCACCGATGGACACTTCCGAGACAGACGCCGCCGACTGGTATTCCGAGGATGCCGCGACCTTCGGCGACCGGGTGGTCGCCGCGCGCGAGGCGCTGGGCATGACCCAGACCGAACTGGCCAAGCGGCTGGGCGTCAAGCTCGAGACCGTGCGCGGCTGGGAGGACGATGTCTCCGAGCCCCGCTCGAACAAGCTGCAGATGCTGGCCGGCGTCCTGAACGTGTCGATCATGTGGCTGCTGAACGGGCATGGCGACGGGCTGGACGGGCCCGGCGAAGAGGCCGTCATCCCGGGCGACGTGCGCGGCATCCTGGGCGAGATCCGGGCGGTCCGGGCCGACATGGCGCGGCTTGCGAACCGGCTCGGCGTGCTCGAAAAGCGGCTTCGGCACGCATTGAAGGAGCATGGCTGAGATGACCGAGTCGACCGAATCCCGCCGCAAGCGGATGCATATCCGCGCCTGGCGGCGGGGCACCAAAGAGATGGACCTGATCCTGGGCCGCTATGCCGATGCCCATCTTGCCGCAATGGACGCCGCCGCGCTGGAGGCCTTCGATGCGCTGCTGGCCCAAGACGATCACGATCTTTATCAATGGGTTACGGGTCAGGTCGCGGCGCCGGACGAGTTCGCGCCGCTGATCGAAAGGCTCGTCGCACGCCCGGTGAACGGGTAGGGAATTCCTGCCTTTTCCACGTTTTAACCGAATATTCGCGACTCATTTCATATTCCTGTCCGGACACTGCGAACGGCGGAGACAAGTATGAGCATCCATTCCCCCATCCCGGAGGGCGATCATCGGGAAGTCATGACCGACTATCTCGAGGCGCTTTCCCTGGTCGAGCGGCTGCACCGGCTGCTGCTGGACGTGATCAAGGACGAGTTCGAACGCCTCGGCGTTCTCGAGCTGAACTCGGTCCAGGCCCTTCTGCTGTTCAATATCGGCGAAAACGAGGTGACCGCGGGCGAACTGAAATCCCGCGGCTACTATCAGGGCTCGAACGTGTCCTACAACCTCAAGAAACTGGTCGAGAAAGGCTACATGCACCATCAGCGCTGCGAGATCGACCGCCGCGCCGTGCGTGTCCGCCTGACCCCCAAGGGCCGCGAGATCCGCGAAGTCGTGGGCGGGCTTTTCGCGCGCCATGCCGAGGGGCTGGTCGCCCGCAACGTGGTCGACGATGACGGCCTGCGCGAGATCACCGCCGCGCTCAAGCGGATGGAACGCTACTGGTCGGACCAGATCCGCTACATCTACTGAGCCCGTCGCGGGCCCGGTCCCGGCCCTGACGGCGCCTGTCCGACGGCCATGGTCTGCAACTCGCGCAACAGCTTGCGCTCCATCGCGGCCTCGAAGTCGGAAAAGCCGCTGGCAACCTCGACGAAGGCGCCGGGGCCGCGGATCACCTCGGCCTCGAAATAGGCGACCAACTCGTCGAGTTCGGTTTCGGCCTGATCCAGCCGCAGGGACGAACCGATCCCGATGGCCAGCGCATTCACCGTCACCTCGCCGATCTCGACCGCCGCCGGACGCGGCCCCTCGTTCGAGCTTCCGTCGCCGGTCAGATCGAGCGTGGCCTGCCAGCACTGGGGCCGGTCGGCCAACAGGGCGGCGCCCCAGGTCAGGGCGGTGCCGATCGCCGTCGTCCGCGCCGCCGAATTGCGACCCGCGCGCCTCAGCGTGGCCGAGGCCTCTGCCAGCGCGGCCGGGCTGTCGATGACCGTCCAGGGCAGGATCAGCCGCTGGTCCAGCGTCCCGCTCCATTCATAGATCGCCAGCGCCACCGGTGCCGAGGGGATCTGCAGGAAGGCGGCCTGAATGTCGGGATGGATCAGCGCCGCGGCCAGCCCGTCGCGCTGCAGCCGGTATTCCTCGGCATCGACCGACCCCGAGACGTCAAGCCCGATGGCCAGCGCCTGGCGGCACTCGGCGGCACCGGCCGATGCGGGGGCATGCGCACTTCCCGCCAGCGCGACCAAGACCCGACACAGCCCCGGTCCCGCCCGCACCGCTCAGCCCCCGTCCCGGGGCAGCAGGCTGGTCCCGCCATAGACCCGCGCGGCCACCTCGCGCATCAGCTTGCGCCGGATCGCGCGTTCGAAATCGGAAAAGTCGCGGGCGGTCTCGACGAAGGCGCCGGGTCCGCGGATCACCCGGTCGCGGTAAAAGTCGAACACCTCGGCGTCGTTCGGGCTGCCGCCACCGATGGCCAGTCCGTTCACGGTGATGTCGCCGAAGGGAAAGCTGGCATAGGCCAGATCGGGGCCGAAACCGTCATTGTTGATGCCGTCGCCCGACATGTCGAGCGTGCGTTCGGTGCAGTCGGGCACGCTGTCGAACAGCCTGGCCCCGAAGGCCAGGCCAAAGCCCATCGCGGTCGGGAACGCGGCATAGGACCGGCGCGACCCCGCGATGGCTTCGGCTGCGCCCAGAATGGCCGACGGGCTTTCCAGCAGGCGCCAGGGCACCACCACGCGTTGCTGATAGCGCCCGCTCCATTCGTAGACCGCCAGCGCCACTGGACGGTCGGGCACCGACAGGATCGCGGCCTGGACTTCGGAGGACTTCAGCGCAGCCGCAAGTCCGGCCCGCTGCAGCGCGTCCTCGCCCGGATCGACCGACGAGGAAATGTCGAGAGCCAGCAGCAGGGCCAGCCGGCAGCCGGCCTCTGCCTGGATGGGCGCAAGCGCCAGAAGGGCGGCGAGCCTTACCAATGCCCCGTATTGGGCATGCTGGCCCAGGGCTCGGCCGGGGGCAGCGACTCGCCGATCTGCAACAGCTCGACCGAAATGTTGTCGGGGCTGCGCACGAAGGCCATATGCCCGTCGCGCGGCGGGCGGTTGATGGTGACGCCCGCTTTCATCAGGCGGTCGCACATGTCGTAGATGTTCTCGACCCCGTAGGCGAGATGGCCGAAATGGCGGCTGTCCGACGGCAGGCCGTCGTCTCCATCCCAGTTATAGGTCAGCTCGACCGGGCACTCCTCCTGTCCGGGGGGCGCCAGGAAAACGAGGGTAAAGCGGCCCTTGTCGTTCTCGATCCGCCGGGTCTCGGTCAGGCCGAGCAGCTGGTAGAAAGCCATCGATGCGTCAAGGTCTTTCACGCGGACCATGGTATGCAGGTAGCGAACTTTCATGCGTCTCTCCGTCTTGTGGGCTGCCATCTAGAACGGATCGGCGCGGCGGCGAGGGGCGGGCCTTTCCCGTGCGTCGCCTGGCGCCTTTGCCGCGCCGAAACGCCACCGCCCCGGTCCTGCGGTGACCGGGGCGGTGCGGCCGGGAACCGGCCTTTCGGTTTTGCGGGCTGAAAGGCCGACTGGGCGCCTTGGGTTTTGCGGGCGATCCTCAGGCCACGCGGATGCGGTTGCCCCAGGGGTCGTCGACCGAACGCCCGGAGCGGCTCGCGGCGGGGTCGGTTGCGGCCAGCACCAGTTCGGCAAGCCCGGTCGCATCGGCGGGCCGCATCCCGGCGCCCGCGCTGTTCCATGTATTGGTTGCCACATGGTGGTGATAGCCGCCGGTCGAGAAGAAGCTGGCCTGCGGGATCTCGGCGGTAACATCGAAGCCCAGCTCGCCGGCATAGAAGGCGCGGGCCTCGGGGATGGCGCCCACCTGCAGATGGACATGGCCGATTACCGTGCCCTCGGGCGCGCCGGTCCAGTGGCCCTCTGCGCGGCGGAGGCTGGCAAGATCGAGCGGCAGGGTATCCATCACCACGCGGTCGCCGTCATGCAGCCAGCTCGCGCGCGGCCGGTCGGCGTAGATCTCGATGCCGTTGCCCTCGGGGTCGCGCAGGTAAAGCGCCTCGCTGACCAGGTGATCCGAGGCCCCCGACATCCGGACCTTCCGCGCATGGGCATGGCGCAGCCAGCGGCCCAGATCGTCGCGGTGGGGCAGCAGGAAGGCGGTGTGGAACAGGCCCGCGGCATTGGGGTAGGGGCGGGCGGCCGCGTCGCGGCGCAGCTCGATTAGCGCGCGGCCGTCCTGGCCGAGGATCAGCTCTTCGCCCGAGCCGGAGATGCGGTCGAGCCCGAGGATGCGCTGGTAGAAGTCGCCGATCAGATCGAGGTCGCGGACGGTCAGGGCGACGCGGTCGATGGCGACGGGGGCGATCTTGGAAACGGTTTCGGAAACGGTGTTGGTGGTCACGGCAAAAGCCTTTCTCGAATGCGAGGAAGAGGGGCGCGGCCCGGCGGTCCGGGCCGCGTGGCGGTCAGATCGCGGTCAGGGCCAGGGCGCCGCTGCCCAGCAGGGCCTGCACCAGCAGGGTCAGGGTCCAGAAGGCCGGGTATTCCCAGCCGCCGTTCTGGTTGTTGAACCAGAATCCGTTGGCGCGGTGGGCGAACCAGCCCGCACCGGCGATCACCGGGATCAGCAGGATCGAGACGAGGCTGGTCCAGAGCCCGACGATCAGGGCAAGCCCGCCCAGGATCTCGGCAGCCATGGTCAGATAGGCAAGGACGCCGGGCAGGCCGAGCGAGCGGAAGAAGCCCGCCGCGCCCGCCGGTCTGAAGACGAAGATCTTCAGCCAGGCATGGGCGAGAAAAAGCGCGCCCAGAGCAACGCGAAGCAGCAGGGCGGCGACGTCGATGGCGGTGGCAGAGCCGAAGCCGAGGTCTTGAAGCAGAGTGGTCATGATCTGTGTCCCATTGCGGTGCCGCCAGTGGCGGCGTTGTGCGATGACCCCGAGATAGCGGCTTGCGATTGTCGCAGGAATGATATGAAACTGGGGAACACTATCGCCGAAATGGGGATAAAAGCATGGATCTGGTCGACGGACTCCGCACCTTCGTGGCTGTGGCCGAAAGCGGGTCTTTCACCCGGGCCGGAGAACAGCTGGGCATCACCAACAAGGTGGCCAGCAAATACGTGGCCGCGCTGGAAGAGCGGTTGGGGCACGTGCTTTTCTACCGGACCACGCGCGCGGTCTCGCTGACCCATGAGGGTACGAAATGGCTGCCCCATGCCCGCAAGGTCCTGGCCGCGCTGGAAGAGGCGGACAGCGCGCTGCGCGATCCGGCCGACGGGCTGTCGGGGCGGCTTCGGCTGACCTGCGGCACCACGATGGGCGAGCTGGTCGTGGCCGACGCGGTGCGTGGCTTTCTGGACGAAAACCCGGCAATGCAGGTCGAATTGCACCTGTCGGACGCGCTGGCCGATCTGGCGGCCGGCGGGTTCGATCTGGCGGTGCGGATCGGCATTCCACAGGATTCCAGCCTGAAGATGCGGCGGATCGGGACGACACGGCTTTGCGTGGCGGCCAGCCCGGCCTATCTGGCGCGGGCCGGGCGGCCGCAGCATCCGCGCGATCTGGAAGGCCATACGGCACTTCTGGACCTGAACGAGCACCCGGCGGGGCGCTGGCAGTTCCGGGATGCGAACGGTCCGCTGACCGTCACGGTCTCGGGGCGGTTCGCCGTCAACAGCGCCTCGCAGACGATCCGGGCCGCGCTGGCGGGGGAAGGCGTGATGCGGGCGCCCGACATCTTTCTTGCGCCGCATCTGGCATCGGGTGCGCTGGTCGAGCTGTTGCCCGGCCATGGGACGGCTGCACATCCTTTGAACCTGCTGACCTTGCCCACGGCCTTCCGGCTGGAAAAGGTCGATGCCTTCGCGGCGGTCCTGAAACGCCATCTCGCAGGTCTCGGCTCCGACACCCGGCACCCGGCACCCTGACGGGCGGGGGCCGTCAATAGCCGACGGTAAAGCGTTCGCGGCGATGCGCGGGCCGTTCCAGCTCGTCGACCATCGCGATGGCGTAATCCGCGAAGCTGATGCGGCTGCCATCCTTGCCGGTCAGAAGCCGGTCCTTGCCAAGGCGGAAGGTCCCGGTCCGCGCGCCCTGCTCGAACAGCGCCGGGGGCGACAGGAAGGTCCAGTCCAGATCGTCGGCCTTGCGCAGCATCTCAAGATAGTCGGCGCCCCGGGCGGCCTCGGGTTTGTAGGCTTCGGGGAAATCGGGCGTGTCGATCAACCGTTGCCCCGGAGCGATCTCGAGGCTGCCCGCCCCGCCGACCACCAGATAGCGCTTGACGCCCGAGACCCGAACCGCCGCCAACAGCGCGGGCAGGTCGGTCGCGGTGAAATGCACGGCCGAGATCGCGGCGTCATGGCCGGACAGAAGCCCGACGATCCGGTCCCGGTCATGCAGGTCGGCCGCCTCGGCGGTGACCCCGAGCAGCGCCGCGATCCGCTCGGGGTTGCGCGCGATGGCGGTCACCCGATGGCCCCGGGCCGACAATTCCTTGAGAATTTCCGAGCCCGCGTTCCCGGACGCCCCGACAAGAGCGACATTTGTCATGCGAAAGTCCTTTCCTTTGATCGTTTGTCGGGACCGAAGCCCGGCGGGCCTGAGGGAAGGTGCGCCGTACCGTTCTTGTTTTTGCGTGCGATCGGTACGGGACATGCTGGCCGGGGTCCGTCATGATGTCTTCTGTCCAGAGCCGCAGCGCCGCCGGGCATGGCATCAATATGGGCGCCGTATTGGCATAGAGTACGCCGCTAAATGCAGCCTTGGTGTTCGTTTATGACAGACAGTCGCGCGTGGCCGCGGTGGCTTTGACCGCTGTGGGCGTTGCAGGAAAGCCTCGCTGAGGACCCCGCGCGCCCTACTGCATGTCGCTGTTTTGTAGTCCGGCTTGCATAGATATAGTCTGGTCCGACTCACCTTCTGCCGGAAAGGACGCTTGATGCCCGTCACCGAGGACCAGCTTGCCGAGATCGAGGCGCAGCGCGCCGAGACCGCGCCCACCCGCCGTGTCGTGGCGCGCGGGATGGAAGAGCGTCTTTATACCCTGCATCCGGTGCTGGATCACGGCTTTGTGCGGGTGATCGACTACATGGGCGACGATGCCGCCATCTGTCAGGCTGCCCGGGTCAGCTATGGCCGGGGCACAAAGGCAGTCAGCAATGACGAGGGCCTGATCCGCTACCTGATGCGGCACTGGCACTCGACGCCCTTCGAGATGTGCGAGGTGAAATTCCACGTCAAGCTGCCAGTCTTCGTCGCCCGGCAATGGATCCGGCATCGCACGGCCAATGTGAACGAATATTCCGCGCGCTACTCGATCCTCGACCGCGAATTCTACATTCCCGCGCCCGATGCGCTGGCAGCCCAGTCGACGGTCAACCACCAGGGCCGGGGCGAGGTGCTTGAAGGCGAAGAGGCGGCCCGGGTTCTCGAGATCCTGAAAGCGGATTCGGCGCGCAGCTACGACAATTACGAAGCGATGCTGAGCCAGGACGGCCAGAGGGGGCTGGCCCGCGAGCTGGCGCGCATGAACCTGCCCGCGAACATCTATACCCAATGGTACTGGAAATGCGACCTGCACAACCTGTTCCATTTCCTGCGACTTCGCGCCGACAGCCATGCGCAATATGAAATCCGGGTCTATGCCCAGACCATGTGCGAGATCGTGGCCGACTGGGTGCCCCTGGCGTTCAAGGCCTTCGAGGATTACCGCATGGGCGGCGTCACCCTGTCGGCCCCGGCCATGGACTGCGTCCGTCGCATGCTGAAAGGTGAGCCGGTGACGCAGGAAAACTCGGGCATGTCGAAGGGCGAGTGGCGCGAGTTCGAGGCGGCGATCCTGTCGAACTGAGGCGCCTGGCGGTTCGTCCATTTTCCGGCCGGACGCGGATCGGGGCCGCGCGCAGGACCCGATTAGACAGGAAGGCGCGCCGGTTCCTCGGCGGGGACGTGGCCCAAGTCGCCGCCTGGGCACTCGGCCAGCCGGAGGCCCTTGCCCTGCGCCCGGCTTCCGGCGGGTCCGGTCCTCGGTCCGTCCGGACACCCCGTTCGGGTGTCGGAGGGGCGCAGTCGGTTCATGCGTCGGTCCGGAATGGGGGGGCGCGGCAGGCGCGTCCGGTCCCGGACTGGGGAGACTGTTCCCGAGCGGTCGAGACTGTCCCCGAGAGGTCAGTGTCGCGGTCAGCTGACCGGCTTGGCCTGCCGGTCAGCGCGAGGCTCGTCGCGAACGACACCACCACCCGGGACCCGATCCTCTTGTGCAGGATCCGATACGGGGTATGGCGCCCGTCGCCCCAGATCCTGCGGCGGAAACGGGCAGGTCGCGACGCAGGTCCCGCCACGGCATTTCATATCACGGGTCGTCCGGGCCGCCGCTTTGGGCGGCGGCCCGAAATGGTTCAGAAGTCGGCCCAGCCGGTTCCGGCCGCCGCGCGGCGCGGGGCCTCGTTTGCGGGACCGCTGGCCCAATCCGGTTCGGCATTGGCCGGCGATGAAAGCGACGCGCCGCCCTGATCCAGCCGGAACCGCGCGACAAGGTCGGCCATGGTGGTCGCCTCTTCGCGCAATTGCATGCTGGCGGCGGTCGCTTCCTCGACCATGGCGGCGTTCTGCTGGGTCACCTGATCGAGCTGCGCCGTGCCCGCGTTGATCTCGGCGATGCCGACCGACTGTTCGCGCGCGCCCGTGGCGATGGCGTCGACCAGTTCGGCAATATTGCCGATCCGCGCCGCCATGTCGGTCAGCACCTCGCCGGTGCGGTTCACCAGCGTCACGCCGGATGCGACATGGTCGGTGCTGGCCGCGATCAGGCCCTTGATTTCTTTGGCCGCGTCAGACGAGCGCTGGGCGAGCGCCCGCACCTCGGAGGCAACAACGGCAAAGCCCCGGCCCGCCTCGCCCGCCCGCGCCGCCTCGACGCCCGCGTTCAGCGCCAGAAGGTTGGTCTGGAAGGCGATGTCGTCGATCACCCCGATGATCTGGGAAATCGAATCCGACGAATCCTTGATGCCGGTCATCGCCGCCACGGCCTCGACCACCACCGTGTTGCTTTGCTCGGCCTGGTCATGGGCCTCCTTGACCACGCGGTCGACTTCGGCCGCGCCTTCGGCGGCCGCGCGCACGCTGGCGGTCAGCTGGTCGAGCGCCGCTGCGGTTTCCTCAAGCGTGGCGGCCTGATTCTCGGTCCGGCGCGACAGGTCGTCCGACGAGGCGCCCATCTCGGCCGCCCGCGACCGGATCGCGGTTGCATTGAGCGCGATGGTCGCCATCATGTCGTTGAGTGTGGCGAGGGTCGCGTTGAAACCGGCCCGCAGCGCCTCGTAATCGGGCGGGAAGGGGGTCGAAAGGGTCCGGGTGAGATCGCCCGCCGCCAGCGCCTGCAAGCCGCCGGCCAATTCCCTGACCATGGCCTTCTGCTCGTCGGCGCGGCGCCGTTCCTCGGCTTCGGCCTCGCGTTCATGGGCGCGCAGCCGCTCACGTTCGGCGAGGTTGTCGCGGAAGACCAGAAGCGCGCCGGCGAGCCGCGCGACTTCGCCGCCAAAAAGCCGGAAACCCGGAATTTCGGTCATCTCGCCCCGGGCCAGGCGGTCGGTGATGCCGGTCAGCCGTCCGATCGGCCAGACGATCAGCGCCCAGGACAGCACGATGGCCAGCACTGCGACGGTGCCGCTGGCGACGGCCAGCATCATCAGCCGGTCGCGCGCCTCACCCGCCTGAAGCAGGATGGCATCGCCCGCCTCATGTGCATTGGCGATGGCCTCTTCGCTGGTGAGCCGGACGGCCGCCGCGATCTCGCCAAGCCGGTCATTGGCGGTCAGGGACCGGTCTTCGGCCTGGTCCTGGGCATCGAGAAGCGCCAGACGGGTGGCCACGATGCCGGTCTCGGCCGAGGTTTCGCCCGCGATCCGGGCGATCAACTCTTGCAGGTCGTCGGGCACGTAGCTGCGGGCGACCACCGCCTCGAGTTCGGCGACAAGCCCATCGAGCGTGTCCTGGATCTTCGCCGCCTCGTCGACATCCTGGGCGATGGCCCCGAGGAAGGCGGTCGCGATCAGTTTCTCGACCGACAGGCCGATATCGGCGGTGTCGCGGATCTGCTGCACCTCGTTGGTCAGAAGCCGCTCGATCGCCTCGCCGTTGAACTGGGCCGCATCGCGCGCGCCGGTCATCAGGTCGAAGGTCAGGTCGTCCATCGCGCCGCTCAGGGCCTTCTCGCTGGTTTCGCGTTGTTCCAGGACCAGTTCGGTCAACCCCTTGCGCAGGCGGAAGCCGCGCCGGGCGAGCTTTTCGAAGGACTCGTGCGTCTCGACCAGGGCGGGCAGGTAGTCCTCGACCGTCTGCATCTCGGCGAGGCGGCCGAGCGCCACGTCGAGGGCGTTGAGGCTGGTATCGGCCATGTCGCGCATGATCGCGGTATAGGCGGCATCCTCGGACTTCGAGATCGCCAGCGCTAAGCCGCCCAGAAAGTTGATTTCGGCGCGGACCTTCAGGATCAGGGTTGCCGCGACGAAGTCGGTGCCAACCAGATGGTCGAGGGTGGAGGTGACGGTTTCGCCGGTCTGCTGGCCGGCAAGCGTCATGTCATAGG
The DNA here is from genome assembly GCF_004365965.1 of Rhodovulum visakhapatnamense. GTDB lineage: Bacteria > Pseudomonadota > Alphaproteobacteria > Rhodobacterales > Rhodobacteraceae > Rhodovulum > Rhodovulum visakhapatnamense. Next base: position 41,990 of record NZ_SOEB01000001.1, read on the forward strand.
CCGCGTCGTCGCTGAGCTGAAAGAGCCGGGCGCGGGTCTCTTCGGCCAGGCGCGTGAAGCTGACCACCTGGCCGGTCATCCGGTCGCTGCTGTCGAAGCGAAGCCCCAGCGCCGCGCGCATCTCGTGCGCCGCCGCATCGAGACTGTTCAGCATCGGGTGAAGATCGCGCGCGACCTCGGGCGAAAGGTTGTCGATCGACCGGCCGAGGTCTTCCTCGCGCGCCTTCAGCGCGGCGAAGGAAACGTCGACGGCGGCGGGACTGCCCGCCAACAGCATGCCGGTCAGCGCGCCGCGGATCTCGCCCGTATTCTCGATCACCGAGACGCTGTCCTTGATGCCGGGCAGCTGTTCGCCCAGCAGACGGTCGAGCGCACCCGACATCGCGGCGAACACCATGAGGCTGATCGCGATCGCGCCGCCCGTCATGGCGCCCATGGCGAGGAAGCCGGTCGCGACCTTGAGCGCTATGCTTCCGAACACTCTTGAAATGAAACTCGCCATCGTATCCTCCGGCGTGCGAAAGTCCTCTTTGCCCTGCGGATCCCTTCGGCCCCGCGGGGCATGTCACGTCCCCGAGGGAGCGGTCCCTGCGGGGACGAGGGTGCCATCCCCGGTCAGGCGGTAGATCCCGACCGCATCAAGCCCCTGCCGGTCGCCTGGGCCGAAGCGCAGCACGAGACCGCCAAGATCGATGTCGCCAAGCCGGTCGAGCGCCTCGGCAAGCTTGTCGCGCGTGGGCTCTGCCCCTGCCTCGCGCAGGGCCTCGATGGCCAGCCGGCCCGACAGATACCCCTCGAACGACCCGAAGCCGGGCGTCGCCTCGGGCAGCGCCGCCTTCAGCGCGGCGCGGTAGTCCGAAGCCACCGGCAGATCCGTGTCGAAGGGCGAGGGCACGGCCTCGCTGAACAATGTCCCGGCCGCGTCCGCCCCGGCCTCGGCCGCGAGCGTCGCGGGATCGACGGTCGACAGCGCCAGATACCGGGTCTCAAGGCCCAGCTCGCGTGCGATGCCCATCATGCGTGCGGCGGGACCCGCACTGGCGACCAGGATCACCGCGTCGGGCGCCGCATCGGCCAGCATCAGTGCGGCGACCTTGACCGCCACGGTGTTGCGCGTGTAGCGCCCCTCGGCGACCATTTCGAGATCGCGCCGGGCCAGCGCCCGGATCACCCCGTCGCGCCCGGCGGCCCCGAAATAGTCGTCCTGATAGAAGACCGCGATCCGTTTCAGCCCGATCCGGTCGACCAGTTCGGCCACGGCGGCCTCGGTCTCCTGATCGTAGCTCGGGCGCAGGTTCAACACCCGTCCGGCCGTTTCTGCCCGGGCGAAATCGGCGCCGGTGAAGGGCGCGATCATCGGCATGCCCGAGCGATTCGCGACCGGCAGCACCGCTTTCAGTGTCGCGGTGCCCACCTGGCCGATGAAGGCCGCATGGGTGTCGCCCTCGGCCACATCGCGGGCCAGCACGATCGCCCGACCGGGTTCGTAATGATCGTCGAAGGTGTCGAGCAGAAGCTTGCGGCCGCGCACACCGCCTGCGCGGTTGACTTCATCGAAGGCGGCCAGAAGGCCGTCGCGGATGTCGGCGCCCATATCGCCCGACGGCCCCTCGGTCGTGGCGAGCTGGGCGAAGCGGACGGAATCGCGGTCGATGCCCCCGGCGGCCCGGCCGGGGGTCGGCGGGCAGGCAAGGACGAGCATGAGCAGCAGGAAGGAAACGGCGCGCATCGGACACCCGGTTTCGTGAGCAATTCCGAAATGCGATACCGTTCGGGGTCTTAACATTCAGTTCAAAGGGGGGCCCCCGACACCAATACATGCGGCGGGAACTGCGCTTTTCCCGCGGCCCGACGTCGCACCGGGCAGGTCGCTCCGGTTGCGTTCAGCGAGAGAGCACCAGCGCGTGCAATTCGTCCTCGGACATGTCGGGATGATCGCGGTAGGCGTCGAGCACTGCCGAGAATCGGGTCAGGTTGTCGAGGATCTGGCGTTGCGACGAGGCCGAAAGCTCGCCCTGCAAAAGCCGCAACGCATCGCCGGTCACTTGAGAATCGGCGCCTTCGGTAAGGGATTCGACCGCCGAGCGCAGCGACAGCAGGTAGGTTTTCTGTACCTCGCGCAGGGTGGCGAGCTTGGTCATCAGCTGGGCACCCGCGCCCCGCAGGGCTGTGCATTGCTCGGGGCGGCTGCACAGCCGGGTCTGGTCGGCGATGCCGATCAGTTCGCTGCTCATCCGTGCTTCTTCCTGGCGGCCCGCAAGCATCGCGCCGACCAGAACCGCGCCGTTCAGAAGGTTCGACTTGGCAGCCTCGCCGAAGGCCGCGGTCGCTTCCTCGGCCGAACGGCGGACCTCGAGTTGCAATTCCTGCAACGCGGCCTTCCGGCGGGGGTCGATTTCCTCGTCGATCATTTCGGTCAGCGTACCCAGCGGGGTCTGGTTGGCCCCGCCGCGGCCCGTATCTTCGGTTCGCGCGATCCAGCCCGCCTTGATCTCGCGCAGGACCGGGTCGGACCAGGCGACGCTTCGGCTGAGCACCAGCCGCAGACCGAAGGTCTCGCCTGCCGTCGCGCTGCCGTCCGAGGCGCTGTAAAGCGGGTATTCGGTGCGCTCGGCCGAATAGACCTGCGCGGGCGCCGACAGGACCGAGCCGCCGCGTGTGACCAGCCCGCCCGCCTGGCCATGCTCGCGCCCGACCGCGTTCAGCCGGTAGGGCTCCAGCATCAGTTCCTCGGCATTGCCGTAGATGTCGTAAAGCCCCAGCGGGTTGGGCCTCGTCAGCCCCACGGGCAGCAGCGCGCCGCGCGCCGAGCCCACCACCTTGGCATAATCGAACAGATCGCCCTCGCCGAAGAAGCGCCGCGAGGGAAAGACCGTGGGGTCGACGGCCGCTCCGCCGCGGGCGGCGAATTCCCATTCGGTCTCGGTCGGCAGCCGCAGATAGGCCCGGCCGTCGGTTTCGGGCGGCAGCGCGTCGCGGGCCTCGGCCAGCAGCCACTCGGAATAAAGCTGTGACAGCTCGACCGCGCGAAACCACGAGAGCCCCCCCAGCGCGGTCCGGTCAATCCGTTTGGGCAGGCTGCAATCGCCCATGAGCGCCCGGCCCTGGGCGCGGGTCATCTCGTAGCGGGCGATGTAATAGACGCTGTCGCCCGGGGCGGGGCCGGGGAAGGCGCCGCGCAGATAGGCGGTGCGCAGATAGTCGGAATAGCCGGTCTCGGGGTCGGACTGGCCTACCCGGATCCGGCGGTCGGCCAGCGGGTCGTCGGCCTCGACCGGGACCACGACGCGCTGAAAGGCCATCGCCCCGCCGCAGGGCATCGGCAGGATCAGGTCGGCAGACGCGGTCGCACCGCCCGGATCGTACTGGTCCCTGTCCCAGGTGACCCCGGCTGCGGCGGGCGCGGCCAGCAGAAGCGACAGGGCAAGGGCCGCAGCTTTCATGTCTCTTCCCTCAGGACGGTGGCCGGGTCGGTTGCCAGCGCCGCCCGCGCCGCCGCCAGCGAGGCGCAGCCGACGAAGGCGATCACGGCCGCCGCGATGGCCAAGGCTTCGGCGGGCGACACCGAGACCAGCCCGCCGCGCTCGGTCAGCCCGGTCTCGAACAGCCGCTCGGCCAGCGCGGCGGTCAGGCGGAACAGCAGGAAGGACACGCAAAGCCCCAGAACGGCTGTGACCAGCGCCTGCACCACCGGGAACAGCGACAGCTGCCATTGCGGCAGGCCCAAGAGCCCCAGATTGGCCAGCGTCCGGCGCGTGCGCACGACCTCGCCCCAGAAGCCGAAGATCAGCGAGGCGGCAAGCCCCGCCGCCGCCACGGCCACGGTCAGCGCCAGCGCCAGCCCCAGATTGCGCCCGAGCGTCAGCACCGAGGTCACTTCGGCGGTGCGCGCCAGCGTCCGAACGCCAAAGCGGGTTTCCAGCCGGTCCTGCAAGGGCGCCAGCCGGTCGAGCGCGGCCGCATAGACCCGCATCCCCTCGAAGCTTCCGGCACGGTCGGCCAAGGGCTTGCCGCTGTCGATGCCGTGCTCGGGCAGGGCGTAGCCGTCATAGAAGGCCTCGATCAGGTCGAGCAGGCCGATATCGGCCATCACCACCCGCCCGTCGAGCCGCCCCGGGGGCAGCACACCCGCAACCCGCGCGTTCAGCACCAGCTGACGCGGCCGGTTTTCGGCCTGGGTGAAGATCTCGACCCCATCGCCCGCAGACAGTCCGAGTTGAGTGGCCAGCGCAGGCGAGACCGCGACCTCGTCGGGCCCCAGCCCGGGCAGCGGCGCGATCATCGGATCGCCCGTGCCGGAGGGCGCGATCAGCGCCTCCTGCCGCCCGCGCCCGCCGGTCGCACGGACGTTCACGTAATCGAAGAGGCTGCGGGTCTTGAGCGTGGCAAAGCGCACATCCTCCCAGCCCTGCACCTCGGCCAGATCGGCGGGGGTGAAGCTCTGGTTGCCCGCGGTGTCGATCTGCAGCGTCGCAGGGTTTGCCATCAGATCGCCGATCAGCGCGTCATAGACCCCGTTCCGCACCCCATAAAGCACCAGCAGCGGCACGATCACGCCGGCCAGCACCGCGACATTGCAAAAGACAAAGATCCAGTCGCGGAAAAGCGCCCGAAGCGCGAGTGTGACCAGCAGTGTCATGCCGCCTCCGGCCCGTCTTCTGCGGCGACCAGGCGGCTGACCGGGCGGCCCGGTGCATGGTCGGGGTCAAGCGCCAGCCGGTAGCGGGTAAGCGCAAAGCGGCCAAGCAGGTCCAGATCGTGCGACGAGACGATCACCGCGCTGCCGGTGCGCCCGGCGGCCTCGAACAGAAGCGTCATCGCCTCGGCGGCGTTTTCCGGGTCGAGCGCCGCGGTCGGTTCATCCGCGATCACGAAGCGCGGCCGGTGTGCCAGTGCCCGGGCGATGGCCGCGCGCTGGCGCTGGCCGATCGACAGCCGTTCGGGACGCAGCCCCGCGACCGGGCCAAGCCCGAGCCGGTCGATCAGGTCGCGGACCAGACCGGGGTCGGGACGGCCGCAGATCCGCTGGGGCAGTGCGACATTCTCGGAAAGCGTCAGGAAGGGCAAAAGCCCGCCCGTTTGCGGCACGAAACCGAAAAGCCGCCCGCGCAGACGCGCGATCCGGCCCCGCCGGGTCCAGAGTGCTGTCAGATCGCGCTCTGGCGCATCGCCCGGGCAGAGCCGGTAGACCCCGCCCGCATCGGGCACGCGCAAGAGGCCCAGAAGTTCCAGCAACAGCGTCTTGCCGGTGCCGCTGGGTCCCGTCAGGCCGACGGTCTCGCCCGCGGCAATGGAAAGCTCCGGCACCCGCAACGCGAAGCCCCGGTCGCCATCGGCAAGCGAGACCCCGAGATCGCGGAGGACAAGCGCGTCCGCCATCGGCTCAGGGCAGGATGTCGAAGGGCATGGCGAAGACCTGCTCGCCATCGGGCGCACCCTCGTAAAGCGCGGTCCAGACGGACGGGTCGTACAGCCATTTGCGATATTGGGTCAGCTTCTGGCGCATGCCGTCGATGATCTCGCGCCGGACCATCGGCCCCGACATCCAGCGGGTTTCGTCGGTTTGCAGAAGCTGGCTGCGATAGGGCAGCCGCTCGAGGTATTCGAGCGCGCCGCCGAGGCTGTCGGCATCGGTCGCGACCAGCCGGTCGGGGTTCTGGGCCATCTGCGCGATGACGCCGCGCACCTGCCGGAAGAAATCCCGCGCCTCGTCCTCGCCGCGCGTCGTCTCGGCGATCCGGGTCAGGTTGTCGAGCAGCTCCGCCATGGTCGCCATCTCGTTCTTGGTGACCAGCAGCCGCGGCTCGATGGCCAGCGCCTGCGGCTTTTCGGCCGCTCGTTCGGTCACCCAGCTTTCGAAGACATCGGGCGCGCGGGTGCCCTCGCGCGTGCCCAGCCAGGCCAGTTGCAGCGCGTGGCCGAGGAACTCCAGATCGTCGTCGCGGTCCTCGGGGGCCTGCACCCGGGCCTGCCCCAGGGCCATCCGCACATGATCGGTCAGGGCCGTGACCAGCAACGTCACGGTATCCTCGAAAGCCTGTTCCGAGCCGCCCTCGATGGGGTAGTAGAACTGCCGCCCGGCAAAGCGCGACAGCTGCCGGTAGCGGTCGGCGGCATAATCGTGATTGGCGGCCCCGGCATCGGTCTTGAGGTGCAGCGTCATGATGACGATGTTGCGGTCCTCGGCATCGCGCTGGATCTCGACCGGGCCGATTTCCGACCGGGCATTGGGATCGCGCGGGTCCTTGGGGCCGGCATCGGTCACGAGGATGATGTAGCGCGCGTCGAACGGGTCGCCCGAGGCCGTCTGGTCCCAGTCGGTCTGGCGGATCGCGTCCTCGACCCCGGCCAGACTGTCCTCGTTGAAGCCCGGCGATGACACGGTCGCGGCGCGGGTGTTGTCGATTGCCTCCAGCACCGGCAGCTGGTTGATGCGGCGTGCCAGCGGGATCACCTGGCGGGTGCGGTAGTCGAGCCCCGGGGCGGCCTCTGGATTGTCGCGGAAGGCCTCGATGCCGAAATTGATCCGGTCGCCGATATCGGTGCCGTTGATGTCGAAGATGATCTTGGCCAGCGCCTTGCGGGTCAGCTCGATATAGGGCTGCATCGACTTGGTGGTGTCGAAGACGAAGACGACGCCGGTATCGAAGCTTCCGGCCGAGGACGAGGCCTCGGCCGCCGCCGCGGGCAATTCGTCCCGCAGCGGCACCGAGGCCACCTTCAGAAGCAGGTTCGGGTCATAGGTCATCGGGTGCAGGTCCTCGACGAAATCGAGGATCGGCAGGATGTAGAAGCGGTCGCGGATATTGACGAAATTCTCGGGCTCGATCGAGACGACGCCATCCTCGGGCGTCAGCATCCCGGTTTCGGCCTTCTCGATCAGCCGGGCCTGGGTGTCGACCAGCGCCTCGTCCTCCATGAAGCCGCGCAAGCCCCCTTCGGTCCTGAACATCAGCGACCGGGCGCGGTCGGCGGGGTTGGTGAAGGCCGCGACGATGTTCTGGTTCCAGTCGACCACGGTCTCGGTCTCGACCCAGCCCGCGGGGGCCGCGGCCGAGGACGGGCCGATCTGGACCCAGCCGTCCTGCCGGGCAAAGACGTAAAGCGGCTGGAAGGCCGGATAGCGGCTGGAAACCGGGCCGCCCGGCGCGTCGTGAAGCGCCGCCCCCGGCCGGGTCAGAACGCGCTGATAGACGGTCGAGGTGCCCTCGATCAGCAGGGGCCGGGCCAGCGCCGGTCCCGTCTGGATCAGGGCCAGCGACAGGGCGAAGGCGGACAGAGCCGGGCAAAGGCGGGCGCGGATCATGGACGGCAATACTCCTCGGCGGCGCTTCGCGACAGCGTGTCCGAGGCCGCGCGCAACTCGGGACAGAGACGGTCAAGACGGGCCCCGGCCTCGGCGCTGCCTGCGGCCCGTGCCCGGGCATAATAGTCGGCGGCTTTCGAGCCGCTGGGCGTCAGGCTTAGCCCGATCTCGGTCTCGACTGGGTCGTCATTGGCGCCTTCGTCGTAGATCTCGCCGAAAAGCAGCAGTGCCCCGGCGTCGCCCGCATCGGCCCCGGCCTCAAGGGCCGCCAGCGCCTGTTGCGGCGTCACCCGCGCCCCGCAACTGGTCATCAGCGCCCGGCCTTCGGCGAAGGGCAGACCGGCGAGCCCGGCCAGCGCCTCGGCGTCGCAGGGGTCGGGGGGCGGCGGAGGCGCGGGGGCTGTCTTGCGGGTCTCGGTGACGATCGGCGCGGGCGGCTGCATCAGGAACCAGGCCAGCGCACCGCCCGCGATCAGCAGCGCCAGCACCGACAGCCCGGCGATCAGCGGCAGGCGCGAGCGGGCTTTGGGGGCAGCGGTCCCGGTTGCGGTCTCGGTTGCGGTCTCGGTGGCGGTCCCGGGCGTTTCGGGTGTCCCGGGCGTCGGCGTCCCGGCGCCCGGCGCCTTGCCGGTCAGCGCCCCGGCCCCCCGCGCCGGAGCGGCGCGTGCTACGGCAAGCCCGCCGATCCGGGCGGCGCCCGGCATCGGGACCACGTCGTCGGGCCAGCTGATATCGGCCTCGACCCGGTTCACCCGGATCTTCAGCGCGGCATATTCCTCGATCCGGTTGACGATCTCGGGGCCGATCACCAGCGTCGCGCGGCCGCCGTCCTGCACCACCGGATAGGGTCCGAACTCGGCCCGGTCCGACTGCCAGCCGTCAATCCCGAGGAAGCGTTCCGAAAAGGCGTCGAAGACCGACACCGTGGCCTCGGTCTCGGGCAGCGCGTCGGACGCGGCCGACAGTTCGGCATAGCCCCCCGAGGGGCGGTGCGGATCGGGGCGGACCGTCAGGGCCATGGCCTATGCGCCTCCCGCGCCGAAATCGGCCAGGATCTCGCCCAGCCTGAGGTTCTGCGCGATATTGACCGTGCCCGCATCGGTGTCCTTGGCATTGGCGACGAACATCGCATCGAGCGCGAAGACCCAGTCGGTCCAGGTCTCTTCGGCAGTCGGGCGCGGCTCGGGCGGCAGGCCGTCGGCATCCTCGGCGCCGGGGCGGGGCGCGAAGACCGGGCGGCTGCCGCCCTCCGGAAGCTCGACCCGGGCGCGCTGGGCCTCGGGCAGGGCATCGGTGCCCAGCACCGAGACGAAGCGGTTGATATGCTCGGCACAGACGATGGCGGCGGGCTCGGCCTGCTTGTCGACGGTAAGCCCGAAGGCCATCGCCTTGAGCTGGGCGCGGGCCCGGTCGACCACGCCGATCCGCCGCAGCGCATGGGTCAGCTCGGCCGAGAGCGTCGCGACCGATCCGGGGCTCAGCCCGAAATGGCCCACCGTCTCGACATCCTCGCGGAAGCGCTTGAGCCCCTCGATCCAGACCTCGACCGCGCTTTCGGCCTGGAAGGTCTCGGCGGTCATGGTGCGGATGTCGGTGCCGTTGCCAGTGCCATTGCCATTGCCGGACTTGGGGGCGGCGGCGGGCGCCTCGGCCAGCGCCAGATCGGCGCCCGCGGCCCGTCCGGGGCGCAGCGGCCGTCCGGGGCGCGCGGGTGCGGCCGCGTGCGCGGTGTCGGCCGAGGGGCGGGCGATGGCCGCGCTCGAGACCGCCTGCGAGATCCGGATCGACGAGGGCACCCGCGAGATCCGGTCCTGCACCAGATCCTGATCGACCATCAGCGCCGCTAGCACCGCGCCGAAGCGATGCCGCTGCAGCGCGATTTCCAGTTCGTCGATGATCGCCGCCGCCGCCTCGCGCTTTTCCTCGACGCGCCGACCGATATCGTCCGAGACATGGAAGGGCGCCAGATCGGCGGCGAGATCGCCCGCCAGCTTGTCGAGCTGCACGCCGATCTGGCCGATCTTGCTGTCCGGGGTGCAGACCTCGGCCAGCCGCCCGATCAGGTAGCTGACGCCGCCATCGTTCAGCCCGAGTGCCGCGTCCCAGGCGGCGGCGGGATCGGCGAAATGGCGCTGGACGCTGGCGGCCTCCAGGCAGCCCGCGCGCAGCTCGGCCAGCCGCGCCTCCTTTTCGGGGCGGATGCGGATTTCGCGCTTGGCGTCGTCATAGTCGATCAGCCCGTCGACGAAGAAGTTGGGGTTGCGCAGCCAGTAGCAATTGTCGAAGGGCCGCCCCGGCGTCCAGCTGTCGACCCAGGGGTCCTTGCCCCGGCCGAATTTCTCCAGAAGCGAGGCCTGCATCCGGCGTTCGAACCGGGTTTCCTCGCCGCCGCCGGCAGCGCTTTCGCCCAGATGCTTGTCGAACTTGGTCAGAACGAAGAACAGGATGCAGCGGCTTGCCGCGCGCTGTTTCGCGCTGGCGCCATGGGTCATCGCGATCCAGTTTTCGACCAACCCCGGCAGGTCCAGCGTTTCCATATTGCTGTCCGGCACGCAGAGCAGCATCGAGGTGATTTCCTGGTGTTCGACATAGCGGTCGAAGAGATAGGCGACCTTGCCGCGCAGCAAGAGCTGGGTGACCGTCTTCTCGGGCTCGGCCAGGGTCTTCGACAGCGGCTGTTCGAACCGGTTGCGGGCGCCGGGGAAATCCAGCAGGTCGGTTTCGTCGAACAGGTCGTAGGGCCGGGTCTGCATCGGCATCACCAGCTCGGCCGCCAGCGCGCAGACCAGCGCGCGCGGCAACTCGACCCGGGCGCCCGAGGGCAGGCACAGCGGCAGGCTGTCGCCCGCCTCGCCGTAAAGCCCGTGCAGCGTCTTCACGTCGATGATCGAGGTCTCGCGCGGCGTCAGGGCGGCAAGGGGTGCGTGCACCTCTTCGGCATTCCAGATCTTCTGCAGCGCCTCGCCGAGTCGGATGTAAAGATCGGTGAGCGGCGCATGCCCGCCCCAGAGGATCGCGAAGAAGGCGGCCCGGTCGGCGACGGCCAGCTTCGGCGCGATCAGGGCGGCATCCTCCCAGAAGGTCTTGAGCCCGGCGGCATAGGCCGCGCGCCCGAAGCTGCGATTGACGTAATCGGCGATTTCCAGAACGTCCTCGTAACTGACCCCCGGCACCTCGGCGCCGCCCGCTTTCGCGCGGAAGGCGGCCAGATGCGCGGTGATCGCCTCGGGCTCGGGCACCGGTTCGGACTGGTCGCCATCCATGTAGAAGGAATTGACGATGGTGCGCGCGACATCGGCCTCGGACAGCAGCACCAGCCGGATCGGAAATCCCTCGGGGCAGGGCGCCTTGGTCATGGTGAAGCGGGTGACAAGCCCGGTCGATTCGCCTTCGCCCTCGGGATTGATCTCGCGGATATAGTCGAGCTGGCCGCCGGGCCCCTGGAAATCGGCCACCAGACGGCCGTCCTCGGGCCGCGCCAGCACCGAGACCAGGAAGGATTTCCCCGCCTGCGACGGGCCGAAGACGCTGACCGACATCTTGGTCCGTGCCGCGCGCCCCAGCTTCTGCGCCCGGCGCGCGCCCTTGCGCAAGGCCTGCACCAGCGACTTGCGCTCGAGCCCGACGGTTTCGGCATTCTCGGGGTCGGCCACCCAGTCAAGCGCCCGGCGGGCCGCGCCCTCGACCCGGGCGCATCGTTCGGCAAGCTGGTCCTTCGTCGTCATCCTGCCCCCTCAGTACCGGAACACGCCGGTGTCGATCCAGTATTCGTCGTCAAAGCCCAGCGTGTGCAGCTTCAGCACGACATCGCCATTCTTCATCCCGCCGCCGTCGCCATCCTCGACCTGTGTGATCTCGAACGCCTCGCGCAGCGCCTCGCGTCGCAGCTTGGCTTCTGAATCGTCGCGGTCGTCATCGTCGTAATCGGCCTTCTCGAAGGTGACCCTGATCGGCGTCGGCCGCCGCTGGGCATTCGGGTTGGCGAAGTCGAGCCGGAACAGCGGCGTCGTCGTCCAGCGTTCGATGGGCAATTGCCGCGAGCCGATATGGACGGGCGAGAACATGGCGACCGTGGCTTCCTGCGCGCCGCCCTTCGTATCGAGATCGAGTTCCGAGAACATCAGCTTTTCGTCGAGGATCTGGCCATTGTAATCCATCTCGCCCACGAACCGGGCGGTCGATTTCATCTGGAAGGCGCCGGTCGTGACCTTGAAGTTCGGGATCCGGCTTTCGGACAGCGCGATCAGCATGCCGCCCACCGCGACCGTGCTTTTCGGGTCGCCGATGCGCTGGGTGATCGGGTCGCGGAACGGGTACCAGCGCCCGGTCTTGTAGGTATGCATCGAGACCAGCCGATAGGGCGGCACCACCAGCAGTTCCTCGACGATGGACCGCACCGCCGGCAGCCGCGAGGGCCGACCCGTCAGCAGCACCACATCGACGCCCAGATGGTCGATGACCTCGGCCATGTTGCCCAGCACCTTCTGGAAGGCCTCGCGGGCGATGGCGTCGACATCCTCGCGCGAGGTGGTCAGCACCACATCGGCAAACCGCCAGTCCGGGGCGCCCACATCGCGCGCGGCCTGTTCGATATAGGCCAGGATCTCGGTCGAGATCAGCGGCTCGGCCGGGCCGGTCCGGGGCGGCGCCACGCCATCCTCGTCGGGTTCGGGCGCAGGCCGGGGCAGGCCCAGCGTTTCGGCCACCGACAGATCGAAGCGGTCGTATTCGGCGGCGGTCTCGGAATGGGTCAGGATCGCGACCGCCAGCGGCATCAGCGCGCGCAGCGCGAACTGGCGGCGTTTCTGCACCACTTGCTGGTCCTGCCCGCCGATATCGCCCGCGAAAAGCTCGCGCAGCTTCTCGCCGACATAGCGCCCGCCCGCAGCCTCGATCGAGGTTTGCAGACGCGGCAGCACGATGCCCGAGACCACGCGTTGCAGCATGTCGTCGCCCGCAACCCGAAAGCCCTCGCGGAAGGTCTGCACCGGGTGCAGCACGCGGTTGGCCTCGGACCAGTAGGTCGAGATCATCAGGTCCGTGGTGCCGCCGCCGATGTCGATGCAGGCGAGGCGCAGGCTGGGGCTGGGCGCGGCCTCGCCGGGGCGGACCCGGTCGCGGCCCTTCAGACGCAGGAAGGCGTCGATATTGCCGTCGAATTTCTGGGTGATCTCGCTGTAAAGATAGACCAGCTGGGTGCAGCTGGCCTCGTCCCATTCGACGGTGACGGCGGGCTTGGTCTTGTAGCGGTCCAGCGCCTCGTCCATGCCCAGCATCGCCCAGACCATCTTCAGCGCGCCCTCGGCGCGGCTGCGCATGATCGCCTGTTCCTGAACGGACGTCGCGGTGGGCAGGGTCAGGATGATGCGGTTCAGCCTGCGCGGCAGGTCCGACTGCGCCCGGCGCGACCGCGAGGCGGGGTCGTTGATCTGCACCAGCGCATGGCTGAAGATCTCGGCCAGCATGAAGCCGAAGAGCGAGGACCGCGAAAACCGAGGCCGGATCGCGCGGTCGGTCGGGGCCTTGCGCGGATGGCGCAGGCGCTGCTTCACCTCATGGCGGACCTGTTCGATCACATCGCCCGCCTCGTTCAGCTGCCGCATCGCCGCGCGCACCGATTTGGGCAGGTTGTTCGGGTCGAAATGGTTGTGGAAGCGCCAGTCCTGCTGGCGCGCCTCGTCATCCCAGAGATAGCGCTTGGGCGAGGACAGGCCCGACATGGTCTCGGTGCCCTCCTCGCGCTGGATGAGCCGCAGCGCCTCGGGGCCGACGCGCACGAAGCCCGGCCACATGAAGGCGTTCCGGCGCCCCGACCGGCTGGCGAAGCGGTCGTCGCCGAATTTCAGCTCGGCAAATTCGACGCGGCTTTCGAAAAGCCCCGAATAGTACAGCTCGGGCCGCGACAGGTCGCGGATCTCCAGCGGGAAGGACCGGACCAGATCGACCCGGGATTCCCCCGGGAACCGTTCGATCAGGATGCCGCAGGTGCGCGAATTGCCCACATCGAGCACCAGATCGACATCGACCGGCGTCACCGCGTCGCGTTCCGAGACGGTGTTGACGAAGCGGATCTTCGGGATCTTCACCGCCTGGTCGATGACTTGCAGACAGGCCAGATAGCGCGCCCAATGCTCGAACTGATGCGGCAGGGTGTCTTCCGAGATGTTGCGCCCGGGCCGTTCGGCCCGCTTGAAGGACAGGAACAGCTCCTTCAGCCAGTCCGACACCCAAAGCTGCGGGTCGCGCGGCTGGCCGTCCTCGCCCTCCTCGATCCGGCGCAGGAACCAGTCCATCTGGGCGGGGTCCGACACGAAGCGGAAATCGCGCGGATTTTCGGCATCGGCGATCTGGGGCGCCACGTAATGAATCGACTGATCCTGCGCGGTCAGCGCGGTATCAAGCGCGATCTGCACGCGGTGGGTATGGCCGGTCTCGGGGTCCGGGCGGGCCAGTTCCACCACCCGCATCCGCGCCCAGGTCGAGGGGCCGGGATCGAAGCGTTCCTCGCCCGCGGGGCCGCGTTCGGATTTCATCCGCAGGACCGGCACCGGCACCCATTTCGACAGGAAGGGTTCCAGCGCTGCGGCGGGGCGGACCGAATATTCATCGTCATCGGGCCTGGCGGCAGCTTCGAGCGGCGCGTCGAGGTCTTCGTTGCCGGTCAGCGGGATCAGCATCCGTTCTTCGGGCGCGTCATCGACGGTGCGCTCGATGAACCGCCAGGGGCGCGCGGTCAGCTTGTCGATGGCAAAGCCGAAATCCAGCATCTGGATGCCGGAAAAGGGCACCACGGTGATGTCCTCGTGCCAGTTCACGAGCGGCCGAAGCTGTTCCTTGCGGTCAGAGATCATGGCATTCCGGGATAGTTGATGGTGGTGGTCCAGCTTTCGCCCTGACGGCCGAGGGTGCCTTCTTCGATCCGCGACACGTCGCCATGGCGGATCAGCAGCTTGAAGCTGTCGGGACCGCGCGTGCGGTCCGAGAACAGGGTGACCGTGGCGCGGTAGCCGCCGGCGGCCGGACCGTTGAAATAGACGTTTTCGACCGGGTCGGGACGGATATCGTCGACATTGCTGTCGACATCCAGTCGGCCGTTGCAGACGTTCTTGGCACGATAGGAAATGCGGGCGCCGGTCGGGCAGGTGACCGCCAGGTCGATATCCGAGGCGCCGGTCCAGAACAGCGAGAAGTTCAGATCGCCCCGCGTCGCCCCCGCATCGTCGAGCGCGCGGTCATAGCGGCTTTCCTCGACGGGCGCGGCGGCCGGTGGCGGCGGAGGGGGGGCTGGCTGGCAGGCCCGGTCGGCAATGGCGATCTCGCGCTCGATCCGGTCGATCTGGTCCTGCAGGATCAGCGTGCTGGCATCGGCGGCCGAGGCCTCGGGCGGCGGCGCGGGGCAGAACGAGACACCCGCAAGCCCGCGCAATCCGCAGGCCGGGACCAGAAGCGCCACGATCGCGGCCAGCATCAGCGCGAGGATCAGCCAGCCGAGCCAGAGCAGCAGCGGCCAAAGCCCGATTCCGCCGCCCCGCGCCGCGACCGCAGCGGCGGCGCCGTCGGGCACCGTGCCGATCCCGGCGCCGGTGGCCGACGCCCCGGCCGCAGCCGCAGCGACCGGGGCGCGCGGCGGGGTCCGGGCCGCGCCGGTCAACTGCCCGCGCTCGGACCGCTGGCGGTCCCCGGTCCAGGCCCAGTTGACCAGAACCGGCTGCGGTGCAGGACCGTCTCCGATGGCATGGATGCAGTCCTCGCCCGGCACCTGCAGCGCATTCCGCAACGCCTCGGACAGCCGTTCGGCCGCAGGGCTCCCCTCGGCGCCGATCTCGTCGGCCAGCGCCCCGATATCCGCGCGCAGTGCCTCGAGCCTTTGCAGCAGTGCCCCGCGCTCTTCGGGGGTCAGCGCATCGAACCGCCGCACCCGGCCCGGCACCGGCGCGTACCAGTCGTAGCGGTCGCCCTGTTCGGTCGCCACCGGCTCGGCGAACAGCGCCGCGTGATCGGGGCCGAGCCGGTCGCGCACGGTATCGGCGATCAGTTCGTAGGACCGCTGTTCGCGGCTGCCCAGCGCGGTCAGCCCGGCCGACGAGGTGGTGACGATGAGCGCCTCGAACATCGCCGCCGTCCTATTCGCTGGGAGAGGAACGGAGGTTGAAGTTCGGCACCCCGGTCGAGGGCGCGGCCGCGCCTGCATCCTCCGGCGTGTCGGGTGTTGCGGGCGTCACCATCGGGCGCAGCAGTTGCGGCTGGCAGGGCCGGGTGACGGTCGCAGGTGTCAGCGCGGCGGATTCGAGGAAGGCCAGCAGATCGTCCGAAGAGAGCGCAAAGTTCAGATTGCGCAGCGCGCCCTGCCGCACGAAGGTGTTGACCCCCACGACCCGGCCGCACATGTCGACCAGCGGCCCGCCGGAATTGCCCTGCGAGATCGGCGCCGAATGCACGATGGCGGGCGTGCCCTGCGTCAGCACCTGTTCGGCATTGACGGTGCCGTCGGTGACCGCGAGGTCCGGCACCGGGTCGGTGCCGCCCCGCCAGTCGCCCAGCAGGTCGTCGGGATAGCCCGCCGCGATCACGCTTTGCAGCTTCAGCGAATGGTCGGGCTTCAGCAGGGTGAAATGGGGCGCATTCACCCCATGCACCCGCAACAGGGCGAAATCGCGCCCGGTGCTGCCGAAGGGGCCCGCGGTCTTGATGACCGTCACCGGATATTGCTGGCCAAGGCCGCGATTGGTGACGAAGATCCGGTCCTCGGGCGCGCCCTCGACCACATGGTTGTTGGTCACCACAAGGTCGGGGCCGACGAAGAAGCCCGATCCGCGCTCGGCCCGCACCTGCTGGCCGGGCTGGGTATCGGCATCGGCCATATAGCGCACGACCATCACCGTGCGCGCCTCGATCAGCTCCAGCAGCGAGGTCAGGTCCATCGCCGAGGCGCCGTCCGAGGGCACCTGCACCCGCGCCGGATCGGGCGGCAGGATCGGGCGCGGATCTGCGGCGGCGCGGCTGCCGGGGGCGTCGGCGGGGTTGCCGGGCTCGGGCGGCAGCAGCCCCTCGATGGTGCGTCCGTCGGGCATGGTCAGCGTCCCGTCGGGGCGGCATTGCGCGCCGTCCAGCGCGGCCTGCAGCCGCGCCAGCCGCTGTTCGAGCGAGGCGTTGATCTCGGCCACAGCGGCGGCGGCCTCGGCGCGGTCGATGGCCGGGTCGGGGGCGCGGGCCGGAAAGATCCGGGTGCCGGGCATGAGCAGCCAGGCCAGCGCGCCGCCCGCGATCAGAAGCAGGACCAGAAGCGGCACCCAGGCGATGGGGCCGGGCCAGACGCGCCGCGCGGGCTCGGGCGCGACCGGGTCGGGCGCGATGACGGCCCCGGCGGGACCGGCGCCAGAGACCGGAGGCGCCGCCTCGGCCCCGGCGGGCGCGGCATCGCCCCGGCGGGCCAGTGCCTCGGCGGCACTCAGCGGCGGGGCCCCGGCCAGCGGCAGGAACCGCCCCAGCGTCGCCGCGACATGGGCGCCCCGGGTGTCGGGGTCGCGGGCCATGCCGGGGGGCAGCATGCCCCAGTTCAGGATCACCGGCTGGCCGTCGACCACCCAGATATCGCCATCGGGATGGTTTGCCAGATGCAGCGCCGCGCCAAAGAGCGGCCCGTCCTCCGGATCGCCCAGATGGGCGCGGATGCCGCGCAGCCGTTCGCTCAGCGCCGCTTCGGCCCTGACCCGGTCGGCCTCGTCCAGCGCGCGAAGCGGCCGGCCTTCGCCGGGATGATCGGTGTACCAGGCGACGCTGGCCGGGGCGGAATCGTTGCCGCGGCTCAGCAGCGGCTCGGCAAACAGCGCGGCGGCCTCCGGCGAGACCCGCTCGCGCAGCGCCTGGGTCAGCGCGCCATGGCTTTCCAGCGCCAGCCCGCCGCCGATCTCGAGGCACTGGCTCAGCTCGATCTGGCACTTGGTCAGGAAATGCTCGGCCATGGTCACTGGTCCTCGGTTCTGCGGCGCAGGCGGACCTCGCCGCGGCCGCCGGTCTCGGGCTGGAAGTTCACGCAACTGGCGCTGCCGTCGCCCGCCAGCTCGCAGGTGATGATGCGCTGATGGATGTAGCCGCCGTCGGAACAGCGCAGATTGCCCGGCTCGCGAACCTCGAGACGCTGGTCGCCGGCCGCCGCGCCGCTTGGGTCGAGGAACTGGCCCGAGACCGCGCCCCGGCAGGTGGTGCCATTGGTGGCGGTCATCGTCTCGCGGCCGTTGCCCTGGCGGTCGAAGCACATCTCCCACTGGGTGTAATGGGTGATCCGGCCGGTCTGGATGTCGCGGGTGCGGAAATCGGAATCGAGTTCCCAGCAGCCGTCCAGCACGCGGATGTCGCCCCGGTTCCAGCTGCCCGGGTCGATCCCGGCGCTGTCCGGCGCGGGGGCCGGTTCGGGCTCGGGCAGAGGGGCGGGCGGGGGCGCGGGCGGCACCGCTTCGCATTGCAGCGCGGCCAGTTCGTTCTCGGTCCGGCGGATATCGCGCGTGAGCGCCAGATTGAGGTCGCGCAGCGCGTCGAGCCGCGCGGCCGCCGCGATGTCGGCATCCGACGGGCAGCTTTGCGGAAGCCATCTGTCCAGCACCGCAAGTTCGATCCGGCAGGCGGCAAGGGCCGCATATCCGGCTGCGCCGACAATGGCCAGAAGTCCCAGCGCCATTCCCAAAATCGCCGCACGCAGCATCTCAATCCGCCGTCATCAAACGCATTCGCAAAGCGAAATTATGCCTTGAGTTAATGGCATTTGAAACAGCGGGTCAACCGCCGCGCGGGTCCCGGACCCGACGGCCCGGGACTGCACGGACCCGGATCGCGTCCGGACGCCGGTCAGTTCTGCCGGAGGTTGAAATTCGGCATGCCGGTCCCGGTCGACGAGGTCGCATTGCCGCCACCGGCAAGGCCCCCGGTCCGCAGCGCGGCGCGCATCACCGCCACGCGCTCGCCGCTCTGGCTGGGCCGGACGGCAGGATCGGCGCCCCGGTCGAGCGCGTCGAAGGCGATGTCGTACCAGCCCTGCGCCTGATCGGGATTGCGCGCGGTGCCGTAGCCGCCGCGCAGGTGGTGGCCGACCAGCTCGGCATAGGGCCGGGCGCCGGTGCCCACCAGCATCAGCGCCGAGGCCAGCGCGACCTGGGCATCGTCGGTGCGGTAGGCGTAGCCAAGACAGACCTTAGCCACGTCCGAGATCTGGCGCATGTCGGCGCCGATGTCGCGGATGCGCCGGTCGGCGGCCTCGGTCAGTTCGACCGCCGAGCGGCTGCCGAGCATCCCGATCTGATCGGCCATCCGGTCCACGACCCAACTGCAATTCTCGGACAGCGCCTGATCGGTCATGCCGCTGCCGTCCAGCAGGTTTTCGGACCGGCTGAGGGCATAGCTGCTGGCGCTGCAGAATTGTTCGTCCATCGCCTGCCGGGCGCGGTCGGGGCCGGTGATCCCGGCCGGGGTCAGGACCGGACCGCTGGCATTGGTGACCATCTGGCTGCTGGCGCAGGCATTGGCCATCGAGGCGCTGGTCGTCGGCATGTCGGGCAGGCGGGGCTGTGTCGTTTGGCCGGTGGAAGCCGCCTGCACCGGGCAGCGTCCGGTCTCGCGGCAATAATCGCCGCCGCGCGTCTCGGTATGATAGGCGCGCAAGAGCTCCTGACCATAGATCCCGGGATAGGCCGCGCCGTGGCCGGCCTGCGCCCAGTTATAGGCGCCGACGAGGGTCTGGCGCTGATAGGGGTCGAGCTGGCCGGTGACGGGATAGCCCATGTAGGTCTGATAGCGCGAGATCGCCTGGCGGGTATTCCGGCCCATCACGCCGTCTGCGCTACCTGCGCCGTAATCGAAATAGTTCAGCGCCTGCTGGTCGGTGCGGACCGTCGGGTCGGCCTGGACAGGGGGCTTGGGTGTGGGGCCGGGGGTCGGTCGCGGAGTGGGCTGCTGGCTCTGGCCGCCCATCCCGCAGCGCTGGGGATTGGCCATGCAGAACAAGATGCCTGCGGCTGCCCCCAGCTTGACGACATCGCCGGCATCGGCCCGCAGGGGGGCGGGGGCCGGCAGGCAAAGGGCTGTGGCGGTTGCGGCGATCAGGAAAGCCCTGGCTGTCATTTCGGTATCCTCCAAGTCACATCCGGCGGCCGGACGGTCTTTTCCCGGATCATAGCGTACGGTCCGCCGGGGTCGACCGCGGATCGGCGCCGGAGATGTCGGTTGGTTTCGGTCTCGGCAAGCCCCCGCTGATGGAAAACCAAGGGGGCTGCCCTTGAGGTCCGATAGCGAGGCCTGGGCGGCGGGCGGGGCTCCGGAGGGTGCCCCGCCCGCGCGCGCCCCGGCTCAGTTGCCGATGTTGAAGCTCGGCAGCGCGGCCGGGGCCGACGCTGCGGCCCCCGCGGCCGAGGCACCGGTCAGCACCGGGGCGGGCGCTCCGCCATCGAGGGCGGCCCGCATGATCGCCACGCGCTGGGCGCTCTGGCTCGGCAGGAAGACCGGCGTGGCGCCGCTATCGAGCGCGGCGAAGGCCGTGTCATACCAGCCGCGCGCCCTGGCCGGATCGGACCCGACCCCGAACCCGTCGCGCAGATGGTGGCCCAGAAGCTCGGCATAGGGCCGGGCACCGGCGCCGACCAGAAGCATCGAGGCGGCCAGCACCAGATCGGAATCGTCGGTGCGGTAGCCATAGCCCAGGCAAACCTCGCCGGTCTGGATCAGGCCCTGCGGATCGGCGCCCGCGGATTGCCGGATCTTCTGTTCGGCCGCGGCGGCCAGATCGGAGGCCTGTCGGCCGCTCAGCGCGTCGGTCTCGGGCTGCATGAAGTCGACGACCTGCTGGCAGTTCTGGGCCAGCTGATCGTCGCTGACCCCGGCGCCGCTCAGCATGCTTTCGGTGGTGCTGACGGCATAGGTGCTGGCACTGCAGAACTGTTCGTCCAGCGCCTGGGTCGGGTTGGTCACCCCGGCCGGGCCGGTCACCGCCCCGCCATTGGCCGAGGACACCATCTGCACGGTCTGGCAGTGATCGGCGACCGAACGATACGCGGTGCTGTCGGGCAGCTCGAAGCCGGGCAGCGCGCCGCCCGTCGTCAGCACCTGGTTCGCGACCTGCTGGGGCGCCTGGCCTTGCGGCTGCAGGAAGGGTTGCGGCGCGCCCTGCTGCGGATAGGACGGCACCGGCACCTGCGACGGCATCGCGCCATAGCCGGTTTCGGAGGGGTAGCCGTTGCCCGACGGATAGCCGGTGCCGCCCGGATAGCCGGTGCCGCCCGGATAGCCGTTGGCTCCGGCATAGCCCTGTCCGGCGCCATAGGCGTTCTGGCCGCCATAGCCGCCGCCCGCACAGCGCCCGGTCTCCTGGCAGTAATTGCCGCCGCGGGCATAGCTCGAATAGGCGCGCAGAAGCTCCTGGCCCTGGATGCCGGGATAGCTCGCGTTTCCGCCCGATTGCGCCCAGTTATAGGCGCCGACGAGATTCTGGCGCTGATAGGGATCGAGCTGGCCGGTCACCGGATAGCCCATATAGCCCTGATAGCGCGAGATCGCGTCGCGGGTCCGGCGGCCGGTGACGCCATCGGCGCCCCCGGCATCGTAGCCGAAATAGTTCAGCGCCTGCTGGTCGGTGCGGACCGTGGGGTCGCCCGCCGGGCGGGCCGCGGTGCGGTTGCTGCGGCCCTGATTGCGGCCGTTCAGACAGCCGGTGACGGCACAGAGGATCGCCCCGCCCACAATCACCTTGCCCAGATCGTCGGCCCGGACCCGCTCGGCCGGCATCGTCAGGGCGAGGCTGGCCATCGCCGTGGTCACAAAAAACGTCCTGACACGCATTCCCTATCCCCCAATAATTGGAAGTCAAATCTTAATCCGTTTGATTATAGCGAATTACGCCGCACGAATCTTCCAACAAAAAGCCCCTGCGCTCAAGGCGTTCCGGGCTTTGACGCAGCGCAGGGCGCGCCGGTCCGGGGTGGCCGCAGAATCGGCCGCCCCGGTGCTTTTCCGGTGTTTTTCCGTCGCGTTCCCGATGCTTTCCGGTTGCTCTCGCGCTGTTTTCCCGGGCCGTTTCGCGGCCCGGTGCGGGCGCTTTAAGGCCCCGCGGAGCATGACCGGAACCGCGGCAAGCGCCAGCCCGATCCCCAGCGCGTCGCGAAGCAGGAGGCCCTCTTGGAACACCGGTACGCCCAGAAGCGCCAGCGCGATCAGCGTGGCCGATGCGTAAAGCACCGCGACCAGCGCCAGGGCGTGGCCGCGCATCAGATAGAACCAGGCGAAGGCGGGGCTTCCGTAGCAGATCGCCCCCAGCGCGCGCCCCCGGGATGCGAGCCCCGTGGGCGAGGCGGATGCGATCTCGATGAGACCGCCACCGGCAATCGTCAATGCGGTTGCCAGGGCAAGCCAGACTTGCATTTCCAGTGAAAACCCTCCCGTACCGGCGCCGGACCTGCGTGACACAGTCGGCGTTCCGGCGGCAGCAACGTGCAACGACCTTCCTCGCACACGCGGCACCATCCTCCGCCGGATTTCGACCGGACGTCAACGCGGCGCAGAGGACGGAGGTCGCGGCCGGAGGCTGGCGCCTCCGGTTTCGCCGCGCGGCCCGGCCCGGAGATCCCGAGACATCGCCGCGCGGAGAAGGCAGGACGCGATCTAGAAATCCTGCCAGTCGCCGCCATTTGCGATGCGGCGCGGGGTCGGGCTCATGGTCAGATCCGCCGCCGGTGCGGGCGCGAAGGCCAGAGGCGTCGTTTCGCGCGGGCGCTGCCCGCCGCCGGCCCGGGTCTTCAGACGGAACCGGGCGACGAGGCTTTGCAGATTGCCCGCCTCCTGCTTCATCGTCACCGCGGCGGCGTTGGCCTCCTCGACCATGGCGGCGTTCTGCTGGGTAACCTTGTCAAGTTCGTTGATGCCGACATTGATCTCGCCCAAGCCCACCGACTGTTCCTGCGCACCGGTCGCGATGTCGCCGATCAGCACCGCGATGTTGCCGACACGCTCGACGATGTCGGTCAGCGCCTCGCCGGTCCGGTTCACCAGCGCGACACCGGATTCGACCTGATCGGAACTGGACGAAATCAGCGTCTTGATCTCTTTCGCGGCCTCGGAGGACCGCTGCGCCAGCGCCCGTACCTCTGACGCGACGACAGCGAACCCGCGTCCGGCCTCGCCCGCCCGCGCCGCCTCGACGCCCGCGTTCAGCGCCAGAAGGTTGGTCTGGAAGGCGATGTCGTCGATCACCCCGATGATCTGGCTGATCCCGTCGGAGGATTTCTTGATCTCGGACATCGCGCCGATGGCTTCCTTGACCACCAGACCCGATTGTTCGGCATTGCCCCGCGCCTCGCGCACCACATTCTCGACCTGGGCCGCGCCATCGGCCGCGGCGCGCACGCTGGCGGTCATCTCGTCCATGGCGGCGGCGGTCTCTTCCAGCGTGGCGGCCTGGTTCTCGGTCCGGCGCGACAGGTCGTCGGAGGCGCCGCTGATTTCCTCGGCCCGGGTGGTGATCTCGGTCGAGTTCTCGACGATTTCGCCCATCAGCGCGTTAAGCGTGTCGACGGTGGCGTTGAAGTCCTGACGCAGCTGTTCGTAGGCAGGGGCGAAGGTCGTGTCGATCGTCCGGGTCAGGTCGCCCTCGGACAGCGCCCGCAGCCCGACGCCCAGATCGGTCACCACGCGTTCCTGTTCGCGGCGGTCTTCCTCGCGGGCGGCGGCAAGCCGTTCGGACTCGGCCAGCTTGTCGCGGAACGCGGCCAGATCGCTCCCCAGAACGCCGATTTCGTCCTGGCGCTTTGCGGCGGGGATGTCGGCGTCATAGCGCGCATTGGCGACATCGCTCATGGATTTCACCAGCGCTGCAAGCGGCCCGGTGACGCTGCGGATCAGCACGGTCGACACCGCCACCATCAGCAATATGCCGATCACAAGCGTGATAATGGCGGGCGTCCGGATCGCGGCCAGTTCTTCCTCGATATCCGAGACATAGGCCCCCGTGCCGACCATCCAGCCCCAGGGCGTGAAGTCCTCGATGAAGCCGATCTTCATCTCGGCCTCGGCGCCGCCCGGCTTCTTGAACCAGTAGCGCACCGAGCCCTTGCCGTCGGTTTGCGCGACCTTGCGCATCTCCTGGAAGATCTTCATCCCGTGGACATCGGAATAATCGGCCTGGCTCGTGCCCACCCAGTCCGGCATGGTCGGGTGCACCGTCACCACCAGATCGTGGTCGATGGCGAAGATATAGCCCGACTCGCCGAAATGCAGCGAGGTCAGAAGCGCCTGGCCGCGTGCCTTGGCCTCTTCAAGCTCGATCTCTCCGGCCGCCACCTGCCGGTCGAGGCTTTCCAGAAGGCTGACCGCCTGTCCGGTCAGATCATGCAGTCCGGCCTCGCGGATCTTGTAGGCCAAATCCGTGGCACGCGACATCAGCAAGGCAAAAAGTAAAGAAGACAGCACCAGCGACAAGACCACGATGGCGTAGATCCGCACGGGGATCCTTCTGAAGACAGCGGACATGGGACACCCTTTCCCGAACTCGAATGCAATCAGATCTAGAGTAACAGCCCTAAAGCGATCCTTTCGCGCAGCGGGCACGCGCCTGGAGCAGGACCCGCTAAGCCCTTGGGACGCCGGGTGCTCGTGACAAATGGAAAGATCATTTCGGTAACTCTTGCGCGCCCGGTCCCGGCCTTCGCGGCCAAAGGCCTGTCCGATTCGGCCTTCAGGGGCCGGGTCGGGGCTTGCGGTCGGATGCCCCGCGGCGGCAGTCTGGGGCGGCAGTCTGGGGCGGCACAGGGGGGACAGGCATGCTTGACGGGATGATGCGCCGTCTGATCGATCCGCCGCTCGACCGGCTGGGCCAGCGGCTGGCGGCGCGAGGGATCACGGCCGACGGGGTGACGCTGGCGGGGCTCGGCCTCGGACTCGCGGCGGCGGGGCTGATCGCGCTGGGGGCGCCGGGGCTTGCGCTTTGGCCGATGCTGGCCGGGCGGCTGGCGGACGGACTTGACGGGGCGGTGGCGCGGGCCAGCCGCAAGACCGATTTCGGCGGCTATCTCGATATCGTTGCCGATTTCCTGGTCTATGGCGCGGTGCCGCTGGGCTTCGTGCTGCTCGATCCGGCGGCGAACGGGGCGGCGGGCGCGTTCCTTCTGACCAGCTTCTATGTGAACGGCGCCACCTTCCTCGGCTTCGCGATCCTGGCCGAACGCCGCAAGATGGAGACCCGCGCGCGCGGCGTGAAATCGCTGTATTTCACCGGAGGGTTGCTGGAAGGGACCGAAACCATCGCCTTTTTCGCCGCGATCTGCCTGTTCCCGTCCTGGTTCGCGCCGCTGGCCTGGGGCTTCGGCGCGCTGTGTTTCGTGACCGCGCTGTCGCGGGTGCTGCTGGCGCGGCGGGTCTTTCCGGGGGGCTGAGGCTCGGGGCGCCCGGGCTCAGGGCGCCCAGCCGAGGAAATTGGCAATCAGCCGCAGCCCGGTCGCCTGGCTCTTTTCCG
Organism: Rhodovulum visakhapatnamense; assembly: GCF_004365965.1. Lineage (GTDB taxonomy): Bacteria > Pseudomonadota > Alphaproteobacteria > Rhodobacterales > Rhodobacteraceae > Rhodovulum > Rhodovulum visakhapatnamense. The sequence goes on from NZ_SOEB01000001.1 coordinate 66,781, forward strand.
GGTGGAACTGGGTGCCCACCATGGTGCCCCGCCCGACGATGGCGGTGACCGGGCCGCCATAGTCGCAATGCGCCAGCCTGTGCGCCGGATCGGCGACGCGGAACTGGTAGGAATGGACGAAATAGGCGTGATCGCCGGTGGCGATGCCGTCGAGAACCGGGTGGCCCGCGTCCAGCACCAGATCGTTCCAGCCCATATGCGGCACCTTCAGATGGGCCTCGGCGGGCTCGATCCGCACCACCTCGCCGCCGATCCAGTCGAAACCCGGGGTGTCCTCGTATTCATGGCCGCGGCTCGCCATCATCTGCATGCCGATGCAGATCCCGAGAAACGGCCGCCCGCCCGCGACAACGGCCTCCTCGATGGCCTCGAAGACGCCGCGATGATCGAACAGCGCCCGGTGGCAGGCCGGATAGGCCCCGTCGCCCGGCAGCACCACGCGGTCGGCGCGGCGGATCGTATCGGGGTCAGAGGTGACCGCGACCGTGCCCGCCCCGGTTTCGCGGGCGACGCGTTCGAAGGCCTTCTGGGCGGAATGCAGGTTGCCCGAATCGTAATCGACGATGGCGGTCAGCATCGGTTTAAAGCGCCCCCTTGGTGGACGGAATGGCATCGGCCTTGCGCGGATCGGTCTCGACCGCGTCGCGCAGCGCGCGCGCCACCGCCTTGAAGGCCGCTTCGGCGATATGGTGGCTGTTGAGCCCGTGCAGGGCATCGACATGCAGCGTGATCCCGCCATGGGTCGACAGCGCCTGGAAGAACTCGCGCACCAGCTCGGTGTCGAAGCCGCCGATCTTCTGGGTCGGGAAATCGACAGTCCAGACCAGATAGGGCCGCCCCGACAGATCGAGCGCCGCGCGCACCAGCGCGTCGTCCATTGGCAGAAGGCAGGACCCGTAGCGGCGGATGCCGCGCTTGTCGCCCAGGGCGTCGGCCAGCGCCTGACCCAGCGCGATGCCCACATCCTCGACGCTGTGATGGTCGTCGATATGGGTGTCGCCCTGACAGCGCACGGTCATGTCGATCAGCGAATGGCGGGCCAGCTGGTCCAGCATGTGGTCGAAAAAGCCGACGCCGGTCGCGATGTCGTAGCGTCCGGTCCCGTCGAGGTCGATCTCGACGGAAATGTCGGTCTCGGCCGTCTTGCGCGTGATCTTCGCCGTCCGCATGGGTGCCTCCGCCAGTGGGTCCGGGCCGCTTATAGGCGCGGGCGGGCGCCGGGCCAAGAGGGGGGCCGTGCGGCGCGGGCGATTGCGGCTTGAAGGTCCCCGGGGCTCTGGTAGGTTTGCGCGGCATCAGCCGAGAAGGAGCCGCCCATGACCACTTGCGTCTTCGTGCAACTGCGTTGCCGCCCGGGCAAGACCTATGAGGTGGCCGAAGAGATCGTCCTGCGCGAGATCCATTCCGAGCTTTACTCGACCAGCGGCGATTACGATCTGCTGATGAAGCTTTACATCCCGAAATCCGAGGATGTGGGCAAGTTCGTCAATGACCGGCTGCTGGACATTCCGGGCATCGACCGGTCGCTGACCACGCTGACCTTCAAGGCGTTCTGAGCCGTCCGGCCGTTCCGGGGCCTTGCTCAGCCCGCCTGAACCGGGTCGGGCAGGGGGCGCGACCGGCCGGTCTCGTCGATCGCGACGAAGGTGAAGAGGCCCTTGGTGACCTGTTCGCTCCATTCCTGACAGCGCGGACGGTGCCAGGCGCGGACCTCGATGGTCATCGAGCTGCGGCCGCGTTTGACCAGCTTGGCATAAAGCGTCACCTCGTCGCCGACCTTCACCGGCTTCAGAAACTGCATGCCCTCGACCGCGATGGTCGCGGCGCGCCCGCGCGCGACCCGGGCCGCCACGCTGCCCGCGGCAAGGTCCATCTGCGACATCAGCCAGCCGCCGAAGATATCGCCCGCCGGGTTGGTGTCGGCGGGCATGGCGATGGTGCGGATCACGGGCTCGCCGCGTTCGGGGGAAAGCTCGGGCATGACTGGCGGTCTCCTTCGTCCTCGGACCGCCTATAGCGGGTTGACGACAGGCTGAGAAGCGCGCGGCGGGTACGCTTTGCCGCAGGCGGGCCGTCCCGGGCGGCCACGCGCGCAGGTCGAAAGTTACCGGAAAATTAACGATGGCCTGACGGAACCGGGTTAGCGTTAAATCAAGACCAGTTCGAATGGATCATTCGAATCGGAGCGCGGGTCCCGGAGCCGGGGTCCGCCGGGCCTGTCGCTGACGTCTGGGGGGACGGACATGACCGGGAGCGAGACGGGACGCGGATCTGCGCGGTTGCACCTTCTGGGCGCGCCGTGCCTGACCGATGCCGAGGGGCGCGACATCACGCCGAAAAGCCGCAAGGCGCAGGCGCTTCTGGCGCTGCTGGCGCTGTCGCCGCGCGGCACGCGCACGCGGATCTGGCTGCGCGACAAGCTCTGGAGCGAAAGCGACGAAGGCCGCGCCTCGGGCAGCCTGCGCCAGTCGGTCTATGAACTGAAGCGCGCGCTGAAGGCGGTGGACGACACGCTCCTGACCACCGACCGTAACGCGCTCTGCCTCGATCTCGACCGGCTCTGGGTCGATCTTCGGGCGATCCGCGAGGGGGGCGGGCGGCTGCCCGCGGGGGTGGACCCGGGCGCCGACCTTCTGGAGGGGCTCGACATTCCCGACGAGGAATTCGAGGACTGGCTGACGCTGGAGAGGTCGGCCTGGGCGCGGCTGCGCGACGAGATCGGGTCGGGCGGCCCCGCGGCCCGGAAGGCCGAACCTCCCACCGGACCCGCGGGCCCGACGGCCGCACCCGCCGCGCGGCGGATGCCGCGGGGGATCGAGATCGGGCTCTTGCCCGGCATCGTTCATGGCGGGCTCAGAAGCGGTGCCTTCATCGGCGATTACATCATCGAATCCGTGGCGCGCGCGCTGCGCGACTATCACCCAGTGCAGATCGTCGATCTGCGCGAGGCGGGGGCGGGCGGCGCCTGCGAACCGCGCCAGGGCGAACCCGATTTCCTGATCCGGACCCGCACGCTGGTGGTGGGCGACACCGCCTCGGTCAGTTTCCTCGTCTACGAGAACGGCACCAATTCGCTGGTACTCAGCCAGTCGATGCAGACCCGGCAAAAGGATTTCTACGAGGACGAATTCGCGCTGACCAACCAGTTCGTGGCGCAGAATGTCGACCATCTGGCCAAGATCATCGGCAGCACCCGCGACGGCCCGACGGGCATTCGCAACGACTACAGCGCGCTGATCGGCTATGGCGTGCTGGCGGGCATGTTCGACCTCGACCCCGCGCGAATGCAGGCGACGACCGAGGTTCTGGACCGGCTGAACGAGCGCACCGAGAACAGCCTGTTCCCGAGCCTCAGCGCCTATGCCAGTTCCTTCGCGCTCGGCGAGAATATCGGCGGCTGGGACGCCGAGCGGCGCGAGCGGACCGAGGCGCTGGCGATGAACATCCTGCAGGACAATCCGTTCAACTCGATCGCGCTGGCCTGCATCGGCCATGTGATGGGCTTTGTGCTGGACCGCCACGACATCGCCGCCGAGATTTTCGGGCGCGCGGTCGAGCTGAACCCGATGCAGGCCTTCGTCTGGGACCATCTTGCGCTGCACGAGCTTTACTGCGGCGATCTCGGCCGCGCCCGCGCGGCCTCGGAACGGGCGGTCAATCTGGGCAAGTACAGCCCGATCAGCTATACCTACGAGACCACCGCCTGCATGGTCGCGACGCTTGCGGGCGATCACGCCCGCGCCGTCCAGCTTGGCCGTTGCGCGCTGGTCAAGCAGCCGCGGTTCAACGCGGCGATGCGCTACACGCTGGCGGCGCTGGGCCATCTGGACGACGGCGGCGCGGCCGAGACGCTGCGCGCCGATCTGCTGGCGCTCGATCCCGGTTTCGCCGACCGCGAAACGCGCGAAATGCGGTTCCGGCTGCCGCGGCGCGAGGCCTGCGACCATGTTCTGGAGGGCCTTGCCCGTGCCGGACTTTAAGGGGGGAAAGGTGAGTAATTCCTTTGAGATATTGAAGAGGGCCGAATTCGTCGTCTCGACGACGGGTCTGGTTCTCAAGGGCGCGGGCGGCAGCCTGAGCGATGCCGGATTTCCCGGCTTCGACGCCGGAGAGGCGGCGGCGGGCGGGTCCTTGTCGACGCTTCTGGCGATGAACCGGTCCAGCCTGAACCGGAACCGCAATCGCAACCGGAACAGGAACCGCAACCGGAACGCCAGCGAGAACCGCGAAAGCGGGGCCGATACCGACGGCGCGCAGCTGACGCTGGAACCCTGGCGCGAACGCGCGGCGCTGTACGGGATGGAGCCGAAATGGATCGACCTGCCGGTGGCGCTGCCGCCCGCGCTCGACCAGCTGCGCGCCGAGGCCGTCGAGCTTCTGAAGAAGCAGGTGCGGCTCAGGCGGGGCGAAGAGGCGCTGCGCCGAGAGGAAATCCTGCGCGAGAGCCGGCTGGAGCTGTCGGCCTATCTGCGCCCCTATGGCATCGAGGGCCGCTCGGGCTATTCGGCCACCATCGGGCTGGTGCTGCTGGTGCTGCTTCTGTGCGACGAGATCGGGCTGCGCTACAAGGAGCGCTTCGACGTCCCGCGCCCCAACGCGGTCGAGCCGCGGCTCAGGCCGTTCCTGCCGATCCCGGCGCATGCCTCCTATCCCTCGAACCATTCCTTCCAGTCCTTCACGGTCGCCTTCGTGCTGTCGCGGATCGTGCCCGAGCACCCGGCCAGTTCCGAGGTCTTCGTCGCTGCGCGCCGGGTGGCCGAGAACCGCGAATGGGCGGGGCTGCACTATCCCAGCGATACCCGCGCGGGGCACGACCTTGCCCGGATGATCCTGCCGGTCCTGGAAGTCGTCTGCCGGGACCAGATGCTTGCCGCCCAGAAGGAGTGGATCTGAGATGTTCGGAGACGAGACCCGCCGGCCGCAGGGCCGCGAGATCTATGACGACTACGCCGCGCTCTGGCACCTGGAAAGCATTGGCGTGCTTGGCCTTCTGCGCGACGGTCCGAAGCCCCGCAAGGGCCGCAAAAGCCGCGTCGCCGTGATCGATACCTCGGTCGCGGTCGATCATCCCTGCCTGGTGCCCGCGATCGACCGGACCCTCGCGATCGATTTCTTCTCGAACCGCCTCGGCGCCTTTCCCTGCCATCCGGGCGATCACCGCCTGACGCTCGATCTGCCCAACCTGGCGACCACGGTGGCCGACGATCTGCCCGAGACGCGGGCGCTGCTGGGCGAGCTGGTCGACCGGCTGTCGCCCGGGGCCATCGCCCATGTGAATGGCGTGGCGCCCGCGACCTCGCCCGATTTCTCGAACCACGGCACCGCCATCGCGGGGCTCGTCGGCGCGCGTCCGGCGCTGGTCGAGATCGCGGCCGAGTATCGCGGCGCAGGCGCGCAGGCGCTGACGGTGCCGCTGCCCTATGCGGGCGTCGATCCGTTCTGCGAGCTGGTGCCGATCTCGACCAATTTCGACACCGATCCCGAGATGCTGATCCTGGCCTTCCTCTATGCCGAGATCATCGGCGCCGATGTGGTGCTGCTGCCCCGTTCGATCCCCGATCCCGGGCGGATCGTGCCGGAACTGGCCAGTGTCGATCTGGACGGCGAGGATCTGGGTGCGCTTGCGACCCAGGTCGAGATCCCGCCGCGCGAGAGGGCGCTTTGGGACGAACTGGCCCGGCTGATCGTGGCGGTCTCGATGCGCCGCCCCGTCATCTGCGCGGCGGGCAATTCGCAGGAAAGCGGCGGCATCTACCCGGCCAATCTGGCCAGCGAACATAACGGCGTCATCGCGGTCGGCGCGGCCAATGCCAAGGGCATGGTCGCGGGCTATTCGCAGGTCGCGGGCGCGACGCTGCTGGCGCCCAGCAACGATGCGGAAACCTTCGACCGGGTCTCGATCCGGCTCGACGAACAGCAGGCGCGCTTTGCCGACCGGCTGTGCCCGCCCCATAACGACAACCGCAAGTTCTCGCATTTCGAGATCGTCTCGACCGACGTGCCGGGCCGCCACGGCTATTCCTACAGCCCCTATGCCAGCGACGAGCCGCCCGAGGGGCTGCGCGAGTTCGGGTCGTATTTCTGCCGCTTCGGCGGCAGTTCGGCGGCCTCGGCCATCGTCGCGGGCTTCGTGTCGCTCGGCCGCTCGCTGGGCGAGATCGACGCCTGCGCCGATGGCCCGGCGGCCCGCAACTGGCTGTTGTCGCGCTGTGTGTCGATCGACACCGACGAGGGCAGCTTTCTTTACCCCTCCTGGACCGGCAAGGTCAGCTTCCCCGATCTTTACGGGCTCTGATCCGGCCCCTGCCGGACAGGGTGCCGCGGCCCGGGCGCGAAGGCCCGCCCGGGCCGCGTGTCGGGCCGCCTTTCGGACCGTCGAGCCCCTTGCCCCACGGGGCGGGCTCGCGTAGAAGGCGCCGGAAGCGTTTCCCGGTGTAACCGACCGGCGTACCCCTGTACCCGGACCCGTGCCCCGGAAACGAAGAAACCAGATGGTTGTTTCCGAACGACCGGCGTCGAATGTTGGGGCTGGCGCCGCCTGGCCTTGGGGGATCTCCCCGCCGGTCCCGCCCGGAATGGATGAGAAGGACGATACGCAGATGCAGGTCACCGAGACCCTGAAAGACGGCCTGAAGCGCGGCTACACGATTACCGTGACCGCCGCCGAACTGGAGGCGAAGGTCAACGAGAAGCTCGCCGAGGCCCAGCCCCAGATCGAAATGAAGGGCTTCCGCAAGGGCAAGGTGCCGATGCCGCTTCTGAAGAAGCAGTTCGGCGAGCGCCTGATGGGCGAGGCGATGCAGGAAACCATCGACGGCGCCATGAGCAGCCATTTCGACGAGTCCGGCGACCGCCCGGCGATGCAGCCCCAGGTCAAGATGACCGACGAGGACTGGAAGCCCGGCGACGACGTTACCGTCGAGATGACCTACGAGGCGCTGCCCGAGATCCCGGAAACCGACCTCAAGGCGATCAAGCTTGAAAAGCTGATCGTGGAACCGGCCGAGGCCGAGATCACCGAGGCGCTGGAGAAACTGGCCGGCACCGCCCAGACCTATGCCGACCGCCGCAAGGGCTCGAAGGCCAAGGAGGGCGATCAGGTCATCATCGACTTCGTCGGCAAGCTGGGCGACGAGCCCTTCGAGGGCGGCTCGGCCGAGGATTATCCGCTGGTTCTGGGTTCGGACAGCTTCATCCCCGGCTTCGAGGATCAACTGGTCGGCGCCAAGGCCGAGGATGAGGTGACCGTCACCGTCACCTTCCCGGAAAACTACGGGGCCGAGAACCTCAAGGGCAAGGAAGCCACCTTCGACGTCACCGTGAAGGCGGTGAAGGCGCCCAAGCCCGCCGAGATCGACGACGATCTGGCCAAGCAGTTCGGCGCCGAGGATCTGGAGGCGCTGAAGGGCCAGGTGGCCGAGCGTCTTAAGGCCGAATTCGGCGGTGCCGCCCGCGCGGTGATGAAACGCGCCCTGCTGGACGCGCTGGACGAGGCGGTGCAGTTCGAGGTGCCCCCGAGCCTGCTCGAGGCCGAGGCCGGGCAGATCGCCCACCAGCTGTATCACGAAGAGCATCCCGACGATCACGGCCATGACCATGGCGCGATCGAGCCGACCGAAGAGCATCTGAAACTGGCCGAACGCCGCGTGCGTCTGGGCCTGCTGCTGGCCGAGATCGGCCGCAAGGCCGAGGTGTCGGTGTCGGACAACGAGATGACCCAGGCGGTTCTGGCCCAGGCGCGCCAGTTCCCCGGTCAGGAACGTCAGTTCTTCGAATATGTCCGTCAGAACCAGGCGCTGCAGCAGCAGATCCGGGCGCCGCTCTTCGAGGACAAGGTCGTCGACTATGTCTTCGAACTGGCCGACGTGACCGAAAAGCCGGTCAGCAAGGACGACCTGCAGAAAGCTGTCGAGAAGCTCGAAGAAGAATAAGACCCGCGGCTCCGGGAACGCCGGAGGCCAGCGAGAGGACAGGCCGCCCCCTCGGGGCGGCCTTTTTATTGCGCGCCCGGCTGTGGGGCGATCAGGCGACGCTGCTGTCGAACTTGCCGTCGCGGACCATGGCGTACATGGGCTTCGGGTCGTCCTCGACCTTTTCCATGGTGTTGATCGAAATGTGCGGCCAGCGGATCAGCCCGGGCGAGCCGTCGCCGCGCGGGAAGAAGTCGAGGAACACGAACTGCGCATATTGCAGCAGCATGCGCGGCTTGTCGGGGCTGGTGCCCTTGACCTTGTGGATCCAGAAGATCGAGCGCATCGAGGTGGCATTGGCCTCGTCCACGACGAAGGGAATGTTCAGGATGCCGCCGCTTTCGATGGTGGTGTCGAAATCGAGCACCGTGGTTTCCAGCACGGTCTCGCCCGCCAGCGCCTCGCGCAGCAGCCGTGTGGTGTCGACCGGCTCGAAGCCCGGGAAGTCGGGAAGGCCCGCCAGCGTGCCCTTGAACGGGGCATGGTAGAAATGGCGGTAGGGCGCGACATAGTCGTTGCGGTTCGTGGCGTCGGCCGGCTTCAGAACCTCGTCCAGAATGGTATGGCCGAGGCGGGTCCCGACCGGCAGGCCGCTCATCGGCGGGATGCCGAGGCTTTTGTGCACGGTGCCCAGCGCCAGCACGGAATCGCCATGGGGGATGGTCCCCAGCCGCGCCACGTCGAAGGTGCCCAGCGCTTCGTCGGACCTGGCCTTGTTGGTCATGTGCAGGAAGAGGCCCGGCTCGTGGTGGATCGGTGTGTCGTTCCTGGCCTTCAGCCCGCTTTCGGGAAAATCGGCGGCGGCGATCTGGGTGGTCACCTGCTGATAGTCCAGCGCGACGACGAACTGGTCGCCGCTGATCCCGGTCGCGGCGGTCTCGACGCCGCGGTTCGGCACCCCGGTATCCGCGATCTCGAAGGTCAGGTCCTCGTTATACTGGTTCATCAGCAGGCGGTAGCCGAACGGCCCCTCGAAGAAGGGCAGGGCGATGATGTTCCAGCCGCGGCCGGGCAGGGCGTCGTTGCTCCAGCGGCCGGGAAGGTCCTTCAGCGGACCGAGCTTGGTCTTGTCGGCCTCGACGGCCGGGGTGATGACGCGGCCGGTCTCTCGGATGTCTTCAATGGAACTTTCAGGTAACATTTTTTCCTCCGGGAAATGAAATTACCAAAAACGAAGCCATTCTATCCGAATCTGCGTCAAAGCAGCATCATCGGGCCCGACGCGGTCTGTCTTGCGGTCCGCGGTCAGGCCCGGAAACGAAAAGCGCCGCCCCCGAAGGGACGGCGCGTTTCAAAGGCGTGAATGCGGTGTCGCGGTCGATCAGGCCTGCTCGTCGTCCTCGTCGTCGGAGGCGGCCGACCCGATATCGTCGAACAGCTCCTGGATCTCGAACTCGGCCGCGGCTTCTTCCTCGGCGGCCAGTTCCTGGATCGACTTGCCCGAAGCCTGCAGTTCGGCCTCTTCGGCCGAGCGGGCGACGTTGACCGCCACGGTCACGTCGACCTCGGGGTGCAACAGCACATGGACCGTATGCAGGCCCAGTTCCTTGATCGGACCGGCCAGCACGACCTGCTTGCGGTCGACCGAGAAGCCGGCCTCGGTCGCGGCGTCCGCGATGTCGCGGGGCGTGACCGAGCCGTAAAGCGCGCCGCCATCCGAGGCAGAGCGAATCACGACGAATTGCTGACCGTCGAGCTTCGTGGCGAGCGCTTCGGCTTCTTTCTTGGTTTCGAGGTTGCGCGCCTCGAGCTGGGCCTTGTCGGCCTCGAAGCGGGCGATGTTGGTCGCGTTGGCGCGCAGCGCCTTGCCCTGCGGCAGCAGGAAGTTGCGGGCGTAGCCGTCCTTGACGTTGACGACTTCGCCCATCTGGCCAAGCTTGGCCACGCGTTCCAGAAGGATCACTTGCATGGGGTCGCTCCTTACTTCACGGCGTAGGGCAGCAGGGCGAGGAAGCGGGCGCGCTTGATGGCGCGGGCCAGTTCACGCTGCTTCTTCGCCGAGACGGCGGTGATGCGCGAGGGCACGATCTTGCCGCGCTCGGAGATGTAGCGCTGCAGCAGACGGGTGTCCTTGTAGTCGATCTTCGGCGCGTTGTCGCCGGAGAAGGGGCAGACCTTGCGACGGCGGAAAAACGGTTTTGCGGCCATGGTTCAGGCTCCTTTGCTCAGGCGGACGGTCAACGGCGCTCGCGGCGGTCGCCGCGTTCTTCGCGCTTCTGCATCTGCACCGAGGGGCCTTCCTCATGGGCATCGACCTTGACGGTCAGAACGCGCATGACATCCTCGTGCAGCCGCATCAGGCGCTCCATCTCCTGCACCGCCGGCGCCGGGGCGTCGGTGCGCAGATAGGCGTAATGGCCCTTGCGGTTCTTGTTGATCTTGTAGGCCATCGTCTTCACGCCCCAGTACTCGCTTTCGACGACCTTGCCGCCGTTATCCGCGAGGACGGTGGAGAAGTGTTCGACAAGGCCTTCGGCCTGCGCGTTGGACAGGTCCTGGCGCGCGATGAAGACATGCTCGTAAAGCGGCATGCATACTCCAGTTCTGTTGCAGGTGCGCTTCAAAAGGCGGGGTCTTGCGACACCTTCCGTCCCGCCCACGAGAGGCTGCACCGGATACCGTTCGGTCGGAAGGACCCGCGCCTTATACAGGGATTGCCACCCGATGCAAGCCGGGCGCGGGCCTGGGTGTGTCGGGCGCCGGGGCAAGGCTTTCGCGCCCATGACCTCTGTTCAGAGCCGAACAGAGTCTGTGGGCCCCTGTGCAGTTGCGCAGAGTGGCGGGCAAGACGACCTCTGCCACAGCGGACCGCCCCCGGGCGGTGCGACCCAAGGATCCGACCCACGAACAGGAGCTGTCCATGAACCCGATCCACGCCGCGGCCGCCGCCGCCCTCGTCGCCCTGACCGCGCTGCCGGCTGCGGCAGACGCGGTCGACTACGATCTCGATCCCGGCCACAGCCAGGTGCTGTTCTCCTATGAACATCTCGGCTTCTCGACCACCTGGAACCTGTTTTCGGGCTGGCAGGGCAAGATCGCCTTCGATGCCGAGGACCCGGCGGCCTCCAGCGTTTCGGTCTCGATCCCGACCGACGCGCTTTTCACCGGCTGGGACGCGCGGTTCGAGCATTTCATGTCCGACGCCTTCTTCGACGCGGCCAACAACGATCTGGTGACCTTCACCTCGACCGATATCGAGGTCACCGGCGACGATACCGCGAAGATCACCGGCGATCTGACCCTGAACGGGATCACCAGGCCGGTGGTGCTGGACGCGACGCTGACCCGGCACGCCACCCATCCGATGGAAAACCGCGACTGGCTGGGCTTTTACGCGACGACCACGCTGAAGCGGTCCGACTTCGACATGGGCGAATACGTGCCCGCGGTCAGCGACGAGGTCGAGGTCCGGATCTCGATCGAGGCGGGCAAGGCCGCGAACTGATCCGGCAGGCGGGGCGCGGCGGCTGGCATCCCGGCCGCCGTCCCGCTAGTCTCGCGCCGGTCCAGTCTGTCCGGAGCGAGCATGCGCAGGTTCTTCAACCGGCCGATCACCAAGCTGTCCTTCGCCCCGCCCGCGCCCCGCCCGGGCCGTGCGGGGCTTGCCATCGTCCTGATCGTGAAGAACGAGGCACGCCATATCGGCGAATGGGCACGCTTCCACCGCGCCGCCGGGGCCGCCCATGTCTACGCCTATGACAACGGCTCGACCGACGGCACCGGCGCCGAACTGGCCGTGGCGCTTGGCGACCGGCTGACCCTTTTGCCCTGGGATCAGAAGCTTTTCGACGGACGGTCTGGGCGCGAGATCCACAATCAGGTGCTGGCCTATGCCCATGCCCTGCGGAATTTCGGCGGGGCCCATCGCTGGATGGCCTGCATCGATGCCGACGAGTTTCTGGTGCCGAAACGGGCCGACAGCCTCGATGCCGCGCTTGCGCATCTGGACGACATCCCGTCCGTCACGCTGCCCTGGCACAATTTCGGCCGCAATGGCCATGACGCCCCGCCCGAGGGCGGGATTGTCGCGAACTATACCCGCCGCGCGGCCGACCCTCTCAGCGGGGCGCGCGGGGTGACCAATTTCAAGACGCTGGTCGATGCGACGCGCGTGACCGCGCTCAAGGTCCACAGCGTCTGGGTCGACGGGAAGGCCGCTACCTGGAACGACCGGGGCGAACAGACCGATCACAAGGGCCGCGCCGATCCGGCCTTCTATTCGGCCGATCACCTGCAACTCAACCACTACTATACCCGCTCGGAACAGGAACTGGCCGCCAAGATCGCGCGCGGTTCGAACCAGTCGGTCGAAGCCCGCCGCCATGCCGCCCGGGTCCGGCGCAATGTCGCGAATATCGAGGCGCAGGAGGTCGAGGATCTGTGCGCGCCCGACTTCCTTCTGCGCCGCGGCTGATCGGCGCGAGGCGCCCTCGCGGTCCGCGCGCGCTTGGCAAGCCCGGTCCAAGCCGTTAGATCGACGCCCAGACAAATGAGGGCGAGGGGCATTCGATGCGTGCATTCGTATTTCCGGGCCAGGGGGCGCAGACGATCGGCATGGGCAAGGCCCTGGCCGACGCCTATCCGCAGGCCCGGGCCGTGTTCGAAGAGGTCGACGAGGCACTGGGCGAAAGCCTCTCGGCCCTGATCTGGCAGGGCGATCAGGCCGAGCTGACGCTGACCCGCAATGCGCAACCGGCGCTGATGGCGACCTCGATGGCGGCGATGGCGGCGCTTGGTGCCGAAGGCGTGTCGGTGACGGCGGCGTCCTTCGTGGCGGGCCATTCGCTGGGCGAATATTCGGCGCTGTGCGCGGCGGGCGCGATCAGCCTCGCGGACACAGCGCGGCTGTTGCGGCTGCGCGGCGAGGCGATGCAGGCGGCGGTGCCGGTCGGCGAGGGCGCGATGGCGGCGCTGCTGGGGCTCGATCTGGCTGCGGTGCGCGAGATCGCGGCCGAGGCGGCGGCGGGGCAGGTGGTTCAGGCCGCCAATGACAACGACCCGGCCCAGGTGGTGATTTCGGGCCATGCGGCGGCCGTCGAACGCGCGGTCGAGCTGGCCAAGGCGCGCGGCGCCAAGCGTGCGGTGATGCTGCCGGTCTCGGCGCCCTTCCACTGCGCGCTGATGGCGCCGGCGGCGGCCGCCATGGCCGAGGCGCTGGACGATGTCGAGATCGAGGCGCCGCTGGTGCCGGTCGTGGCCAATGTGCGCGCCTGCGGCGAGAGCGATCCGGCGACGATCCGGGCGCTGCTGGTCGAGCAGGTGACCGGCGCCGTCCGCTGGCGCGAATCCGTCGCCTGGATGGCCGGGCAGGGCGTCACCGAGATCTGGGAAATCGGCGCGGGCAAGGCGCTGTCGGGCATGGTCAAGCGCATCGCGCGCGAGGTCGCGACCCGGCAGGTCGGCACGCCCGAAGAGGTGACTGCGGCCGTCGACAGCATGAACGCGGCGGCCTGAACGCCGCGACCTGAACGGAGGTAAGACCATATGTTCGATCTGACCGGAAAGACCGCGCTGGTGACCGGCGCCTCGGGCGGCATCGGCGGCGCCATCGCGCGCGGGCTGCATGCCCAGGGCGCGACCGTCGGCCTTTCGGGCACCCGCGAGGCGCCGCTGGCCGAGCTGGCGGCCGATCTCGGCGAGCGGGCCCATGTGCTGCCCTGCAACCTCTCGGACCCCGAGGCCGTCGAGGCGCTGCCGAAGGCCGCCGCCGAGGCCATGGGCGGGCTCGACATCCTGGTGAACAATGCCGGGATCACCCGCGACATGCTGTTCATGCGGCTCAAGGACGAGGACTGGCAGTCGGTGCTCGACGTCAACCTGACGGCGGCGATGCGGCTGTGCCGGGGCGCGATGCGCGGCATGATGAAGGCGCGCTGGGGCCGGATCGTCAACATCACCTCGGTCGTCGGCACCACGGGCAATCCGGGGCAGGCGAACTACTGCGCGGCCAAGGCCGGTCTTGTCGGTCTGTCGAAGTCGCTGGCCCATGAACTCGCGTCGCGCGGGGTCACCGTGAACTGCGTGGCGCCCGGCTTCATCGAGACCGCGATGACCGACAAGCTGACCGGCGATCAGAAGTCGGGAATCCTCGGCGCGGTGCCGATGGGACGCATGGGCACCCCCGAAGAGATCGCCGCCGCCGTGGTCTATCTGGCCAGTCTCGAGGCGGGCTATGTCACCGGCGCGACAGTTCATGTGAATGGCGGGATGGTGATGGTCTGACCCCGCCGCCGCCTGCGACGCGAAAGCGTTTGCGTCGTGTAAACGATGTGTTATAGGCGGCGCAGTTTTTGCCGGGGGGCACCCCGCGCGTTGCATCTCCCGCGCCCAAGCGGGGAAAAGGGCCTCTCCTGGCCACCAGCATCAAGACGGGCTCGCTGCCTAAGCAAATGTGAGGAATGGAAATGAGCGACATCGCGGACCGCGTGAAAAAGATCGTCGTCGAGCATCTGGGCGTCGAGGAAGACAAGGTGACCGAGAACGCCTCGTTCATCGACGATCTGGGCGCGGACAGCCTTGACACCGTGGAACTGGTCATGGCCTTCGAAGAAGAATTCGGGATCGAGATCCCGGACGACGCGGCCGAAACCATCCAGACCTTCGGCGACGCGGTGAAGTTCATCCAGGACGCCGCCTGAGCGGCTCCGATCCGCTGACGGATCAGAAGGCGGTGCCCCCGGGGCGCCGCCTTTTTCATGTGAGACAAGCCGGGCCCGCTCTGCCCTACGGAGCCTTGGCATGGCGGTCGCGGGGCGCAGATCCGGCGCACTGCCCGCAGCCGGGCGGCCGCGCGAAGGCAGGCATCTCGGGCGGGCGGCCTTGGCCTGGGGCATCCACAGCTTTCGGCGCAGGATCTCCGGGGCGCCGGTCCGGCCTGTTTGGCGGTCGCTCCGCAAGAGGCGTCTGGCCACCGGCGCATGAAGCTGTGACAGGTACCGGTGCACCATCGGTCCGGTCGAACCCGGGCCTTCGGCGGCGGCCCTTCCGGTCGAACGGATCGGGCCGAACATGGGCGCCATCCGGTCGCGAGCCCCGATCGGGCGTCCCAGACAGGCCATTGAGACGCGCGGCGGCAACGGGACAGGGCGTTCGGGTCGGTTCTGGCGCGGCGTACAGCGGGTCCGGCCCGCCGCTGTCCGAGCAGACGCTTGGCGCGTGCCGTGCGGCGCGGGGCGCGGCAGCGGGGTCGGGGGCTCCAAGGAAAGGCCGTCGGTCACGGCGCCTCTGCCGGGCAGGTGGCGCCGTCAGCCGACGAAAGATCCAGGACAGGCCACCGCGACACTGCCGGGATGGTCTTCATAGGAACCACGGCTGAAGGGAAAGGTCCGGTTCGGCTTCTTCCGGGCGCGCGGGTGGATGCGCCAGAGCGGCCGAAGCGGGGTCCGCGCTTCGGTGTGCAATGCATGGCCCCGCCCCTGTCCGGAGTCCCGGAGCACGCCTCCCGATAGAGGTTTTTCCGGCGGACCCCGGGCTTACCGTGCGAGGCGTCGTGGGGGGCAGGGACGGCCTCCGGGTCGTCTATGTCTTGAGCGCGCGGCCCGCCCCGGCCGAGGCCGCTGCGGCGGCCGCGGAACCGCCAACTGGTCTGGCCGGTCCTCCGGCGGGGGTCGGCGGCTGTGCCGGGCGCGGCCTGTCGGTCTCGGCGGTATTGTCCCAGCGGTGCCAGTGCAGCAGGGTTTCGAACTCGGCCTTCTCAAGAGCGCGCAGAAAGACCAGCCCGACGAAGAAATGAGTCGACCAGGCAATGCGGCAAGGCACCTCGACGCCGCTGAGTTCCAGCGTGCCGCGCAAGCCGGGTTCCGGTTCGGTCGTGAGATTGAGCTTGGCACCGTTCGGGCTGATATCGACGGCAACGGTCGGGCAACGGCCGTCGGGCAGGCGCAGCACCGCGTTCATGTGGCAGGCCGTGCGCGGTGCCTTGCGTCGAAGCCGTGCGCGCAGCACCAGCACAGTTCCCGCTATCGCGGCCAGACCGGCGAGTCCGACGCCGCCCATCAGGATCCAGCGCAGCGGCCCGGCGGCCGCCCGTTGCTTCGGCATCGATGGCAGCCGGGTGCCGACCTGGCCCTGGCTGATGGCGTCTTCGGAAAAGCCGGGTTTGGCTTTCAGGGCCTCGGTGCTGGTGGCGGCACCGCCACGGGGTGCGGACGGAGCCTCCAGTGTGCTGTCTGCGGGCGTCTCGGGCGGCGTCTCGGGTTCGGCCCCCTGCGCCGCTTGGTCCGGCGTGGCCGCCACGGCATGCGCTGCGGACGGATCGTCCGCGGCATCGGGCGCGCCGGGCGCCCCATCGTCCAGCGCGCCTGCGGTGTGCCCGGGCCGTGCTTCGGTCCCGGGCGGGCCGGTCTCGGGCAGGGTCAGATCGGCCCGCCAGCCGGGATCGGCACCGCATCGCAGGTCCTGCAGATAGCCCTGCATGCGCTGCGCCACCTCCTGGGTGTCCGGTTCGGGGCGTGCGAAGCTCAGCCGCTGACCCACCAGCCCGACATAATCGGTCACGACCGGCAAGCCGTCGTCCAGACCGACCTTGCCCATCAGGCGCGACAGACGTTCGGTATCGGCGCTTTTGACCGCCCCGGAAAGCCGCAGCGCGTGATCAAGCCGGATCAGCCCGGGTCCGTCGCGGCCGAGGGTTTCGCCCTCGACATAGATCCAGACGAGCCAGTCATGCATCGGGCAGGGCGGTGCCGCGCGCAGGGCACTGCCTCCGGTCAGCAGGAAAAGCGCGGTCAGCGCAAGGAGGGGCAAGACAGACATGGCGCGGCCGGGTCCCTTGGCGCGTGTCAACCTTCGACGGCGAGCAGAGCGGAGTATTGCGTCAAACGGTTGACGAATGTTTGCCATGGCCGCGGCGGGCTGCCGAAAACGTCGCTGGGACAGCCGCTCCCTTGCCCATCGCGCCCAAACCGCTGTATCAGATCGCCGAAAGGGGCCTGGGCCGGGGCCAAGAGCGAGGAGAGGCATATGCGTCGTGTGGTTGTCACCGGGCTGGGGATGGTGTCCCCGCTGGCCTGTGGTGTGGAAGAAACCTGGAAACGTCTGCTTGCGGGGCAGTCGGGTATCGGGCCGATCACGCGCTTCGATGCCAGCCGCGTGGTCACGACCTATGCCGCCGAGATCCCGTACGGCGATGGCTCGGACGGCACTTTCAATCCGGATGACTGGATGGAGCCGAAGGAGCGCCGGAAGGTCGACGATTTCATCCTGTACGCGATGGCGGCGGCAAGCCAGGCGGTGGCCGATTCCGGCTGGGCGCCCGAGACCGACGCCGAGCGCGAGCGGACCGGCGTCATGATCGGCTCTGGCATCGGCGGGCTGAATGCCATTGCCGATACCGCCGTGCTGATCCAGCAGAAGGGGCCGCGCCGGGTGTCGCCCTTCTTCATTCCCTCGGCGCTGATCAACCTCGCCTCTGGGCAGGTCTCGATCCGCTTCGGCTTCAAGGGGCCGAACCACGCGGTGGTGACCGCCTGCTCGACCGGGGCGCATGCCATCGGCGACGCGGCGCGTCTGATCCAGTGGGGCGATGCCGACGTGATGGTCGCGGGCGGCACCGAAAGCCCGATTTCCGAGATCGGGATCGCCGGGTTCAACGCCTGCAAGGCGCTGTCGACCAAACGCGCCGATGCGCCCGAGACCGCCTCGCGGCCCTGGGACGCCGAGCGCGACGGCTTCGTGATGGGCGAGGGCGCGGGCGTCGTGATCCTCGAAGAGCTGGAACATGCCAAGGCGCGCGGCGCCAAGATCTACGCCGAAGTGCTGGGCTATGGCCTTTCGGGCGATGCCTATCACATCACCGCACCGGCCGAGGATGGCGATGGCGGGTTCCGGTCGATGCAGGCGGCGCTGAAACGGGCGGGGCTGAGCCCGGCGGATATCGACTATATCAACGCGCATGGCACCTCGACCATGGCCGATACCATCGAGCTGGGCGCGGTCGAGCGGCTGCTGGGCGAGGCGGCAGAGCGTACCACCATGTCCTCGACCAAATCCTCGATCGGCCACCTGCTGGGGGCCGCGGGCGCGGTCGAGGCGATCTTCTGCATCCTCGCGCTGCGCGATCAGGTGGCGCCGCCCACGCTGAACCTCGACACGCCGCCGGACGGCACCCGGATCGATCTTGCACCGAAGGCCGCGGTTCGGCGCGAGATCGGCGTGGCTCTGTCGAATTCCTTCGGCTTCGGTGGCACCAACGCCTCGCTCGTGATGGGCCGCGGGGACCGCTGATGTGGAAGGCCGTCGCCTCGAACGCGCTGACGCTGTTCATCGTGGTGCTGCTTCTGGCGGGCGGGCTGGTGATCTGGGCCAAGCAGAAATACGCCGAGCCCGGACCGCTTGAGACCGCGATCTGCCTGCGCGTCGAGCCGGGCTCGACCATGGCCGGGGTGTCGCGCGATCTGGGCGGCGAGGGGGCGGTCAGCCACCCGCTGATCTTCCGGCTCGGGGCGCGCTATGCGGGCAAGGATGCCGAATTGAAGGCGGGCAGCTTCCTGCTGCCGGCCCAGTCCTCGATGGAAGAGATCGTCGATCTGGTGACCCGCGCGGGCCGCTCGACCTGCGGCACGGACGTCAATTTCCGGATCGGGATCGCCAGCGCCGAGCTGCAGGTCCGGACGCTAGATCCGGCGACCGGGCGCTATCAAGAGGTGCTGGCCTTCGACCCCCGTGCGGGCGAGGTGCCCGAGGGCTATGACGCGCTGATGGCCGAACCCGATCTGCGCTACCGGGTAACGCTGGCCGAGGGCGTGACCAGCTGGCAGGTGGTCGAGGAACTGAAACAGGCCGCGTTCCTCAAGGGCGAGATCGCCGAGGTTCCGGCCGAGGGCAGCCTCGCCCCGGACAGTTACGAGGTGACGCCCGGGATGGACCGAGGGATCCTTCTGGCCGAGATGACGGAGCGGCAGACGGCGCTTCTGGACCGGCTCTGGGAGACGCGCGCCGAGGGGTTGCCGCTGGCCAGCAAGGAAGAGGCGCTGGTTCTGGCCTCGATCGTCGAGAAGGAGACAGGCGTGCCGGACGAGCGCCGCCGGGTCGCGAGCGTCTTCGTCAACCGGCTGGAACGCGGCATCCGGCTGCAGACCGACCCGACCGTGATCTACGGGCTGACGGACGGCAAGGCCCCGCTCGGCCGCGGCATCCGGCAAAGCGAACTGGCGCGGCGGACACCTTACAATACCTATCTGATCGACGGCCTGCCGCCGACGCCCATTGCCAATCCGGGCCGCGCCTCGATCGAGGCTGCGCTGAACCCGGAAACCACGGAGTATCTCTATTTCGTGGCCGACGGGACGGGCGGCCATGCCTTCGCCCAGACCCTCGACGAGCATAACCGCAACGTCGCGCGCTGGCGCAAGATCGAAGCCGGGCAGGGCGGCAACTGACCGCCCGCGCCCGCGCGCTCCGGCTCGGATTTTTCGCAGAAAAATCGCGCCCCGCCCCGGCGTTTCGCTCTCAGGAGGACAAAAGCGCCCGCGCCGCGGCCCGCGCCGCATCGGTCACGGTGTCGCCCGACATCATCCGGGCGATCTCGTCGACCCGCGCGGCGGCATCGAGCGGCGTCACCGTCGACAGCGTCACGTCCCCCTCGACACGCTTTTCCACACGCCAGTGATGATCGCCCTGTGCGGCGACCTGCGGCGAATGGGTAACGACAAGCACCTGCGCCGAGCCCGCCAGCGCCGCCAGCCTCCGCCCGACCGCATCGGCCGTGGCCCCGCCGACACCGCGGTCGATCTCGTCGAAGATAAGCGTCAGCGGGCTTGCCCCGCGCACGAGACACACCTTCAGCGCCAGCAGAAAGCGCGACAGCTCGCCCCCGGACGCGATCCGGTCCAGCGGCCCCGCGGGTGCGCCCGGATTGGTCGCCACGGTGAAGGCCACCGCATCGCGGCCCTCGGGTCCGGGCTCGGCCTCGGCGATCCCGGTCGAAAAGACCGCCCGTTCCATCTTCAGCGGCGCAAGCTCGCCCGCCATCGCCGCGTCGAGCCGCACCGCCGCCGCGCGGCGGGCCTCGCTCAGCGCCGCCGCTGCCGCGTCAAAGGCCGCCCGCGCGGTCTCTGCCGCGCGCCGCTGCCCGGCCAGATCGCCCTCTCCGGCGTCGAGTGCCGCCAGCCGGGTCTGCAGGTCTTCGGCAAAACGCCCCAGGTCGTCGGGCAGCACGCCATGCTTGCGCGCCAGCGCCCGGATCGCGAAGAGCCGCTCTTCGGCCGCTTCCAACGCGCCCGGGTCGAAGTCGAGCGCCTCAAGACAGTCCTCTACGCCCTGCACCGCCTCGCCCAGCTCGATCAGCGCGCGCGAGAGCGCGGCCAGCGGCGTGTCGAGCCGTCCCTCGGCCCTGTCGGCCGCGCCTTCGAGCCAGCGGAGCGCGTCGCCCATCCGTCCCTCGGCGCCCTCTCCGGGGCCCAGGGCGGCATGGGCACGGGTAATATCCTCACGAATGCGCTCGGCTGCTTGCATGGTCCGGCGGCGGGCGTCGAGTTCGGCCTCTTCGCCGGTCAAGGGCGACAGCTCGGTCATCTCCGCGACCGCGTGGCGCAGGAAATCCTCTTCGGCGCGGAGCGCGGCCAGCCGCGCTTCGGCCTCGGCGACCGCGCGCTCGGCGCGCGACCGGGCGCGCCAGGCGGCCCGCACCGCGTCAAGTTGCGCGTCGAGCCCTCCGAAGGCGTCCAGCAGCTGGCGGTGGCCGCGTGGGTTGAGAAGCCCCCGGTCGTCCTGCTGGCCATGCAGCTCGACCAGCGTGTCCGACAACGCGCGCAGCACCTCGCCCGAGACCCGGCGGTCGTTGACCCAGGCGGTCTTGCGGCCCTCGGCGCTGTTGACCCGGCGCAGGATCAGCTCGTCCCCGGCCTCGAGCCCGGCCTCGGCCAGAACCTCGCGCGCCGGGTGTCCGGCGGGCAGCTCGAACACCGCCACCACCTCGCCCTGGGCGGCGCCGGTGCGCACCAGATCGGCGCGGCCGCGCCAGCCCAGAACGAAGCCCAGGGAATCGAGCAGGATCGACTTGCCGGCGCCGGTCTCGCCGGTCAGCACGTTCAGCCCCGGCCGGAACGCTAGCTCCAGCCGGTCGATGATCAGCATGTCCCGGATGTCGAGACTGCGCAGCATCACCCCAGGTCCCGCGCTCGGATCAGAGCCACTCGCCCTTGATCATCTGCCGGTAGATCGTGCTGAGCCAGCCGTCGCCCTTGGCCTCGGGTTCCAGCCCCTTGGCCTGCAGCAGCTTGTAGCCGTCCGCGTACCAGTCAGTGCTCTGGAAGTTGTGACCGAGGATCGCACCGGCCGTCTGCGCCTCGCTGTCGAGCCCGAGCGCCAGATAGGCTTCGATCAGCCGGTAGAGCGCCTCGGCGGTATGGGTGGTGGTCTGGAAGTCCTCGACCACCACGCGGAACCGATTCACGGCCGCCGAATAATTCTTTCTTTTCAGATAGAAACGGCCGACTTCCATCTCTTTCGCCGCCAGATGGTTGAAGGCGAGGTCGAATTTGAGGATCGCGGACTGGGCATATTCGCTGTCGGGATAGCGCTCGATCACGGTCCGAAGCGCCTGCAGCGCCTGGAAGGTCAGCCCCTGGTCGCGGCCCACGAGGTCGATCTGGTCGTAATAGCTCAGCGCCAGCAGATACTGGGCATAGGCCGCATCCTCGTCGGCCGGATAAAAGTCGATATAGCGCTGCGACGAGGCGCGGGCGTTCTCGTAATCCTTGGCCTGATGATAGGTATAGGCCTGCATGATGAGCGCGCGCTTGGCCCATTCGGAATAGGGGAACAGCCGCTCGACCTCGCCGTAAAGACGCGCGGCCTCTTCAAGGTCGCGGTCCTTCTCAAGCTTGGTCTCGGCCATCTGGAAGATGGTGGGCGCGTCATAGGATTCGAGCGGCGGCGGCTTGCGCGATCCGATCGGATCGCAGGCCGCCGTAAGCGAAAGCACCAAGATTGCCGCTACCGCTCCGATGCGCCTGCTACCTGTCGCCATCTGCCCGTTACCCCGTCCTCAAACGCTGCCCGCGACCGGTGCTTGATGCGCACTCCTTCCGGGCCTTGGGGCTGTCCTAGCACAGAAAAATCCGGTGCAAAACGCCTTTGGCGCGGAAACTGCAGCGCTCAGGCAACGGCCTTCAGATCGGCGGAATTGACGCCGAAGCCGGGCAGGACCGCGCCCTGGTCGGGCGAACAGGTTTCCAGCCGGAACGCCCCCGGCTGCGAAAAGAGCGTGCGCAAAAGCCGGTTGGTCAGCGCGTGCCCGGCGCGTTCGCCGCGATAACGTCCAAGGATCGGGGCGCCCGCAAGCGCGAGATCGCCCAGTGCATCCAGCATCTTGTGGCGCACGGGCTCGTCGCGATGGCGCAGCCCGCCGGGGCTCAGGACCTTGTCGCCATCGAACACGACCGCGTTGTCGAAGGTGCCGCCGAGCGCCAGACCGGCCGCGCGCATCGCCTCGACATCGGCGTTGCGGCAGAAGGTGCGGCTGTCGCACAGCTCGCGCACGAAAGCGCCATTGGCCATGTTCAGCCGCCGGGCCTGATGGCCGATGGCGGTATCGGCGAAGGTGATCTCGAAGTCGATTTCCAGCGTCTCGGCTGGGCCGAGGCTGGCCCGGGCCTCGCCTTCGGACACCTCGACATGTTCGAGGACGCGCAGCACCCGGACTGGCGCGGCCAGGCGACGCAGGCCGCGCGACAGGATGCCCTGCACGAAGGGCGCGGAGGATCCGTCCATCACCGGCACTTCGGGGCCGTCGATCTCGATCAGGGCGTTGTGCACACCGCAACCGGCAAGCGCCGCCATCAGGTGTTCGACCGTCATCACCGAGGCCCGGCCATTGGCCAGCTTGGTGCAGAGCCGCGACGGCTCGACCGCATCCCAGCGCGCCGGGATCAGCGCATCGGGCCCGTCGATATCGGTGCGGCGGAACCACAACCCGTATTCGGCAGAGGCAGGATGGATCGTCAGGCGCACCGGACGCCCGGTGTGAAGGCCGGTGCCCGTGAAGGTGATCGGGGATTTCAGCGTCGTCTGCATTTCGGACCTGCTCTCGGTTGATCCGGGCTTCGCACGTCCCGGCATCTTGGATGTAGAGGCCCGCCCCGGTCTGCTCAATTCAAACATTGCAACGGTCTGAAACAACGGCCCGGCCCGGTCGGCGGGAACTCGCCTGCCTTGCAGGGACTTGAAATGAAATGGAAAATTCTGCACCTCCGATGGCGGGCCTAAATCCGACGTTGCGTCACGTCCGCACGAACACGCGAGCGGGCGAAACGAAAACGGGGCCGGCGAACCGGCCCCTGTCCCGCGATCTGCGGAGCTGCGCCCATGGCGCCCCCCGGGAGGGCGGCGGTCAGTTCGCCTGACGACGCAGGAAGGCCGGGATCTCGATCCGTTCCTGATCGGGGTCCAGATCCTCTTCTTCCTGATAGGCCGCAGGCCCGCGGCTATAAAGCGGAGGCTGCTGGCGGTAGGTGTGGGGGCTCCGCTCGGGTTGCTCCGGCGCATGGCCCGACATCCGGTTGATGAGCGACCCGATGCCGAACCGGCCCTTGTCGCCGCGCGGATCGTCCTGCTGAGCCGCGGTCATCGTGGCCTGAACCGGCTGGCGGGCCGGGGTCTTGGCGACGGCTGCGCGCAGACGGGCCAGCGTCTCGGGGGTCGGCTCGCCCGGAGACCGCGGACGCGGCGCGACGAAGCTCTCCGCTTCGGGCTCCTCGGCCGGCTGGTAGGCGGGCGGAGGCAGATCGGCACCGCCGCGGGCGGTTTCGACCAGATCCTCGACGCTCGACCCGGCATTGGCCGGATCGAAGCCCGAGAAAAGCGAGGGCTCTTCGACCGGCTCCTGCACCAAAGGCTCGCGGGCGACGGCCGCGGCGGCCGGACGCTGGGCCGGGGCGGGCGCCTGCACATGAGCGGGCTGGGCGGCCGCCGGGGCGTCCTGCACCTCGGCGCGGCGCAGCGGCTCGCGCATCGGGCGCCGCGGCAGCGGGATATCCTCGGTCCGCGCGGCGGCGTCGATGCCGGTCGCCACGACCGAGACGCGCATCCGCCCGTCCATGTCCGGATCGAGGGTCGAGCCGACGATGATGTTGGCATCGGGATCGACCACGTCGCGGATGCGGTTCGCCGCCTCGTCCAGTTCGAACAGCGTCAGGTCGTAGCCGCCGGTGATGTTGATCAGCACACCCTTGGCGCCGTTCAGGCTGATTTCGTCCAGCAGCGGGTTGGCGATCGCGGCTTCGGCGGCCTGGATCGCGCGATCCTCGCCATCGGCCTCGCCGGTGCCCATCATCGCCTTGCCCATCTCGTCCATCACCGCGCGCACGTCGGCGAAGTCGAGGTTGATCAGGCCCGGACGGACCATCAGGTCGGTCACGCCCTTCACACCCTGATAGAGCACGTCATCGGCCAACGAGAAGGCCTCGGTGAAGGTGGTCTTTTCGTTGGCCAGCCGGAACAGGTTCTGGTTGGGGATGATGATCAGCGTGTCGACGACCTTCTGCAGGTTCTCGACGCCGTCCTCGGCCTGACGCATCCGCTTGGAGCCCTCGAACTGGAAGGGCTTGGTCACCACGCCGACGGTCAGAACCCCCAGCTCGCGCGCGGCCTGGGCGATGATCGGGGCGGCGCCGGTGCCGGTGCCGCCGCCCATCCCGGCGGTGATGAAGCACATGTGCGCGCCCGCCAGATGATCGACGATCTGTTCGATCGATTCCTCGGCCGCGGCCGCGCCCACCGTCGGACGGGCCCCGGCGCCGAGACCCTCGGTCACCTTCACGCCCATCTGGATCCGGGCCTGCGCATTCGATTGCTGAAGCGCCTGGGCATCGGTGTTCGCCACCACGAACTCGACGCCTTCCAGACGCTTCTCGATCATGTTGTTGACGGCGTTGCCCCCGGCGCCACCGACGCCGAACACCGTGATCCGCGGCTTGAGCTCTTCCTGCTCAGGCATGGTGAGGTTTAGTGCCATAGGTTTTGGTCCGCCTGCTGTTTTCTTTGTGGCCCGGGGGCCGTTCTACGCAAAATCTAGTCTTATCCTACGCAACTAGTGCGTGATCGTCACGGAAAAAACGCTTTAATACCACAAAATCCATATGCGGCTTGACATCTGTCCGCGAGATTTTGCCGATGGCGCGATATCTTGCGGTCACCAGTTTTCCTTGAACCATCTGACGGCCCTTTTCAGCGACCGGGCCGGATACCGATCCATCGGCATCTCGAAATCCCACCATTCGTCCTGCGGCTGCGCGGCGAAAAGGCACAGTCCCACCAGCGCCGCGAATCCGGGGCCGGTCGCCGATTGCGGCAGCCCGTGCACGCGAAGCGGCCGGCCGAGCCGGACCTGGTTGCCGAGGATTCGCGCGGCCAGCCCGTCGAGCCCGGGGATCTGGCTGCCGCCCCCGGTCAAGACGATCCGCTGGCTCGGCAGATGCTCGAAGCCCGCGGCGTCGAGCCGCGCGCGCACCTCTTCGAGGATCTCCTCGACCCGCGGGCGCATGATCCCGATCAGCTCGGCCCGGCTGACCGAGCGGGTGTCGGTCTCGTAATCGCCGCTGTCGCCGCCCAGATCGATCATCTCGCGGTCGTCCATGCCGGTCGCGACCACGCCGCCGTAAAGCGTCTTGATCCGCTCGGCCGTCGACAGCGGCACATGCAGCCCCTTCGAGATGTCCGAGGTCACGTGCTCGCCGCCCATGCGCACGCTGTCGGCATAGATCATGTGCTTCTTGATGAAGACCGAGATGCCGGTCGCGCCGCCGCCCAGATCGATGCAGGCCGCGCCAAGTTCCTGTTCGTCCTCGACCAGCGCCGAGATGCCCGCAGCATAGGCCGACGAGGCCAGCCCGGCGGGTTCCAGATCGCAGCGCTTGATGCAATGGACGAGGTTCTGCACCGCGCCGCCATCGACTGTCAGCATATGCATGTCGCAGGCCAGCCGGTGGCCGACCTGGCCGCGCGGATCGACAAGGCCCGAGCGGTGGTCCAGCGCGAAATTCACCGGCTGGGCATGCAGCACCTCGCGGTTCGCGCCAATCTCGGGCATGTCGCAGGCGGCCAGCACCCGGGCGACGTCCTGTTCGGCGACCGCATCGTCCAGCACGGTGACCTGACCGTCGAGCCCGTAGGACCGCGGCTCGCCGCCCGAGAAGCAGGCGATCACCTGATCGACGCGCACCTGCGCCATCTTCTGGGCGGCCTGCAGCGCCGTGCGGATCGCGCGTTCGGCCTCGTTCATGCCGTGGATCTCGCCAAAGCGGATCCCGCGCGAGCGGGTGGTGGCGGCGCCGATCACCCGGAACCGCGACTGCCCGGCCAGCGCGCCCATCTGTTCGACCCCGCCGCGCGGCGCAATGCCGTCGAAGCGCAGCACCAGACAGGCGACCTTCGAGCTGCCCACGTCGAGGATGGCGATCACGCCCCGGTCCATCGCCAGCTTGCGCATCCGCCGCATCGCCCGCTGCGAGTGATAGAGGTCCGTCATCAATTCACCGCTCCTGCCTGTGTTGTCTGGATTTTCCGGAAGTCTTCGATGGCGGCCGGCGCCAGCCTCAGCGTCGGCCGCGACGGGTTGCGCAGGTCGACCGCGACGATGTCGCGCGCCAGCATGCCCGACACGTCCTCAAGCGCGATCACCCGTTCCAGCGCCGCGACCGCGCCGGTTTCGGGCAGAAGGATGCGCTGGTCGCGGTCCAGAACCACGTCCCAGCGGCGCTCGCCCATGCGCACCAGCCCGCGCACCCGTTCGGAAATCGGCGCGGCGGCGGCGAACAGCGCCACCGCCTCGGGCGCCGCGGTCTCGGCGCCATCGCCCGCGATCAGGGGCAGGTCGGCGCGGGATTCGCGGCTGTCGAGCGCGGCAACGCGGCGGCCGCCGGCATCGAGCAGGCTCAGCCCGTCGCGGCTGCGCCAGACAAGCGCCGCCTCGCGCTGCTGGATCTTCATTTCCAGCACGCCGCCGGACCGGATCCGCAACTCGGCCGATTTCACGGCATCGAGCGCGGTGACCGCCTGCCGCATCGCCTCGAGGTCCAGATCGAAGGACGAAGCGGGCAGGTTCAACGGCACGGTGGCGCGGATTTCGCGGTCGATCGGCGCCGAGGCGCCCTCGATCACCAGCAGCTTGACCATGAATTCGGGCCGGGTCTCGATGTCCCGGCGGATCTCGGCGAGGCCGTCGCCGATGGCGGCGCGGCGGTCGGCATCGGCCAGCCAGATCGTGGGGATCGCGGCCAGCACCACCAGCGGCAGCCCCTTCAGCACCGCCTTGCGGACGAAGGGCGTCAGCCACAGCCGCTGGGCGCGATAGGCCCAGCGCGACGGCGCGGGATCGCGGAACGCGGGCGGGCTCAGCGGTCGCATGAGGCGTCCTCCACCAGCCAGCGGCACAGCTGACCGAAGGAAATCCCGCATTGCGCGGCCTGTTCGGGCGCCAGCGAGGTGGGGGTCATCCCGGGTTGGGTATTGGTCTCCAGCAGGATCAGCCCGTCGAGCCCGCGGCTGTCGTCCCAGCGGAAATCGGTGCGGCTGACGCCCCGGCAGCCCAGCGCGTCATGGGCGCGCAGCGCGAAGTCGAGGCAGGCCTCGAAGACCTCGGCCGGCAGATCGGCGGGCACCACATGGCGCGATCCGCCCTGCGCGTATTTGGCGTGATAGTCGTACCAGCCGTCGGTCAGGATGTCGGTCACGGTCAGCGCCCGGTCGCCCATCACCGTGGTCGTCAGCTCGCGGCCCGGCGCATAGCTTTCGACCATGACGATCTCGGGCATCTCGGCGCCAAGCAGCGGCGGGGTGTTGGCGGCCTCATGGACGATATGGATACCGACCGACGAGCCCTCGTTGTTGGGCTTGACCACATAGGGAGGCGCGATGACATGGCGCGCGGAAACCTCGGCCTTGCTGGCCAGGCGGCTTTCGACCACCGGCAGCCCGGCGGCGCGATAGGCCTCTTTCGAGCGCTGCTTGTCCATCGCCAGAGCCGAGGCCAGCACGCCCGAATGGGTATAGGGAAGGCGCAGCCATTCCAGCAGGCCCTGCACGCAGCCATCTTCGCCCCAGCGGCCATGCAATGCATTGAAGACGACGTCGGGCGCAGACGCACGAAGCTGCTCGGGCAGGTCCTGCCCGGCATCCACCTCGATCACGTCGAAGCCTTCCCCTCGCAGGGCGATGGCGCATTCGCGCCCGGACGACAGCGACACCTCGCGTTCCGACGAGGGGCCACCCATCAATACCGCCACACGGGGGGCTGTCCTGCTCGACTCGCCCGCCACTGGTGCTGCCTCGTGTTGCGCGGGCCTTTTCGCTCCGCGCGCTTATGGTTTGACCGGGGCCGGTTCGCCGACCCTCAGTACCTCCCATTCTAGCTGTATTCCCGAGGATTGAAAAACCCTTTTTCGGACGTCCTCGCCAAGCCCTTCCAGATCCGCGGCCGTTGCGCCGCCGGTGTTGATCAGGAAATTCGAATGCTTTTCAGATATTTGCGCGCCGCCCTTGCGAAGTCCCCTTAAGCCCGCAGCATCGATCAGGCTCCAGGCTTTCAGCTCGTGGGTGTCATCTGCCGCACCGGTCGAACTGAAGCCCGCGGGGTTGCGGAAGGTCGATCCGGCGGTCCGCTCTTTGGTGGGCTGCGAGGCGTCGCGGCGCGCAAGCTGGTCGGCCATTCGCGCCGCCAGCGCCTCGGGATTGCCCGGGGGCCCGGCCAGCACGGCTTCGGCGATGACCCAGCCCTCGGGCAGGTCGGTCTGGCGGTAGCGGAAGTTCAGGTCTTCGGCCGTCAGCGTCACGATCTCGCCCTGGCGCGTGACCGCGCGGGCCGAGACGAAGACATCGGCGAGATAGCGCCCATAGCAGCCCGCATTCATCCGAACGGCGCCGCCGATGGCGCCCGGAATCGTGCGCAGGAAGCTCAGGTCGACCCCCGCCGCCGCCGCCTGACGCGCCACGAAGGAATCGAGCGCCGCGGCCCCGGCCGTCACCTGTCCGTCCGCGACCGAGATCGCGTTGAAGCCGCGGCCGAGCCGGATCACCACCCCCCGGAGCCCGCCGTCGCGCACGATCAGGTTCGAGCCCACGCCCATCGGAAAGACCGGCATCTCGGGTGGCAGGGCGGCAAGGAAGGCGGCCAGATCCTCGATATCGGCGGGCTGGAACAGCCAGTCGGCCGGGCCGCCGACGCGCAGCCAGGTCAGCTCGGCCAGGCTCCGGCCGGGGGTCAGCGTGCCGCGGGTCGCGGGCATTGGGGTCATTCGCTGTCTCCGATCCATGCGCCGAGCGCATATAACAGCGCCGACAGCACCGCAACGCCCCCCCAGGGCGCCAGCACCGCGATCGGGGCGAGACCGCCGCCGCCGCTGGCCTTCTGAAGCAGCAGGCCGCCCCAGATCAGCCAGACGGCGGTGGTGTAAAGGCCGAACAGAACGGTGAACCCGATGGCGCTGCGCTTCAGCCCGTGGCCGAGTGCTGCATAGGCGACGACGGGACCGACGGCCCAACTGGCATAGGCCAGCAGGAGCGTCGGCCCGGTCATTCGCCCGAATGGCTGCGCCTGCGCTTGGTCAGGCTGCGGCCCAGATAGATCAGCGGCCAGCGCAGGATCGACACCCCCGCCGCCAGGGCGATGAGCCCCCAGACCGGGCCGCTCTGGTAGGTCACGAAGCCCACCAGCGGGATGCCGGTGGCGATCAGGGCATAAGCGCCGGGCCAGTGGAACTTTTCGGGCAAAAGGCCGACCACGGTCGCGACCAGCACCCAGAGACAGGCCAGAACCAGCGAGAGGGTCATGTCAGGGCCTTTCGGACCGGGGTGGCGGGACCGTCGGGCCGGGCCCGGTGGCAAGGTCTGGCGGGGCGACTGGCGGATGGCGTGCCGCCGGTCGCGCGCGCGGCGGGAGGCGGGCCGGACGGACGGGCCGGGACGGTGCGGCCCCTGACCCTGCGCGCGATCATTCTGCGCCGCCTTCGGACCGGTTGTCGCCCGAGAGTGCCCCGAGCGCGCCGCCGATGCCCGCGGGCAGGTCGACCAGCAACGTGGCGGATTCGCGGAACGGTCCGGCCAAGGCGGCCTCGGGCCCGAAGAGATCGCCGGTCGGAACCAGCGAGACCGCGACCGCCGCCGCCGTCAGCAGCACCGCCGCGGTGATCGAGGGCGAGGTGCGCCTCAGCGCCCGCAGACCCAGCACGCCCGCCACCAGCGCCGCGCCGCAGATTGCTATGACCAGATAGGGAATCATGCCGCTCCGTCCGCTCCCTTATCCTTTCAGCCGCGCGGGCAGGTTGTTGGCCCAGGCGCTGATCGTGCCGGCGCCAAGGCAGACCACCATGTCGCCCGGCCCGGCCTGCTCGCGCACCAGCCGTTCAAGATCGTCTTCGCAAAGGATGGCCCGGGCATGGCGATGGCCGTGCCGGATCAGCCCGGCGACCAGATCGTCGCGGGTCGCGCCCGCAATCGGGTCCTCGCCCGCGCCATAGACTTCGGCAATGCCCACCACATCGGCCTCGTTGAAACAGGTGCAGAAATCGTCGAACAGCGAATGCAGCCGCGTGTAGCGGTGCGGTTGATGTACGGCGATGACGCGCCCTTCCGTCGCTTGCCGCGCGGCTTTCAGCACGGCGGCGATTTCCACCGGGTGGTGGCCGTAATCGTCGATGACGGCGATCCCGTTGGCCTCGCCCGCCTTGGTAAAGCGCCGGTTGACGCCGCCGAAGGCCGCCAACGCACTGCGGATCTCGTCGGCCTTCAGCCCCAGATGGCGGGCGACCGCCACCGCGCCCAGCGCGTTCGAGACGTTGTGATCGCCGGGCATCGGCAGCGTGCAGCCCTCGATCAGCATGTCCTCGGTCTGCAGCGCGATGTCGAATTCGGCCTGGCCCGCGCGATAGCGCAGGTTCACCGCGCGCACATCGGCCTGGGCGTTGAAGCCAAAGGTCACCACCTTGCGGTCCGTCACCCGGCCGACCAGCGCCTGAACCTCGGGATGATCGGTGCAGCAGACCGCCAGCCCGTAGAACGGGATGTTCGACACGAAGTCGTAAAAGCCCTGCCGCAGCGCCTCGAAGCTGCCCCAGTGCTCCATGTGTTCGGGGTCGATATTGGTCACCACCGCGATGGTCGCGGGCAGGCGGTTGAAGGTGCCGTCGGATTCGTCGGCCTCGACCACCATCCATTCGCCCGCGCCCATCCGGGCGTTCGAGCCATAGGCATGGATGATGCCGCCATTGATGACGGTCGGGTCGAGCCCGCCCGCATCGAGAAGCGTCGCCACCATCGTCGTCGTGGTGGTCTTGCCATGGGTGCCCGCGATCGCGACGTTCGATTTCAGCCGCATCAGCTCGGCCAGCATCTCGGCCCGGCGCACGATGGGCAGGCCGCGCCGCCGCGCCGCGTCAAGCTCGGGGTTGCCGGGCTTGATGGCCGAGGAAATGACCACGACCTCGGCGTTTTCCAGGTTCTCCTCGCGCTGGCCCTCGAAAACGGTCGCGCCCAGGCCCGCCAGCCGGTCGGTGATCTTGCTCGATTTCAGGTCCGAGCCCTGCACCCGGTAGCCGAGGTTCAACAGCACCTCGGCAATGCCCGACATGCCGATGCCTCCGATTCCGACGAAATGGATCGGCCCCACATCGGTGGGCAGCTTTGTCGCCGCGTTCATCATTTTCCTTCTCCGCCCAGCGCCTCGACGATCTCGGCCAGCCCGTCGACGGCATCGGGTTTGCCGCAGCGCATCGCCGCCACGGCCATCTGCATCGCTCCCTTGGGCTGGCCCAGAACCGTGGCGATCTGGTCTGAAAGCGCGGCCGGGTCAAGCGCGGATTCCGGGATCAGGATCGCGGCCCCCGCCGCGACCAGGCCCCGCGCATTGGCGGTCTGGTGATCGCCCGCGGCATGCGGGTAGGGGATCAGGATCGCCGGCCGCCCGATGGCCGAGATATCGGCCACCGACGAGGCGCCCGAGCGGCTGATGACCAGCTGCGCCTCGGCCAGCCGGGCGGGAATGTCGTCGAAGAAGGGCCGGACCTCGGCCGTGACGCCCGCGGCGTCATAGGCCGCGACCACGCGGTCCACATCCTCTTCGCGGGCCTGATGCGACACCCTCAGATAGCCGCGCATCTCGGCGGGCAGGGCGGCGATGGCCGCGGGCACGCTGTCCGACAGCGCCCGCGCGCCCTGGCTGCCGCCGATGGCCACAAGGCTCATCGGATAGTCGCCGGGCGGGATATAGGGGGCGCCCGCGCGTTCGCGCACGGCGGCCCGGATCGGGTTGCCGGTATGGAAGGCCTCGACGCCCTCGGGCAGATCGGTCGGCCAGACCCCGCAGGCGACCGCATGGACCTTGGGCGCGAACAGCCGGTTGACCTTGCCCAGCACGCCGTTCTGTTCGTGGATCATCCGCGGGCGTTTCAGCAGCGTCGCCGCCGTCAGGGCCGGGAAGGACGGATAGCCGCCAAAGCCCGCGACGACGGCGGGCTTGTCGCGCAGCATCCGCCACAGCATCGCCGCGACGCCCGCGCCCAGCCGGAGGGGCGAGGCCGCGCGTGCCACAAGACCGCCCCGGTCGGGGCTGTCGGCGGCGATGGTCTCGATCTCGACCGCGCCCGGAAAGCCGCCCGCATAGCGCGCGCCGCGCGCATCGGTCGACAGCTTCACGCGCCAGCCGCGCGCCAGCATCGTCTCGGCCAGGGCCTGGGCCGGGAACATGTGCCCGCCGGTGCCCCCGGCTGCGATGACCAAAAGCGGGGCGCTCATTCGCGGGTCCTCCGGCGCAGAAGGTCGGTGATTTCGCCCTGGGGCCGGTTGCGGGTCAGCGCCAGCAGCATGCCGACCATGATGCCCCCCGCGATCAGCGACGAGCCCCCATAGCTGACGAAGGGCAGGGTCATGCCCTTGGCGGGCAACAACTTGACCGCGACGCCCATGTTGATCAGCGCCTGCACCCCGAAAGTGCAGGCGAGCCCTGTGCCCGCGATGCGGATGAAGGGATCGCGCTCTTTCAGCAGCCGGAAGAGCGACCGGATCACGATGGCGCAGTAAAGCGCGATGATGACCGCGACCAGCACCAGGCCGTATTCCTCGGCCGCGACCGCGATGATGAAGTCGGTATGCGCGTCGGGCAGCGACCACTTGACCTGGCCCTCGCCCACGCCGACGCCGAAGAAGCCGCCCTCGCGGATCGCGTTGGTGGCATAGCCCAGCTGGGTGCGCGGGTCGATCTCGGGGTTCAGGAAGCCGTCGATCCGGCGCGCGAAGTGGTCCGAATTCTCATAGGCGACGGTGCCCGCGAAGACGACGGCCCCGGCTACCGCCACCAGGATCATGAAGGGGGCGCCTGCCACGAAATACATCACCCCCCAGGCGAAGAGGATCAGCGCCGCCTGCCCGAAATCGGGCTGCAGCGCCAGGAAGCTCACGACGACCACGGCCAGCGCCAGCGACATGGTCTTGCCGGGCGGGCCCTCGACCTCCTGGGCCGCGGCCATCAGCCAGGCGGTGAGGATGATGAAGCCGGGCTTGAGAAATTCCGACGGCTGGACCGAGCCGAACCCCAGCGAATACCAGCGCACCGCGCCCTTGCCGAAATCGGTGCCGAAGACCGGCAGGAAGACCAGCGCCAGCAGAGCCACACCGCAGCCGATGACCCCGAGCCGCCGCACCTGTGTCGGCGAGAACATCGAGACGATCAGCATCGTGCACAGCGCGAGCCCGCCATAGACCGCCTGCCGTTCCACGTAATAGAAGGGCGGAAAGCCGTTTTTCTCGGCCAGCGGCGGCGAGGCCGCAAGGCCCAGCAGCATGCCCACGCCGAACAGCAGCAGCACGCAGGACATCGCCCACTTGTCTACCGTCCGCCACCAGCGCGGCAGGACGGGTTCACCCGCCCGAATGGGCGCGGTGCCATAGACCATCTCCGTCATGGGCCACTGCCTCGATCAGCCTCTGTCAATGCCCGTTTTCCGGGTCTGATGGGCAGTGTAGCGGCAAAACCTCATCGGCACCAGTGCGGAAAGGCGGATCGCTGCGTTTCGCAAGGCCGTCCGGGCGGGGCACCGCCTGCCATCGGGGCCTGTCTGTCCGTTGCGCCGGGGGCCGCGCAAGGGGCGGCCCCGCGCCTGTGGGCGGCGGGGGCCGGACCCCGTTGCCCGAGGGGCGGTTGGTCAGTTCCCGGGCACCATCTTGCCGGGGTTCATCAGCGCCGAGGGGTCGAGGGCGCGCTTGATCTCGCCCATCACGTCCCAGGCCTGGCCGTGTTCTTCTTCCATGTAGCCGAGCTTGCCCATGCCGATGCCATGTTCGCCGGTGACCGTGCCCCCCAGGCGCAGCGCCCGCTCGACCATGCGGTGGGACAGCGCCTTGGCCTCGGCCAGTTCGGCCTCGTTGCCGGGCTCGACCAGCAGGATCGCGTGGAAGTTGCCGTCGCCCACATGACCGAGGATCGGCCCGGGGATCGAGGATCGGGCGATGTCGGCGCGGGTCTCTTCCACCGCCTCGGCCAGGCGCGAGATCGGCACGCACATGTCGGTGACCAGCGCGGTGGCGCCGGGGCGCAGCCCCAGACAGGCGTAATAGGCGTTGTGCCGCATGGTCCAGAGGGCGGTGCGGTCCTCGGGACGCGACGACCAGCTGAACCCGTCCCCGCCATTGTCGGCGACGATCTGACCGAAGCTCTCGGCCTGTTCCGCCACTGCCGAGGCCGACCCGTGGAACTCGATCATCAGATGCGGTTTCTCGGGCATCTCGGCGCCCGCATAGGAGTTGAAGGCGGCGGCGGTCGCGGCATCGACGAATTCGATCCGGGCCATCGGAATACCCAGCTGTATGGTCTGGATCACGGTATCGACGGCCGGGCCGATTTCGTCGAAGGCGCAGACCGCGGCCGAAATCGCCTCGGGCTGGCCATGCAGTTTCAGCGTCAGTTCGGTGATGAGCCCCAGCGTGCCTTCCGCGCCCACGAACAGCCCGGTCAGGTCGTAACCCGCCGCCGATTTGCGCGCCCGCGTCCCGGTGCGGATCACCCGCCCGTCCGCCAGCACGACCTCAAGCCCCAGGACGTTCTCGCGCATGGTGCCGTAGCGCACCGCCGTGGTGCCCGAGGCCCGGGTCGAGGCCATACCGCCCAGCGAGGCATTGGCGCCGGGATCGACCGGGAAGAACAGCCCGGTCGCGCGCAGCTCGCGGTTCAGTTCCTCGCGGGTCAGCCCGGGCTGAACCACGACGTCCATGTCCTCGGGATGCACCTTCAGCACCCGGTTCATCCGGCTGAAATCGACCGAGATCCCGCCCTTCAGCGCCAGCGCGTGCCCTTCCAGCGACGTGCCCCGGCCCCAGCCGGTCAGCGGCACCCCGTGCGCGGCGCAGATCCGCACGATCTTTGCGACCTCTTCGGTCGTCTCGGGATAGACGACGGCGTCGGGCGGCAGAAGCGGGAAATAGGTCTCGTTCCGTCCGTGAAGATCCAGATCGGACTTGGAGCGGCTGAAGCGATCGCCTAGCATTTCCCCGAGAGCGGTGAGGGCGTCCGGTTTCGACATCGGGGTACTCCATACGGTTCCAGCGGCGGGCACCCTAGGCGAGAGCGGCGGCCGGGAAAAGCCTCGGCAAATCTACGCGGCCAAAAGAGGCGAAATGCCGGGCGGGACGGGGTGAAAAGGCGGAAATCGACAACTCTCGGTGGCTTTTTCCGCCTGTTGAATGACGCAATGCGTGTGCTGCGCGTCCATGGGCCGACCCAGATCCAATTCTGGTTCATTGCCGCGGCCATCGGCGTGGCGGCGGGATTCGCGGCGCTGGGGTTCCGTCTGGCGATCGACGCCCTGCAAAGCGCGCTTTACGGCGTCGAGGACCCGCACCGGCTGCACAGCCTTGCCGAGACCGTGCATTGGGCCTGGATCCTGCTGATCCCGGCCTGCGGCGGGCTGGTGGTGGGGCTTGTGCTGCACCGCTTTACCCCCGATGCGCGGGTGCGCTCGGTTGCCGATGTCATCGAGGGCGCGGCGCTGAACGAGGGCCGGGTCGAGGTCAAGGCGGGGATCGCCTCGGCGCTGGCCTCGCTGATCACGCTGTCCTCTGGCGGCTCGACCGGGCGCGAGGGGCCGGTGGTGCATATGGCGGGCGTGGTCGCGACCTGGGTGTCGAACCGGATCCATGCCGACGGCATCACCGGGCGCGACCTTCTGGGCTGCGCCGTCGCGGCCGCCGTCTCGGCCTCGTTCAACGCGCCGATCGCGGGCACGCTCTTCGCGCTCGAGGTCGTCTTGCGGCATTTCGCGGTCCATGCCTTCGCGCCGATCACCGTGGCGGCGGTGGCGGGCACGGTCATCAACCGGCTTGAATTCGGCGGGGTGCCGGAATTCACCCTGCCGCAGGACGACCGGCTGGCCTTCTATGGCGAACTGCCCGCCTTTCTGCTGCTGGGGCTGGTCTGCGGTCTGGTCGCGGTGATCCTGATGCGGTCGATCTTCTGGGCCGAGGGGATCGGCGACGCGGTCCAGCGCAAGACCCGGATGCCGCGCTGGCTGCGGCCCGCGGTCTCGGGGCTGGGCCTCGGGGCGATGGCGATCTGGTTTCCGCATATCATCGGCGTCGGCTATGAAACCACCTCGGCCGCTCTGACGGGGACGCTGGTCTTTCACGAGGCGGTGGTGTTCTGCCTGCTGAAATGCGTGGCCGTGTCGCTGACCATGGCCGGGCGGATGGGGGGCGGCGTCTTCTCGCCCTCGCTGATGGTGGGGGCTTTGACCGGGCTCGCCTTCGGTTATGTCGCGACCGCGGCCTTTCCCAATGTCTCGGGGGCCGAGACGCTGTATGCGCTGGCCGGGATGGGGGCGGTCGCGGCGGCGGTGCTGGGCGCGCCGATCTCGACCACGATGATCGTCTTCGAGATGACCGGCGACTGGCAGACCGGGCTTGCCGTGATGGTGGCGGTGTCGCTGTCGACCGCTTTGGCCAGCCGCCTCGTCGACCGGTCCTTCTTCCTGACCCAGCTGGAACGGCGCGGCAAGCGGCTGGCGGCGGG
Source organism: Rhodovulum visakhapatnamense (assembly GCF_004365965.1). Classification (GTDB taxonomy): domain Bacteria; phylum Pseudomonadota; class Alphaproteobacteria; order Rhodobacterales; family Rhodobacteraceae; genus Rhodovulum; species Rhodovulum visakhapatnamense. The sequence continues at coordinate 103,738 of NZ_SOEB01000001.1, forward strand.
GCCGCAATCCTATCTGCTGGCGGCCTTCACCGCGGGCGTGCTGATGCGCCCGAAGGACAGCGCCGGAGCGCCGTCAGAGGCGGCCTGCGCGGACCTGATCGGGCAGGGGGTGATGTTCGAGGCGGACGCGACCCTGGTCGAGGCGCTGCCGCATTTCGAGAAATGGGGCCACAGCTTCGTGCCGGTGGTGGCCCGCCCCGCCGACGGGGGCGCGCCCGCGCTCATGGGCGCGCTTTTCCATGTCGATGCGCTGCGCGCCTATTCGCGGGCGCTGGCGATGACCGCCGCGGAGGAGCATTCCTGAGCGGCTGACGGGCCTAAAGCTGTTCGACCGTCACCTTGTCGGCATAAAAGGCCAGATGCCCCGCGATGCGTTCGAGGCCGGGTTTCGGGTCCTCGTAGGACCAGGCCGCATCCTCGATGTCGTAGCTTTTGGCGCGCAGGGTGAAATAGCTCGCCACGCCCTTGTGCGGGCAGGTCGTGCGGCTGTCCGAGCGGTCGAGGAAGGCCATCGCCACATCCTCGCGCGGGAAGTAGATCACGGGCTTCAGGCTGCCCTCGGACAGTTCCAGTGCGTTCCGGCTTTCGGCGATCACCGCGCCTCCGGCCCGGACCACCCAGGCCCCCTCGGCCTTGTGGATCGTGATATGGTCGGACATGCGTGTTCTCCCTCGTTCCTGTCGGATGCCTTGCGGCGGCAGGTTTCGCGCCGCCGTTCTGTCATGCTTGGCTTTGTCTTGTCCAGTTCCGGCCGGGCGCGCGGTCTCTTTGCCCGGTCGGACGGGGCCGGTCGGGCCGCCGGTCAGATCGGCAGCGTCGCCCCGACCAGCCAGGCCCGCGCCCGGTCCGAGAGATCCGGCCCGGCCCGGTGCGCGACCTCGGCGTGATAGGCGTTGAGCCAGGCGCGCTCGCCCGCATCCAGCATCTCGGGCGCGATCAGGCGGCGGTCGATGGGCACCCAGGTCAGCGTCTCGAAGGACAGCATGCGCCGGTCGTCGCCGCCCGTCAGCGCCGGGGCCTCCTCGACCGCGAACAGGTTCTCGATCCGGATGCCGAAGGCGCCTTCGCGGTAATAGCCGGGCTCGTTCGACAGGATCATCCCGGGCTCCAGCGGCACGGTCGAGATCCGGGCGATGCGCTGCGGCCCCTCATGCACACACAGATAGGCGCCGACGCCATGGCCGGTGCCATGGTCGTAATCCTGCCCGGCCTGCCACAGCGCATTGCGCGCCAGCGCGTCGAGATCGCGGCCCGCGAGCCCCCTGGGGAACCGCGCCCGCGAGATTGCGATCATGCCCTTCAGCACCCGGGTAAAGGGCGCCTTCGCGTCTTCGGGCACCGGGCCGATGGCCAGGGTACGGGTGATGTCGGTGGTCCCGTCGAGATATTGCGCGCCCGAATCGACCAGCAGCAGATCGCCCGGCGCAACGCGGCGGTTGGTGGCCTCGGTCACCCGGTAATGCACGATGGCGCCGTTCGGCCCGGCGCCCGCGATGGTCTCGAAGCTGATGTCGCGAAGCTTGCCGGTCGCGGCGCGGAACTCTTCCAGCCCGCGCACCACGTCGATTTCGGTCAGCCCGCCCTGCGGCGCTTCGGCGTCGATCCAGGCCAGAAACTCGATCATCGCGAGGGCGTCGCGGGCATGAGCCGCGCGCGCGCCTGCCAGCTCGGCTGCGGTCTTGCGCGCCTTGGGCAGGATGCAGGGATCGTCGGCCAGCGCGACCTCACTGCCCGCATCCTCGAGCTGGCGCAGCACCCACAGGGGCGCCGAGGCCGGATCGACGCGGACCTTGCCCGGAAGGCTGCGCAGACCCGGCCCGAAGGCGGCTGCGGGGCGCAACGTGATCTCGGGGCCCAGATGGGCCTTCAGCGCGTCGGTCACCTTGGAGGGATCTGCATAAAGCGTCACCCGGCCGTCATCATGCAGGATCGCGAAGGCATGGGGCACCGGGTTGCGGGGAATGTCCGCGCCCCGGACATTCAGCAGCCAGGCGATGGAATCGGGCAGGGTCAGCACGGCCGCACTTTGGCCGGCCTCGGCCAGCAGCCGCCCGATCCGGGCGCGCTTGTCGGCATGGGTCTCGCCCGCCAGATCCTCGGGATAGGGTGCGATCGGGCCTTGCGGCGGGGCGGGCTGGTCGGCCCAGATCCGGTCGACCAGATTGGGCGTTTCCCGGATTGCGACCTGGGTGCCTTCCAGCGCCGCGGTCAGCGCCTCCAGATCCTTGGGCGTATGCAGCCAGGGATCGATCCCGACCGCGCCGCCCTGCGGCAGCGCCGCTTTCAGCCAGTCGCCGGGTTTCGTCTCGGGCCAGGGCACGGGGGTGAAATGCGCCAGATCGACCTGCGCCTTGACCTGCACTCGGTAGCGCCCGTCGATGAAGACGCCCGCGCGGTCCATCAGGATGCAGGCGATCCCGGCCGAGCCGGTGAAGCCCGTCAGCCAGGCCAGCCGGTCGTCATGGGGCGCCACATATTCGCCCTGATGGGCATCGGCGCGGGGCACCAGAAAGCCTGCCAGCCCCTCGCGGGCCATTTCCTCACGCAGGCGGGCCAGCCGGACCGGGCCGTCCTCGGGACGGGTGGTGCTGTCGAAGCTCTGGAACATCTAGCTTGCCTTCCTGATCCCGAACATGCGCGCGCGGGCGCGGGGGTCCTTGTCGAACAGCGCGGCCAGCTGTTCGGTCATCGCGCCTGCCAGCTGTTCGACATCGGTGATGGTCACGGCGCGCTGATAATAGCGCGTCACGTCATGGCCGATGCCGATGGCGATCAGCTCGACGGCCTTGCGGCGCTCGACCATGGCGATCACGTCGCGCAGGTGCTTTTCCAGATAGTTGGCGGCATTGACCGACAGGGTCGAATCGTCGACCGGCGCCCCGTCCGAGATCACCATCAGGATCTTGCGCGCCTCGGGCCGCCCCAGCATCCGCCTGTGCGCCCATTCCAGCGCCTCGCCGTCGATATTTTCCTTCAGCAGGCCCTCTTTCATCATCAGGCCCAGATTCTCGCGCGCCCGCCGCCAGGGCGCGTCGGCATTCTTGTAGATGATGTGGCGCAGATCGTTCAGACGGCCCGGGCTTTGCGGGCGGCCCTCGGCCAGCCATTGCTCGCGCGACTGCCCGCCCTTCCAGGCGCGGGTGGTAAAGCCCAGGATCTCGACCTTGACCTGACAGCGTTCCAGCGTGCGCGCCAGCACATCGGCGCAGATCGCGGCAATCGAGATCGGCCGCCCGCGCATCGAACCGGAATTGTCCAGCAGCAGCGTCACCACCGTATCGCGGAACTCGGTATCCTTCTCGACCTTGAAGCTGAGCGGCGTCGTCGGATTGGCCACGACGCGGGCCAGCCGTCCGGCATCGAGGATGCCTTCCTCGCGGTCGAATTCCCAGCTGCGGTTCTGCTGGGCCTGCAGCCGCCGCTGCAGCTTGTTGGCCAGCCGTCCGACCGCGCCCTTCAGCGGGTCGAGCTGCTGATCCAGATAGGCGCGCAGCCGTTCCAGTTCGGCCGGTTCGGCCAGGTCCTGGGCGCCGATCTCTTCGTCGAAGGTGGCGGTGAAGACCTTGTATTCGGGATCGGCCTCGGAATGGGGCGCGGGCGGCGGAGGTTCCAGCGGCGCCTCGCCCTCGGGCAGCTCGGTTTCCTCGCCCATCTCCATGTCGCTGATGTCGTCGGGATTGACATGGGCCTGGGCCGCGTCCTGCAGGTCGTCCTGGGACTGTTCGGGGCTGGCATCGGCCTCGTCGCTGTCCTGGCTTTCCTCCTCGCCGTATTCCTCGGGCGCGTCCTCCTCGGTCTCGGCCGAGCTGTCCTCGTCGTCGTTCTGATCGGCGTCGGGGTCGTCGCCCAGCTGATCGGCATAGCCCAGATCGGCGATCACCTTGCGGGCCAGCCGCGCAAAGGCTGCCTGATCGGCCAGCGCATGGTCGAGCCCGTCAAGCGCCGCGCCCGCCTGCTCCTCGATGAACCCGCGCCACAGTTCCATGGCCTGATCGGCGCCCTTGGGCAGTGGGCGGCCGGTCGCCAGATGGCGCACCATATAGGCCGCCGCGACCGGCAGCGGCACTTCGCTCGCCTCGCGGGCCTGGGCATAGCCCTTCTTCGCGGCCTCGGCGCCGATCATCGCGTCGATATTGCTGGCGGTGCCGGGCATGACGCGCGCGCCCACCGCCTCGCAGCGGGCCATCTCCATCGCCTCGTAAAGATCGCGCGCCATCTGCCCCGACGGGCGATAGCGCGAATGGGTGGCACTGTCGTGATACTTGTGGCGCAGCGCAAAGGCGTCGGCCGTGCCGCGCGCCAGCAGCACCTCGTCGCGGGTCATCCGGCGCGAGACCTGCGGCAGCCGCACCGCGTCATCGGTCAGACCGGGCGGGTCCACCGAATAGCTGATGCCAAGATCGGGGTCGTCGGCCATGACCTTGGTGGCCTCGGCCAGCGCCTTCTTGAACGGATCGGCGGGATTGTCGGTGGGTTTGGTCATGGGGCAGGGTCCGCGTGGCTTGCGGAGGTCAATCTAGAAAGGTTGACCGGAATTGGCCAGTGGCCGCGCGGGGAAAGACGGTCGTCCGGGCTCAGCCGCCCAGAAGCAACCCGGTGCAATCCGACATCCGGTCGGCCAGCGCCGCGCGCGCCCGGTCGGCGCGGCCGCTGTCGAAGCTGTAGGCGATATCGGCCAGAAGGCCCGCCATCTCGGCCCAGCCGGCCGAGCGCCACATCACGGGTTCGTCCTTCGGAACGCCGAAGCGGATCGCCTCGGGCAGGGTCGCCTCGAGCATGAGGTTGAACATGTCGCGCTGGTCCATGGTGCGGGGCCAGGCCGGATCGTCGACCGCCTGCTGGCGCGCCGTAATGGCCGAAAGGCGGCCCGAGCAGGTGGCGAAAAGTTCGGCCCGTTTCCAGGGCGTGCCGGGCGTCGCTGGACGCGCGGCCGCCGCGCTGGCGGCGAGCGCCAGACAAAGCGCGACGCCCGCTATGCGTGTGGCCACCTGCTCCATGTGACAATGGTATGACAGATGGACGCTACGTCAAGATGTATATACGAGTGATGTAAATGCGCTGTCATCTTTCTGGCCGAACCCCCTTTTTTAACAGGCGTAAGGTGGCTATCGGCCCGGACCCTGATGGCCGGGCAAGGCGGCGTCGCGGCCGAAATCGTCGCACAGCCCCGACAGGCGGACATACCGGTCGCGGGCGCGGCGATTCCCGTTAAGGATGTATCGTTTCAGCAGCAGAAGGTAGATCGGGCGCAGCTTGGCGATACGGGCATCGACCTCGGCCTCCGGGTCGTCCGACAGCGCGACAGCGGCATCGCGGAAGGCGCGGGCCATGGCGCGGGCCTCGTCGGGCGGCCCTTCGGCCAGCGCGTAGAGGGCGCGGAAGTCGGCGGTGGCGTCCCAGAGCGCGGCGCAGTCGAGGGCGGGAAAGGCCGGGTCGGTTGTCCGGGCCGGGGCAGGGCCAACGAGGGCAAGACAGGCGGCCAGCGCCGCAGCGATGCGAAACGGTCGCGCTTCAGGCCGCCACATCGGACAGCGCGACAGCAGCCGCCGCAAGCTGCGCCACATGCACCTCCAGCGTACCGCCCACCGGATAGCCCGGATCGCTGCCGTCGAGGGCGAGGTCGAGATCGGTGCGGATTGCTGCCGCCCAAGGTTCGCGGGTTGGTGGCATCGTGGGGTCAAGGGCCGATCCCATTTGATCTCATGAAGCTGAGGCAACGACTTGGGATGTCCTCCGCTTATGATCGGTTTCCCGCGCGCTTTGAAACCGCTTGAAGTCTCTGCGGGACGCAAGGTGCCTGCGGTCGAACGCATCATACATGCCCAGACCGTTCACGTCTCGGTCTTCGGGAAACCCGCACCGGCAGGGGATCTTGACCAGGCAGAGTTCCTCCGCCTTAAGGAGCCGTGGCCGGTCCTTGTCGATGGATCGTGGATTTCCCCCGACGGGTCGGAGCTTCTTGGACCGGTGGTCCCATCAGCTCATCTTCGAACTGAAGACGCTTTTTCTCGATGCTGTGAAGACCACAGGGTGAACCCCACAATCCGTTGGACCGAGATTTACCACCGCCATCTCGGCGATGTGGTCTATACCCATCTCGCGCCAGAGGCCGGAATTCACGATCAGTCGCACCGAGAGCTTGGGTGTTGGGTGCAGGAATTTCGCCCTGATATTCCAGAGCAAAGACACAATCGCAACTGCGAGGGACAGGAGACTGGCAATCAGCGCATAGTCCGCCGTCGTCCAGCCTGTCGGCCTCACCCCAGGCTCATGCTCGCAGCACTTTCGGGCAGTTCCTCGTCGAAGAGGCGTTGATAGAACTCGGCCACGGTCTGGCGTTCGAGCTCGTCGCATTTGTTCAGGAAGGTCACCCGGAAGGCAAAGCCCACGCTGCGGAAGATCTCGGCGTTCTGCGCCCAGGCGATCACCGTCCGCGGGCTCATCACCGTCGAGAGATCGCCATTCATGAAGGCGGTCCGGGTCAGTTCGGCCACGGTCACCATATGGTTGATCTGCTTGCGGCCCTTGTCGGTGTTGTAGTGCGGGCATTTGGCCAGGACGATCGCGGTTTCCGCGTCGTGGCTGAGGTAGTTCAGCGTCGCGACCAGCGACCAGCGGTCCATCTGGCCCTGGTTGATCTGCTGGGTGCCGTGATAAAGCCCGGTCGTGTCGCCCAGACCGACCGTGTTCGCCGTCGCGAACAGCCGGAAATAGGGGTGGGGGGTGATCACCTGGTTCTGGTCCAGAAGCGTCAGCTTGCCGTCCACCTCCAGCACCCGCTGGATCACGAACATCACATCGGCCCGGCCCGCATCGTATTCGTCGAAGACGATGGCGCAGGGGTTGCGCAGCGCCCAGGGCAGGATGCCCTCCTGGAACTCGGTGACCTGGACCCCGTCCTTGAGCTTGATCGCATCCTTGCCGATCAGGTCGATCCGGCTGATATGGCTGTCGAGGTTGACCCGCACGCAGGGCCAGTTCAGCCGGGCTGCGACCTGCTCGATATGGGTCGACTTGCCGGTGCCGTGATAACCCTGAATCATCACCCGGCGGTTATGGGTAAAGCCCGCAAGGATCGCCAGCGTGGTATCGGGATCGAACTTGTAGGTCGGGTCGAGATCGGGCACCCGGTCGGTCGGCGTCTCGAACCCCTTCACGATCATGTCGGTGTCGATGCCGAAGACCTCGCGGACCGAGATCTCTTCGGTGGGTTTCTCTGCACTGGTCATCCTGGCCCCGTCGGATTGGCTTCGTCTCCCGCCGTCTTGGAACATATCTCGGGGGGGTGCAAGGGGCAGGACCCCATGGCCGCCCGGACCGCAGGTCGGATCGGGGCAGGGCCGGGCCGCCGATCGTGACCGGACGTGAGCTTGCCCGGCGCAGCGGCCGCGCCAGCTATGCCAGGGGACGTTGGACGAACACCAAGGGGAGGGAAGGATGTTTCGCCGCCGATTTCTGGGCCGGGTTCTGATGGGCGTCGCCGGGGCGGCCCTGGTTCGCCCGGCCGCTGCCGCCGAGGAAGACCACTTCGAGGTGATGCGCAGCGAGGCCGAGTGGCGGGCGCGGCTCGGCCCGCTGGAATACAGGGTGATGCGCGAGGAGGGCACCGAGCGCGCCTTCACCAGCCCGCTGAACGACGAACATCGCGACGGGGTCTTCCGCTGCAAGGGCTGCGATCTGCCGCTTTATGCGTCGAAGGACAAGTTCGACAGCGGCACGGGCTGGCCCAGCTTCACCCGGGCCTTGCCCGACGCGGTCCGAACCCGGCCGGACCGCAGCTTCTTCATGGTCCGGACCGAGGTCCATTGCCGCCGCTGCGGCAGCCATCTGGGGCATGTCTTCGATGACGGGCCGCCGCCCACCGGCAAGCGGCACTGCATCAACGGCGTCAGCCTGACCTTCGCGCCGGTCTAGCGGAAGCTGCGGCTGTCCTTGATCTGGTCCCAGGCCCAGACGACCTCCTGCAGGCGTTCCTCGTCGGCGCGGTTGCCGCCGTTCATGTCGGGGTGCAGATCCTTGACCAGCGACTTGTACTGCTTGCGGATCTCGGCCTTGGTCCAGCTGTCCTGCGCCTCGAGGATTTCCAGCGCCTTGCGTTCGGTCGGCGGCAGCCGCCGGGTCGTGGTGCCGGTCTTGCCAGGGTTGCGGGTCGCGTTCTCGCCCAGCACCTGATGCGGGTCGTCGACCCCGAGCCGCGCCCAGGCGCGCTGTTCGTCGCGATTGCCGAAGGGCTGGGTCTCGCGCTCCCACACCCGGTCCTTGTCGATCTGGGCCTCGTATTCCTCTTCGGTGGCGCCGTTGAAGAAGTTCCACTTGAGGTTGTACTCGCGCACATGGTCCTTGCAGAACCAGAAATACTCGTCGAGCTGGTCGGGCGATTTCGGCGCGCGGTACTGGCCGTCCAGCTCGCAGCCGGGATGTTCGCACTTGCGCCGCGAGGTCTCGAAGGCGCCCGACATGCCCCGGCGGCCCCGGGTGCGCCGCTTCTTGTCGGCCGATACGGAAATGTCGAACCCGAAGGGATCGGTCTTGGTCATGGCAGCACCTTTTCGACTCGGACCCGAGAGTTTAGTCACTTGAAGATGAGAATGAAGGGGGCGATGGAGAAAAATGGGCCGAGCCGATCAAATCCGTGACAGCCTGGAACGCGCGTTCCAGCCGACGCAGCTTGAAGTTCTGGACGAAAGCGAACGCCACCGCCATCATGCCGGGTATCAGGAGGGCGGCGAAAGCCATTTCCGCGTGAAGATCGCGGCGCCCGCCTTCGCGCCGATGTCGCGCGTGGCCCGCGAACGCGCGGTCCACAAGGCGCTCGGGCCCGATCTGATGGGGCAGATCCACGCGCTGGCGCTGGAAATCGCCGTCTAGACGCGGCGTCCCGGTCTTTCCCGACACAAGGGGCTCAGTCCTCGTCGTTCCAGGGCCGGGCGCCGCCAAGCGGCCGGTCGGGCCGGGGCACCGGCGCGCGCGAAGGGGCGCCGAGCGGCGGGTAGGTGCGGTCGGGCAGGGCATGGATAGAGGCGGCGGCTGTCGCGATCTCTTCGGGGCTGCCATGGCGGAAGGCTGCGTCCTCTGCGTCCTGTCCCGCGCCCGTGTCGCGCGGGCGGCGGAAGACCAGCACGTTGCGCACCGTCCGGCTGCTGCCGCTGAAAAGCCCCTGGCGTTCCTCCGAGGGCAGGCTTTCGGCGCGGACATATTCCCAGCCCTCGGCTGCCATCTCGTTCATGGCCTGTTCCAGGGCATGGGCAAAGCGTTCGGCCGGGCCCTTGGCGCCCCGCACGCGGCGGCCGCGTTCGGGGGCCGGAAGGACCCGGTACTCATAAAGGACGGGCATGGATCACCCCAGTTTCCGGGCCACGATCTCGTTCACGGCCTGCGGGTTGGCCTTGCCCCCGGTGGCCTTCAGCACCTGACCGACGAACCAGCCGGCAAGCTTCGGGTTGGCCTTGGCCTTCTCGACCTGGGCCGGGTTCGCGGCAATGATCTCGTCCACGGCCTTCTCGATGGCGCCCAGATCGGTGACCTGCTTCATGCCCCGCTCTGCCACGATCTCGGCCGGGTCGCCGCCCTCGGTATAGACGATCTCGAACAGGTCCTTGGCGATCTTGCCCGAGATGTCGCCCGCGGCGATCAGATCGAGGATGCCGCCCAGCTGGGCCGGGCTGACCGGGCTGTCGGTGATGTCGCGGTCGTCCTTCTTCAGGCGGCCGAACAGCTCGTTGATGACCCAGTTCGCGGCGGCCTTGCCGTCGCGGCCCTGCGCCACCGCCTCGAAATAGGCGGCGGATTCGACCTCGGCGGTCAGCACGCTGGCATCGTATTCGGTCAGCCCGAATTCGGTGACGAAACGCGCCTTCTTCTCGTCGGGCAGCTCGGGCAGCGAGGCCGCGATCTCGTCGACCCAGGCCTGCTCGATTTCCAGCGGCAGCAGGTCGGGGCAGGGGAAGTAGCGGTAGTCATGCGCCTCTTCCTTCGAGCGCATCGACCGCGTCTCGCCCTTGTCGGGATCGTAAAGCCGGGTTTCCTGATCGACGGTGCCGCCATCCTCGACGATGGCGATCTGGCGCCGGGCCTCGTACTCGATCGCGGCCTGGATGAAGCGCATCGAGTTCATGTTCTTGATCTCGCAGCGCGTGCCCAGAACCGAATGATCGCCGGTCTCGCGGAATGTCTCGTAGGCGCCGGGCCGGCAGATCGACACGTTCACATCGGCCCGCAGGTTGCCGTTCTGCATGTTGCCGTCGCAGGTGCCCAGATAGCGCAGGATCTGGCGCAGCTTGCCGACATAGGCCGCCGCCTCCTCGGGGCCGCGCAGGTCGGGGCGCGAGACGATTTCCATCAGCGCCACGCCGGTGCGGTTCAGGTCGACGAAGGACATGTTCGGGTCCATGTCATGGATCGACTTGCCCGCGTCCTGTTCGAGGTGGGTGCGCTCGATCCGGACCCGGCGGGCGACGCCCGGGCCCATGTCGACGATCACCTCGCCCTCGCCCACGATGGGGTGGTAAAGCTGGCTGATCTGATAGCCCTGCGGCAGGTCGGGGTAGAAGTAGTTCTTGCGGTCGAAGGCCGAAAAGAGGTTGATCTCGGCCTTCAGGCCAAGCCCCGTGCGCACCGCCTGCGCCACGCAGAATTCGTTGATCACGGGCAGCATGCCCGGCATCGCCGCGTCGACGAAGGCGACATGCGAATTGGGCTCGGCACCGAAGCCGGTCGAGGCGCCCGAGAACAGCTTGGAGTTCGAGGCCACCTGAGCATGGACCTCAAGGCCGATCACCAGTTCCCATTCGGCCTTGGCGCCGGAAATCACCTTGGGTTTGGGGGGCTCGAAGGTCAGGTCAAGCATGGCGGCATCCTCATCTGCGGCAGGGCGCATGTTTAGGGCAGGGGGCGGGCGCGGGCAAGGGGATGATCCGGCCGCCCGGCCGCGGCAGGCGGACGATTTTAAGTGATAGGCTCTGGTCCGTAATGCGGGTTACGCTACGTTAACCTACGTGCTAGACTTGCGCATTGGTCGTTTTGGCCACCGGGTGTCGCGCTTGCCGCCGACCGGACCTCTTTAACCGACAGGAGAATACAATGAAATCGGCCGGAGTGCTCGTCCTCGCCACCGACGGGGTCGAGCACGAGGAACTGGAAGCGGCGGTGACCGGCTTGCGCGACATGGGCGCGCGGGTCGATATTGCGACCCCCGGAGGGGCCAGCATCACCAGCTGGAGAGACGGCAACTGGTTTGCCGAAATCGAGGCAACGATGCCGCTGACCCATGTCGACGCCGACGAGTACGACGGCCTCGTCCTGCCCGGCGGTCAGCTCAATTCCGGGGCGCTGCGGTCGACTTTCGCGGCGGTACGGCTGGTGAGCCAGTTCCTGTCCGGTGGCCGGATGGTCGCCGCGATCTGCCATGCGCCCTGGCTGCTGGTCGAGGTGGGGGCCATTTCGGGCGTCGCGGTGACCTCGCATCCCGCGATCCGGACCGATCTTGAAAATGCCGGTGCCAGATGGACCGGACGCCCGGTCATGCGTAGTGGCGGGATCATCACCGCGCGGTCCCTGCAGGATCTTGAGGGCTTCATCGACGAGATCGCGCGAGAGCTGGAGAGCCGGGGCAAATGGCTCCGACGGCGGGATCTCGCCACTGTTTCGGCGGGCATCCGCGCAGATTTTGCTCGCTTCGTTGCCCCGCAGGGCGATCCCGAGGATAAGGACACGCCGGACTGAAGGACCGGCGTATCCTCCGGAGTTCCGATGCGTCTGTTCCTGCTTGTGTGCCTTTTCGCGCTGACCGCCGCCTGTGACCAGTCCGATATCGCGGACCGGGGGCGCAGTCTCCCCTCGATGCGGTGGGACCACATGCCGGAAGCGACGGACTGGACACGGGCAAGCCTCGACGCGCTGACGCTTTATGGCAGCGGGCTCACCGAAACCGTTCCTGCCGATATCGACGCCTGGTGCCCGGCCTATGAAAAGGCGCGTCCGGCGCAGCGCCGCGCCTTCTGGGCGGGGCTCTTCTCGGCGCTGGCCAAGCATGAAAGCACCTGGAACGAGGCGGCGGTGGGCGGCGGCGGACGCTGGTTCGGCCTCTTGCAGATCTCGCCCGCGACCGCGCGCTATCATGGCTGCGCCGCGACCAGCGGGTCCGCCCTGACCGATGGCGAGGCCAATCTGCGCTGTGCCGTGCGGATCGCGGCCAGCGCGGTCGCCCGCGATGGCGTGGTCGCGGCCTCCGGCCGGGGCGTCGCCGCCGATTGGGGGCCGATGACGGTCTCGTCCAAGCGCGAGGAAATCGCCGCCTGGACCCGGTCGCAACCCTACTGCCGCGGCTGAGCGCGCGGCGCAATTCGGTCCTCCGACACCTTCGCCGACAGCGATCCGGCCTGCGCGCGCCCCTGTGATCAATCCGGGCATTGCCAGCGCAGGGGCAAATCCGATAGTTTCAATCGGAAATAGCGCGAGGCCCCTGTGACGCTGCAGACCGCCCGTCCGACCCCGGACCCGGACCCGACAGATATTATCCCGAGGCTCGATATCCGCCGCATCCATCGCGTCTTCGGCGGCCGCAAGGTCGTCGACGATGTCAGTCTGACGGTGCTGCCGGGGCAGGTGACCTGCCTGCTCGGGCCGTCGGGCTGCGGCAAGTCGACGACGCTTCGGATCATCGCGGGCGTCGACCGGCAGGACGCGGGCGAGATCCGGATCGACGGGCAACTGGTCTGCGACACCGTCTTTCGCCTGCCGCCCGAGCGCCGCTCGGTCGGGCTGATGTTTCAGGACTTCGCCCTCTTTCCGCATCTCAGCGTGGCCGAGAACGTGGCCTTCGGGCTGACCGGACCCAAGGCCGCGCGGCGGGCGCGGGTCGAGGATCTGCTGGACCGGGTCGCGCTTGGCCGGTTCATCGACGCCTATCCGCACGAATTGTCGGGCGGCGAACAGCAGCGCGTGGCGCTGGCCCGCGCGCTGGCACCCCGGCCCAAGATCATGCTGATGGACGAACCCTTTTCGGGGCTCGACAACCGGCTGCGCGACGAGATTCGCGACCAGACCCTGCAGGTGCTGACGGACGAGGGCGCGGCAGTGTTGCTGGTCACCCACGAGCCCGACGAGGCGATGCGGATGGCTGATGAAATCGCGCTGATGCGCGGCGGGCGGATCGTCCAGCAGGGCGCGCCCTACAATATCTATAACGCGCCCGTCGACCGGGCGGCGGCCGCCTTCTTCAGCGACATCAACGTGATCCGGGGGCGTGTGCACAACCTTCTGACCGAAACGCCCTTCGGCAAGTTCCTGACGCCGGGCATGGCCGATGGCGCCGAGGTCGACATCATCATCCGGCCGCAGCATCTGCGGATCGACTTCGACCGCAACGGGCGCGGGCCGAATCCCACCGCCGAAGAGGGCGTGGCGGCGCGCGCCTGCGTCGAACGCGCCCGTTTCATGGGCTCGGAAAGCCTGGTCGAGTTCCGCATGGACCATGACGGCTCGGCGCTGCGCGCCACGGTCCCGGCCGTCTTTTTGCCGCAGCCCGGCACACCGATGTGGCTGACGATCCGCCGCGACCGCTGTTTCGTCTTTCCCCGAGAGGGCGGGGGCCGGGCCGCCTGATGCCGGCCGGCCCCGGTCCTGGGGTGTCGGGTTCCGCGGCCCGGCTCAGCCGGCCTTCACATTCACCGGTACCGGCGCACCCGTGGCCATGTCGGTGCCGACATAGGGTTTGAGCGCGGCCTTCCAGGCGGCGAATCCGCCTTCCAGATGCGCGACCCGGTCATGCCCTGCGGCCAGCCAGGCCTCGGCCACCTTGCGCGAGCGCACGCCCGAGCCGCAATGGAACACCAGCCGCTTGTCGCCGCCCTCGGGCAGGAAGGCCGGATCGAAGCCCGACAGCGGCAAAAGCAGGGCGCCCTTGATATGTTCGAACATGTATTCCTGCGGCGTTCTCACATCGATCGTCACGACCTCGCCCGCGGCCATTGCCGCCTGCAGGTCGTCGCTGTTCCAGTGTTCCAGCACCTTGCCGTTCACGTCTTCGCTGTGCATCCGGTCGTCTCCATCCGCTTGCCGTGGACCCCTCTGCCACGCCCGCGAGAGTGGAAGGATTCCCCACTCGCCCGCAAGGGGGGCCGACGCGCGCAGGCCCCTCTGGCATCTGAGACGGCGGGGGCAAATAATCGCGCTCAGCCGGGCGAATGGGTCTTTGAACCGGCGGCAAGACTCAATAGATGTGTGACACCTGTGTCGCTGGAGGGGCGGTGCGCCCCGAGGGAGAAGACCATGCTGAATAATATCGGCCTTCCCGGCCTGCTGCTGATCGCTGTCGTCGTGCTGGTGCTGTTCGGGCGCGGCAAGATCTCGTCGCTGATGGGCGAGGTCGGCAAGGGCATCACCGCCTTCAAGAAGGGCGTCAAGGAAGAGACCGAAGAGGCCCAGAAAAGCCTCGATTCCGCCCGTGACGTTACCCCCGAGACCGAAAGGGACAAGGCGTAATCCGCCTGTCGCGAGCCTGACCCCATGTTCGATATCGGCTGGACCGAACTGCTGCTGATCGGCATCGTGGCCCTGATCGTCGTGGGGCCGAAGGACCTGCCCGCGATGTTCCGCACGCTGGGCCGGTTTACCGCCAAGGCCCGCAACATGGCGCGCGAATTTCAGCGCGCGATGGATGACGCGGCCGATCAGGCGGGTGTCAAGGACACGGTCAACGATCTCAAGGACATCGCCAATCCGCGCAAGCTGGGGCTCGACCGCCTGAACGAGGCGGCCGACCGGTTCGAGAAATGGGACCCGAAGCTGCCCAAGGCCGGTGAGACCAAGGCCGGTGAGGCGAGCGCGCAGATGACCGAAGAGCGCGCCGCCCAGGCCGAGAAGATCCGCAAGGCGATGGCCGAGAAGGGCGCGGCCAACCGCGCCGCCGACGCCCCGGCGTCTGACGGCACGCCCTCGCCGACCCCCGACAAGACGAGCGACGCATGAGCAGCGATGACATCGACGACACCTCGGCGCCGCTGATCGAGCATCTGGCCGAGCTTCGCACCCGGCTGATCTATGCGCTGGCGGCCTTCGTCGCGGCGATGGTGGCCTGCTTCACGGTCTGGAACCCGATCTTCAACGTCCTGACCCACCCGATCTGTTCGGCACTGGCCGAGCGCGGGCAGGAATGCGGGCTGTATCTGATCAAGCTGCAGGAAGGCTTCTTCGTCGCGATCCAGATCTCGCTGGTGGGCGGCTTCGCGCTGGCCTTTCCGTTCATTGCCTTCCAGCTTTGGCGGTTTGTCGCGCCGGGGCTTTACCGGTCCGAGAAACGGGCTTTCCTGCCCTTCCTGCTGGCCTCCCCCTTCATGTTCATCTTGGGCGGGGCCTTTGCCTATTTCATCATCACGCCGCTGGCCTTCGATTTCTTCCTGGGCTTCCAGCAGGTCGGCACGCTCGGGGCCGAGGGCGGGGGCGCGTCGGAAACCGCGGGCATAACCTTCCACGGATCGGTGCAGGAGTATCTCTCGCTGACGATCAAGTTCATCCTGGCCTTCGGGCTTTGTTTCCAGCTGCCGGTGCTGCTGACCCTGATGGGCAAGGCCGAACTGGTCTCGGCTGCGGGGCTTTCGTCGGTGCGCAAATACGCGGTGGTGGGCATTCTGGTGCTGGCCGCCATCGTGACGCCGCCCGACGTGATCACCCAGGTGATCCTCTTCACGGTGGTCTACGGGCTTTACGAGATCTCGATCCTCTTGGTGCGACGCGGCGAGAAGGTCCGCGAAAAGGAGCTGCGGACCCAGGGCCTCTGGTTCGACGATGACGAGGAAGAGGACGGAGCTGTGGGACAGGACAGCGAGGGCCGGGCGTGACCGGCGCGCTCGGGGCCGATGCCGCGCGGAGCCTGCAGCGGATCGCCGAGGCGCTGGAGCGGCGCTATCCCGCCCCGGCTGCGGTGCCCGATTTCGCGGCCGCCGAGGCGTTTCTGTGGCAGGTCTCGCCCGACCGGCTGATGCCGGTACCAGAGGTCAACCGGGTGGATCTGACGCTCTTGCAGGGGATCGACCGGTCGCGCGACACGTTGCTTGAGAATACCCGGCATTTCGCCCGCGGCCTGCCCGCCAACAATGCGCTTCTCTGGGGCGCGCGGGGGATGGGGAAGTCGAGCCTCGTCAAGGCGGTCCATGCCGCGGTCGCGGCCGAGGGGCATCCGCTGAAGCTGGTCGAGGTCCAGCGCGAGGACCTGCCCTCGGTGGGGCGGCTTCTGACGCTGTTGCGCGGGGCGTCCGAACGTTTCGTGCTGTTCTGCGACGACCTGTCCTTCAGCCATGACGACCAGCATTACAAGTCGCTGAAGGCGGTGCTCGACGGCGGGATCGAGGGGCGCCCGGCCAATGTGGTGTTCTACGCCACGTCGAACCGGCGTCATCTGATGCCACGGGACATGATCGAGAACGAACGTTCGACCGCGATCAGCCCGTCGGAGGCGACGGAAGAGAAGGTGTCGCTTTCGGACCGGTTCGGGCTCTGGCTCGGGTTCCACCCCTGCAGCCAGGACGAGTATCTGGGGATGATCCGGGCCTATTGCGCGGCCCATGGCATCGAGATCGAGCCCGAAACGCTGCGCGCGGAGGCGATCGAATGGCAGGCGACGCGCGGCGCGCGGTCGGGCCGGGTTGCCTGGCAATATTTCACCGACCTTGCGGCGCGGCGCGGCATCCGGATCTGACCGCGCCTTTCCGCTTTCTTTTTGGGGTCGAAGACCCGACACCGGCGCCGGAGGCGCCGGGCCAAAAATCTTCTGCGAAGATTTTATCGCCCGGAGGGCGCCCCCTGCGGGGACGCCTCGCGGGCTCTTACGGCGTCAGATAGGGCATCGGGTCGACGCTCTCGAAGCCCTTGCGCAGTTCGAAATGAAGGAAGGCCGGGTTGCCCGAACGGACCTGCGCCACGGTCTGGCCGCGCGTGACCTTTGCGCCCTTCTGAACCGCGATCCCGTCGATATTGGCATAGACCGACAGCATGTTGTCGGAATGGCGCACGACGAGGATCGGCACCTGGTCGGTATCCCGGGTGATCGCCGCGACCGTGCCGTCGGCTACTGCCTTGACCGCCGTGCCCGCCTTGGCCGAGATGTCGATCCCGTCGTTCTTGCCCTTCTGATAGCCGCGGATGATGCTGCCCGAGACCGGCATCGCGAAGCGGGCCGAAGCGGTGCTCTGGTCCTTGGCCATCTCGGGCGAGGCCGGAACCGCGGGCTTGGCTGCGGGTTCGGGCTTGGGCAGCGGGGTTGCCGCCGAGGGCGGTGTCGCCAGCGCCGAGCCCTGGCCCGGACGTTCGGTGGTGGTCGGCACCGCAGCGACAGCCGTGCCTGCGGCCGCCGCACCCGAGGGTCGGGCTTGCTGCGCTGCGACCGGGATCAGCAGATACTGCCCTTCGCGCACCGTCAGATCGGGTCCCAGCCCGTTCCAGTCCGCCAGCGACCGGGGTGTCACGTTATAGAGCCGGGCGATGGAATAGGCGGTCTCGCCGCGCACCACCTTGTGCCGGATCGGTTCCTGCCCGGCGGGCCGACCCGCGGCCGGGGCGGTGCCGCCCGCGCGGTCGAGCGCATTGCCGGCCAGTGTCGCGATATCGACCTGGCCCGGGGCCGCGCCCGCGGGCGTGATCGTGCCGTTGCCCAGCGGCGCGGCGGCGACACCCCCCGCATCCGCGACCCGGCGGGGCAGGGCGATCACCTCGCCATTGTTCAGCGTCGCATCGGCGGAGATGCCGTTATAGGAGGCGAGTTCCGCTGCGGGCAGGCCGACCCGCGCGGCCACATCCGAAAGGCGATCGCCGCGCCGCGCCACCGCGACCTGATAGGTCGGGTAGGAAATCACGCCCCGCTGATCCGGCTCGGGCCGGGGCGCGGCCTCGACCCTCGGGGGCTCGGGGTTGTTGCCGAGATTGCGGAAATCGTAGTCCCAGCCGCTCTCGCAGCCGGCGACCAGGGTCATCCCGAGGCCAAGGGCCAGAAGCCGGGCCGGAAACCGGCGGTCGGGGGAGGTGTGGGCCATCGCTCGATCCTCACTGCGTACGGGGCCCGTTCTGCCGGACCCTCGGGTCTCTCGTCTTGCGTCCGTCGGCTCCTGGAGTCGCCAACACGTGCCTCAGGCGTCTCAGGCCGCAGTCGTCTTCCGTCTCAGTCCTGACCGAGCCCCTCGAGAAGCGGCACGAACCGGACCTGCCGAAGCTCTTCATAGTCGAACCCGGTCTCGCCGCGGGTGACCTTGATCAGCCGCTGCACCGTGTCCGACTGTCCGACCGGCACGATCATGATACCGCCAACCCGCAACTGGGCCAATAGGGGGCCGGGCGGGTCTTCGGCGGCGGCGGTCACAAGAATGCGGTCGAAGGGCGCCTGATCGGGCAGGCCGCGCGATCCGTCGGCCGCCATCGCCGTGACATTGGTCAGCCCCAGCGCCTCGAACCGCTTCTGCGCCTCGGCCGCAAGCCTGCGGTGACGTTCCAGCGTGTAGACCCGGCGCGACAGCCGCGACAGCACCGCGGCCTGATAGCCCGAGCCGGTGCCGATCTCGAGCACCTTGTTGCGTGGCTGCAGGTTCAGCGCCTGGGTCATGATCGCCACCACCGAGGGCTGGCTGATGGTCTGGCCGCAGGCGATGGGCAGGGGCGTGTCGTCATAGGCATGGCGTGCGAAATGGCCGGTGACGAACTGGCCCCGGTCGATCTCTTCCATCGCGGTCAGCACGCGCCTGTCGGTCACGCCCCTGGAGCGGATCGCGAACAGGAACTGCATCTTGCGTTCGGCCGTCGCGTCGTCTCCGGTCATTCCAGTCGGGCCTTCACGTCGGCGATGCAGTCATGGGCGGTCAGATCGGCGCGCAACGGCGTCACCGCGATATAGCCGTCGAGGTTCAGCGCCGCGTCCGACCCGGGCGCGGTCGGCAGGTTCTGCGCCCCGCCCCGGATCCAGAGGAACCTGCGCCCCGAGGGCGACAGATGCGGCTCGACCCCGAAAGAGGCATCGCGGCGGTAGCCCTGCGGCCCGACCCTCAGCCCCTTGACCTGATCGGCCGGGACGGGCGGGAAATTCACGTTGTAGAACAGCCGGTAATCGGCGCCGTCCCAGGACCCCCGGTCCAGCAGCGCATTGACCGTTGCCGCACCATGGGCCGCAGCCGCCGCGAATTGCAGATCCTCGTCGTAATTCAGCGGCCCCAGATATTGTGACAGCGCGATCGCGGGCAGGCCCTGAAGCGCCGCCTCCATCGCGCCGCCGATGGTGCCCGAATAAAGCACGTTCTCGGCGGCGTTGTTGCCGCGATTGACACCCGACAGCACCAGATCGGGCCGGGCATCGGTCATCACATCGTAAAGCCCGGCCAGCACGCAATCGGCGGGCGAGCCTTCGGCGGCGAAGCGGCGCGGACCGAGCTCGGCGATCATCATCGGACGGGTGTAGGAAATCATGTGGCCGACGCCCGACTGCTCGAAGGCGGGCGCGACCACCCAGACCTCGCCGGTCGGGCCCGCGACCTCGGCCGCGATGGCCTCGAGCACCGCCAGCCCGGGGGCGTTGATCCCGTCGTCATTCGTGATGAGAATGCGCATCTGCTCAACCTTGCCTTATGGCCCTTCCATAGTGGAGCGGGCCCGAGGCGTAAAGGCGATGCCGGGGCCCGGGACCGGAAACCTTGCGGGAGGGGCGGCGACCGTCACCCCCGGAGAACGCGCGCGTGCCCCGGGGGCCGATCCCGCAGGCGGGCGGGCCTCAGGCCAGGCCGAGATCGGCGGCCAGACGGCGCGCCTCGTCGGCCGGGCGTGCCAGCGTGTCGGTCTTCTCGCCGGGATAAAGCCGGTTGCGGTGGTTCGTGGGCATCGGTGCGGGCACGAAGCGACGGACATGCACGTCCTGAAGCCGGGCCTGCTCGGCCTCCCAGGCCTGGAACAGCGCGCGCTGTGCGGCCTTGCAGGCGGCATAGGCGCCCAGGAAGGGGCCTTCGGCCGGATCGTCGATCAGGACCGCGCTGCCGCCGCCCGTGGCGGCGCGCAGAAGCGGCGCGACGAAGGATACAAGCACGCCCAGCGCCTCGACATCGGCCTTCACCGCCTTGGTCCAGAACGGCAGGTCGATCTGCTCGGCCGGGCTGAAGGGCGGCGACTGGATCGCGGCATGGACCCAGAGATCGACATGACCCCAGCGGTCATAGATCCCCCGGCACAGCGTGCGCATCGCGTCGGTTTCGGTGATGTCCATGGGCGCCAGCGTCGCGCTGCCGCCCAGGGCCTTGATCCGGTCGTCGAGTTCCTCGAGCGCACCGGTGGTGCGGCCGACCGCGACGACATGATAGCCGGCGCGCGCCAGCTCTTCGGCCACCGCCGCGCCGAATCCGCGCGAGGCGCCAGTCACAAGGGCAAGTTTCTGGTCTGTCATGGACGGTCCTTGGAATACCTGAGCGATGGCGTCAAGATCCCGGTCCCGGACGGGACCGGCCGGGCGACAATCCGGCGCAGGCGGCTATTCGGCCGCCTTGGTCTGGAAGCCCTTCTGGATCATGTCGCTGGGCGCCACCGGGTATTCGCCCGAGAAGCAGGCATCGCAATATTGCGGGCAGCGGTCGTTTCGGCCGGCGGCCTCGCCCGCGGCCCGGTACAGCCCGTCGAGCGAGATGAACCGGAGGCTGTCGACGCCCAGATAGTCGCACATCTCGTCCTCGGACATGCGGCTGGCCAGAAGCTTGTCGCGGTGGGGCGTGTCGACGCCGTAGAAGCAGGGCCAGGCGGTCGGCGGGCTCGCGATCCGGAAATGGACCTCGGCCGCGCCCGCATCGAGGATCATCTCGCGGATCTTGCGGCTGGTCGTGCCGCGCACCACGCTGTCATCGACGAGGACGATCCGCTTGCCAGCGATCAGGGCGCGATTGACGTTCAGCTTGAGCCGCACGCCCATGTTGCGGATCTGCTCGGTCGGTTCGATGAAGGTCCGGCCCATATACTGGTTGCGGATGATCCCCATCCCGTAGGGGATGCCGCTTTCATGGCTGAAGCCGATGGCGGCGGGGGTGCCGCTGTCGGGCACCGGGCACACGAGATCGGCCTCGACCGGCGCCTCGCGGGCCAGTTCGATCCCGATCTGGCGCCGGGTCTCGTAGACCGAGCGGCCGCCGAGGATCGAGTCGGGGCGCGAGAAATAGACATGCTCGAAGATGCAGAAGCGCGAGGAGCGGTGTTCGAACGGATGAAAGCTCTCGACCCCCTTTTCGGGCGAGATCAGCACCATTTCGCCCGGCTCGATCTCGCGCACGAATTCGGCGCCGATGATGTCGAGCGCGCAGGTCTCCGAGCTCAGCACCCAGCCATCGCCGATCCGGCCCAGCACCAGCGGCCGCACCCCCAGCGGGTCGCGCACGCCGATCAGCTTGGTCCGGGTCATCGCCACGACCGAGAAGGCACCCTCGACCCGGCGCAGCGCGTCCTTCATGCGTTCGGGGATGGTCTTCTGGAACGAGCGCGCCATCAGGTGGATGATGCATTCGCTGTCGGACGAGCTCTGGAAGATCGAGCCGTGCTGGATCAGTTCGCGGCGCAGCGCCTCGGCATTGGTGATGTTGCCGTTATGGGCAATGGCGGCGCCCCCCATGGCGAACTCGCCGAAGAAGGGCTGGACGTCGCGGATCGCGGTCTGGCCCTTCGATCCGGCGGTCGAATAGCGGACATGGCCGATGGCCAGCGACCCGGGCAGGGTCTCCATCAGGCTGGCCTTGGTGAAGTTGTCGCGGACATAGCCGAAGCGGCGGGCCGACTGGAATCCGGTCACCGGGTCGTAAGAGACGATCCCGCCCGCCTCCTGGCCGCGATGCTGAAGGGCGTGCAGGCCGAGGGCCACGAAATTGGCGGCATCCGCCAGGCCGATCACGCCGAAGACCCCGCATTCCTCCTTGAGCTTGTCGTCGTCGAAGGGATGCGCGGGGGGCATGGTGCGGAAGGATGGCTGGCGCATGGGCAGCGGGGCTCCGAATCCGTCTGAAGGAAGTTGGCCCTTCTCTAGTCCCTCCGGCGTCCGGTGTCACGAAAGGATCATTAAGAAAGGTTCACGCCCGCGCGACTCGGCTGTGCGCGGGGCAGAGAAGGGGCGGTTGGTGTGGGGTTATTGCGCCGTGCCGCAGGTGCCCACCAGCTGTTCGTACTGGACCGTCAGCCAGCCCAGCGCCTGATCGGGATTGGTTTCGGCGATCTTGGCGGTCAGCGAGGCGAAGACTGCGGACGAGCGCGAATTTTCAACCGCCGGGAAGCTGTGATCGGTGATGACCATGCCGTAGACGAAGAAGGCGACCGCCACCAGAAGCGCGCCGCGCACCGCGCCGAAGAGAAACCCGAGGCTCTGGTCGACGCCGCCCAGCACCGAGCCCTGGATCATCGAGGACAGAAGCGGCGTGAACAGCGACACCACGACCAGCGCCGCCGCGAAGACCGCCGCGAAGGAGGCCAGGATCGCGATTTCGCAGGAGCTGCCGATGAAATCGCCCAGGTACGGGATCTCGCGCACCAGCGGCTCGGCCTGCGGCGCGAAGGTGAAGGCGACGATTGCCGCGATGATCCAGCCGGCGATGGCCATGACCTCGCGCACCATTCCGCGCGAATAGGCAAGCACGGCCGAGACCAGGATCACGGCGGCAACGATGCCGTCAACGACGGTGAATGACTCCATGGATCAGGTCCCTCCTCGGGCTAGCCGGCGCCGAATATTTCCCCGACAAAGGCGGTCAGGTCGGGCATTTGCCGGACCTTCATGCCGCCGGGTGCGCCGAGCTTGCTGCGTTCGGGCGCGATCGCGCTGGAAAAACCAAGTTTCAGCGCCTCTTTCAACCGGTTTTCGGTCTGGGCGACGGGCCGCAGCGCCCCGGAGAGGGAAATTTCGCCGAAAAGGACACAGTCGGGGGGCAGGGCGACATCTTCGCGCGCCGACAGCAAGGCGGCTGCGACGGCCAGATCGGCGGCGGGCTCGGTCACCTTCAGCCCGCCCGCCACGTTCAGATAGACATCGAAGCCCGCAAAGGGGATGCCGCAGCGCGCCTCAAGCACCGCCAGCGTCGTCGAGAGCCGCCCGGCATCGAGCCCGACCGCACTTCGCCGCGGCGTGCCCAGCGGCGAGGGCGCGACCAGCGCCTGGATCTCGGTCAGCACCGGCCGGGTGCCCTCGATGCCCGCGAAGACGGCGGCGCCCGGGGCAGGAGTGCCGCGTTCGGACAGGAACAGCGCCGAGGGGTTCGCGACCTCGGCAAGCCCGCCGCCGGTCATCTCGAACACCCCGATCTCGTCGGCCGGGCCGAAGCGGTTCTTGACGCTGCGCAGGATGCGGAACTGATGCCCGCGCTCGCCCTCGAAATAAAGCACCGTGTCGACCATGTGCTCGACGACACGGGGGCCCGCGATCTGACCTTCCTTGGTGACATGGCCGACCAGCATCACCGCGGTGCCGTGGCGCTTGGCGAAGACGGTCAGCTCATGCGCCGAGGCGCGCACCTGCGCGACCGAGCCCGGCGCGCTGTCGACCATGTCGGCCCAGAGCGTCTGGATCGAGTCGATGATCGCCAGGTCGGGCTTTTCGGCCTCGAGCGTGGTCAGGATCGCGCGCAGGTCGGTTTCGGTGGCCAGCTTCACCGGCGCCTCGGCCAGCCCCAGCCGCCGCGCCCGCATTCGTACCTGCGCGCTGGCCTCCTCGCCCGAGATGTAAAGGCATTTGAGCCCCTGATTGGCGAAGGCGGCGGCGGCCTGCAGCAACAGTGTCGACTTGCCGATGCCCGGATCGCCGCCGACCAGAATCGCCGAGGCCGGGACCAGCCCGCCGCCCAGCACCCGGTCGAATTCGCCCAGGCCCGAGGCCGCGCGGGGCGGCTCGGGTTCCGACGTCGCCAGATCGCTGAGCGCCAGCCGCCGCCCGCGCGCGGGGCCCAACGACTTCTTAGCCGGGCCCGCGCTCAGCGGGACGTCCTCGACGATGGTGTTCCAGGCGCCACAGGCCTCGCAGCGCCCCGACCATTTGGTCTGGGTCGCGCCGCAGGCGGTGCAGGTGAAGACGGTGCTGGGTTTGGCCATGCCTCTAGCTGCCCGAGCCCGCGCGGCGTTGCAAGGCCGCTTCGGCGGGCCGGCTTGTCCCCGGGCCGGGGTCGCGGCTAGGCTTTGGCCCGAAACCGCCAACGGGAGGGGCAGGATGCAGGACGGGCTTGAGATCGGGATCGACGGACGCGGCGTCGCGCGGGTCACGCTGCGGCGCGAGGACAAGCATAATGCGTTATCCTCGGACCTGATCGCGGCGCTGACTGGCGCCGCCGAGGCTCTGGGCGCCGATCCGGCGGTCCGCGCGGTGGTGCTGACCGGGGCGGGCGAGAGCTTTTGCGCGGGCGGCGATCTGGGCTGGATGGCGGCGCAGATGCAGGCCGATGCCG
The DNA here is from genome assembly GCF_004365965.1 of Rhodovulum visakhapatnamense. GTDB lineage: Bacteria > Pseudomonadota > Alphaproteobacteria > Rhodobacterales > Rhodobacteraceae > Rhodovulum > Rhodovulum visakhapatnamense. The sequence continues at coordinate 128,154 of NZ_SOEB01000001.1, forward strand.
CCACCCGCGCCGCCGAGGCGCGCAAGCTGGCCGGGATGCTGCGCGCCCTGAACGAGATGCCGAAGCCGCTGATCGGCCGGGTGCAGGGGCAGGCCTTCGGCGGCGGCATCGGACTGATTTCGGTCTGCGACGTGGCCGTGGGCGTCGAGACCGCCCGGTTCGCGCTGACCGAGACCCGGCTTGGGCTGATTCCGGCCACCATCGGCCCCTATGTCGTGGCGCGGCTGGGCGAGGCGCATGCGCGGCGGGTGTTCATGTCGGGGCGGCGCTTCGACGCGGCCGAGGCGGTGGCGCTTGGCCTGCTGGCCCGCGCGGTGCCCGCCGCCGGTCTGGACGACGCGGTCGAGGCAGAGATCGCGCCCTATCTGGCCTGCGCGCCGGAGGCGGTCGCGCGGGCCAAGGCGCAGGTGCTGAGCCTTGGGCCGCGGATCGACGATGCGGTCATCGAGGCCAGCATCGCCCGGCTGGTCGCGGCCTGGGAAACCCCCGAAGCGGCTGAGGGAATCGCGGCCTTCTTCGACCGCCGGAAACCCGGCTGGGCGCTGCCGTCCGACCGGTGACCCACTTGCGTTTCGGAACGTAAACCGGCCGAAACCATGGCGGAAAACACCTTTTAACATGGCTTTGAGGGCAAAAGCCGGATCGTCGCATTTTCAATGCGCACGACTGTATACATTTCTGCTGCGGCACTGTAACAGAAGGGCGCGGATCGCGGGGCGGGGCGGTTGACCCTCTGCCGCGGCGCCGACTAACGTCATGGTCGGAAAACCAGTGCGCACGGCACCGGCCCGCGCGCGGCACGCAAGACAGGGAGACCGAGGTGGACCAGCTCCTGAGCAACTACCTTCCCATCGCGATATTCTTCGGCATGGCCATCGGCCTGGGTTTGATCCTGATGCTGTCGGCTGTGATCGTTGCGGTCCGCCACCCGGACCCCGAGAAGCTGTCGGCCTATGAATGCGGGTTCAACGCCTTCGACGATGCGCGCATGACCTTCGACGTGCGGTTCTATCTGGTGGCGATCCTGTTCATCATCTTCGACCTCGAGATTGCATTTCTCTTTCCCTGGGCCGTCGCTTTCGGCACCATCGGGCTTGTCGGGTTCTGGTCGATGATGGTTTTCCTGGCCGTTCTGACGATCGGCTTTGCCTATGAATGGAAGAAGGGGGCGCTCGAATGGGCGTGATGACTGGCCCCAACACCGCCGGGGGCGATCCCGAAACGGCGACCCAGGCGCTGAATGCCGAGCTTCAGGACCGGGGCTTCCTGGTGACCTCGACGGCCGACATCATCAACTGGGCGCGGACCGGCAGCCTGCACTGGATGACCTTCGGGCTGGCCTGCTGCGCGGTCGAGATGATGCAGGTCTCGATGCCGCGTTATGATCTGGAACGCTTCGGCACCGCGCCGCGCGCCAGTCCGCGCCAGTCGGACCTGATGATCGTCGCGGGCACGCTGACCAACAAGATGGCGCCCGCGCTGCGCAAGGTCTACGACCAGATGCCCGAGCCGCGCTATGTGATCTCGATGGGCTCCTGCGCCAATGGCGGCGGCTATTACCACTATTCCTATTCGGTGGTGCGCGGCTGCGACCGCGTGGTGCCGGTCGATATCTATGTGCCGGGCTGTCCGCCCACGGCAGAGGCGCTGCTGTACGGCATCCTGCAGTTGCAGCGCAAGATCCGCCGCACCGGGACCATCGTGAGGTAAGCCATGGACGAGACGCTGAAAGAACTCGGTGCCCTGATCGCGGCCAAGCGCCCCGATTGCGTGATCGGCTGGGAGGTCGCGCATGGCGAGCTGAACATCGACGCCGCCCCGGCCGCGATCGTCGCCTTCACCGAATTCCTGCGCTCGGATGCGGGCTGCCGGTTCTCGTCGCTGGTCGACATCACCGCCGTCGACCGCCCCGAACGGGACGCCCGCTTTGTCGTCGTCTATCACTTCCTGTCGATGTACCAGAACCAGCGGATCCGCATTCGCTGTGCGGTGCGCGAGGACGAAATGATCCCGTCGATCGTGTCGGTCCACCCCTCGGCCAACTGGTTCGAGCGCGAGGTGTTCGACATGTTCGGCATCGTCTTCTCGGGCCATCCCGACCTCAGGCGCCTGCTGACCGATTACGGCTTCCGCGGCCATCCGCTGCGCAAGGACTTCCCGACCACGGGCTATACCGAGGTCCGCTATGACGAGGCGCAGAAACGCGTCGTCTACGAACCCGTCAAGCTGGTGCAGGAATTCCGCCAGTTCGACTTCATGTCGCCCTGGGAGGGTGCCGACTATATCCTGCCCGGCGACGAGAAGGCGAAGGCGTGATGGAACGGCTCTGCTGCATCCCCGTCATCGCCAATGGGGCTGGCTACGACTGTCGCGCGGCCGCTGTCCGGTCGACGCGGAAACAGGGCTTCGGGGTCGGCGCCGCCGCCCGGATGGAGGTCTGAGATGAAGGACAACGCCTTCCAGGACGTGCGGACCGACGAACAGAAGATCCGCAACTTCAACATCAACTTCGGCCCGCAACACCCTGCGGCGCATGGGGTTCTAAGGCTGGTGCTGGAGCTTGACGGCGAAATCGTCGAGCGCGCCGACCCGCATATCGGGCTGCTGCATCGCGGCACCGAGAAGCTGATGGAGAGCCGCACCTATCTGCAGAACCTGCCCTATCTCGACCGGCTCGACTATGTGGCCCCGATGAACCAGGAACATGCCTGGTGTCTGGCCATCGAGAAGCTGACCGGGATCGAGGTGCCGCGCCGCGCCCAGCTGATCCGGGTGCTGTTCTGCGAGATCGGGCGGGTGTTGAACCACCTGCTGAACGTTACGACCCAGGCGATGGACGTGGGCGCGCTGACGCCGCCGCTCTGGGGCTTCGAAGAACGCGAGAAGCTGATGATCTTCTACGAGCGCGCTTGCGGGGCCCGCCTTCATGCCGCCTATTTCCGCCCCGGCGGCGTGCATCAGGACCTGCCGCCCCAGCTGATCGAGGATATCGACGCCTGGGCCGTGGACTTCCCGCGGGTGCTCGACGATCTGAACGGGCTTCTGACCGAGAACCGGATCTTCAAGCAGCGCAACGTCGATATCGGCGTCGTCAGCGAACAGGAGATCCTCGACTGGGGGTTCTCGGGCGTGATGGTGCGCGGCTCGGGCCTGGCGTGGGATTTGCGCCGCTCGCAGCCCTACGAATGCTACAGCGAATTCGACTTCGAGATCCCCGTCGGCAAGAACGGCGACTGTTACGACCGCTATCTGGTCCGCATGGAAGAGATGCGCCAGTCGACTCACATCATCCGCCAGGCCTGTGCCAAGCTGCGCAAGGAACCCGGCGAGGTGCTGGCGCGCGGCAAGATCACGCCGCCGAAACGGTCCGACATGAAGACCTCGATGGAAGCGCTGATCCATCACTTCAAGCTTTACACCGAAGGCTTCCACGTGCCCGCGGGCGAGGTTTATGCCGCGGTCGAGGCGCCCAAGGGCGAATTCGGCGTCTACCTCGTTGCCGACGGCACCAACAAGCCCTATCGCGCCAAGCTGCGCGCGCCGGGCTTCCTGCACATGCAGGCGATGGACCATATCTCAAGAGGCCACATGCTGGCCGACGTGGCGGCGATCATCGGCACGCTCGACATCGTCTTCGGCGAGGTCGACAGATGAACCTTGCCGAGCAATTCCCCGAATACCAAGAGTTTTCCGACCGATGCTGAGACGCCTTCACCCTCACCAGCCCGACAGCTTCGCCTTCACGCCCGAGAATCGCAAATGGGCCGAGGCGCAGCTGACGAAATATCCCGAGGGCCGCCAGGCCTCGGCGATCATTCCGCTGCTGTGGCGCGCGCAGGAGCAGGAAGGCTGGCTGACCCGTCCGGCCATCGAATACGTGGCCGACATGCTGGGCATGCCCTATATCCGGGCGCTGGAGGTCGCGACCTTCTACTTCATGTTCCAGCTGGTGCCGACCGGCTCGGTCGCCCATGTCCAGATCTGCGGCACCACGTCTTGCCTGATCTGCGGCGCCGAGGACCTGATTGCGGTCTGCAAGGACAAGATCGCGCCGACCCCGCACACGCTTTCTGCGGATGGCAAGTTCAGCTGGGAAGAGGTCGAATGCCTCGGCGCCTGCTCGAACGCGCCGATGATGCAGGTCGGCAAGGACTATTACGAAGACCTCACCGCCGAGCGGCTGGCCGAGATCCTGGATGCGCTGGCGAAGGGCGACGTCCCGGTGCCGGGGCCGCAGAACGGCCGGTTCGCCTCGGAACCCAAGGGGGCTCTGTCCAGCCTGACCGGCGGCGAGAAGGTCAACGCGCACAATGCGTCCGCGGCGCGGGCGCTCGATATCGGCGATACGGTCAAACGGATCGATGGAACCGAAGTGCCGGTTCTGACCTCCTGGCGTCGGGCGGGGGCTGCGGCGGAAGACGTCAAGACAGGCGGAAGCTAAGGCGTTACAAATGGCTTCGGAAGAAAAACCGTCGTAGCGGAGAGAACGCATGAACATTTCTCGCACAGAAGCAAGACTCAAGTTTGCCATCTTCTGGTGGCTGGTCGCCGCGCTTTGCGGTCTGACCGTGGCCACCATCGGCTATGCCGTCGGCCTCTGGGCCCTCGGCGCCTTCATCGGCGGCGTCGGCACCTTCGTGGTGGCCGGGCTGATCCTCACCTGGGGTTTCTGCCACACCGATGCCGAGTTCTCGGCCATGGTCGCCAAGAAGCGCGAGGCGATGGCCGCGATGAAGCCCTATCGCGATGCCAATGCCGCAATCGTGATCCCGAACCGTCCGAAGCCCGGCGGTCCGAAAGTGGCCCCGACCGTGCCGAAATCGGCGCCGAAGGCCGCGCCTGCCCCCAAGGCGGCGCCCAAGGCTCCGGTGATGGAGACCTCGTCCCCAAAGCCTGAGGCGGCGCCCACAGCCGCTGAAAAAATGGTGGGGAGCCGTCCCGCCGCGCTGTCGGCTCCTCGGGCCGGCGGTGCTGACGACCTCAAGAAGATCAAGGGCGTCGGTCCGAAACTGGAAAAGCAGGTGAACGATCTGGGGATCTATCACTACGACCAGATCGCGTCCTGGACGGCCAAAGACGTGGCCTGGATGGACGAGAACCTGGAAGGCTTCAAAGGCCGTGTCAGTCGGGATGACTGGGTGGCACAGGCCAAGGCTCTGGCCAGCGAGGCCTGAGCGCGGCAGGGCAGGCGGGCCGTTTGCGAACGGCCGCGGCAGGTGCCCCTGCGAGATCATGAAAGCGCCCGGCGGGTGGCCATGCCAGCCCGCCGGACGCGCCAAGACCCAGCAGGCCGCGAGGCCGCGTCAGGACACCACAGCGGGGACGAACCATGCTGACCGATCAGGACCGGATCTTTACCAATCTCTACGGGATGTTCGACCGCAGCCTCTCTGGCGCGCGCGCCCGGGGACATTGGGACGGCACGGCTCAGGTCATCGCCAAGGGCCGGGACTGGATCATCGACGAGATGAAGAAATCCGGATTGCGCGGCCGAGGCGGGGCTGGTTTCCCTACCGGGCTTAAATGGTCCTTCATGCCGAAGGAAAGCGACGGAAGGCCGCACTACCTTGTAATCAACGCCGACGAGTCCGAGCCGGGCACCTGCAAGGACCGCGAAATCATGCGGCACGACCCCCATACGCTGATCGAGGGCGCGCTGATCGCCTCTTTCGCGATGGGCGCGCATGCCGCCTATATCTACATCCGGGGCGAATATATCCGCGAGCGCGAGGCGCTGCAGGCGGCCATCGACGAGGCCTATGATGCGGGCCTTCTGGGCGCCAATGCCGCCAAGTCGGGCTGGGATTTCGACCTGTACCTGCATCACGGCGCGGGCGCCTATATCTGCGGCGAGGAAACCGCCCTGCTGGAAAGCCTCGAGGGCAAGAAGGGCATGCCGCGGATGAAGCCGCCCTTCCCGGCGGGCTCGGGGCTTTACGGCTGTCCGACCACGGTCAACAACGTCGAATCCATCGCCGTGGTGCCGACCATCCTGCGTCGCGGCGGGGACTGGTTCGCCTCCTTCGGGCGGCCGAACAATGCCGGCACCAAGCTTTTCGCGGTCTCGGGCCATGTGAACCGGCCCTGCGTGGTCGAGGAAAGCATGTCGATCGGGCTGCGCGAGTTGCTGGACCGCCATTGCGGCGGCGTTCGCGGCGGATGGGACAATCTCAAGGCGGTGATCCCGGGCGGCTCTTCTGTGCCGCTTTTGCCCGCCAGCATCTGCGAGGATGCGATCATGGATTTCGACTGGCTGCGCGAACAGCGTTCGGGTCTTGGCACCGCGGCCGTGATCGTGATGGACCAGTCGACCGATGTCATCAAGGCGATCTGGCGGCTGGCCTCGTTCTACAAACATGAAAGCTGCGGCCAGTGCACGCCCTGCCGCGAGGGCACCGGCTGGATGATGCGGGTGATGGACCGTCTGGTGAAGGGCGAGGCCGAGATCGAAGAGATCGACATGCTGTTCGACGTCACCAGGCAGGTCGAAGGCCACACGATCTGCGCGCTCGGCGACGCGGCGGCCTGGCCGATCCAGGGGCTGATCCGGCATTTCCGCGACGAGATCGAGGACCGGATCAGGGCGCAAAAGGCCGGGCGCACTGGCGTCCTGGCAGCGGAGTGATTTTCATGCGGCTTGTCGGTTTTCAGGGTGCGGTCTTGGCGGTCCTGCTTGCGGGACCGGCTCTGGCAGAGCCCGCTTTGCTGAAGGTGGATTTCGGCTTCTTTCCCAAGGGCACGACCTGCCAGCCCTACGGCACCGGTGGCAAGGTCACGATGAAAGAGGGCCGCGAGATCCGCTTCAAGATCAAGGGCGATACGGGGCATGTCTCGTTCCGCTGCAAGCAGCCGGATGGCCGGTCCTTCGAGGTTCAGACCGGTCGGCTCCTGCCGACGGGCAACCCCAGCATGGTCGCGGTCCAGATCAACCAGGACGACCACGCGCATGTGCTTTGGGATGACGGCGGACTGCGCAAGACCGTCGTGGCCGACGTGCTGAAATGGAAATGACGGCGGCGGAGCAGGCGGATGAGCGAGATCAGGAAGATCGTCACCGACAGCCCCGAGATCGAGCCCCGGATCGAGGCGCGGACCATCGGACGCGCCAGCGCGGTGGCGGCGGCGTGATCGCGGGGGCGGTCATATCGCCCGGAGGACGGGCCGCGGCGCTTGCCGCGACGCTGGCCCTTGCCGCTGCGGCCACGGCCGAGGGGGCAGAGGCGCGTCCGGCACTTGGCGAGCAGACCGAGATCGTCGAGGGGCTGCAGGTGATCGCGACCGCGAACATGATCCGCAAGCAATGCCCGCGGATCGAGGCGCGGATGCTGACCGCCTATGGCTATATGCGCGGGCTGAATTCGCGGGCCTCGCGGCTTGGCTATTCCGATGCCGAGATCCGGGCCTTCGTCGAGGACAAGGCCGAAAAGGCGCGGGTCGAGGGCGCCGCGCGGGACTGGCTGGCGGCACGGGGCGTCCGGCGGGACCGGCCTGAGAGCTACTGCCCGGTCGGTCTGGCCGAAATCCGGGCCCGGACCGAAATCGGCCGACTGTTGAGGGCGCGCTAGGCATGGCGGTGCGGGCAGGGCCGATGGCGGCAGGAACAGGCCGGAGGGGCGCCGGACGGGCGGCCCTTGCGGCGGGCACGGGCGCCGGGCGCGCCCGCCCCGGGATCTAGGACGCAGCCCGCCGGACCGGGGGCGGGACGCAGCAAGCGACAAGGCAAGAGCATGGCACAGCTACGCAAGATCATCATCGACGGCACAGAGATCGAGGTCGACCCGGCCATGACGGTGCTTCAGGCCTGCGAGGTCGCCGGGATCGAGATCCCGCGCTTCTGCTACCATGAACGCCTGTCCATCGCCGGCAACTGCCGGATGTGTCTGGTCGAGATCGTCGGCGGCCCGCCCAAGCCCGCCGCCTCCTGCGCGATGCAGGTCAAGGACCTGCGCCCCGGCCCCGACGGCGCGCCGCCGGTCGTCAAGACCAACTCGCCCATGGTCAAGAAGGCCCGCGAGGGGGTGATGGAGTTCCTGCTGATCAACCACCCGCTCGACTGTCCGATCTGCGATCAGGGCGGCGAATGCGACCTGCAGGATCAGGCGATGGCCTATGGCGTCGATTTCAGCCGCTATCGCGAGCCCAAGCGCGCCTCGATTGACCCCGATCTGGGCCCGCTGGTCGGCACCTGCATGACCCGCTGCATCTCCTGCACCCGCTGCGTGCGCTTCACGACCGAGGTCGCGGGCATCACCCAGATGGGCCAGACCGGCCGCGGCGAGGATGCCGAGATCACCTCCTATCTGGGCCAGACGCTGGACAGCGAGCTGCAGGGCAACATCATCGACCTGTGCCCGGTCGGCGCGCTGACCTCGAAGCCCTATGCCTTCACCGCCCGTCCCTGGGAACTGACCAAGACCGAAACCATCGACGTGATGGATGCGCTGGGGTCGAATATCCGGGTCGACACAAAGGGCCGCGAAGTGATGCGGATCCTGCCGCGCAACCATGACGGCGTGAACGAGGAATGGATCTCGGACAAGACCCGCTTTGTCTGGGACGGTCTGAAGCGCCAGCGGCTCGACCGGCCCTATCTCCGCGAGAACGGCAAGCTGCGTCCCGCGAGCTGGCCCGAGGCGCTGCGTGCGGCCGCAGCCGCCATGACTGGCCGCAAGGTCTCCGGGCTGATCGGCGATCTGGCCCCGGCCGAGGCGATCTTCGCGCTGAAATCGCTGGTCGAGGGGCTGGGCGGCACCGTCGAATGCCGGACCGACGGGGCCAAGCTGCCTGCGGGCAACCGGTCGGCCTATGTCGGCACCGCGGCCATCGAGGATATCGACCATGCCCGGCAGATCTATCTGATCGGCAGCAATCCGCGCGCCGAGGCGCCGGTGCTGAACGCCCGCATCCGCAAGGCATGGATGCAGGGCGCGGCCGTGCACCGGGTCGGCCCGGCGGCCGATCTGACCTATGACGTGATCGAGGAAGGCACCGACCGCGCGGCGCTGGTGAAGTTGGCGAAAGCCGCGAAACCGGCAGAAGGCGCGCTGGTCATCGTCGGGCAGGGCGCGCTGATCGAGGCCGATGGCGCGGCCGTCCTCAGCCAGGCGATGGCGCTGGCGGGCGGGCTGGGCGCGGGGCTTCTGGTGCTGCACACCGCCGCTTCGCGGGTCGGCGCGCTGGATCTGGGCGCCGTCACCGAGGGCGGGATCGAGGCCGCGACGAAAGGCGCCGAGGTCATCTACAATCTGGGCGCCGACGAGGTCGAGATCGGCGAGGGTCCCTTCGTCATCTATCAGGGCAGCCATGGCGACCGCGGCGCGCATCGTGCCGACATCATCCTGCCCGGCGCGGCCTATACCGAAGAGGCGGGGCTGTTCGTCAATACCGAGGGGCGGCCGCAGATGGCGCTGCGCGCGGGCTTCCCGCCGGGCGAGGCCAAGGAGAACTGGGCGATCCTGCGGGCGCTGTCGGCCGAGCTTGGCGCGACGCTGCCCTTCGACGATCTGGTGCAGCTGCGCCGCAAGCTGGTCGCGGCGGCGCCGGATCTGGCGCTGGTCGACGAGGTGATCGTGAACCACTGGCAGCCGCTGCCGGTGACCGAGCCTGCCCGGGCCGAGTTCCGCTATGCGGTCAAGGATTTCTACCTGACCAACCCGATTGCCCGTGCCTCGGCGCTGATGGCCGAGCTGTCGGCCAATGCCAAGGCCCGGCGCGCCGCGCCGATGGCGGCGGAATAGGGTGGGTCTGGCGCCCCGACATATGGCCGGGCTGGCCGTCGCGGTGGCGACCGGAATCGCGGCGGGCTGTTCCCCGCTGCCGGGTCCCGCTCCCGAGGGCTCTGCGCCCGCCTATCTGGGTGCCGAGACCACGGCGCTGAAGGATGGGCTGGTCGAGGTGGCGCTGACGATGCGCGATCCCGGCGGGGTCGCGGCGCTGGACGAGTACGGGCGCTGCGCGGTCGCGCGGCATGCGCTCGACACCGGGTTCGGCTTCGCGCGCCATCTGCGCACGCGGATCGGCCGCGAGCAGGGCGGCGTCTGGACGGCAGACGCGGTCTACATGATGACAAGGACGTTTCCGCGGGGCGTCAGCCGGGTCGAGGCCCGGCAGGAAGTAAAAGACTGCGCCGCGCGGGGCGTACCGACGGTCTGAGGAATGACGAGGCGAGATGGCTGACTTCATGGATACCGGCATTGGGCTGGCGCTGACGATCATGGGACATGGCCTGCTGGTCATCGCCTTCGTGATGGTGTCGCTGCTGTTCCTGGTCTATGGCGACCGCAAGATCTGGGCGGCGGTGCAGATGCGGCGCGGGCCCAACGTGGTGGGGGTCTTCGGGATCCTGCAGACCGTGGCCGACGCGCTGAAATACGTGGTAAAGGAGGTGGTGATCCCCGCGGGGGTCGACCGCCCGGTCTTCTTCATCGCGCCGCTCATCGCCTTCGTGATGCCGCTGCTCTGCTGGGCGGTGATCCCGTTCTCGGACCGGCTGGTGATGGCCGATATCAACGTGGCCGTTCTCTACATCCTCGCGATCTCGTCGCTCGAGGTCTATGGCGTCATCATGGGCGGCTGGGCGTCGAACTCGAAATACGCGTTCCTCGGCTCGTTGCGGTCTGCGGCGCAGATGATCTCCTACGAGGTGTCGATCGGGCTGATCATCATCGGGGTGATCCTGTCGACGGGCTCGCTGAACTTCGGCGACATCGTCGCCGCCCAGGACGGCCGCTTCGGCTTCCTGTCCTGGTACTGGCTGCCGCATTTCCCGATGGTGTTCCTGTTCTTCATCTCGGCGCTGGCCGAAACCAACCGTCCGCCCTTCGACCTTCCCGAGGCCGAGTCGGAACTGGTCGCGGGCTATCAGGTGGAATACGGCTCGACGCCCTTCCTGCTGTTCATGGCCTGCGAATACATCGCGATCTTCCTGATGTGCGCGCTGATCAGCCTTCTGTTCTTCGGCGGCTGGCTGTCGCCCATCCCGGGTCTGCCCGACGGCGCGATCTGGATGGTGGCCAAGATGGCGGTGTTCTTCTTCCTCTTCTCGATGGTCAAGGCCATCGTCCCGCGCTACCGCTACGACCAGCTGATGCGGCTGGGCTGGAAGGTGTTCCTGCCGATGTCGCTGATCTGGGTCGTCGCGGTGGCCTTCTTCGCACAATTCGAACTGTTCGGCGGCGCCTATGCCCGCTGGGCGGTGGGAGGCTGACATGGCTGCAATCGACTGGCAACGGGCGGGCAAGTACTTCCTGCTTCTGGACTTCTTCGAAGGCTTCAAGCTCGGGATGAAGTATTTCTTCGCCCCCAAGGCGACGCTGAACTATCCGCATGAAAAAGGGCCGCTCAGCCCGCGGTTCCGGGGCGAGCATGCGCTCCGGCGCTATCCCTCGGGCGAGGAACGCTGCATTGCCTGCAAGCTCTGCGAGGCGATTTGCCCGGCCCAGGCCATCACCATCGATGCCGAACCGCGCGAGGACGGTTCGCGCCGGACCACGCGCTACGACATCGACATGACCAAGTGCATCTATTGCGGCTTCTGCCAGGAAGCCTGTCCGGTCGATGCCATCGTCGAGGGGCCGAATTTCGAATTCGCGACCGAAACCCGCGAAGAGCTGTTCTACGACAAGGCCAAGCTGCTTGAAAACGGCGACCGCTGGGAGGCCGAGATCGCCCGCAACCTCGAACTGGACGCGCCCTACAGATGAGCGGATACGCGAAACTCTTCGAACAGATGCTGGAGCAGAGCCACAAGATGGCCCGCGCCTTCAACCCGGCGCTGGAAAGCTTCCAGGTGCACGGGTTCGACAAGCTGATCCCGACCATGCCCAAGGACTTCATGGACATGATGTGGGGCAACACGTTCAACCCCGAGGGGCTGGACAGCAAGACCCGGCTGCTGGCGGTGATCGCGGGGCTCACGGTGCTGGGCGCGCAGGCCGACGCCCAGTTCAAGATCACGGTCCGCCACGCGCTTGAGGCCGGGGCGACGGAACGCGAGATCGCCGAGGTGATCTACCAGATGGCGATGCTGGGCGGGATCCCCGCCATGAGCCGGGCGCTGGAACTGGCGCAGACGGTATTCGACGAAAAGGACGAGGAGACGGGCAAATGACCCTGGGTGAATTCGCGTTCTATGCGTTTTCTGTGGTGACCGTGGTCTCGGGCCTGTTCGTGGTCCTGGCGCGCAACCCCGTGCATTCGGTCCTGTGGCTGATCCTGGCCTTTCTCAGCTCGGCCGGGCTTTTCGTGCTGCTGGGCGCGGAATTCGTGGCGATGCTGATGGTGATCGTCTATGTCGGCGCCGTCGCCGTGCTGTTCCTCTTCGTGGTGATGATGCTCGATGTGGATTTCACCGAGCTCAAGGCGAAGATGGCCTCGTATTTCCCCATCGCGGGACTGATCGGCGCGGTCTTCCTGGCGCAGCTGGTGCTGGTCTACGGCGTCTGGAAAAGCGCGGACGGCGCTGCGGCGCTGCGGGGCGCGCCGACGCCCGACCCGGCCGAGATCCACAACACGCTGGCGATCGGTCAGCTCATCTATGACGACTACATCCATCTCTTCCAGGCCGCGGGGCTGGTGCTGCTGGTCGCGATGATCGGCGCCATCGTGCTGACGCTTCGCCACCGGCCGAACGTCAAGCGCCAGAACGTGCTGGCGCAGATGTATCGCGATCCGGCGAAGGCGATGGAACTGAAAGACGTGAAACCGGGGCAGGGGCTGTGAGCGGCACCGCGACCACGGTTCGGAAGGGACTAGCGGGCGGACGGCCCGGAGGGACGGAATGATCGGACTGGAACATTACCTGACGGTGGCTGCGGCGTTGTTCGTCATCGCCATCTTCGGGATCTTCGTGAACCGCAAGAACGTGATCGTCATCCTGATGTCGATCGAGCTGATGCTCTTGTCGGTCAACATCAACCTGGTCGCCTTCTCGGCCTATCTGGGCGACCTGGTCGGCCAGATCTTCACCATGTTCGTGCTGACCGTCGCCGCGGCCGAAGCCGCCATCGGGCTTGCCATCCTGGTCTGCTTCTACCGCAACCGCGGGTCGATCGCGGTCGACGATGTCAACGTGATGAAAGGCTAGGGGCTCATGGAAAAGATCATCCTCTTCGCCCCGCTGATCGGCGCGCTTCTCTGCGGCTTCGGCTACCGGATGTTCGGCGAGAAGGCCGCGATGTGGATCACCACCGCGATGGTGTTCCTGTCGATGCTGTTCTCCTGGGTCGTGTTCATGGGCTTCGACGGCGAGATGCGCCAGGTCGAGATCTTCCGCTGGATCGACAGCGGCAGCTTCGTGGCCGACTGGGCGATCCGCATCGACCGGCTGACCGCGATCATGCTGATCGTGGTGACGACTGTCTCGGCCTTCGTCCATCTCTACAGCTTCGGCTACATGGCGCATGACCCCGAATGGCGCGAGGGCGAAAGCTACAAGCCGCGCTTCTTCGCCTATCTGTCCTTCTTCACCTTCACCATGCTGGCGCTGGTGACGGCCGACAACCTTGTCCAGCTGTTCTTCGGCTGGGAGGGCGTGGGCGTCGCCTCGTATCTGCTGATCGGGTTCTATTACCGCAAGCCCTCGGCCAATGCCGCGGCGATCAAGGCCTTCGTGGTCAACCGGGTCGGCGATTTCGGCTTCCTGCTGGCGATGTTCGCGCTGTTCTTCCTGCTCGACAGCGTCCGCTTCGACGACATCTTCGACAAGGCGCCCGAGCTGGCGACGATGCAGCTGAGCTTCCTGAACGGGACCTGGAGCGCGGCCAATGTGGTGGGCGTGCTGCTCTTCATCGGGGCGATGGGGAAATCGGCCCAGCTGTTCCTGCATACCTGGCTGCCCGACGCGATGGAGGGTCCGACGCCCGTTTCCGCGCTGATCCACGCCGCGACCATGGTCACGGCCGGGGTATTCCTGGTCTGCCGGATGTCGCCGGTGCTGGAATTCGCCCCCGACGCCAAGAACATGATCGTCTTCATCGGCGCGGTGACCGCCTTCTTCGCGGCGACCGTGGGTCTGGTGCAGAACGACATCAAGCGGGTGATCGCCTATTCGACCTGTTCGCAGCTGGGCTACATGTTCGTGGCGGCGGGCGTCGGCGTCTATTCGGCGGCGATGTTCCACCTGCTGACGCATGCCTTCTTCAAGGCGCTTCTGTTCCTCTGCGCGGGCTCGGTCATCCATGCCATGCATCACGAACAGGACATGCGGAACTATGGCGGGCTGAGGAAGAAGATCCCCTTCACCTTCTGGACGATGGTGATCGGCACGCTGGCCATCACCGGTGTCGGCATTCCGCTGACCCATATCGGTTTCGCGGGGTTCCTGTCGAAGGACGCCATCATCGAAAGCGCCTGGGGCGGGCATGCCTATTTCGCCTTCTGGATGCTCGTGATCGCCGCGGCCTTCACCAGCTTCTATTCCTGGCGGCTGATCTTCATGACCTTCTTCGGCGAGGCGCGGGGCGACCGGCGGGCTCATGACCATGCCCATGAAAGCCCGGTGACCATGCTGGTTCCTCTGGGCGTACTGAGCGTCGGCGCGGTGCTTGCGGGCATGCTGTGGTACGGCAACTTCTTCGGCGACCATGACAGCGTGAACCGCTTCTACGGGGTGCCCTCGCATGAGGTGGCCGCCGTCGCGGGGCATGGCGAGACCGCCGCCGAGGGCGAAGCCGCGGCCGCGCTGCCGGGGCAGGGCGCGATCTATACCGCGCCCGACAACCACGCGATGGAAAACGCCCATCACGCGCCCCAATGGGTCAAGGCCTCGCCCTTCCTGGCGATGCTTGCGGGCTTCGCCGTGGCGTGGCTCTTCTACATCAACAAGCCCGAGCTTCCGGGCCAGACCGCGCGCGCGGCCCGTCCGCTGTACCTGTTCCTGCTGAACAAGTGGTATTTCGACGAGCTTTATGACGCGATCATCGTCCAGCCCGCCCGCAATATCGGGCGCGCGCTCTGGAAGGGAGGCGATGGCGGCATCATCGATGGCGGCATCAACGGGGTGGCGATGGGCATCGTGCCCTTCTTCACCCGTGTCGCCGGGCGGCTGCAGTCGGGCTATCTGTTCCACTACGCCTTCGCCATGGTCATCGGCATCGCCGTACTCGTCACCTGGATGGCTCTGACCGGAGGGGCCGAGTAATGGACAACCTGCTTTCCATCATCACCTTCACGCCCCTGATCGCGGCGCTGATCCTGGGTGTCTTCCTCAAGGGCGACAGCCCCTCGGATCAGGCCAATGCGAAATGGGTGGCGCTGATCGCGACGACGGCGACCTTCCTGATCTCGCTCTTCGTGCTGTTCGAGTTCGATCCCTCGGATGCCGGCTTCCAGTTCGTCGAGGACCGGTCCTGGCTGCTGGGGCTGCGCTACAAGATGGGCGTCGACGGCATCTCGATCCTCTTCGTGATGCTGACCACCTTCCTGATGCCGATCACCATTGGCGCCTGCTGGACGGTGACGCACCGGGTCAAGGAATACATGATCGCCTTCCTGGTGCTGGAAACGCTGATGCTGGGCGTCTTCTGCGCGCTCGATCTGGTGCTGTTCTACCTCTTCTTCGAGGGCGGCCTGATCCCGATGTTCCTGATCATCGGCATCTGGGGCGGCAAGGACCGGATCTACGCCACCTTCAAGTTCTTCCTCTACACCTTCCTCGGGTCCGTCCTGATGCTGGTGGCGATGGTGGCCATGTACATGGATGCGGGCACCACCGACATTCCGACCCTGCTGGCGCATCAGTTCAGCGCGGGCGACATCGTCATCGGCGGCAAGACGATTGTCGGCGGCATGCAGACCTTCCTGTGGTTCGCTTTCCTCGCCTCCTTCGCGGTCAAGATGCCGATGTGGCCGGTCCATACCTGGCTGCCCGACGCCCACGTGCAGGCGCCGACGGCGGGGTCCGTGGTGCTGGCGGCGATCATGCTGAAGATGGGCGGCTACGGCTTCCTGCGCTTCAGCCTGCCGATGTTCCCGGTCGCTTCGGACATCTGGGCGCCGCTGATCTTCTGGATGTCGGCCATCGCCATCGTCTACACCTCGCTGGTGGCGCTGGCGCAGCAGGACATGAAGAAGCTGATCGCCTATTCGTCGGTCGCCCATATGGGCTATGTGACCATGGGCATCTTTGCCGCAAACCAGCAGGGCGTCGACGGCGCGATCTTCCAGATGCTGAGCCACGGCTTCGTCTCGGGCGCGCTGTTCCTTTGCGTGGGCGTGATCTACGACCGCATGCACACCCGAGAGATCGACGCCTATGGCGGGCTCGTGAACCGCATGCCCGCCTATGCGCTGGTCTTCATGCTGTTCACCATGGCCAATGTGGGGCTGCCGGGCACCTCGGGCTTCATCGGCGAGTTCCTGACGCTGGCGGGCATCTTCCAGGTCAATACCTGGGTGGCGGCGGTCGCCGCGACCGGGGTGATCCTGTCGGCGGCCTATGCGCTTTGGCTTTACCGTCGGGTGGTGTTCGGCGACCTGATCAAGGAATCGCTCCGGTCCATAACCGACATGAACCTGCGCGAGCGCGCGATCTTCGCGCCGCTGGTGGCGATGACGCTTCTGCTGGGCGTCTACCCGTCGCTGGTGACCGACATCATCGGGCCCTCGGTCGAGGCGCTTCTTTCGAACTACCAGATGGCACTGGCCGAGACGCCCGTCTCGACCCAGCTGGCCGGAAACTGAGGGGAACGAGATGATCTCTGACGATCTTTCCGTCGTCCTGCCGGAAATCATCCTTTCGGTCTACGCGATGCTGGCGCTGGTCGGGGCCGTCTATACCGGCAAGGACAGGGCGGCGCCGGTGCTGGTCTGGACCACCTCGGCGCTGATGCTGGCGCTGGCGGTCTGGATCGGGCTGACCGCGGGGCCCACCGAAACCGCCTTCGGCGGCGCGCTGATCGATGACGGCTTCGCCCGCTTCGCCAAGGTGGTGGTGCTGGCCTCGGCCGCGTTGGTGATGCTGATGAGCCAGGACTACATGCGCCGCCAGAAGACGCTGCTGTTCGAGTTCCCGGTGCTGATCACGCTGGCGGTCGTCGGCATGATGCTGATGGTCTCGGCGGGCGATCTGATGACGCTTTACATGGGGCTGGAACTGCAATCGCTGGCGCTTTACGTCGTCGCCGCGATCCGGCGCGACAACCTGAAATCGACCGAGGCCGGGCTGAAGTACTTCGTGCTGGGCGCGCTGTCTTCGGGGCTTCTGCTGTATGGCGCCTCGCTGACCTACGGCTATTCCGGCACCACGCTGTTCGCGGGCATCCTCGCCTCGATCGGTGACGGTCCGATCGGTGTGGGGCTGCTCTTCGGGCTGGTCTTCATGATCACCGGGCTGGCCTTCAAGGTCTCGGCCGTGCCCTTCCACATGTGGACGCCCGACGTCTACGAGGGTGCGCCGACGCCGGTCACCGCCTTCTTCGCGACCGCGCCCAAGATGGCCGCGATGGCGCTGTTCGCCCGGGTGCTGTTCGACGCCTTCGGGTCGGTGCCGGGCGACTGGGGGCAGGTGATCGCGGTGCTGTCACTGCTGTCGATGTTCCTCGGCGCCTTCGCCGGGATCGGCCAGCGCAACTTCAAGCGGCTGATGGCCTATTCCTCGATTGCCCATATGGGGTTTGCGCTGATGGGGCTGGTTGCGGGCACCGCGCTGGGGGTGCAGGCGATGCTGGTCTACATGGCGATCTATGTCACCATGAGCATCGGCACCTTCGCCTTCATCATGGGCATGCAGAAGGACGGCCAGCCGGTCGTCGATATCCGCAGCCTGAACATGTATGCTTCGGTCGAGCCGCTGAAGGCGCTGGCGCTGATGATGCTGCTGTTCAGCCTCGCGGGCGTGCCGCCCTTCGTGGGTTTCTTCGGGAAGTTCTACGTCATCAAGGCGGCGGTCGACGGCGGCTATGTGTGGCTGGCGGTGGCGGGCGTGATCGCCTCGGTGATCTCGGCCTTCTACTACCTGCGCATCGTCTTCTACATGTATTTCGGCGAGGAGGGCGACCGCCGCCTCGACGGAACCATGCCGCCGGTGATGTGGGGCATCATGATGGTCGCGTCCTTCGCGATGATCGTGGGGGTCATCAACCTCTTCGGTGTCGAGGGGCTGGCGCTGGCCGCGGCTCAGACCCTTGTCAACTGAGGGGCAGGGCTGGCACTGGCCGGCCGGGCATGACCTGATCCTGCTCGACGAGGTCGACAGCACCATGGCCGAGGCCCGTCGCCGCCGCGACCTGACGCGGCCGACATGGATCGTCGCCCGCCGCCAGACGGCGGGCGTCGGCCGCCGGGGCCGGGCCTGGGGCGCGCCCGAAGGAAACCTTGCCGCGACCCTGGTGCTGGCGCCGGGCTGCCCGCCCGCGACGGCCGCGCTTTATTCTTTCGTGACCTCGTTTTCGCTCTATGCGACCTGTCTGGCCTATGTCGAGGACCGCGAGGCGATCACGCTGAAATGGCCCAATGACGTGCTGCTGAACGGCGGCAAGCTGGCGGGCATCTTGCTTGAATCCGAAGGGACGATGACCGAGGTCGGGCGGCTGTCGATCGGGCTGGGGGTCAATCTCAACGCCTTGCCCGACGCCGCGGCGATCGCGCCCCGGGCCTTGATGCCGGTGACGCTGGCCGAAGAGATCGGCGATGCCGTCGACCCGCTGGAATTCCTGGCCTTCTTTGCCGAGCATTTCGCCCATCAGGACCGGTTCTTCCGCGAGGAGGGCTTCGGGCCGCTGCGGTCGGCCTGGCTGGAACGCGCCGCGCGGCTGGGCGACACGATCACCGCGCGGATGGGCGCCGAAGAGGTGTCGGGGCGGTTCCTGACCGTGGACGAGGACGGGCAGCTTGTCCTAGAGACGCCCGGCGGGCGGCGGTCTATCGCTGCTGCGGACGTGTTCTTCTGACGGGGGGGGGGCCCCATGCTTCTCTGCATCGACTGCGGCAACACCAACACGGTTTTCTCGCTCTGGGACGGTGAAAGGTTCCTCTGCACGCTCAGGACGGCGACCGAGCATACCCGCACGGCCGATCAGTACTATGTCTGGTTCTCGACCTTGCTGGCGCGCTACGGGATCGAGCCCGAGATCACCGACGCGATCATCTCGTCGACGGTGCCGCGTGTGGTGTTCAACCTGCGGGTCTTCACCGACCGGTTCTTCAACATCCGTCCCTGGGTCGTGGGCAAGCCCGAATGCCTGCTGCCGCATATGCCCCGGGTCGATCAGGGGACCAATGTCGGGCCCGACCGGCTGGTCAACACGGCGGGGGCCTTCGACCGGCACGGGGGCGATCTGATCGTGGTCGATTTCGGCACCGCCACCACCTTCGACGTGGTCGGGCGGGACGGGGCCTATCTGGGCGGCGTGATCGCGCCGGGGGTGAATCTCAGCCTCGAGGCGCTGCACATGGCGGCGGCGGCGCTGCCGCATGTGGATGTGACAAAGCCCGACCGGGTGATCGGCACGAATACGGTTGCCTGCATGCAGTCAGGTGTGTTCTGGGGCTATGTGGGGCTGGTGCGCGAGATCTGCGACAGGATCCGCACGGAATATGACCGGCCGATGCGCGTCATCGGCACCGGGGGGCTTGCGCCTCTGTTCGCGCAGGGCGATGTCCTGTTCGACCAGATCGAGGACGATCTCACCATGCACGGGCTGACCGTGATCCACGCCTATAACAAGGAAAACGGGGCGACATGAGCAAGAACAGACTGATCTACCTTCCCCTCGGCGGCGCCGGGGAAATCGGCATGAACGCCTATGTCTACGGCTACGGCGTCCCCGGGAAGGAGCGTCTGATCCTCGTGGACCTGGGCGTGACCTTTCCCAACATGGACACAAGCCCCGGCGTCGACCTGATCTTCGCCGACATCACCTGGCTCGAGGAACGTCGCGACCGGCTCGAGGCGATCTTCATCACCCATGCCCATGAGGACCATGTGGGCGCGCTGGGCCATCTCTGGCCGCGGCTCAAGGCCCCGGTCTATGCCCGGCCCTTCACCGGCACCATCGCCCGGCTGAAGATGGAGGATCAGGGTCAGGACCCCGAAACCGTGCGCTTCGTCGAGCCCTGGCCGAACCGGATCGCGGCGGGACCGTTCCAGGTGTCCTATCTGCCGGTGTCGCATTCGATCCCGGAAAGCTCGGGGCTGGTGATCGACACGCCGGTCGGCCGGATCGTCCATACCGGCGATTTCAAGCTCGACCGCACGCCCATCGTCGGCGACCCCTTCGACCCCGATCTCTGGGCCGAGGTCGCGGCGGACGGCGTCAAGGTGCTGACCTGCGATTCCACCAACGTCTTCTCGCCCAATCCGGGCCGGTCCGAAACCACGGTGGGGCCGGCGATCCGCCAGCTCGTCGAACGCGCCGAGGGCATGGTGGTTGCCACGACTTTCGCCTCGAACATCGCGCGGCTCAAGACCCTGGCCGAGGCCGGGCGCGATGCGGGGCGCTCGATCTGCATGCTGGGCCGGGCCATGCGCCGGATGATCGAGGCGGGCGTCGAAAGCGGGGTGCTGACCGATTTTCCCAAGGTCGTCAGCCCCGAAGAGGCCGCCGATCTGCCCCGCGACAAGGTGATGCTGATCGTGACCGGCAGCCAGGGCGAGAGGCGCGCCGCCTCGGCCCAGCTGTCGCGCGGCAAGTATATGGGGCTGAGCCTTGCCGCGGGCGATCTCTTCCTCTTTTCGTCCAAGACCATTCCGGGCAACGAGCGCGAGGTGATCCGCATCATCAACGCGCTGTCCGAGATGGGCGTCGATGTGGTGTCGGACGATGCCGATCTTTATCACGTCTCGGGCCATGCCAACCGGCCGGACCTGTCGCGCATCCATACGCTGATGAAACCCGAAATGGTCGTGCCGATGCATGGCGAACACCGCCACCTGCGCGAGCATGTGAAACTGGCCGCCGAGAACGGGCTGCCGGCGGTGGTGGCGGTCAACGGCACAATGCTCGATCTGGGCGGCGACCGGCCGCAGCCGGTCGAATTCATCGAGACCGGGCGGACCTATCTCGACGGGGCGGTGCAGATCGGCGCGATGGACGGGATCGTCCGCGACCGGATCCGGATGGCGCTGAACGGGCTGGTGGTCGTGACCGTGATCCTCGACGAGGAGGACGAACCGCTGGGCGAACCCTGGGTCGATCTGAACGGCCTGCCCGAGACCGGGCGGTCCCGCGCGGCGCTGTCCGAGGTGCTGGAAGAGGATCTGGATCAGTTCCTGCGCCGGGCCGACGACAGGACGCTGGCCGATGACGACAAGATCGAGGAGGCGATGCGCCGGATCGTGCGTCAGTCGGCGCAGACCGAGATCGGCAAGAAGCCCGAAGTCGTGGTGGTCATCAGCCGCCTCAGCGCCTGAGCCTCACGTCACAAGGCCGGAAAGGAAAAGGCGCCCATCGGGGCGCCTTTTTTGTCGTGTCGCCGGGGGAGGGGCGCTTATTCGGCGCTCTCTTCCACCTGATCCTCGGTCACCGGTTCGGGTTCGCTTTTCGGCTTGAAGGACCGCAGCAGGAAGGCTGGCATGTGATCGCCCATCCCCACCACGGGCTCGTCCCGATAGCCGCGGTCACGCCCGCCGCGCCGGTTGTTGTTGCCGCTCCGGCCCTGCCTGTTGCGGTCGGGGCTGTCCGGCCGCTCGTGGGTAGGAGCGTTGCGGTCCTCGCCATGCCGGTCGCCGGTCCTGTCGGACTGTCGCTCGGCGCCCCTGTCGCTGTTCCGCTCCCGGCGGTCGCCGCGCTGGGGCCGGGCGCTGCTGCGCTCTTCGGTCCGCTCCGGGTCCGAGGCGCCGGCCTCGTCGGTGTGCCGACCGCGCTTGCCGCGATCGTCGCTGCCGCCTTTCAGCGGGCTCTCGACGCGCGGGATCTGCTTTTCGACCAGCTCCTCGATGGCGGTCAGCCATTTCTCGTCATGGGGCACGCAGATGGTCAGCGCCTTGCCTTCGCGGCCCGCCCGGCCGGTGCGGCCGATCCGGTGCACGTAATCCTCGGCATGGGAAGGCACGTCGTAGTTGAACACATGGCTGACCGCGGGCACGTCCAGACCGCGCGCGGCCACGTCCGAGGCGATCAGGAACCGCAGTTTCCCTTCGCGGAAGGATTCCAGCGTCCGGGTCCGCTGCGACTGGTCGAGATCGCCATGGATCGGGGCCGCGTCATAGCCATGGGTCTTGAGCGACTTGGCGACGATGTCGACCTCGGTCTTGCGGTTGCAGAAGATGATGGCGTTCTTGCAGCCCTCGCCCTCGCGGTCGATCAGCGCGCGCAGCAGCTCGCGTTTCTCTTTGGCCTGCCGGTCCTTGCGCGAGGCGGTGTAGCAGATCACGGCCTGTTCGATGCTTTCGGCGGCGCTGGCCCGGCGGGCGACCTCGATCTTGGCCGGGGCCGACAGGAAGGTGTTGGTCACGCGCTCGATCTCGGGCGCCATCGTGGCCGAGAAGAACAGCGTCTGCCGGGTGAAGGGGGTCAGCTGGAAAATCCGCTCGATATCGGGGATGAAGCCCATGTCGAGCATCCGGTCCGCCTCGTCCACCACCATGATCTGGACGCCGGTCAGCAGCAGCTTGCCGCGTTCGAAATGGTCCAGCAGGCGGCCGGGGGTGGCGATCAGCACGTCGACGCCCTTGTCGATCAGCGCGTCCTGTTCCTTGAAGCTGACACCGCCGATCAGAAGCGCCTTCGACAGCTTGGTCTTCTTGGCATAGGTGTCGAAGTTTTCGGCGACCTGGGCCGCCAGTTCGCGGGTCGGCGCCAGCACGAGGCTGCGCGGCATCCGGGCCCGGGCCCGGCCGCGGCCGAGAAGGGTGATCATCGGCAGCACGAAGCTGGCCGTCTTGCCGGTGCCGGTCTGGGCGATGCCCAGAACGTCGCGACCTTCAAGCGCAGGCGGGATGGCCCCGGCCTGGATCGGGGTCGGCGCGGTGTAGCCCGCGTCGGAAACGGCGGAAAGAACCTTGGGGTCGAGCCCCAGTTCAGCAAAAGTCGTCATGTAAGTCCTTGGCTCAGTTGCAGCATCATGGCCGCACCTGTCGCACGCGGCCTAGACCGGCCGTATTGCCAGTCTGATCCTCATTCGCGGCTCGATAGAGGAAACTCGCGCTTTCGTCAAGTTGAACGCCCCTGTACGCCCGCCTGGGGTTTCACGGGTCAGGTGAAGACCCGCCAGATGAAGACGATTTCCGGCAAGAGCATGCAATAGGCCAGGAACGCGACCAGCCCGTCGCGGGTCGACATCGCCAGTCCCAGCATCAGCACATGCAGCGACAGAACGAAGGGCAGGCCGGGGATGAAGCCCAGAAGAAAGATCAGCCCCCCCGTCGCCATCAGGATCAGCGCGATCAGGCGCGTCGCCGGACCGCTTTCCACAAATGCCACAAGCCGCGGCGCCAGCAG
Organism: Rhodovulum visakhapatnamense; assembly: GCF_004365965.1. Classification (GTDB taxonomy): domain Bacteria; phylum Pseudomonadota; class Alphaproteobacteria; order Rhodobacterales; family Rhodobacteraceae; genus Rhodovulum; species Rhodovulum visakhapatnamense. The sequence goes on from NZ_SOEB01000001.1 coordinate 151,532, forward strand.
CGGGCGCAGCCACAGCGCGGCCGGTTGCGCCCGCGCGACCGAGACCGCCAGCACATGGCCCGAGAGATGCACCCGGCGCAGCCGCCCGGGCAGCCAGAGCGTGGTCTGGCCGGTCATCATCCGCCCGCCGATCAGGATCATGAAGACCGCGACCACCCCGGGCAGGCCGGGCAACATCCCCACCGGCAGGATCAGGAAGGCCGAGAGCATCACCAGAAGCGGCCCGAAGCCGCGCGCGCCCAGCGTCTCGATCAGATCGGCCAGGCTGACGCGGTCGCTCGCCAGCGCCAGCGCCGCAAGGTCTTCGAGAAGGCTCGAGATGATCCAGTCGTCTGGGGCACTCATCGGCGGTCGGTCGGGTGAAGGGGGGACGGCCGGCGGGCGGCGCGGACGAAAACGGGTCTCGATGTCATGTCGCGGCGGGCGGGCGCGAATTCAAGGGGCCGGGACTGCGGCGGGGAACTTGTCATGGAATTGACACGGGGCGGAGTCGCGGCTGTTGCAGGGGCTTTGTAGGGCAACGGGCACACTCTCATCGAGATAGGGAATCAACGATGAAAAACAGTCTGTTCCTGCTTTCGGCCGCGGTCGTCGCCCTGGCCGGTCCGGCGCTGGCCGAAGAGACCTTCCCTGCGGTTCTTTCCGGCCATGCGGTGCTTCCCGCGATGACCATGGTCGCGCCGCCCGCCGATGCGCCGCGCGACGCCTGGATCTCGGGCAAGTTCACCGGGACCGGGCGGAACATGGTGCCGATGAGCGTCACGGGCGACACTGGCAAGCTGCACGGCAACCGCGCGACCGGCATCGCGCTGCCCTTCATCGGCCAGCCGCTGCAGGGCTTTTCGGGCTTCGCGATGGACCGCGCCGAGGACGGGTCGGTCTATGCGCTGACCGATAACGGCTTCGGGTCCAAGGCCAACAGCCCCGACGCGATGCTGTTCTTCCACCGCATCGCACCCGATTTCGCGACCGGCAAGGTGGACGTGAAGGAAACCGTCTTCCTGCGCGACCCCGATTTCAAGGTGCCCTTCCGCATTGCCTATGAAGGCACCGAGGGCCGCTATCTGACCGGCGCCGATTTCGACCTTGAAAGCCTTCAGCTGGTCGACGGCTCGCTCTGGATCGGCGAGGAGTTCGGCCCCTACCTGCTGAACGTCTCGCTCGACGGCGTGGTGCTGGGCGTCTACCCGACCGTGGCCGATGGCAAGGAACTGAAAGGCGCCGACAACCCCGCCGTGTCCGCGACCTCGGTGCCCGGCACGGACTGGAAATCGCAGCGCTCGGGCGGCTACGAGGGCATGGCGCTGCAGCCCGGCACGTCCAAGCTCTGGGCGATGCTGGAAAAACCGATCCTCGGCGATGACGGCAAGCCCGAGGGCGATTTCCTGCGGGTGATGGCTTTCGATACGGCATCGAAGGACTGGACCGGCGAGATGTTCAAGTTCGCCCTTGCCGAGGGCGCGACGGCCATCGGCGATTTCAACTTCATCGACGACACCCACGCGCTGGTGATCGAGCGCGACAACGGCGAGGGCGATCCCAGCCTGAAATGCGACGGCGCGCCCGCCGCCGACTGCTTCCCGGCACCCGCGCTGCACAAGTGGATCGTGCTGATCGACACGTCGGATGTGGATGCCGACGGGTTTGTCCGCCGGATCGGCCATATCGACCTGATGGACATCGCCGATCCCGACGGGGTGGCCCGGCTTGACACCGATGCGGCGCGCGATCTGACGGGCAAGTACACCTTCCCGTTCTTCACCATCGAGGACGTGATGCGGGTGGACGACACCCATATTCTGGTCGCCAACGACAACAACCTGCCGTTCTCGTCCGGCCGCAAGCTCGACGCTGCCGCCGATAACGAGGTGATGCTGCTGAGCGTGCCGGAACTGCTGTCGGCGAAGTGAGCGGCGAAAAACCTGAGGGGCGCGGCAAGCTCGCGCCCCTCGCATTCGAGGCCAGGCTCAGCCAGGACGTTGCGGAACGGCAATTGTGCGACCAGAGTCCGGCGGTAGGATCGTCATGTCCTGTGTTTGCCGGAGAAGACTGCGATGCGATTTCCGTTCCCCCCTGTCATGATCCTTTTTGTGCTCGCCGGTTGCGTCGATCACACGTCATCGGGGGCGGCGCGAGGCGACGCGAAATTTCTGTCCGGTGACGAGATCCTGACGAAGGTCATCGATCAGCCGCTCAGCACCAATGTCCCCTCTGTCTGGGTCTTCCGGTCGGATGGTGTCGAGTATTCCGTTGGCACGAAGGGGCACCACTGGGCTGCCAAGGGGCGGTGGTGGCTGGACGGCGATGTGTTGTGTTGGCAGGGCGTAAACAATCTGCTGAAGACAGGTCGAGAGTCCGGGCAAATTCTGGTCACGGAGATTACCCCCTACGGCCCACGCTGCAGCAGGGTCGTGGAAACGCCCGGGGGATTCGAAATGACGCGGACTGCAAAGGCCAGCTCCATGCAGAACTGGGGTCTGAGGAAGATCGACAGCATGCCGGCCGAACCCGCCGTCGTCGTCAGTCAGGCAGAGAACTAGGCATTTCAAAGACTTGCGGGGCCGCGCCAACAGGCGCACCGGCGGTGACCGGGCTTTGGTCGGCATCTTGTCAGTCACGACCGTTGGCAACTCTGTGCGCTTTTGCGCCATTTGCCATTTCGGCTGCCGCCGAAAGGTGATCTAGCTCGGCTCAGCTTTCGCGCGGGACTCCGGCGCCCGGCGCCGAAGCCGATGGCGGCCTGCGACCCAAGCGATGCCGGTGCAGCGGCCGCCCGGTGCGAAAGCGGCCCCCGGACGGACTGGCCCGCCACGGCGCGTGCCCGATCCGCCCGGCGGCCGTCTGGACGTTGCAAGGAGACGAAAATGCATACCAACAAGCTCGTTGTCATCGGGGCAGGGCATGTCGGGTCCTATGTCCTGGCCGATGCCATGAAGATCGGCCTCTTCGCCGAGATCGGCGTCATCGACATTCTCGAAAACGTGGCCTTCGGCGAGGCGCTCGACCAGGCGCAGGCGACGGCCTTGCCCTATATGAGCAATATCAAGGTCACCTCGGGCGGCTACGAGCAATGCGTCGATGCCGACGTGATCGTCGTGGCCGCGGGGCCAAGCGTCATTCCCGACCCCGACGATCCCAAGGCCGAACCCGACCGCACTCTTTTGACCACCACCAACTGCCAGGTGATCCGCGAGGTGATGGCGGGGATCGTCAGGCACACGACCGAGGCCATCGTCATCCTGATCACCAACCCGCTCGATACCATGGTCTACATCGCCGAGAACGAATTCGGCTATCCGCGCGGGCGGGTCTTCGGGACGGGGACGATGCTTGATTCAGCGCGGCTTCGGAAGGTCGTGGCCGACGCCTGCGGGATCGACCCGAAGTCGGTCACCGGCTTCATGATGGGCGAACATGGCAGCACCGCCTTCCCGGTCCTGAGCCATGTCAATGTCGCGGGCATCCCCTTCGCGGATCTCGGCCGCCATTTCGAGGCCTCCCACGACATCCACGACCCCGAGACGGTCAAGGCCCGGGTGATCAGCGCGGCCTATGACGTCTTTAACGGCAAGGGCTGGACCAATGCGGGCGTCGCCCAGTCGGCGGTGACCATGGCCCGCGCCGTGCTGCTGGACGAACGCAGCGTCTTTCCCGCCTGCACCACCCTGCGCGGCCAGTACGGCCATGACGGCGACGTGGCGCTCAGCATGCCCTGCGTTCTGGGGCGCGAGGGGATCGTGAAACAGCTTCCGGTCAGCCTGAATGCCTGGGAGACGGCAAAGCTTGCCGAAAGCATCGCCTTCATCCAGTCCGCGATGCGCGATGCCGGAACCGGCCCCGACAAGGCCGTCTGAGACAAGTGCAACGGGACGGGCGGTCGAAAAATCTCGGCCACTGTGTTGCGCTCGGGGCAGTCCTCTTGTCAGCGGCTCACCCCGGGCGCATATTCTACCCAGGCGCATACTATGGGCGCGAATTGGGGCGGTTCTTCAGGGGCCGCCGGATGGGTGTGGATGGCAAAGTCCTTTGAGCGGTATGTGGACAAGCAGCCCGAGAAGGGCGGTTGCGTTGTCCGGGAGGCAAGGACGGGGCGTTTTCTGTCTGTCGAGACGTCCAAAGGCAGCTCGAAGGTCAGGCCCGCTACCGAGGCCGTAATTCGCGATGCTTCCGCGCGGCGAAACGATGCGCTGAAGAGGTTGGCTGATCGGTAAGAGACATTACCGACTGAGTCTTGGCGATGCACTGACCGTGCATGACGAAGCTCTGCGGTATGGCGGGTGCGATGGCATTGTCAGTCTTGATAGGATCGAGTCCGCTATATCTCGGTCATATTCAGGGTATCATCGCAGCATATGGCGAAAGGCAGCGGCACTGACGCAAGCCATGGTCGGAAATCATCGCTTTGTCGACGGCAACAAGCGAACGGCCCTGCTGCTGGTAGAGACGCTGATCGAGCGTAGCGGCTCCTATCGCGTCCTGTCCGGACAAGACCGGTTCGACGCTCTCATCGTTGGGGTGGCGTCCGGCGAGATCGGTTTTGACGCCCTCGTCGTTTGGTTTGAGGAGCGCGTCGCGCGCCGGTGACCGTGCTTGACACCCGCGGCGACGCGTCCGTTCAAACCTGCATTTCCTTGGTTGCCGACAGGGTCAGCTCGGGATGGTCGCGCACCACGCGGTCGATGTCCCATTGCAGCCGGGTCATGTAGACCACGTCACCGTCATTGTCGGTCGCCATGTGCTGCTTGTTCTTCTGCACGAAGCTCTCGACCGCCGTCTTCTCGCCATGGACCCAGCGGGCCGAGGTGAATTGCGACGGCTCGAACCGCACCGGCAGGCCGTATTCCTGCTCGATCCGGCTGGCCAGAACCTCGAATTGCAGCGCGCCGACGACACCCACGATGAAGCCCGAGCCCACCATCGGCTTGAAGACCTTGGCCGCGCCCTCTTCGGCAAACTGCATCAGGGCCTTGTCCAGATGCTTGGCCTTCATCGGGTCGCCCGCCCGGCAGTTCTTCAGCAGCTCCGGCGCGAAGGACGGAATGCCGGTGACCTTCAGCGCCTCGCCCTCGGTCAGCGTGTCGCCGATGCGCAATTGCCCGTGGTTCGGGATGCCGATGATGTCGCCCGCCCAGGCCTCTTCGGCCAGCTCGCGGTCGGCGGCCAGGAACAGCACCGGGCTCGACACCGTGATCGGCTTCTTGGACCGCACATGGGTCAGCTTCATGCCGCGCTGGAAATGGCCCGAGGCCAGGCGCACGAAGGCCACCCGGTCGCGGTGCTTGGGGTCCATGTTGGCCTGCACCTTGAAGACGAAGCCCGACACGACCGGTTCCTCGGGCGCGATCTGGCGCGGTTCGGCCGCCTGGATCTGCGGCTCGGGGCCATAGGTGGCGATGCCGTCCATCAGCTCCTTCACCCCGAACGAGTTGATCGCCGAGCCGAACCAGATCGGCGTCATGTGCCCTTCCAGCACCGCCTGCGGGTCGAGCGGGGGCAGAAGCTCCTTCGCCATCTCGACTTCCTCGATCAGCTTCTCGCGCAGATCCTGGGGCACATGCTCGGCCAGCTTCGGATCGTCGAGCCCCTCGATCCTGATCGACTCGGCCACCTTGTTGCGGTCGGCCCGGTCCATCAGTTCCAGCCGGTTCCGCAGCATGTCGTAGCAGCCGAGGAAATCGCGCCCGACCCCGATCGGCCAGGAGGCGGGCGTGACATGGATCGCCAGCATCTCCTGGATCTCGTCGATGATCTCGAAGGTGTCGCGGCTTTCGCGGTCCATCTTGTTACAGAAGGTCAGGATCGGCAGATCGCGCAGCCGGCAGACCTCGAACAGCTTCCGGGTCTGGCTTTCCACCCCCTTGGCGCCGTCGATCACCATCACCGCGGCATCGACCGCGGTCAGGGTGCGGTAGGTGTCCTCGGAAAAGTCGCTGTGGCCGGGCGTGTCGACCAGATTGAAGCGGAACTCGCGATAGTCGAAGGACATCGCCGAGGCCGAGACGGAAATGCCCCGGTCCTGCTCCATCTTCATGAAGTCCGACCGTGTCCGCCGCGCCTCGCCCTTGGCGCGCACCTGTCCCGCCATTTGGATCGCGCCGCCGTACAGCAGGAACTTCTCGGTCAGCGTGGTCTTGCCCGCATCGGGGTGCGAGATGATGGCAAAGGTGCGCCTCCGGGCAATTTCCGGCGGCAGGGCGGGGCGGTTCGACGGGGCATCCAGCATGGCCGCGGATATAGGTCAGGCGCAGGTCCCGCGCAATCGCCATCGGTGCGGCGTTCAGGGGTAGAAGAGGGTCAGACCGGGGGCAGACCCGGCAGGATCGCCCCGAGCTTGTGCATCAGCGGTTGCAGGTAATGGACGATGATCTGAGCCATCTGCGGGGCCGACTTGCCGGTCAGGGTCGCGACGATGGCAAGGTCCCCCGCATGAAGCCGGGTTCGCGCAACAACCTGCTGTGCGCGCCAGTAAAGCCGCGCGCTCAGCGCGCCAAGCTCGACAGCCTCACGCTGAACGGCCCGCTCCAGTTTCTCGTTCTCCTCGGGCCCGAAGGCCTTGATCTTCAGCGCATTCAGTTTCTCATCGACGGCGCGGAATTCGCCAAGCGCTTCGGCGACGGACGCGGTCGTGGCATCTGCGGTGGCAATCGCGCCTTCAAGGCGGTCGAGGATCTCGGTCGCTTCTTCTTTCGTGAAGGTGCGGGCAAGGTCCGCGTTTTCCTTCGTCAGCGCGGCCTCATGCGTTTGGGGCAGGCAATGGCGCAGGAAATCGTCATGCTGGTCCAGAAACATGCCGAGCTGGGCTTTCAGCCGTTCCGAGAAGGCCGAGGCGACGATGGGATCGACAAGGTCCCCGCGCAGGCCTGCGGCAAGAAAGACCAGACGATGCGGATTGCCGTTGTCATTGGCCGCAAGATGTCTGGCATAGTCTCGCAGGTCGGCGCGCATGTCGTGGCCCAGCTTGTTCGAAAGGCTTGCGGCGAGGCTACGGGCATTTTCGATCAACGCTTCGGCACGCTGGACGCAGCCGGGACCGAATATGGCGCCGTCCAGTGCCTGACCGGGCGGCGTGATCGCCTCCACGCCGGTTTCCGTGATCTCGAAATCCAAGGCGCTGGCGCGGACCAGTGGAACGGTCAGGGCAAGGTCGATCTTGTCTTCTGTGTCTTCCGAGTCCGGCGGTTCCGGATCGGGCCAATGCGCCGGATGATGCAGCCCCTCGGGCAGGATCGTGCCGGTATCGCCGAGCATGGTATCGCACTGCGCTTGCGTCAGGGCAAGGGTCTGTGACAAATCCGTATACTCGGGTGTGCTGACATCGTTTGTGCGCACACCCGAGTATACGGTTCGAACATCCGCCCCCCCGAGGTCCGCCCCCCCGAGGTCCGCCCCCCCGAGGTCCGCCCCCTTGAGGTTCGCCCCCCTGAGGTTCGCCCCCCCGAGGTCCGCCCCCACTAGGTTCGCCCCCTCGAGGTTCGCCCCCCCGAGGTCCGCCCCCTTGAGGTTCGCCCCCCTGAGGTTCGCCCCCCCGAGGTCCGCCCCCACTAGGTTCGCTAGCCAAAGCGGAATACGGCTGAAAACCAGTTTGCCTGCGTTCTGGAACGCCCTCCGGAAATCCATCCCGGACAGATCAGGAACTAACTCCTCCCGCTTCTGCCGCGCGTTCCACGCCTCGACGCCTTCCAGCAGCCACTCCAGATGTTGGGGATTGCCCATCGCCCGTCTCCTCCGCCCAAGCAAAGCCTAGATCGGCCCCGCCCAGGCGTAAAGCGGGCGCTACCGCGCGACCAGCAGGTCGCAGGGCGGGGCGCGCATCAGGTCATTGGCCAGCGAGCCCAGGATCGAGGGCGCGGCGCCCGCGCGGCCATGGGCGCCAAGGACCAGAAGGTCGGGGCGACGGGCCTCGATCTCGGCGTTCAGCACCAGATGGGCGGCGCCCTCGACGAGGGCGACATCGGCCAGCCGGGCGGGCAGGTCGTTCTGCGCGCGCCACTCGGCCAGGCGCATCTCGGCGCTGCGGCGGAAGGGGGCGATGGCGATGGAACTGCCATGGGGCGCGATGAAGCCGCGATAGGGGATGTGCAGCGCGTGCACGCCGTGGATCGCGGCCCCGGGCGCCAGCCGCGCGGCGATCTGCAGTGCGGCGGTCGAGGCCGGGGCAAAGTCGAGCGCGGCCATCAGCGTGGCATAGTCGTGATCGACCGGGTCCCGCACCAGCAGAACCGGGCGCGAGATGTGGCGGACGATCCGCTCCATCGTGGTTTCGCGCAGCAGGTCGAGGAAGGGCCGGTCGCGATGCAGGCCCAGCACGACCAGCGCGGCGTCGGTCTCATCGGCCAGCCGGGGGATCGCGCTGCTGGGATCGCCGGTCACGATGCGGGTGGCGTGCCGGACCTCGGCCGCCTGCGGGATCGCGGCGGCAAAGCGGGTCAGCCGGGTGGCGGCGGCTTCGGCCATCGGGCGAGCCACGTCCTCGGGCAGCTCGCTGTCGATGACCGTCGCCAACAGGACGTCGGCGCCCATCGCGCGGGCCAGCCGGAAGGCGCGGTTCACGGCGCGGTCGGCGCGCGGGCTGAGATCGGTGGCAACCAGGATCGTGGCGGTCATCTTGTCCTCCCTTGGGTGTGTCCCGGTCAGGTCGGGGCGGCAGGCACGGCTTTCAAGGGCGACATGGTGTCGGTTACGTATATACATTGCCTAGCAGGGGCGAACGGGTATGGTAGGGCGGTCGAAGACAAGAGGGGTGGGGATGAAGACGGTGCTGATCGCCAATCGCAAGGGCGGCTGCGGCAAGACGACGATCGCGGTGACGCTGGCTGCGGCACTGGCCGATGGCGGCTGGAAAGTGGCCCTGGCCGATGCGGACCCGCAGAAATCTGCCCTGCGCTGGCTCAAGCGCCGCCCCGCGGGCGTGCCCGAGATCCGTTCGCTGGACTGGTCGGCCGAGATCGGCGCGGGCAAGGGCGGCAAGGGCACCGACTGGGTGATCGTCGATGCGCCCGGGGCGATCTATGACGATGCTGCTGCCGGTCTGGTGGCCGAGGCGCGCGCTGTGGTGGTGCCGGTGATGCCGTCCTTCTTCGACGAGGATTCGACGCGGCGGTTCCTGAAGGAGATCGCCGAGCTGAAACGGATCCGGAAGGGCAAGGTGGGCGTCGAACTGGTCGCGAACCGGGTCCGCCCGCGCGGCCGCGACGGGGACCGGATCCGGGCGTTGGCCGATCAGGTCGGGCAGGCGCCGGTGGCCGAAATCTCGGACCGGGTGGCCTATGGCGATCTGGCCGAGCAGGGCTTGACGGTCTTCGACAAGCCGCAGCGCGCCTATGCGGCACTCCGCGCGCAATGGACCCCGCTGCTGGCGGCCCTGACGGCGTGATCGGGGGCGGCACTCACCCTCCGGTCATCCCCCAATTCTTCGCAGAAGAATTGCGTATCGGAAGGCCCCGAAACGAAAATTCGCGAATTTTCGGGCGCTGACCTGTGCGTTCCGCGCCAGGGTGCAACGCTTTTTGGCCCCCGCTCCGGGCTTTTCCATAGCGCCATCGGCTGCTAATCCGGGGCGACGGGCGACAGGGAGCACCGCAATGGATCTGGGACTGAAAGGCAAACGGGCGCTGGTCTGCGCCGCGTCGAAAGGGCTTGGTCGGGGCTGCGCCGAGGCGCTGGCGGCCGCAGGGGCCGACCTTGTGATCAATGCCCGGGGCGCCGAGGCGCTTCTGGCTGCCGCCGAAGATATCCGGCAGCGGTACGGCGTGACGGTCACCCCGGTCGCGGCCGATATCGTTTCGGAAGACGGGCGCGCCACGGTGCTGGAGGCAGCCGGTCCGGTCGACATCCTTGTGACCAATGCCGGCGGCCCGCCGCCCGGGCTCTGGTCGGACTGGGAGCGCGCCGATTTCATCGCGGCGCTCGATGCCAACATGCTGACGCCCATCGCGCTGATGAAGGCGCTGCTGCCCGGGATGATCGACCGGGGCTGGGGCAGGGTCGTCAACATCACCAGCCAGTCGGTCAAGGCGCCGATCCCGGTGCTGGGACTGTCGAATTCGGCCCGGGCCGGGCTGACCGGCTATGTCGCGGGCACTGCACGGCAGGTGGCGCCCTTTGGGGTGACGATCAACAACCTGCTTCCGGGGATCCATGCCACCGACCGGGCTGATGCGCTCGACCGCGACGTGGCCGAGGCCGACGGCATCAGCCTCGAAGAGGCGCGGGCCCGGCGCGCGGCGACGATTCCGGCGCGTCGCTACGGCACGCCCGCCGAATTCGGTGCCGCCTGTGCGTTCCTGTGCTCGACCCAGGCGGGGTTCATCGTCGGCCAGAATATCCTGCTTGACGGCGGCGCCACCAATTCCGTGCTCTAGCCCAGCGCGGTCGATTTCACCCAGCTCGGCCGGCGCGAATTCTGCACCAGGCTCACCCGCGGCGCATAGCGCCCGCCGAGCGCAAGCGTCGCCGCGCGCAGCATCTCGATCCCGTCTTCCGACCGAACCGGCAGCGCGCCCGGCGCGATCGGTTCGCCCACCGTCATCCGATAGGGCTGACGCTCCTTGTTGAGGGTCTCGTGAAAGAGCGTGATATCCCTCAGCGTCGGGTGGATCAGATCGAACAGATAGAACAGCACCGAGTTCCGGGCGCGGATATTGATCGGGATCACCGGCAGGTCGAACTTGCGCGCGATCATCGCCGCCGAGGGCATCCAGGGCCGTTCGTGCAGCGACAGCCCGCGCCGCTTGGCCAGCCGTCCCGACGGAAAGATCACCGCCAGTCGCCCCTTCTCGATGGCCTTGCGGGTATAGGCCATGGTCTCGCGGGTCTTGGCATGGCTGCGCTTTTCCTCGCGCCACTCGACCGGCGCGATGATCTCTTCCATCTGCGGCAGCACCCGCAGGATGTCGCGGTTGGCGTAGAAAAAGAGATCGGGGCGGCGCTGGCGCAGAAGGCTCCACAGCATCACCCCGTCGGCGATGCCGGTCGGGTGGTTCGCCACGATCATCGCCGGGCCCGTGGCCGGGATGTTCTCGATCCCGGTGCCGCGCAGGTCGCGCGCCAGCAGCCGGGCCATTTCGTCCATGATCACATGCGAGGGATGGTCCTGCAGGACCTCGCCCAGGGCGACGGTCCGGTCATAGCCCAGCACCCCGTTCAGCAGCCGCCGGGACGGCGCGCTCCAGGGATGGTCGGCGAATAGCCAGGGGGCCCGTTCCTCGATAAGCGGATCTATTCTTTCTTGCATGCGCCTTGTCACCACACCCGAATGACGCTTCCGTGACACCAGAGCCGATTCCGGCGGCTCCGGTCAAAGCAATTCCCCGGCCTCGCGCGGGCCTCAGGCGGCGATCCGCCCGGCGGCCAGCAGCCGGCCCACCATCTCGCCCATGTCCCGGCTCAAACCCTCGCGGGCGGCGATCCGTTCCAGCGCGGCCTGCGCTTTTTCGCGGCGGCCCTCGTCATAGCGCGCCCAGGTCTCGAAGGCGGTCGACATCCGGGCCGCCGTCTGCGGGTTGACCGCATCGAGCCGGATCAGCCAGTCCGCGACCAGGTCGTAGCCCGCGCCCGAGGCGTCGTGAAAGCCCGCGGCATTGGCCGAAAAGCCGCCGATCACCGCGCGGAACCGGTTGGGGTTCTTCCAGGTGAAATCGGCGTGCTCGGTCAGAGCGCGGGTCACCGCCACCGCGCGCTCGGGCGCCGCCAGCGTCGCCTGCAGCCCGAACCATTTGTCCATCACCAGCCGGTCATGGCCCCAGCGCCGGGCGAAGCGATCAAGCGCCTCGTCCGCGCCGCCGGTTTCCAGAAGCACGCTCAGCGCGCCGATCTCGTCGGTCATGTTGTCGGCGGCCGAGAAATGCGCCTGCGCCCGGGCGCCGCCGTCAAGCCGCGCCATGTAGCCAAGTGCCGCGAGCCTCAGCGCGCGCCGCCCGGCATCGGCCGCCCCGGGGCTGTAGGGGCCGGGGCAGGCCATCTGCGCGTAAAGCCCGGCCCAGAGCGGGTCCAGATGGCGGGCGACCGCGGTCTTGGCGCGTTCGCGCGCGGCATGGATCGCCAGCGGGTCGGGCACGGCGCCGCGGTCTGCCAGCGCCTCGGCCAGTTCGTCCTCGCCCGGCAGCCTCAGCGCCAGCGCCCGGAAGGCCGGGTCGAGCGCCTCGTCGCGCACGACGGCGGCCAGCGCATCAAGCCAGGCCGGCGCAGGCGCCGCGTCCTCGGTCACCATCGCGATCAGCACTTCGCGCGCGAGCGACCGCCCGGCCTCCCATTTGTTGAACGGGTCGGTGTCATGCGCCAGCAGGAAGGCACGTTCCTCGGGCGTGCTGTCGCGTTCGAGGATCACCGGCGCCGAGAAGCCGCGCAAGAGCGAGGGCACGGGTTTCGCCGCAAGCCCCTCGAAGACGGCCTCCTGCCGCGCCTCGGTCAGTTCGATCACGGTCGTCGGCAATACCTCGTCGCCATTGGGCGACAGCAGCCCCAGAGCCAGCGGAATGACTTGCGGCAGCTTTTCATCCTGTCCCGGCGTGGGAGGCGTTTTCTGTTCCAGATGAAGGGTGTAGGTGCCGTCCTTGAAGTCCTCAGTGACCTTCACGCGGGGCGTTCCGGCCTGCGAATACCAGCGCTTGAACCGGGTCAGCTCGCGCCCCGTCGCCTCCTCGAAGACCTGCAGCCAGTCCTCGATTGTGCAGGCCTGCCCGTCATGGCGCGCAAAGTAGAGATCGAGCGCCTTGGCATAGCCCTCGGGCCCCACCAGACGGCGCAGCATGCCGATCACCTCGGCGCCCTTCTCATAGACGGTTGCGGTGTAGAAGTTATTGATCTCGGCATAGCTTTCGGGCCGCACCGGGTGTGCCAGCGGGCCGTTATCCTCGCGGAACTGGCGCGCGCGCAGCGTCATCACATCCTCGATCCGCTTGACCGCGGCCGACCGCATGTCGGCCGAGAACTGCGAGTCGCGGAAGACCGTCAGCCCCTCTTTCAGCGACAGCTGGAACCAGTCGCGGCAGGTGATCCGGTCGCCGGTCCAGTTGTGGAAATACTCATGCGCGATGATCCGCTCGATATTCTCGTAATCGCGGTCGGTCGCGGTCTCGGGGCTGGCCAGCACATAGCGCGAGTTGAAGACGTTCAGCCCCTTGTTCTCCATCGCGCCCATGTTGAAATCGTCGACCGCGACGATGTTGAAGACGTCCAGATCATAGGCCCGGCCATAGACCTCTTCGTCCCATTTCATCGACCGGATCAGGCTGTCGAGCGCATAATCGGCCTTGCCCTGATCGGCGGGACGCACCCAGACATTCAGCGCGACCTCGCGCCCTTCCGAGGTGGTGAAGCGGTCCGAGGTTGCCACCAGCTCGCCCGCGACCAGCGCGAACAGATAGCTGGGCTTGGGCCAGGGGTCGTTCCATTCGGCCCAGCCCGCGCCCTGGGCCACCGGGTTGCCGTTCGACAGCAGGACCGGCAGATCGCCGTCGATCCGTACCCGGAACGGTGCCATCACATCGGGGCGGTCGGGATAGAAGGTGATCTTGCGGAACCCTTCGGCCTCGCATTGCGTGCAATACATGCCGTTCGACATGTAAAGCCCTTCCAGTGCTGTATTTTCCGCCGGTGCGATCTCGACCTCGGCCTCCCAGGTGAAGGGCGCCTCGGGCACCGGACAGCTCAGCCCCTCGGGCGTGATCTCGGGGGTGACGGGGGTGCCGTCGATCGCGGCCGAGATCAGCGTCAGATCCTCGCCATGCAGGAAGAAGCGCCGGTCGCGGGCCGCCGGGTTGGGGCGGAAGGCGATCTTCGCGCGGACCCGCGTCGCGGTCGGATGCAGGTGGACGTTCAACTCGACCTGGTCCACCAGAAAACCGAAAGGGGTGTAGTCCTTCAGGAACACGGGCTGCGGCGCGGCGTCTGTCATCTGTCTCTCCAATTCGGACCTCCCAGACCTATACCCCTGAGGGCCAAGCGCAAGATGCCCGTGGCAGGGGTCCGGGTGTTCGATTTATGTTCCGGTCATGGAGGTGACGATTCTCTGGCTTCGGCGCGATCTGCGCCTCGAGGATCAGCCGGCGCTGGCGCGGGCCGCGGCGGGCGAGGGCGCCGTGCTGCCGCTTTACATCGTCGATCCGGCGGTCTGGGCCGCGCCCGAGGCCTCGGCCCGGCACTGGCGTTTCGTGGCCGAGGGGCTTGCCGCGCTGTCCGACGCACTGGCCGCCCGGGGCGCCGCCCTGCAAATCGAGGCCGGGCCGCCCGCCCGGGTGCTGGCGCGCTGCGCGGCGCGCTGGCCGGTGACGCGTGTGCTGACGCTGGATGACGGCACGGGCCGTGACGCCGCGCCTTGGGCGCGGGGGACCGGCATCGCCTTCGAGGACGTCCGTGCGTCGCGCGGGGCCGCGTCGCCGCCGCCCGGGGCGCTTCGCGGGCTCGACGGGCTGGTCCCCGCCGCGATCCCCGAGGCGCGCGATCTGGGGCTTGGTTTCGATCCCTGTCCGGGACGGCCGCGCGGCGGCCGGGCCGAGGCCGAGCGGGCTCTGGAGGCGGCCTTGGCCGATCCGGCCTCGGAGGGCACGCTGTCGGCGCATCTGGCCTGGGGCACGCTTTCGGCGGCCGAGGTGTCGCGCGCGGCACGGGCCGCGGGCGCGGGGCCGCTGACGGCCGGGCTTGCCCGGCGGGCACGTCTGATGCGCGCCTCGAGCGGACGCGCCGACACGCCCCGGCCGCCGGACCATGCCGCCCGCCTCGCTGCCTGGGAGAAGGGCGAGACCGGGCTGCCCGCGGTCGATGCGCCGATGCGGGCGCTTCGCCATTCCGGCCTGCTCGATCCGTCCTGGCTGGGCCTGCTGGCCTCGGCCGGGATCGGGCTCCTGGGCCTCGATCCGGAGGATTGCGGGCGGGTGCTGGCGCGGCTTTGCCTCGATTACCACCCCGTGCTCCATCGGGCGCGGATGCGGGCGGCGGCGGCCCGGCCCTGCGATCCGCTGCGGCAGGCGCGCGATCTCGATCCCGAGGGCGCGATGCTGGGCGCCTGGCTGCCCGAACTGGCCGACCTGCCCGCGCCCGCGCGCCATGCGCCCTGGACCTGGAGAGGACCGTTGCCGCGGCCCGGGCGGCGCTATCCGGCGCCGGTGATCGACATCGCGACCGACCCCGCGCGGCCCGTTCGTCCCGCGCCCGCACGGGCGCGGCGACGCCCGGCCGACCGGCGGCAACTGGCATTCGATCTCTAGGCCCGCGCCGGGGGCCGAGATGCACAGCGCCTGTGCAGATCCGGCCGCGCCGAACCGGACAGGCCCGGGAAATAAGCGGAATCGCGTGAAAATGTGCGTCCGCAGGGCGTCATGCCGCAGCATCGCCGCGCCCCGGCCCCGGCTCTTCACCCTAGTGGAAATGCCCTATATCCTTACACGAAACGCGAACGCGAGGCTCCCATGGCACGCCCCAGGGTCGGTATCATCGGCAACAGCTATCTTTTGAACGACCAGTACCCCGCCCATGCCGGTGGCACGATGAACTCCGAGGCAGTGGCCGAGGTCGTGGGCGCGATCCCGCTGCTGATCCCGGCCGATCCGCGCTTCGTCTCCGTCCCCGAGCTGCTCGACTGTTTCGACGGCTTCCTGTTCACCGGCGGGCGGCCCAACGTCCATCCCGAGGAATATGGCGAGGCCGAGACCGAGGCCCATGGCGCCTTCGACCGGGCGCGCGATGCCATCGCCCTGCCCTTGATCCGCGCGCTGGTCGAGCGCGGGCAGCCCTTCTTCGCCATCTGCCGCGGTTTTCAGGAGGTCAATGTCGCGATGGGCGGCACGCTGCATCCCGAGATCCGCGATCTGCCCGGGCGCATGAACCACCGGATGCCGCCCGACGGGTCGCTGGAAGAGAAATTTGCCCTGCGCCACAAGGTCTGTCTGACCGAGGGCGGCATTTTCCACCGCATCCTGGGCGCGACCGAGGTGATGACCAACACGCTGCACGGGCAGGGGATCAAGCGGCCCGGGCCGCGGATCGTCATCGAGGGGGTGGCGCCTGACGGCACGCCCGAGGCGATTCATGTGGCCGATGCGCCGGGCTTTGCGCTGGCGGTGCAGTGGCATCCCGAATACCGCGCCGCCCGCGATCCGGTGTCGCGGCCGCTGTTCGAGGCGTTCGGCAAGGCCGTGGCCGCCTGGGCCGAGGGGACGCGCCCGGCGGTGCTGAAGACCGCCTGAGCCCGTGCCGAACCTCGCGCAACGCGCGAGAAGTGTCGCCTAAATATCTATTTCCATGCGAAAATTCGTCAGGGCAACACCATGGCGGATGACGCTTTGCCGGGCCGTCTCGCGCCAGCCATGGCGGGCGAAGAAGGGCCGGGCCACAAGGCTGGCCTCGGTCGAAAGACGGCCCAGCCCGGCGCGGCGCGCCTCGCGCAGGATCGCCTGCAACAGCGCCCGGCCGATGCCGCGTCCGGTCCAGTCGGGGGCGACATAGGCGAAGTCCAGATAACCGTCCTCGCCCAGCGTCATGAAGCCCACCGGCGCGCCGCGAATCTCGGCGATGACGGTGTGGCGGCTCAGGAGTTTCTGTTCCCAATCGGCCGGCGCCTCGGGCGAGGGCGACCAGGCGTCGCGCTCTTCGGGCGAATAGCTGAGCGAGGCGCCGCGATGCACCGCATCGTGAAACAGCGCGCGCGTCGGCGCCCCGTCGCCGGGGCGGGCCCGGCGAAGCCGGAGGCGGGGGCGCGCGCTCAGGTGACGGCGGCGCGGAAACGATAGGCCTGATCGTCCCATAGCCGGTTCTCCATCACGTCCTGAAGGATCGTCGCAGCCCGCAGCAGCTCGTCCTCGCCGACGTAAAGCGGGGTAATGCCGAACCGCATGATGTCGGGGGCGCGGAAATCGCCGACGACGCCGCGCGCGACCAGCGCCTGGATCGCGGCATAGCCTTCGGCAAAGCCGAACGACACCTGACTGCCGCGCTGCCGCGGATCGCGCGGGGTCAGCAGGGTCAGCTCCGGGCAACGGCTCTCGACCTCGGCGATGAACAGGTCGGACAGCGCGATCGACCGCCGCCGCACGTCGTCGAGCGAGACGCCCTCCCAGACCCCCAGCGCGGCCTCGACGACCGCCATCTGCAACACCGGCGGCGTGCCGATCCGCATCCGGGCGATGCCCGCGCCGGGCCGGTAGCCGGGCTCGAAGGCGAAGGGGGCGGCATGGCCGAACCAGCCTGACAGCGCGGGCAGCGCCATGTCGGAATGGCGCGGCGCCACATAGATATAGGCCGGGGCGCCGGGGCCGGCATTGAGGTACTTGTAGGTGCAGCCGGCCGCGAAATCGGCGCCGGCGCCCGCCAGATCGACGGGCAGCGCGCCCGCCGAATGCGCGAGATCCCAGATCGTCAGGGCGCCCGCCGCCTGCGCCCGCGCGGTCAGCCGGGCCATGTCGTGCAGCCGCCCGGTGCGGTAGTCGACCTCGGTCAGCAGCACGACCGCGACGTCGTCGTCGATGGCCGCCTCGACCTCCTCGGGCGCGACCATGCGCAAGGTGTGACCCCGGCCGAGGCTCGCGATCAGCCCCTGCGCCATGTACAGATCGGTCGGGAAATTGCCGCGATCGCTCAGCACCACACGGCGGTCGGGCCGCATCTCCAGCGCCGCCGCGAGCGCCTGGTAGATCTTGATCGACAGCGTGTCGCCAAGGACGACCGATCCCGGCTCGGCGCCGATCAGCTTGCCGATCCGGTCGCCGAGGACGCGGGGCATCTCGGTCCAGCCGGCCCGGTTCCAGCCGCCGATCAGCATTTCGCCCCATTCCTCGCGGACCGCCGCGGCCACCCGCGCCTCTGCCGTTCGCGGCAATGGCCCGAGCGAATTTCCGTCGAGATAGATCACATCCTCGGGAATATGGAACTGGGCTCGCGTGGCCGCAAAATCGGTCATATCGAGGTCTCCTTGCCCACAGACTAGGCGCGAGACGGCGCCGGGTTCAAGGGGGATGACGATTCAGCCCCTTGATCGTGGCGGCAGGGACTCTCTAAAGGAGGGCGACATGCGTGACGGAGATCCGATGGCCCGGCTGCTGCACTACCTGGAACTACCGCCGGTCTGGCTGGCCCTGTTCGCGGGGCTGGCCTGGTTGCAAGCGTCAGTGTTTCCGCTGGCCTTTCTGGGCCGGGCGGGGGATGTCGCGGGCGGGCTGGCGCTGGTCTTCGGGCTGGCGCTGTCCGGCTGGGCCGCGCTGCGGGTGGTTCTGGCCGGGACCTCGCTGATCCCGCGCGAGCGGCCCGATCGCCTGGTGGTCGAGGGACCCTATCGCCTGTCGCGCAATCCGATCTATCTTGCCGACGCGGCGATCCTGCTTGGGCTGATCCTGATCTGGGACGCGGTGCCGAGCCTGATCCTCGTGCCGGTTTTCCTGAAACTGATCGAATGGCGCTTCATCCTTCGGGAAGAAGCGCTGATCCGCGACGCCTTCGGATCGGAGTATGACGCCTATTGCGCCCGGGTGCGGCGCTGGATCTGATCTGACGGAAAAACCTGAAACAAGGGAATAGCCAACCCTGCAACTTGTGAAACATTGTTGCGCAATGCTATGAGACAGCGGCCTGCAGCGGCCCAACGCCTGAAAGAGGGGACTAGAACGTGAAAATCGGGGCACCGAAAGAGATCCTGGAGGGTGAGGCCCGCGTGGCCATGACCCCCGACTCTGCGGTCCAGCTTCGGAAGCTGGGCTATGACTGTCTGATCGAGGCCGGCGCGGGCGAGGCCGCCGGCTTCGCCGATGCGGCTTATGAAAAGGCCGGCGTCAAGGTGGTGCAATCCGCCGCGGCGCTCTGGCAGGGCGCCGACATCGTCGTCAAGGTGCGCGAGCCTGTCGCCGAGGAGGTGGCGCGGCTGCGCAAGGGGCAGACGCTGATCAGCTTCTTCTGGCCCGCTCAGAACGAGGCGCTGCTCGAGCAGTGCAAGGCCAGGGGCGCCACCGTGATCGCGATGGACATGGTGCCGCGGATCAGCCGGGCGCAGAAGATGGATGCGCTGTCCTCGATGGCCAATATCGCGGGCTACCGCGCGGTGATCGAGGCGGGGTCGAATTTCGGCCGCTTCTTCACCGGCCAGGTGACGGCGGCGGGCAAGGTGCCCCCGGCCAAGGTGCTGGTGGTCGGCGCGGGCGTCGCGGGTCTGGCCGCGATCGGCACCGCGACCTCGCTGGGTGCCATGGTCTTCGCCTTCGACGTGCGTCCCGAAGTGGCCGAACAGATCGAGTCGATGGGCGCCGAATTCGTGTTCCTCGACTTCGAGGAGGCCACCGCAGACGGGTCTGAATCGGGCGGCTATGCCAAGCCCTCCTCGCCCGAGTTCCGGGAAAAGCAGCTTGAGAAATTCCGCGAGCTGGCGCCCGAGATGGATATCGTCATCACCACCGCGCTGATCCCCGGCCGCCCCGCGCCCAAGCTCTGGCTCGAGGACATGGTGGCGGCGATGAAGCCCGGCTCGGTCATCGTCGATCTCGCCGCCGAGAAGGGCGGCAACTGCGACCTGACCCGGCCCGGCGAGAAGATCGTCAGCGACAACGGCGTGACCGTCGTCGGCTATACCGATTTCGCCAGCCGCATGGCGACGCAATCCTCGACGCTTTACGCCACCAACATCCGTCACATGATGACCGATCTGACACCGGCCAAGGACGGTCAGGTCGTGCATAACATGGAAGACGACGTGATCCGGGGCGCGACCGTCACCCATGAGGGCGAGATCACCTTCCCGCCGCCGCCGCCCAAGGTGAAGGCGATCGCGGCAGCCCCCAGGAAGGAAAAGCCGAAAGAGCTGACCCCCGAGGAGAAGAAGGCCCGGGAGGCCGCCGCCTTCCGAAAGCAGACGATCACCCAGGTCGCGATGCTGGCTGTCGGCGCGGCACTGATGCTGCTGGTCGGCGCCTTCGCGCCGGCAAGCTTCATGAGCCATTTCATCGTCTTCGCGCTGAGCTGCTTCGTCGGCTTCCAGGTGATCTGGAATGTCAGCCACTCGCTGCACACGCCGCTGATGGCGGTGACCAACGCGATCTCGGGGATCATCATCCTCGGCGCGCTGTTGCAGATCGGGTCTGGCAACTGGCTGGTGGTGATCCTCGCCACCGTCTCGGTCCTGATCGCGACGATCAACATCGTGGGTGGCTTCCTGGTGACACGCCGGATGCTGGCCATGTTCCAGAAATCTTGAGGGGGCAGGGGATATGTCCATCGGTATCGTTTCCGCGGCCTATATCGCCGCCGCCGTTCTCTTCATCCTCGCGCTCGGCGGGCTGTCGAACCAGGAAAAGGCCAAGCGCGCCGTCTGGTACGGCATCGTCGGCATGGGGCTGGCTGTGCTCGGCACCGTCTTCGGCCCCGGCATCGGCCATTACTGGCTGCTGATCCCGGCCGTCCTGATCGGCGGCTATGCAGGCTACGAGGTCGCACGCCGGGTCGAGATGACCGAGATGCCGCAGCTGGTGGCGGCGCTGCACAGCTTCGTCGGCCTCGCCGCGGTCTTCATCGGGCTCAACGCCCAGCTTGAACTCAACCACGTCATGGCGCTGAAGGCGGCCGATGACGGCGCGGCGGTCGAGGCGCTGAAGGGCTTCGCCGCGGTTCTGGCGCACAAGACGCCGGTCGAGATCTCGATCCTGAAGGTCGAGGTGTTCCTCGGCATCTTCATCGGGGCCGTCACCTTCACCGGGTCGGTCGTGGCCTTCGGCAAGCTTGCGGGCAAGATCGACGGCAAGCCGCACAAGCTGCCGGGCGGCCACATCCTGAACCTGGTCGCGGTGATCGCGGCCATCGCGCTGGGCTATCTCTACTTCACCGGCGCGGGCATCTGGACCATGGTCCTGATGGCGCTTCTCGCGGGCTTCATCGGCTGGCACCTGATCATGGGCATCGGCGGCGCCGACATGCCGGTCGTGGTCTCGATGCTGAACAGCTATTCGGGCTGGGCCGCGGCCGCCATCGGCTTCACGCTGGGCAATGACCTGCTGATCGTGACCGGCGCGCTCGTGGGCTCGTCGGGGGCGATCCTCAGCTACATCATGTGCCGCGCGATGAACCGGCATTTCGTCAGCGTGATCCTGGGCGGCTTCGGCGGCACCGGCGGTCCCGCGGCCGAGGTCGAGGGCGAGATGGTCGCGATCGACGCAGATGGCGTGGCCGCGGCGCTGGAAGATGCCGACAGCATCATCATCGTGCCGGGCTACGGCATGGCCGTCGCGCAGGCGCAGAACTCGGTTTCCGTGCTGACCGAGCATCTGCGCAAGCAGGGCAAGACCGTGCGCTTTGCCATCCACCCGGTGGCGGGGCGCTTGCCGGGGCACATGAACGTGCTGCTGGCCGAAGCCAAGGTCCCCTATGACATCGTGCTGGAGATGGACGAGATCAACGAGGACTTCCCGCAGACCGACGTGGCCATCGTCATCGGGTCGAACGACATCGTGAACCCGGCGGCCCAGGACGATCCGAATTCGCCCATCGCGGGCATGCCGGTTCTGGAGGTCTGGAAGGCCAAGCAGGTGATCGTGTCGAAACGCGGTCAGGGCACCGGCTATTCGGGGATCGAGAACCCGCTGTTCTACAAGGAGAACACGCGGATGTTCTATGGCGATGCCAAGCAGAGCCTCGACAAGCTGCTGACGCTGATCCGCTGATCCCCATCGGAGTCGCGACCCAGAGACGCCCCGCCCACCGGCGGGGCGTCTTGTCTTCGGCAGGTGGAAGAAGGTGCGCCTTCGGCGCAAGCTTTCAGGGGCGGCCCTTGCGGGCCGCGACCTTCGGGTATTTGGACCAAGAAGAAAGCGGCGCTGGTCTTCTTCCTGGCGAAAATACCCGGGCCCCGCAGGGGCTGCGCGCCCCCGGGCGCGCCCTGCCGCGTTTACAAATCGCGCGGCTCGGCTAGAGGTGAAGTGACTCGCGGGAACAGAAGGCCAGCCTCCATGCCGATCCAGGACCATCCGCTGCGCTATGCGCTGACGAACGAACTGCATGCGCGGCCCTTCCCCTCGCTGGAGGCACCCTGCCACGCGGCCTTTCTGGCCATCAAGCCGCCGGTCGATGCCGTGACCCGAGACCGCGATGCCGACCGGGCGCATGCGATCGACCTGCTCGACCGCTTCGGGGCGCAGCATCCCAAGCCCGGCGACACCCATTTCTTCGGCCAGATGGGCCGGCACAAGATGAAATGGGAAAGCCATACCGAGTTCGTCACCTATACCGTCTTCACCCCCGGTGTTGCCGACCGGCCGTTCGATCCGGCCGCCTTCGAGGTGTTTCCCGACGACTGGCTCGAGACCGCACCGGGCGCGCGGCTGACCTCGGCGCTGATCCGGATCGAGCAGGTGAAGGAGGGGCCCGGCCAGATCGGGGCGCGGCTGGGCGAATGGTTCGCGCCCGACAGCCTGTCGGCGGCGGCGATCCTCGACGACGCCGCGGTTATGGCCACCGATTTCCGCATCGACACTGGCGGACACATGCGCATGGCGGTCTTCGTCGAGCCGGGGATCGGCCAGCGGCGGATCGGGCGCATCGTCCAGCGGCTGACCGAGATCGAGACCTACAAGGCGATGTCGATGCTGGGCTTGCCGCGGGCGCGGCAGGTCAATGAGCGCCTGGCCGAGCTCGAGCCGCAGCTGAGCGAACTGGTGGGCGAGATGAACCGCGGCAACCGGATCCCGGAAGAGACGCTTCGGAACCTTCTGGCGGTCTCGGCCGAGCTGGAAAGCCTGCTAGCGCAGTCGGCCTTCCGCTTTTCGGCCACCACCGCCTATGAGGCGCTGGTGCATCAGCGGATCGAGGTCCTGCGCGAAGAGCGGTTCCAGCACCGCCAGACCTTCACCGAGTTCATGATGCGCCGCTACGACCCGTCGATGCGGACGGTGAAGGCGACCGAGGCGCAGCTCGATTCGATGACCCGGCGCGCGGTCCGCGCGGCCAACCTGCTGCGAACCCAGGTCGATGTCGAACGCTCGGCCCAGAACCAGAAGCTTCTGGAAAGCATGGACCGGCGGGCCGATCTGCAACTGCGTCTGCAGCGCACGGTCGAGGGGCTGTCGGTGGTCGCGATCAGCTATTACGCGGTCAGCCTCGTGGCCTACATGATCGCGCCGGGCGCCGAGGCGCTGGGGGTGTCGAAGGGGCTGGCCACCGCCGTTGCCACGCCGCTCGTGGTGCTGGTGGTCTGGCTGATGATCCGCCAGATCCGCCGCGGCATGGAGCACTGAGCCGCCGCCCTCCGGGGGCTCAGCGCCCCCGGATCCGCGGATCGAGCGCGTCGCGCAGCCCGTCGCCCATGTAGTTGACGCTCAGCACCGTCAGCGAGATCGCGAGGCCGGGCCAGATCACCCGTTCGGGATATTGCTGCAGATAATCGGTCGAATCGAACAGAAGCCGCCCCCAGGTCGGGAAATCGGACGGGAAGCCGAGCCCCAGGAAGGACAGCGCGCTTTCGGTGATGATCGCGCTGGCGATCCCCAGCGTCGCCGAGACCATGATCGGCGACAGCACGTTGGGCAGGATGTGGCGGGTGATCATCCGCCGCGAGGGCGTGCCGATGGATCGCGCGGCCAGCACGAATTCCTGTTCCTTCAGTGCCAGAACATCGCCCCGCACGATCCGCGCGGTCTGCATCCAGGATGTGATGCCGATCACGAAGACGATCAGCACGAAGATGCCCCCCTCGGGGCCGAAGGCGCTGCGCAGCGCGTCGCGGAAAAGCATGATGATGACCAGCAGCAAGGGCAGCAGCGGCAGCGCCAGGAACAGGTCGGTCAGCCGCATCAGTGCCCCGTCGAGCCGCCGGAAATAGCCCGCGAGCACGCCGATCAGCGTGCCCAGCACCAGCGACAGGCCCATCGCGGTCAGCCCCACCGCCAGCGAGACCTGCCCGCCCGCCAGCATCCGCGCCAGCGTGTCGCGCCCCAGCTGGTCGGTGCCGAAGGGATGGGCGAGGCTCGGACCCTGGTTGCGGGCGCGGATGTCGATATAGGTCGGGTCGATCTGCCAGATCAGCGGGCCCAGGAACACCGCCGCCAGGATGACGGCGAAGAAGGCCGCGCCCAGAAGCGCGCCGCGATGGCTGCGAAACTGGTCCCAGACATCGAGCCACTGGTTGCGGGGCGGTCGGGCGATTTCCATCGTCTCGATCATCGGGGCGTCAGTCATAGCGGATCCTCGGGTCGAGCAGGCCGTAAAGCACATCGGCGATCAGGTTGAACAGAACGATCAGCACCGCGAAGATGAAGGTCAGGGTCTGCACCGTGGGCACGTCGCCGCCCTGGATCGCGATGATCAGCAGCTGGCCGATGCCGTTCACCTTGAAGACCTGTTCGGTGATGATGGCGCCGCCAAAGACCGTGGGCACGCCCAGCGCGATCACCGTGACGACCGGGATCATCGAGTTTCTCAGAACGTGCAGCAGCACCACGACGCGCTCGGTCATGCCCTTGGCGCGGGCGGTCCGCACATAGTCCTGGTTGAGATTGTCCAGCATCGAGGCGCGCATGAAGCGGCTGATCTGGGCGGCGTTGTACAGTGCCAGCACCGCGACCGGCATGATCATCTGCTTGATCTGCAGCCAGAAGGTCGACAGGTCCGTGACCCTCAGCGTGGTGTCGTAGATCGAGGGGAACCAGCCCAGATGGACCGAGAAGATCACGATCAGCAGAACGCCCGTGAAGAAGGTCGGGACCGAGAAGCCCACCATCGACACGAAGGTGCCGATCTGGTCGAACCAGCTGTATTGCCGGTAGGCCGAGGCGATGCCGATGGGCAGTGCGATCAGCACCCCCACCACATAGGAGGTGCCGACGACCCAAAGCGTCTGCGGCAGGCGCTGCACGATCAGGTCGGCGACCGGGCTGCGGGTCTGCCAGCTGAGGATGCGCTGCATGTCCTCGCCGGCGAGGCTGAGCCCGAAGGCCTGGTCCAGCATGTGCAGGGGCTCGTAGAGGAAGAACTGCCTCAGCCACAGCAGGTAGCGCACGAGGATCGGCTCGTTCAGCCCCAGCGCCTCGCGCATCTGGGCGCGGACCTCGGAGGGGATCGACAGCGGCAGGTTCGCGGTCGGGTCGCTGGGGGCGAGCGTCACCACGAGAAAGATGATGAGGCTGATGACCAGCAGCGTCGGGATCGCGATCAGCAGCCGGCGGATCGTGTAGGTGAACATTATGGACGGCCTCGGGCTCGATGGGCGGGCAGGGAGGGGGCGCCCGGGCAGGGCGCCCCCCATGGGCTCATTTCACGCGATACCAGTCGGCCGCGTTCCAGAGCTCGCTGTCCCAGGCGTTCATGACGAAGCCGCCAAGCGACGTCGCGCGGGCCGAGACCCGGCCGCGATGCACCAGCGGCAGGATCACGTAATCCTGCATCAGGATGTCGTTCATCTTCTTGGCCAGCGCGATCCGTTCGTCCATCTTGCCGGTCTTGGCCATTTCGGCGACCAGCGCGTCATAGGCCGCGTTGCAGTAGCGCGGCATGTTGTTGCCCTGCCACTGGGTTTCGGGGCGGGGCGCCTGCTTGCATTCCCAGTTGGCCATGTAGGCCTCGGGGTCGGTGCCGTCGAAGCTGTTGGCATACATCTCGACATCGGCATAAAACTTCTGGAACGTGTCCGGGCTGCCCGGATCGCCGCCGAAGAAGACCGAGGCATCGACATTGCGCAGCTCGCTCTCGACGCCGATTTCCGACCACCACTGCTTGATCAGCGCCTGAAAGTCCTGCCGGACCGCATTGGTCGAGGACTGGAAGAGCATGCTCAGCCGCATGCCGTCCTTCTGGCGCACGCCGTCGGGGCCGGGGACCCAGCCCGCCTGATCGAGCAGCGCCTTTGCGCCCTCGATATCCTGCACGAGGCAGCCCTCGTTGGCCTCCGAGGCATAGATCTCGGGTGCGGCCAGCACGTTGCAGGTGGTGCGCCCGGCCTGCCCGTAGCCGATCTCGGTCAGAAGATCGCGGTCGATGGCCATCGACAACGCCTGGCGCACCGCCTTGTCGGTCAGGAACGGGTGCGGATGGTCGGCGGTCGCGCGGCGCTCGCCCCATTTCGGGTCGGGATCGGTGAAGTTGACCATGATCCGCTCGACCAGCGTGCCGAAGGCGACCTCGACCTCGCCCTTGCCGGCGGCGGCCATCTGGTCCAGCACCTCGGGCGCCAGTTGCAGGTTCCAGGCGAAATCGTATTCGCCGGTTTCCAGCACCGACCGGCCCGCGGCCATGGCATCGCCGCCGCCCTTGAAGTTCACGGTCGAGAAGGCGGGTTTCTCGGGATCGCGGTAATGCTCGTTCGCTTTCAGCGCGATCACGTCATTGGGCCGGAAATCGGTGACGATGAAGGGGCCGGTGCCGACCGGCATGAAATTGGCGCTGGTGCAGCCGGGCGCCTTCGGGCCGAGGCAGTCGGCGAATTGCGCGGCCTGCAGGATCGGGGCCTGATTGCCCACGAAGGGACCGTAGGGATAGGGCTTCGGCACCGAAAAGCGGACGATGGCAGTCAGTTCGTCGGGCGTCTCGACATCGGCCACGTCGTTGTATTTTTCCGACTGCGAACAGCCGCCGCCCTCGGCCGTGCAGTATTGCCAGGTAAAGCGCACATCGGCCGAGGTGACGGGGGTGCCGTCCGACCACAGCAGCCCCGGCTTGATCTTCCAGGTGACCGATTTCAGGTCCTCGGACACGCCGCCGTTTTCCAGCGTCGGCACGGTTTCGGCCAGGAAGGGCACCATGTTGCCATCGGGATCGTAGCGCGCCAGCGGTTCCAGCGACAGGCTTGCCGCCTCCAGCTCCTTGATGCCGCCCGACAGATACGGGTTCATCGTCGAGGGGCCCTGCCAGTAGATGATGTTCACCTGACCGTCGCTGCCGCGTTCGGCAAAGGCGGCGGGCGCCAGGGCAAGGGCCGCGGCGGCGCCCAGAAGGGCGTGTTTCGCTCTCATGTCACTCTCCTTGTTGGGGTTGGTCGTTCGCCGCCGTTGATCCAGCGGTCGGGATATGGTCCGGATCGTGCAGGTGGCAGGCCGCGAAATGGCCGGGCCTCGGCTCGCGCATTTCGGGGTCGATCCGGTGGCAGATGGGCATCGCCTGCGGGCAGCGGGTGCAGAAGTTGCACCCCTCTGGCGGATTGGCGGGCGAGGGCACGTCGCCTTTCAGGATGATGTGGCGGCGGCTCGCTTCCAGGTCCGGGTCGGGCTCGGGCACCGCCGACAGAAGCGCCTGCGTGTAGGGGTGCAGCGGCGCGCCATAGAGGCTGTCGCGGGGCGCCAGCTCGACCACGCGGCCCAGATACATCACGGCCACCCGATCGGCGATATGGCGCACCATCGACAGGTCGTGGCTGATGAAAAGATAGGTCAGCCCGAACCGGTCCTGCAGGTCTTCCAGCAGATTGACCACCTGCGCTTGGATCGACACGTCAAGCGCCGCGATGGGTTCGTCGCAGACGATGAATTTGGGGTTCAAGGCCAGCGCCCGCGCGATCCCGATCCGCTGGCGCTGCCCGCCCGAGAACTGGTGCGGATAGCGGTTCGCGAAATTCCGGTTCAGCCCGACCGCATCCATCAGCTCGTAGATCCGGTCACGCTTTTCGGCGCGGCTCAGCGTCGTGTGTTCGTCCAGCGGTTCGCCGATGATGCGGGCGACCGTCATGCGCGGGTTGAGGCTGGCCTGCGGGTCCTGAAACACCATCTGCATCCGCGGCCGACGCGGGCGCAGCGCGTCCTGACCGAGCGTGCCGATCTCGTCGCCCTCGATCCGGATCGAGCCCGAGGTGATGTCGTAAAGCCTCAGGATCGCGCGGCCGCAGGTGGATTTCCCGCAGCCCGATTCGCCGACGAGGCCCAGCGTCTCGCCCTCGTGGATGTCGAAGCTGACGCCATCGACCGCGCGCACCGCGCCGACCCGGCGGCGCAGCACCCCGGCATGGATCGGGAAGTGCATCCTGAGGTCGCGTATCTCGACCAGCGGCCGGGGGCTTCGATCCGACATTGCGGTTTCAGACATGGCGCGGCGCTCCCCGGTCGACATCCCAGAAACAGGCGGCGTCATGGTCGGGGCCGACCGCGACGCGCGCCGGATTGGCCCGCGCGCAGGTTTCGAAGGCATGGGCGCAGCGGGCGCGGAACGGGCAGGCGCGGGGCGGGCCCGACAGCACCGGCGGCTGGCCCTCGATCACCTTCAGCCGCTCGGCCCGGGCGCCGGTGACATGGGGCACGGTCTGCAGAAGTGCGCGGGTATAGGGGTGCTGGGGCCGGGCAAACAGCGCCCTGACCGGCGCCTGTTCGACCACCTGGCCGCCATACATCACCATCACCCGGTCGGCGATGCCCGCGATCACGCCCAGATCGTGGGTGATCCAGATCACTGCCATCCCCAGCCGCTCGCGCAGGTCCTTCATCAGTTCCAGGATCTGGGCCTGGATCGTTACGTCGAGCGCGGTGGTGGGCTCGTCCGCGATCAGCACCTCTGGATCGCAGGCCAGCGCCATGGCGATCATCACCCGCTGCCGCATGCCGCCCGAGAACTGGTGCGGGAAATCGCCCAGCCGCCGCGCGGCATCGGGGATGCCGACCAGCTCCAGCAGTTCCTGCGCACGGCGCCGGGCGGCGGCGCGGTCGAGCCCCATATGCTTGCGCAGCGGCTCCATGATCTGAAAGCCCACCGGAAAGACCGGGTTGAGGCTGGTCATCGGGTCCTGAAAGACAAAGCCGATGCGCGCGCCGCGAATGTCGCGCAGCTGTCGGGCGGGCATCCGCAGCAGGTCGTCGCCGCCGAAGCGCACCGTACCCGCCCGCACCTCGGCCGGGGGCGAGGGCAGAAGCCCGATCAGCGACATCATGGTGACGGATTTGCCCGAGCCGCTTTCTCCGACCACACCCAGCAATTCCCCGGGTTGCAGGTGGAAATCGACGGAATTGACCGCGTGAATATCGCCGCCCCGGGTGCGAAACACGGTCTGCAGACCCTGCACCTCGAGGATGGGCGAAGCCCCATCTGGCATGCAAACTCCCTGAAGTTGCTGCTACGATTGTACTTTTCTGGTTTCCCGGACGTGGCGCCGGTGATTTTGCCCAAAGTGTGACCAGTGAAACCGCGCTCGGCAATATCAATCTGCCTCAGGGCCGCCCGACCTTGCGGAATTTTTGACCTTGCGTTCAATATTTCAGCGTTCGCGCTTGACCTCGATCGGTGCGGGCCGCAGTCTCGGCGCAAGACCCATCCCGGAGCCCCGCCATGGTCAGCCCGCTGACACCTCGTCAACTGTTTGAAAAACTTGTTTCTTTCCCCACGGTCAGCCGCGATGGCAACCTCGATCTGATCGACTGGGTCGAGGAGTATCTGACCGGGTTCGGCATCCATTGCGCCCGGGTCTGGAACCCGGTGCGGTCCAAGGCCAGCCTCTATGCCCATGCCGGACCCTGGGCGCCGGGCGGCGTGATGCTGTCGGGCCATACCGATGTGGTGCCCGTCGACGGCCAGGACTGGAGCTCGGACCCCTGGGAGCTGACCGAACGGAACGGGCGGCTTTACGGGCGCGGCGCCTGCGACATGAAGGGCTTCGATGCGCTGGCGCTCTGGGCGCTGGTCGAGGCCAGGACCCGCGACGTGGCGCGCCCGCTGCAACTGGCGCTGAGCTATGACGAAGAGCTGGGCTGCCTGGCCGCACCGGCGCTGATCGCGGCGATGGCGCGTGCGGACCTGCCCAAGGCCGCGGCGGTGATCGTGGGCGAGCCCTCGATGCTGCAGGTGGTGACCGGCCACAAGGGCAATATCGGCTTCGAGATCCGGCTGAAGGGCCATGAGGTGCATTCCTCGATGCAACACAAGGGCGTCTCGGCGGTGATGGAGGCGGGGCGGCTGATCCAGTGGGCGAATGACGTGAATGACCTGAACCGCGCCCGCCCGCCCGCAGGCGATGACGGGCTGTTCGATCCGCCCTGGACGACCGCTCATGTCGGCGAGATCGCGGGCGGCACCGCGCAGAACATCACTGCCGCCGATTGCCGGATGGGGCTCGATTACCGCTGCGTGCCCTCGGATAGCCTCGAAGCCTGCCGCGCGGCGCTGATGGCCGAGGTGGCGCGGGTCGAGGCGGGCATGAAGGCCATCCGTCCCGAGACCGGCATCGCGGTCGACGAGACCTTCTCGGTGCCCGCGCTCGCCCCCGAGACGGACGGCGCGGCCGAGGCTCTGGCTCGCCGGCTGACCGGCGACAACGCCACCCATGTGGTCAGCTACGCGACCGAGGCCGGGCAGTTCCAGGAGGGCGGCTTTTCGACCGTCGTCTGCGGCCCCGGCGACATCGCCCAGGCGCACCAGCCCGACGAATACATCACCCTCGACCAGTTCCGGCAGGGCGAGGCCTTCATGGCCCGGCTGCTCGACCATCTGAAGGAGTAAACGCGCATGCCCGTCAAGAACCGCCTCGCCGAGATGCAGCCCGAGATCGCTGCCTGGCGCCGGGACATCCACGAGAATCCCGAACTGATGTACGATCTGCCGCGCACCTCGGCGCTGGTGGCCGCGAAGCTGAGGGAATTCGGCTGCGACGAGGTGGTCGAGGGCATCGGGCGGTCGGGCGTCGTCGGCGTGATCAAGGGCCGGTCGGACGGGCAGGGGCGGGCGATCGGGCTGCGCGCCGACATGGACGCCTTGCCGATCCACGAGGCGACGGGGCTGCCCTATGCCTCGAAGACGCCGGGCAAGATGCATGCCTGCGGCCATGACGGCCACACCGCGATGCTGCTGGGGGCCGCGAAATACCTGGCCGAGACCCGCAATTTCGACGGCCGCGCGGTGGTGATCTTCCAGCCCGCCGAAGAGGGCGGCGCGGGCGGTCTGGCGATGTGCGAGGACGGGTTGATGGCGCGGTTCGGCATCGAGGAAGTCTATGGCATGCACAACATGCCCGGCATCCCGGTCGGCGCCTTCGCGATCCGGCCCGGGCCGATCATGGCCGCGACCGACGAATTCGACATCACCGTCACCGGCAGGGGCGGGCATGCCGCCAAGCCCCATGAATGCATCGACACGACGCTGGTGGCCTCGCATATCGTCGTCGCGCTGCAATCCATCGCTTCGCGGAATGCCGATCCGCTGAAACAGATCGTGGTGTCGGTCTGCACCTTCCGCACCGAATCCGAGGCCTATAACGTGATCCCGCAGACCGTCGAGCTGAAAGGCACGGTCCGGACGCTGGAAGAGGGCATGCGCGATCTGGCCGAGGCGCGCGTCGCCGCGGTGGCCGAGGCGACGGCGGCGGCCTATGGGGCGACGGCCAAGGTGCGCTATCAGCGCAACTACCCGGTGACCGCCAACGCCCCCGAGCAGACCGATTTCGCGGCCGCGATGGCCGAGAAGGTCTCGGGCCGGGTCGATCGGGCGACCGCGCCGCTGATGGGGGGCGAGGATTTCAGCTACATGCTGCTGGAACGCCCCGGCGCCTATATCTTCCTTGGCAATGGCGACACCGCCTCGGTGCACCACCCGGCCTACAATTTCGACGACGAGGCGATCCCCTTCGGGTCCTCCTGGTATGTCGAACTGGTCGAGAACCGGCTGCCCGCCGTCTGAGGGCGGCGACGGGCGCGGGGTCGGCCGCGGCCGTTTCGCCACGGCCCGGCCGCGGCCTCGCCCCTGCGCTCTCTGGGCCTATGGCGCGATCTTCGGTCCGGGGGTAACCTGCTGAAAAGAGGCGCATGCGAGGGACCCCCATGACCGGAACGAATGACGAGCGGTTTCCGAAAAGCCTGATCCAGGCCGACCGGATCGTGACCGATACCAAATGGAACCTGGCCGAGAACGGCTCGACCCCGTTTTCCGATTTCTTCGGCGTGGCGATGCTGTCGAAGGGCGCGGTCACCGCGGCGCTGACGATGCGGCGGCCGACGCCCTTTTCGGGCGCGCTGCACCTGCCGATGATCTTCCGCCGCCGGTCGAAGACGCGGCTCTGGACCGGCGGCCGGCTGCTGTCCTGGCGCTAGTAGCTCAGCAGCATCGCCTTCAGGATCAGCGGCCAGTTGCGCTGTTCCAGCGTCGGTGCGCAATGCGCGGCGCCGGTGAAATCCTCGTTCGCGGTATAGGTGCTGGGGGTGATGACGACCCCCAGCCCCGCGGCCCGCGCCGATTGCAGGCCGATATGGCTATCCTCGAAGGCAAGGCACTCGCGCGGCGGCAGCCCCAGCCGGTCGAGCGCCAGCCGGTAGATCGCCGGGTCGGGTTTCTTGCGCTCGACCTCGTCGCCCGAGGCGATCACGTCGAAGACCCGGTCGGCGGGCTTGCCCCAGCAGGTCCGCGCCAGCACCTCGACATTGGGCCGCGAGGTGGTGGTGGCCATGGCGATCGCCATGTCGGCCTCGCGGGCATGCAGGATCAGGTCCTCGACCCCGGGGCGCAGCCCGACCGCGCCTTCGGCGATCATCCGGCCGAAGGTTTCGGTCTTCTCGGCATGCAGCCGGACCAGCTCGGCCTCGGGCAGCCGCGCCGCCTCGGGCAGCCCCGCCTGAAACGCGCGCAGCCGTTCCTTGCCGCCGCCGGTCTTCAGCAGAACGGCATAGTCGTCGCGTGACCAGTGCCAGTCGAGCCCATGGGCGGCGAAAGTCGCGTTGAATGCCGCCCGGTGGGTTTCCTCGGTCTCGGCCAGCGTGCCGTCGAGATCGAAGATCAGGGCCTTGATGGTCATCTCAGCTCGTCGGCGAGCCGCGCCACGATGGCGACCAGCACGTCGTAATCGGAAAACCGCGCGTCCTGCGGGATGTCGTCGACATCCTCGGACCGGTGATAGCCCTCGGTAAAGAGCGCAAAGCGCATGCCGGTGGCCTGGGCCGTCGCCGCGTCGATCTCGCTGTCGCCGACAAAGACCGCCTGCTTGGCCTGAAGCTGGTCGCGCACCGCCAGCAGCGGTTTCGGGTCGGGTTTCCTGACCTCGAGCGTGTCGCCGCCGACCACCGCGCCGAAGAAACCGTCGATGCCGAAGGTCTTGAGGATGGCGCGCGAGGGCGCCTCGGGCTTGTTGGTGCACACGCCCATCGCCCAGCCCTCGTCGCGGAACTGTTCCAGCGCGTCCTGCACCCCGGGATACAGCGTCGTCAGCGTCGCCGGGTCGGCTTCGTAATGGCCAAGGAAGGTCTCGACCATGGCGTCGCGCTGATCGGGTTCGAGCCCGCGGGCCTCGATCACGCGTTCCATCAGCACCTGCACCCCGTCGCCGATGAAGGCGCGGATGGTCTCGAGGTCAAGCGCCTCGCGGCCCATCCCGGCAAGCGTCCGGTTCACGGCGGCATGGATATCGGGGGCGCTGTCGATCAGCGTCCCGTCGAGATCGAAGATGATGGCCTTCACGCGGCATCCTTCCATTTGATCGAGCATCCCATCGACGGGATCTGCTCGGCGGGTCCGTGGCCGATCTCGGCCACCTGTTTCATCGCCTCGTAAAGGTCGCGGCGCAGGTCGGGCGGGCCCGCCTGCTTGCGCGAGGCATCCAGCCGTCCGCGATATTGCAGCCCCATCCCGGCATCGAAGCCGAAGAAATCGGGGGTGCAGACAGCGCCATAGGCCCGTGCGACCGACTGGTCCTCGTCATGGAGATAGGGGAAGGGAAGGTCAAGTTCCTCGGCGACGCGGCGCATGCCCTCGATCCCGTCCTCGGGATAGGCCGAGGCGTCGTTCGAACAGATCGCGGCGACGCCGATGCCCAGGGCCTGCAGGTCGCGCGCGTCGCGGATCATCCGGTCGCGGACCGCCAGCACATAGGGGCAGTGGTTGCAGATGAACATGATCAGCGTGCCCTTCGGGCCGCGGATGTCCTTCAGGGCGTAGGTCCTGCCGTCGGTGCCGGGCAGGGCAAGGTCCGGGGCGGTCCAGCCGAAATCGCAGACAGGGGGAGAGACGGCCATGAAAACCTCCTTCGAATGGGACTGGGGTGCCGGAAAGAAGGTAACGCTGCGCGGCGGGCGGGCCAGCCGGTCCTTTGGTGGCGGTCCCTCAGTGTGACGGAGCCGCCCGGGGGCAACGGGGCGAGGGAGGGCGCGCGGTCCGCGCCCTCCCGGACCTGTGGTCGGGCCTCAGGCCGCTTTCCGTGCGCCTTCGGCGGCCTCGCGGATCGCGCGGATATTGGCGCCATAGACCTCGGGCGTGTCGACCGAGCCGCCCTTGAAGACGGCCGAGCCCGCGACCAGCACATCGGCGCCCGCCTCGACCACCAGCGGCGCCGTCTCGGGGGTGATGCCGCCGTCGATCTGGATATGGATCGGGCGGTCGCCGATCATGGCGCGAACCTTGCGGGTCTTCTCGATGCCGGAATGGATGAATTTCTGCCCGCCGAAGCCCGGGTTCACGGTCATGATCAGGACCATGTCGCACAGATCGAGGATATGCTCGACGCTTTCGGCCGGGGTCGCGGGGTTCAGCACCACGCCCGCCTTGACGCCCTGTGCCTTGATCGCCTGCAGGGTGCGGTGGATATGCGGCCCCGCCTCGATATGGGCGGTGATCATGTCGGCGCCCGCCTCGGCATAGGCCTCGATATAGGCATCGACCGGCGAGATCATCAGATGGACGTCCATGAAGGTCTTCACATGCGGGCGGAAGGCCTTCACCGCGGGCGGGCCGAAGGTCAGGTTCGGCACGAAATGCCCGTCCATCACGTCGACATGCACCCAGTCGGCGCCCTGCGCCTCGATGGCCCGGATCTCGGCGCCGAAATTCGCGAAATCGGCAGACAGGATCGAGGGCGCGATCTTGATCGAACGGTCGAACATCTTGGGGTTCCTCCCGAAGGGGCCGGTTTTTCAAGGATGGCGCGGCCCCGGGGCAGGGCCGCGCCGGATCGTCATTCGGCGGCGACGGCGCCCAGCGCCTCGCGCCAGCCCGGGTAAAGCTTGTCGGCATCCTGCGGGAAGCTTTCGAAGGCCCGGGCCAGTTCCTTGTGCTCCTTGGCGTAGTCGACGAGGTTCACACCCGACTTCCACGCATCATGGGCCTGGCGCAGCGAGATCGCGCCCGCGGTGCCGCCATCGACATGGCCGAAGGCGCCGCCGCCCGAGGTCTGGATCACGTTGGAATGGCCCAGATTGTCGAAGAAGCCCGGCAGGCGCAGCGCGTTCATGCCACCCGAGATGATCGGCGTGGTGGGTTTCATCCCCAGCCAGTCCTGACGGTAGAAGGGGCCGTCCGCCACGTCGTCGGTCAGCATGAAGGCCATGATCTTGTCGGATGGATCGCCCTCCATCTTGCCAAAGCCCATGGTGCCGGTGTGGATCCCCGAGGCGCCCTGCAGACGCGCCATCTTGGACAGCACGAAGGCGGTGTAGCCGCGTTGCGATTCCGGCGAGGTCACGGCGCCGTGGCCTGCGCGGTGATAATGCAGGAACTGGTGCGGGAAGGCGCGGCGCGCGGTGGTGATGGCCGCGGGACCGGCGACATAGCCGTCGACGAGGAAGGCGACGTGATCGGCATTCTCGCCGAAGGTCTCAAGGATGTATTCGCCCCGGGCCAGCATTTCGTAATGGTCGTCGGCGGTGATGTTGGCCGAGAACAGCTTGGCCTCGCCGGTTTCGTCCTGGGCGCGCCTCATCGCGTCGGCCACCAGACGGATCGTCTCTTTCAGCGGCGCGAAGACCTGGTTGCCCTGGGGCTCGTCGTTCTTGATGAAATCGCCGCCCAGCCAGAATTCATGGCAGGCATCGGCGAAGGGCTGCGGGCGCAGGCCAAGCTTGGGCTTGATGATGGTGCCCACCACCATGCCGCCATCGGTGACGCTGCGGCCCAGCACGCGCCACATGTCGGCGATGTTCATCACCGGCCCGTCGAAAAGCCGCAGATAGGCGGGCGGCACGTAGAAGTCGCGCATCTTCGCGTGCTCGACATCGCCCATGCCCTGGTTGTTGCCGATCGTCAGCGTCAGGAACGAGGCCAGCATGGCGCGGCCGTCGATGATGTTGCGGTCGAACAGCTCGACCGGATAGGCGATCTTCATCACCTCGTTTTCGGGGTCGATCTCGTAGACGAGCGCATCGACGCCCTTGGTGAAATCGTCGGTGGTGTGCACCTCGACATTGGTGCCGGTCGAGCTTTCGGCGGCGAAATGCGCGGCCGTCGCAAGGTAGTCCCCGCCGTCCTTCGGCTTCATCGTATAGGCGCAGAGCACGTGGCGGCCGCCGGCGATGAGCGCTTTCTCATCGAGGTCGAGGCGGGCATATCGGTTCGACTGATCCATTTCCTATGGCCTTTCGGTTCGTCTTGTCCCTGGGTTCCGGTGGTCTTTGTTCTACGTTGCGCGCGTTTCCGGAGCGGGCCCGGCCCCCGCGAGGGCCGGGCGCCAGAGGTTTATTTCGTCTTCGGATCGAGGCTGCCGTCGGCATAGCGCTTGGCCATGTCCTCCATCGGGATCGGCTTGATCCGCGAGGCATTGCCCGCGGTGCCGAAGCGTTCGAAGCGGTCCTTGCACAGCTTGGTCATCTCGGCCATCGCGGGTTTGAGGAATTTCCGCGGGTCGAATTCGGCCGGGTTCTCCTGGGCGATGCGGCGGAAGGTGCCGGTCATCGCCATCCGGTTGTCGGTGTCGATATTGACCTTGCGCACGCCCATCTTGATGCCGCGCTCGATCTCTTCGACCGGCACGCCATAGGTCTGGGGCATCGCGCCGCCATTCTCGTTGATCAGGTCCTGCAGGTATTGCGGCACCGAGGACGAGCCGTGCATCACCAGGTGCGTGTCGGGCAGCTTGGCGTGGATCTTCTCGATCACGCTCATCGCCAGGGTCTCGCCCGTGGGCTTCTGGGTGAACTTGTAGGCGCCGTGGCTGGTGCCGCAGGCGATGGCCAGCGCATCGACCCGGGTCTTGGCGACGAAATCGGCGGCCTGGTCGGGGTCGGTCAGCAGCTGGTCGTGGCTCAGCTCGCCTTCGGCGCCATGGCCGTCCTCGGCCTCGCCCATGCCGGTTTCCAGGCTGCCCAGGACGCCCAGTTCGCCCTCGACCGAGGCGCCGACCCAATGCGCCATGTCGGCCACGCGCTTGGTGATGTCGACGTTATACTCGTAGGACGCAGGGGTCTTGCCGTCGCCTTCCAGCGAGCCGTCCATCATCACCGAGGTAAAGCCGTGCTTGATGGCCGACAGGCAGGTCGCCTCGTTGTTGCCGTGGTCCTGATGCATGCAGAGCGGGATGTCGGGATAGATCATCGACAGCGCCTCGATCATCTTCGCCAGCATGATGTCATTGGCATATTGGCGCGCGCCGCGGCTCGCCTGGATGATGACCGGTGCGTCGCAGGCCTTCGCGGCCTCCATGATCGACAGGCCCTGTTCCATGTTGTTGATGTTGAAGGCGGGCACGCCGTAGCCGTGCTCGGCCGCATGGTCCAGAAGTTGCCGCAGGGTGATAAGAGCCATCGTTAATCTCCGTCAGTCAGCGCGCTCGGCGCGTTCCAAAGCTTCGAGACCGGGGAGCGGCCGCCCCTCCAGCCATTCGAGGAATGCTCCACCGGCGGTGGAGACATAGGTGAAATCATGGGCATGGCCCGAGCGGTTCAGCGCGACCAGCGTATCGCCGCCGCCCGCCACCGACACGCACAGCCCGGCCCGGGTCTGTTCGGCCACGGTTTCGGCCAGTGCCCGGGTCGCGCCGTCGAAGGGCGGCGTCTCGTAGGTGCCCAAGGGCCCGTTCCAGACGATGGTGCGGGCCTTGCGCAGGAGGCCGCGATACAGCTCGACCGTGTTCGGGCCCAGATCGTAGACCCGGCGGTTCGGGCGGATGCCGCCCAGCGGCACCGGATAGGCATGCTGGCCCGCATGTTGCAGCCCGTCGACGACGAAGTCCCTGGGCATTACGATCCTGCAGCCCGCGACCTCGGCCAGCGCCGCGATCTCGAGGATCTCGTCGGCCAGTTCGGGTTCGCAGAACGACTTGCCGACGCTGTAGCCGCGCGCGAAGAGGAAGGTGTTGGCCAGCCCGCCGCCCAGCAGGATGGTGTCGATCTTGGCCACCAGCCGTTTCAGAAGCCCCAGCCGTTCGGCCATCGACCGCCCGCCGACCAGCGCCACCGAGGGCGAGAGCGGGGTATCGAGCGCCCGGTCGAGCTGGGCCAGCTCTTCCAGCAGCAAGGGTCCGGCGGCGACCGTCTGGGCCGCGTCGACCGCCGCCGTGGTCGAGGCATGCAGCCGGTGACAGCAGGAAAAGGCATCGTTGACATAGATGTCGCCCAGCCGGGCCAGATCCGCCCCGAGCCGAGGGTCGTTCACTTCCTCGCCGCGTTCGAAGCGCAGGTTCTCGCAGAGCAGGACCTCGCCCGGCGCCAGCGCAAGGCTGGTGCGCTCGGCCATCGGCCCCGCGCAGGTGTCGATGAAGCGGACCGGCGCCTCCAGCGCGTCCGCCAGCGCGGTCTGTACCCGTTCCAGCGACAGGGCCGGGGTCAGTTCGCCCTCGGGACGGCCGAGATGGCTGAGAACCACCAGCCGCGCGCCCTGCGCCAGAAGCGGTTTCATGCCCCTGGCGAACCGGGCGATGCGCGTGGCATCGCCCACCCCGCCGGGGCCGAGCGGAACGTTCAGATCCGCCCGGACCGCCAGGCGCCTGCCCGAAACATCCAGCGATGTCAGGGGCGTCGGCGCCATCAGATCAGGGCCCCCATGGCCACGGCGGTATCCGCCATGCGGTTGGAGAAGCCCCATTCGTTGTCATACCAGGTCAGGATGCGGACCATCGTGCCGTCCATGACCTTGGTCTGATCCATGTGGAAGACCGAGGAATGCGGGTCGTGGTTGAAGTCCGACGAGACCAGTTTCTCGTCGGTATAGCCGAGAATGCCCTTCATCGGGCCGTCGGCTGCCGCCCGGATGGCCGCGTTGACCTCGTCGACGGTGGTCGCCTTCGATGCCTCGAACACCAGATCGACGACCGACACGTTCGGCGTCGGCACCCGGATCGCGACGCCGTCGAGCTTGCCGTTCAGTTCCGGCAGCACGAGGCCCACGGCCTTGGCGGCCCCGGTCGAGGTCGGGATCATCGACATCGCGGCCGCGCGGGCGCGGTAAAGATCCTTGTGCATGGTGTCCAGCGTGGGCTGGTCGCCGGTGTAGCTGTGGATCGTGGTCATGAAGCCGCGGGTGATGCCGATGGCATCGTTCAGGGCCTTGGCGACCGGCGACAGGCAGTTCGTCGTGCAGGACGCGTTCGAGACGACCAGATCGTCCTTGGTCAGCACGTCATGGTTGACGCCATAGACGATGGTCTTGTCGGCCCCGGCGCCCGGCGCCGAGATCAGCACCCGCTTCGAGCCGTTTTCCAGATGGATCGCGGCCTTGTCGCGGGCGGTGAAGATGCCCGTGCATTCCAGCGCCACGTCGACATCGCCCCAGGGCAGCTCCTTCGGGTCGCGGATCGCGGTCACCTTGATCGGGCCGCGGCCCACGTCGATGGTGTCGCCGCTCACGGTCACGGTGCCGGGGAAGCGGCCGTGCACGCTGTCATAGCGCATCAGGTGGGCGTTGGTCTCGACCGGACCCAGATCGTTGATCGCGACGACCTCGATATCGGTGCGGCCCGATTCCACGATCGCCCGCAGCACGTTGCGCCCGATCCGGCCAAAGCCGTTGATTGCTACCTTAACTGTCATCTTCCACCCTTCTTGTCTTATCGGATCAGTTTCTTCGCGGCGGCGGCCACGGCTTCGGCGGTGATGCCGAAATGCTTGTAAAGGTCGTCTGCCGGCGCCGAGGCGCCGAAGCCGGTCATGCCCACGAAGGCGGATCTGGCGCCCAGAAGCGGCGACCAGCCCTGTTCCACGGCGGCCTCGACCCCGACCCGGGGCGCGTCACCGAGGACGGATGCCCGGTAGGCCTCGTCCTGGGCTGCGAATAGCTCGAAACAGGGGGCAGAGACAACGGCCGCCCTGACGTCCTGGCGCGCCAGTTCGTCGGCGGCATTCATCGCGATCTCGACTTCCGAGCCGGTGGCGATCAGCGTCACGTCGCGGCCGCCCTCGGGCTCGCGCAGCACATAGGCGCCCTTCGCGGTCAGGTTCTCGGACCGGTGCTCGGTCCGCAGGCAGGGCAGGTTCTGGCGCGACAGCGCCAGCAGGCTCGGGGTCTTCTCCGAGGTCGCGGCGATTTCCCAGGCCTCGGCGGTCTCGACCACGTCTGCGGGGCGGAAGACGTTGAGGTTGGGCATGGCGCGCAGGCTGGCCAGATGCTCGACCGGCTGGTGGGTCGGGCCGTCCTCGCCCAGACCGATCGAGTCATGGGTCATCACGTAAGCCACCGGCAGCCCCATCAGCGCCGACAGCCGGATCGCGGGGCGGGCATAGTCGGCGAAGACGAGGAAGGTGCCGCCATAGGGGAAGAAGCCGCCATGCAGCGCGATGCCGTTCATCGCCGCCGACATGCCGAATTCGCGGATCCCGTAATGGATGTAGTTGCCGCCGTAATTGTCTTTCGACACCGGCGACATGCCCTTGGTCAGCGTCAGGTTCGAGCCGGTCAGGTCGGCCGAGCCGCCGATGGCGTTGGGCAGGGTGGCATTGACCACGGCCAGCGCCATTTCCGAGGCCTTCCGGGTCGCGACCTTGGGCGCGTCGGCCGAAAGCTGTTGCTTGTAGGCCGTGATCGCCTCGGCCATGGCTGCCTTGTCCGGCTTGGCCAGCGACTTTTCGAAGGCGCCGCCATGCTCGTTGCACAACAGCCGCGCCTCCCAGCCCTCGCGGGCCTCGCGGCCGCGCGCGGCGACCGCCTGCCAGGCGGCATAGACCTCTTTCGGCAGGGTAAAGGCCTCATGGGCCCAGCCCAGCGCCGTGCGGCTCGCGGCGATTTCCTCGGCACCCAGAGGCGCGCCATGGACCTTGTGGCTGCCGGCCTTGTTGGGCGCGCCCTGGCCGATCACGGTCTTGCAGTCGATCAGCGAGGGGCGGGGGTCCTTCTTCGCGGCCTCGATGGCGGCGGCGACCGCCTCGCGGTCATGGCCGTCGACCTCCTGCACATGCCAGCCGGCGGCGGCGAAACGGGCCTTCTGGTCGACCGAGGTCGACAGTTCGGTCGAGCCGTCGATGGTGATCTTGTTGTCGT
The DNA here is from genome assembly GCF_004365965.1 of Rhodovulum visakhapatnamense. Lineage (GTDB taxonomy): Bacteria > Pseudomonadota > Alphaproteobacteria > Rhodobacterales > Rhodobacteraceae > Rhodovulum > Rhodovulum visakhapatnamense. The sequence goes on from NZ_SOEB01000001.1 coordinate 192,551, forward strand.
CCCACAGCACGATCATCCGGCCCAGCTGCCAGTGCCCGGCCATGTCGATGGCCTCGTGGCTGATGCCCTCCATCAGGCAGCCGTCGCCCGCGATGACATAGGTGTAGTGATCGACCAGATCGTCGCCGAAACGGGCATTGTGCATCCGTTCGGCCAGCGCCATGCCGACCGCGGTGGTGATGCCCTGTCCCAGCGGGCCGGTCGTGGTCTCGATCCCGTCGGCATGGCCGTATTCCGGGTGACCGGCCGTGCGGGCGCCCCATTGCCGGAAGCTGCGGATCTGGTCCATGTCCATGTCGGCATAGCCCAGCATGTGGTTGATCGAATAGACCAGCATGGACCCGTGCCCCGCCGACAGCACGAAGCGGTCGCGGTCGGGCCATTTCGGGCAGGACGGGTCGATCTGCATGAACCGGTTGAACAGCACCGCGGCCGCATCGGCCATGCCCATCGGCATGCCCGGATGGCCCGAATTGGCGGCTTGGACCGCATCCATGGTCAGGACCCGGATGGCGGTGGCCATCAGCGCTTCGGCGCTGGTGTCGATCTTGGTGGGCGCGTTCATGTGAACCCTCCTCAGGCGCGTTTCGATTCGGAGACGAGGCGATTGATCATCGGCGTCAGGATAAGCTGCATCGCGAGGTCGAGCTTGCCGCCCGGGATCACGATCGAGTTGGCGCGGCTCATCCAGGACCCGTGGATCATCGAGACCAGGTAGGAAAAGTCGATCCCGCGCGGGTTGCGGAACCGGATCACGACGAGGCTTTCGTCGGGGGTCGGGATCCAGCGGGCGACGAAGGGGTTCGAGGTATCGACCACGGGCACGCGCTGGAAGTTGATGTCGGTTTCGGTGAATTGCGGGCAGATGCAATGCACATAGGCATACATCCGGCGCAGGATCACATCGGTGATCGCCTCCGTCGTATAGCCGCGCTTTTCCTTGTCGCGGTGGATCTTCTGGATCCATTCGAGGTTGATGACCGGCACCACCCCGATCTTGAGGTCGGCATGGCGGGCGATGTTCACATCGTCATTGACGACCGAGCCGTGCAGACCTTCATAGAACAGCAGGTCCGACCCGTCCTCGAACGGCGCCCACTCGGTGAACTCGCCGGGGGGCACGCCGTATTTCTCGGCCTCGTCGGCATCGTGCACATAGTGGCGGGTGCGACCGGTGCCGGTCTCGCCATACTGGCTGAAGACCTTTTCCAGCTCCTTCAGCTCGTTCGCTTCGAAGCTGAAATGGCTGAAGCCGACATTGCCGCCGGCATACTGGCGGTCGAGTTCGGACTTCATGTCCTTGCGGTTGAACCGGTGGAAGGCGTCGCCCTCGATCGAGACCGCGTTCACGCCCTCGCGGCGGAAGATCTGGTCGAAGGTGTGCTTGACCGTCGAGGTGCCAGCCCCGGAGGAGCCGGTGACAGAAATGATCGGATGCTTCTTGCTCATGACAATCCTCCAGGAACTCAGACGCGGAACAGGCCGCGATTGCCGAACAGGGCGTTGACCTCTTCGTCCGGCAGGTCGTGATAGGCGGCGATGCGGCTGACCTTGTCGGTCGAACCGAAGACGAAGGGCGTGCGCGCATGCAGGCTTTCGGCGGTCTTGCCGAGGATCGGATCCTGCGCGTCGGTGGCAAGGCCTCCGGCCTGCTGGATCACGAAGGCGATGGGCGCGCATTCATAGACCATCCGCAGACGGCCGCGCTCGTAGCCCTTGCGGGCATCGCCGGGGTACAGGAAGACGCCGCCCCGGGTCAGGATGCGGTGGGTCTCGGCCACCAGCGAGGCGACCCAGCGCATGTTGAAGTTCGAGGCGCGCGGGCCTTCCTCACCGGCGAGGCAGTCGTCGATATAGGCCCGGATCGGCCGCGACCAGTGCCGGTAGTTCGACGCGTTGATGGCGAATTCGCGCGAGGTGTCGGGCACCATCACCGCCTCGGCCACCAGCACGAACTGCTTGCTGTCGGGATCGAGCAGGTATTCCTGGGTGCCCTTGCCGAAGGTGCAGACCAGCATCGTCTGCGGCCCGTAGATGATGTAGCCCGCGCCGATCTGTTCGCTGGCCGGGCGCAGCACGCTGGCATCGCCGGTCGCGGCCGCCTCGAAGATCGAGAAGATCGTGCCGATCGAGACGTTGACGTCGATGTTCGAGGATCCGTCGAGCGGGTCGATGGCGACGGCATAGGCGCCGGCCGGGTCAAGCTCGGCCACGACGTCCTGCTCTTCCGAGGCATAGAAGCGGACATTGGCGGACTTGAGACGTTCGCAGAAGGCGTCGTCGGCCATCAGGTCCAGCGCCTTCTGGGTATCGCCGCCCAGGTTCTCGCCGACCGCGGCCCCCAGCGCGCCGCCCAGCGGCCCGCGCTGGATCACCCGCGACAGGTCGATGCCGACCTCGCAGAGCGCGTTCAGGATCGGCTGAAGCGCGGCGGGGATATGCTGCAAATCCCGGATCGGATTCTCTCGTTGCATAAATTTCTCCCGAATCTGGCGACGCGTTGTCGATACCGGTTGCTAAAGGATGAAGGCATGGTGGAGAATTTAAAAACACGGAACCTGCGTTAGATTTTTTTGAAAACCTCATGTCGACACTCCGGCCCGAAGCGGTAACCTTCAAGCAACTCAGGGCTTTGCGCGCCGTGGCCGAGCACGGAACGCTGACGGCGGCGGCCGAGTCGATCCACCTGACGACCCCGGCCGTCCATACCCAGCTGCGCCAGCTCGAAGAGAATTTCGGCGCCCGCTTGGTCGATCGCGGTCCCCAGGGCGTGGCGCGACTCACGCGCCAGGGCGAGGCGGTTCTGGTGGGCGCGCGCGCGATCGAGACCGCGCTCGAGGCCTGCGTCGATCATGTGCGCGCGCTCAACGAGGGGATGGAGGGGATGGTGACGCTGGGCGTGGTCGCCACCGCCAAGTATTTCGCGCCGCGCCTGGTGGCCGAGCTGCACCGCGCCTTTGCCGAAATCGACGTGATCCTGCGTGTGGGCTCGCGCGAGATGGTGGTGACGGCGCTGCAGGCGGCAAGCGTCGATATCGCGATCATGGGGCGGCCGCCCCGGGTGCCCGAGGTGCATGCGACAGTGCTGGGGCCGCATCCCCATGTGCTGATCGCGCCGCCCGATCATCCGCTGGCCGGGCAGGAGCGGATCGCGGCCGAACGGGTGCTGGCCGAGACCTTCCTCGCGCGCGAGATCGAGTCGGGAACCCGCGTGCTGATGGAGCGGTTCATCGAGCGGCTGGGCAAGGGGCGTCCGCAACGGGTCGTCGAGCTGGAAAGCAACGAGACCATCAAGCAGGCGGTGATGGCGGGGCTCGGGATCGCGCTGATCTCGCGTCACACGGTGGTCGAGGAACTGGCCGCCGGGCGGCTGGTCGAGCTGGATGCCCCCGCGCTGCCGCTGGTGCGGCAGTGGTTCCTGGTCCATCGCAGCGATACCGCCCTCAGTGCGGCCGGCCGGCGCATCCACGGCTACATAGTGGGCCGCCAGGGCGCGTTCCTGCCGTGATAGGCCGGTTTCCGGCCCCGAATTTTCGCAGAAAATTCGCGCGAACCTCCAGACAGTCGGTTTCCCTGACAAAACGCGGCAGTGCCCTTGACCTTCCAGCGACTGGAGGCCCTATCTGAGGGGCATCCAATCCGACGGACGCTGCACGGAGGCTGTCATGACCGCGATCACCACCACCAGGCTGAAGCTCGAAGGGCTGCATTGCGCGGGCTGTGTGCGGCGGGTCGAGCGCGCCCTGACCGACCTGCCTGAGGTCGGTGCGGCCCGGGTGAATCTCGCCACCGGCACCGCCGAGGTCGAGCATTCCGGACCGCCTGCGCCGCTCATCGGCGCGGTCGAGGGGGCGGGCTTCGGCGTCGCCCGGACCGAAATCGCGCTCAACGTCGAGGGCGCGACCTGCGCCTCCTGCACCGGCCGGATCGAGCGTACTCTGCTGGCCCAGCCCGGGGTTCTGTCGGCTGCGATGAACCTCGCGACCGGTCAGGCCCGCGTGACCGCCGCCGAGGGCCTGGCCGATGCCCGTGCGCTGGCCCGCGCGGTCACAGAGGCTGGCTATCCGGCGACCCCGCTGACCGCCGAGGCGCGGCCCGAACCCGGCGCGGCCCAGGCTGCCGAGGCCCGCGCGCTGGCCCGCCGGGCCTGGATCGCGGGCCTGCTGGCGCTGCCCGTGGTGCTTCTGGAAATGGGCGGTCACGTGATCCCTGGTGCCCGCGAGGCGCTGGCCGGGATTGTCTCGGAAACCGGGCTGCGCGTCGTCTCGTTCCTGCTGACCACCGCGATCCTCGCCGGTCCGGGCCGGTCCTTCTTTCTCAAGGGCGTGCCGCTCCTGCTGAAGGGCGCGCCCGACATGAACGCGCTGGTCGCGCTCGGCACCGGCGCCGCCTGGGGGTACTCGACCCTCGCGACCTTCGCGCCCGGCCTGCTGCCCGCCGGCACGGCCCATGTCTATTTCGAGGCCGCCGCGGTCATCGTCACCCTGATCCTGATCGGCCGCACCTTTGAGGCCCGCGCCCGGGGCCGCACCGGCGAGGCGATCCGGCATCTGATGGGCCTGCAACCCCGCAGCGCCCGGGTCGTCACTGAAACGGGTCTCGAGGACCGGCCCGTCGAGCTGCTTGCCCCCGGCGATCTGATCGAGGTCCGCCCCGGCGAGCGCATCCCCACCGATGGCGAGATCGTCGCGGGGCAGGGGCCGGTCGACGAATCGATGCTGACCGGCGAGCCGATGCCCGCCGACAAGGCGCCCGGTGACGCGGTCACCGGCGGCACCGTCAATGGCGCCTCCGCGCTGCGGTTCCGCGCCACCCGGGTCGGCCGCGATACCGCGCTGGCCCAGATCGTGGCCATGGTCGAGACCGCGCAGGGCGCCAAGCTGCCGGTGCAGGCGCTGGCCGACCGGATCACCGGCATCTTCGTGCCCGCGGTCCTGGCCGCCGCCGCGCTGACCGTCGCGGTCTGGCTGATCGTCGGGCCCGACCCGGCGCTGGGGCTTGCACTGGTCGCGGGCGTCTCGGTTCTGATCGTGGCCTGTCCCTGCGCCATGGGGCTGGCCACGCCGACCTCGGTGATGGTCGGTACCGGCCGCGCCGCCGAGATGGGGGTGCTGTTCCGCAAGGGCGATGCGCTGCAAAGCCTGTCGGGCGTTGCGACGGTTGCCTTCGACAAGACCGGCACGCTGACCGAGGGCCGCCCCGAACTGACCGGGGCGCGGCTGGCCGAGGGCTTTGATCGCGGCGAGGTTCTGGCCGCGGCCGGCGCGCTCGAGGCCCGGTCGGAACATCCGCTGGCCCGCGCCATCCTCGCCGCCGCCCCCGATCATCCCGAGGCCGAAGGCGTCGAGGCGCTGCCCGGCTTCGGCGTCCGGGGGCGGATCGGGGGCCGCGCGGTGCTGGTGGGCGCCGAACGGCTGATGGCGCGCGAGGGCATCGCGCTTGGACCCCTCGCGGCCGAGGCCGCGGCGCTGGCCGCGACCGGCGCAACCCCGGTCTTCGTGGCCCTCGGCGGGCGCGCGGCGGGGGTGCTGGCGCTGGCCGACCCGATCAAGCCCTCGGCGCGCGCGGCCATCGCGGGACTGCACCGCATGGGTGTCCGGACGGCGCTGATCACCGGCGATACCGAGCCGACCGCGCGCGCCGTCGCGGCCGAGCTTGGCATCGGCCATGTCGTGGCGGGCGTCCTGCCCGGCGGCAAGGTCGAGGCGCTGGAGGGGCTGCGCGCCGACGGCCCTGTCGCCTTCGTCGGCGACGGGCTGAATGACGCGCCCGCGCTGGCGGCGGCCGATGTGGGGCTGGCCATCGGCACCGGCACCGATGTCGCCATCGAGGCGGGCGATGTGGTGCTGATGTCGGGCGACCCGCAGGGCGTCGTCAACGCGCTCCATGTCAGCCGCCGGACGCTGGCCAATATCCGTCAGAACCTGTTCTGGGCCTTCGCCTATAACGTGGCCCTCATTCCGGTCGCGGCAGGCGTGCTCTATCAGCTGAACGGCCTTCTTCTGTCGCCGATGCTGGCGGCGGGGGCCATGGCCTGTTCAAGCCTCTTCGTGCTGTCGAACGCCCTGCGGCTGCGCGGACTCGGACCCCTGGAGGCCCGGTCATGAATATCGGCGACATCTCGAAGGCGACCGGGCTGCCGGCCAAGACCATCCGCTATTACGAGGAGATCGGCCTGATCCGCCCCGCTCGGGGCGCCAATGGCTACCGGCATTTCTCGGAAACCGATTTGCACAACCTGACCTTTCTGGGCCGGGCGCGGTCGCTTGGGTTTTCCATCGAGGAATGCCGGGCGCTTCTGGCGCTTTACACCGACAAGGACCGCGCCAGCGCCGATGTGAAACAGATCGCCCGCGTCCATCTGGCGCAGATCGACGCCAAGATCGCCGAATTGCAGGCGATGCGCGCCACCCTGGCCGAGCTGGTTTCGGCCTGCGCGGGCGATCAGCGCCCCGACTGCCCGATCCTGAAGGGGCTGGCCGGAGAGGGCTGAGCCGCCCGCAAAGGGCTTTGACAATGCCCGCCGATCGGCTAGGCAGGAGCGACTTCGGTTCCGGTCCGCAAGGCCGGAGAAAAGGGAACGCGGTGCGCCCCCGCAAGGGCAATTCCGCGGCTGCCCCCGCAACTGTAGGCGGAGAGCGCGGCTGACAGATGCCACTGGGCCCGGCGCCCGGGAAGGCCAGCCAAGCGACGACCCGCAAGCCAGGAGACCTGCCGAAGCGACGATCACCCTTTCCGGGCGCGGGGCGCGCCCCGGAGCGGCCAGCCCGCAGCGGTGAGAAAGATCACCGTCCGGGGGGCTGGCGCGATGCCACCGTGCCCCGGACCGCCCGCAAGGGCAGGGAAGGCAGGGCGATGGACGATCCGGATACAAGACCGGCCGACCGAGACGGAGCGCGCGCATGAGGGGGCAGGGGCTCTTCTGGGCGCTTGCGCTGCTGGTCGCGGCCCTTTTCGCGCTGTCGCTGCTGATCGGCCCCGCGGGACTGTCGGTCAGGGACAGCCTCTCGGCGCTGCTGGCCGGGCGCGGCGAGGCGGCGGTTCTGGTCATGCGCGAGATCCGGCTGCCGCGCGCGATCCTGGCCGTGCTGGTGGGCGCGAGCCTCGGGCTCTCGGGCGCGGCGCTTCAGGGCTACATGCGCAACCCGCTGGCCGAGCCCGCTCTGATCGGCGTCTCGTCGAGCGCCGCGCTGGGCGCGGTGCTGGCGCTGCAGACGGGGCTTGCCTCGGCGCATGTGCTGGCGCTTCCCGCTTCGGCGCTGACAGGCGCGCTGATCGCCGTCTCGCTGCTGCTGCTGCTGGCCGGGCCGCGCGGGGGCGCCTTCACGCTGATCCTCGCGGGCATCGCCCTTTCGGCGCTGGCGGGCGCGCTGACGCAGCTGGTGCTGAACCTCTCGCCCAACCCCTATGCCACGGCCGATATCGTGTTCTGGCTGATGGGCTCGCTCGCCGACCGGTCCTTCACCCATGTCTGGCTGGCGCTGCCGCTGACGCTTCTGGGCTGGCTGATGCTGGCGGGGCTCGGCCGCGGGCTTGATGCGCTGACGCTGGGCGAGGATGCGGCGGCGGCGCTGGGCATCCGGCTCGGGCGGCTGCGCCTCGCGCTGGTCCTCGGCGTCGCGGCCTCGGTGGGCGCAGGCGTGGCGGTCGCGGGCGCCATCGGCTTTGTCGGTCTGATCGTGCCGCATCTTCTGCGCCCGCTGGTGGGCGCGCGGCCCGGGCGGCTGCTGGCGGCCTCGGCGCTGGGGGGGGCGGCGCTTTTGCTGGCGGCCGATATCGGCGTGCGGCTGGTGCTGCCCGACCGCGACCTCAAGCTGGGCGTCGTCACCGCACTGATCGGCGCGCCGCTTTTCATCCGGCTGATCTACCGGACCCGGGCGGAGGCGGGCGCATGACCGGGATTGAGCTTTCGCATCTGACCGTCCGGCGCGGGCGCTGTCCGGTGGTCGACGATGTCACCGCGACGCTGTCCCCCGGCGACTGCGTTGGCCTTGTCGGTCCCAATGGCGCAGGCAAGACCACCCTGATGCGCGCAACCCTCGGCCTCGTGCCGCACAAGGGCACATCGAGCCTTGCGTGCCTTCCCGCGTCCGAGCGTGCCCGCGCCGCCGCCTGGTTGCCGCAAACGCGCGAGATCGCCTGGCCGGTCAGCGTCGAGACCCTGGTCGGGCTTGGCCGCACGCCGCATCTGGGACCGGGCCAGCGTCCCGGACCCGCCGACCGCGCCGCCGTCGGTGCCGCGATGGCCCGCCTCGACCTGACCGGGTTCGCCACGCGGCGCGCGACCGAGCTGTCGGGCGGCGAACAGGCGCGGGTGCTGATCGCCCGGGCGCTGGCGCAGGAGGCGCCGGTGCTGATGGCTGACGAACCCATTGCCGGGCTCGACCCGGCGCATCAGTTCACCACCATGGCGCTGTTTGCAGGGCTCGCCGCCGAAGGCCGCCTCGTGATGATCTCGCTCCACGATCTGGGCCTGGCGGTGCGGTTCTGCACCCGGCTTCTGCTGATGCATCGCGGCCGTCTGGTGGCCGACGGCCCGCCCCGCGCGGTTCTGAGCGAGGCCAATCTGGCCGAGGTCTTCGGGCTGCGCGCCTATCTTGCCGACACCCCCGACGGCCCGGTCTTTCAGCCGCTCGAGGTGGTGCGATGACCCCCGATACCTGCCCGGCCGAGGAGCCCGCCGCATGATCGACCCGATCCTGTCCTTCCTTCACACCGGCGGCGCGGCGATGTGGGCCATCGCGGCCCTGTCGGTGGCGACGCTCAGCCTGATCCTCTGGAAGCTCTGGGGCCTCGCGCGGATGGGGGCCTTCGCGGGCGCCCGGGCCGAACGCGCCGTGCTGCTCTGGCAGGAGGGTGCGCGCGAGGCGGCGGCCGAGGCGGTCTCGGGCCGGGTCGGTCTGCGCGCCCGGCTGGTGGGCGCGGCCATCGGGGCGCTGGCGCGGGGCCTGCCCGAGGCGAAGGCCCGCGAAGAGACCACCCGCGTCGCCCGGCGGCTCTTGGTCGAGGCGCGTTCGGGGCTGCGCGCGCTGGAACTGATCGCGGTGATCGCGCCGCTGCTGGGGCTTCTGGGCACCGTTCTGGGCATGATCGACGCCTTTCAGGCGCTGCAATCGGCGGGTTCGGCGGCCGACCCGGCCGATCTGGCGGGCGGTATCTGGGAGGCGCTTCTGACCACGGCCGCCGGCATGGCGGTGGCGATCCCGGCGGCGGTTTCGCTCAGCTGGTTCGAATCCGTGGCCGACAGCGCCCGCGCCGACATGGAAGACCTCGCGACCCGGCTTTTTCTGGCCACGGAGGCGGGGTGATGTTCAGTTTCGACACGCCCCGGCCGACGCGGCGCCCGAGCCTCACGCCAATGATCGACGTGGTTTTCCTGCTGCTCGTCTTCTTCATGATCGCCGCCCGCTTCGGCCCCGAGGCGGGGATCGGGATCGTCGCGGCCAGGGGCGGCGGGGCGGGCGACTGGCAGGGGCCGCCAAGACTGATCGAGGTGCGCCCCGACGGGCTGTCCCTGAACGGGCAGGCGATGATGGCGCCCGATGCCATCGCGGCCGAACTGGCGCGGATCACGCCCGCGCCCGGCGATCCGGTCCTGCTGCGCGCCCGGGACGGGGCCGACCTGCAGGCGCTGGTCGATGCGATGGACGCGCTCGGCCGGGCCGGGGTCGCGGGGCTCATGCTGGTGGAGTGAGGCGATGCTCGACTTCGGCGCGGACGACCGGCAGCGCAGGCACGGCGAAAGCATTGTGCCGATGATCAATGTCGTCTTCCTTTTGCTGATCTTCTTCCTGATGAGCGCGCGGCTGGTGCCGCCCGCGCCCTTCGAGACCGCGCCGCCGCGGGCGGACGGGGCCGAGCCCGCAACGGGGGACATGCTGCACCTGTCGGCCGCGGGCGATCTGGCCTTCGGCGATCTGCGGGGCGAGGCGGTTTTTGCGGCGCTCGCCGCGCGGCCCGACGGCGCCGGGCCGCTGGTGATCCGGGCCGATGCCGGGGTCGAGGCGGCCGCATTGGCGCGGCTTGCCGCGCGGCTGACCGCCGAGGGGCGCGGCCCGCTGCGGCTGGTGACGGTGCCGCGATGACACGGGCGGGCGAGCTTCTGGCCTTCATGCCGCTGGCGCTGGCGCTCCATGTCGGGGCCTTTGCGCTGGCGCGGCCGCCGATGGGGGGCGTTGCCGGGGCGGCAGGCGGGCCGGGGGGCGATGCGCTGGTGACGCTGGCGGCGGCGCCTGCGTCCTATGCCAGGCTTGCCGAGGACTGGACCGAGGCCCCGGCGCCTGACACCGACCTTGCAGACCTGCCAGCGCCAGAGCCAGAGCCTGAAAGCGTGCCGCGCGCCGATCCGGACCCCGCGCCCGACCGTGCCGCGATGCCGGTTCCCGCCCTGCCGACGCTTTCCGAACCGCGCCCCGAGGCCGACCTGCCCGTGCCCTCCAGCCCGCCCGAGAGACGCGAGCCGGACCCGGCGTCGGCGCTTCGGCCCGAGTCACGCCCCGAGCCTCCGGCCAGGACCGCCCGCTCTGCCGCGCCGCCCTCGGAGGCGCGCGCGGCGCAGGTGGCGCGGGGCCGGTCAGAGGCCGCCGAGGCCGGGGCGGGGGCCACCGGCGGCGCGCCGACGCTGACGCCTGCCCGGGCCTCGGCGCTGCAGGCCGAATGGGGCGCGCGGATCCGGGCGCGGGTCGACCGCAGCCACCGCTATCCGCGTGGCACGCGGGCCAGCGGCCGGGCGCTGATCGAGCTGGTGCTGGCGCGCGACGGGCGGCTGGTCTCGGCCCGTCTGGTCCAAAGCGCGGGCGACCCGCGCCTCGACGCGGCTGCGCTGGCGGCGGTGCGCCGCGCCGGCCGGTTCCCGCCCGCACCCCGGGGGCTCGAGGCCGCGCGCTACAGCTTTACCCTGCCGCTGAGGTTCGAGTGGCAGGGCTAGCGCCCGCCCGATCCGGACGGACGACGCCCTCAGGCGGTCTCGGGCCGCCGGATCAGTGCCGCCGCGCCACGCGCCCGGTCGGAAAGCCCGGTTTTCGGGCTTTCGGCCAGGCTCAGCAGCCGCGCCCGCATGCGCGGGTCCCAGAACTGGTCGATATGGGCGGCGATGGCGGCCTCGGCCTCGTCATCGGGCAGGCGGGCAAAGGCGGTTGCGATCTGATTGGCCATATAGGCCAGCTTGTCAGGGGTCATGTTGGATCTCCTTCGCAGCGATCCGCCGGGCATGGGTGTGAATGTCGAAACTCTGACCGCGCGCCCGGGCGATGAGGGTCAGCCCTGCGGCGTCTGCCGCGGCGACGGCGCGGGCGGTCGGCGCCGAGACGGCGATCAGCGCCGGTGCGCGGGCAAGAACCGCCTTCTGCACCAGTTCGATCGAGACCCGCGAGGTCAGCAGGATCGCGCCGCCCGAGGCGTCGCGCCCCATCCGGGCCAGCCGTCCCACCAGCTTGTCGAGCGCATTGTGCCGCCCGACATCCTCGCACAGCGCGACCAGCCCCTCCGCGCGGGTCCAGAACCCCGCCGCATGGGCCGCCCGCGTCGCGCCGTGCAGCTCCTGGGCGAGGCTCAGCGCGGTCATCGCCCCGGCGATCTCGGGCGGCGTCAGGCACAGCCCGTCCGGCGGCAGCACCGGCAGCGGACGGCTCGCTTCGGCAAGGCTTTCGACACCGCAAAGCCCGCAACCGACGGGCCCCGCCATGCGGCGGCGCCGCCCGGCCAGCCGCGCGCCGAGACCCGGCGCCAGCCAGATCCGCAGCTCGATCCCCTCGTCATGATCCGCACGCTCGATCCGCGCGATCTGACCGGGGCGCTCGACGATGCCTTCGGTCAGCGAAAAGCCCAGCGCGAAATCGTCAAGATCGGCGGGGCTGGCCAGCATCACCGCATGGGTGCTGCCGTCATAGCAAAGGGCGACCGGCACCTCCTCGGCCAGCCGCCGGATGTCGGGCGCGGCCCCGTCGGGGCCGACGCTTTGCACCTGCGATGTTGTCCAGCCCCGCATCCGGGCTCATTCCGCGGCGGGCAGGATGCGGCGGGCGGCGCGGGCCTGGGCGGCGTAATCCTCCTGCCAGTCCGAGGGCCCGTTCGACAGCGCCACCTGTACCGCGGTCACCTTGTATTCGGGGCAATTGGTGGCCCAGTCGGAATAGTCCGAGGTCACCACATTGGCCTGGGTCTCGGGGTGGTGGAAGGTGGTGTAGACGACGCCCGGGCTGACCCGGTCGGTCAGGGTCGCCCGCAGCGAGGTCTCGCCCGAGCGCGAGGCCAGCCGCACCCAGTCGCCCTCGGCGATGCCCCGGGTTTCCGCGTCATGGGGATGGATCTCCAGCCGGTCCTCGCCATGCCAGGCGGTATTGGCAGTGCGCCGGGTCTGGGCGCCCACATTGTACTGGCTGAGGATCCGCCCCGTCGTCAGCAGGAGCGGGAAGCGCGGGCCGGTACGCTCGTCGGTCGGCACATAGTCGGTGATGACGAAGAGCCCCTTGCCGCGCACGAAGCCTGCCTCGTGCATGACCGGCGTGCCCTTGGGCGCGGCCTCGTTGCAGGGCCATTGCACCGAGCCCTCGCGGTCGAGCAGATCGTAGCTGACACCCGCGAAGCTGGGGGTGGTGGCGGCGATCTCGTCCATGATCTCGGAAGGGTGGGCATAGTCCCAGCCCGCGCCCATGGCATTGGCCAGCGCCATGGTGACCTCCCAGTCGGCCAGCCCGGTCATGGGCGCCATCACCCGGCGGACGCGGTTCAACCGCCGTTCGGCATTGGTGAAGGTGCCGTCTTTTTCCAGAAAGCTCGACCCCGGCAGGAAGACATGGGCATAGTTCGCGGTCTCGTTCAGGAAAAGATCGTGGACGATCACGCAATCCATCGCCGCGAGCCCCGCCGCCACATGCCTGGTGTCGGGGTCCGATTGCAGGATGTCCTCGCCCTGGACGTAAAGCCCGCGGAAGCTGCCATCGACGGCGGCGTCCAGCATGTTGGGGATGCGCAGTCCGGGCTCGTCCGAGATGGTCACGTTCCAGAGCCGCTCGAACACGCCGCGCGCCTCGGGGTCATGGACATGGCGATAGCCCGGCAACTCGTGCGGGAAGCTGCCCATGTCGCAGGAGCCCTGCACGTTGTTCTGGCCGCGCAGCGGGTTCACGCCGACACCCGGCCGCCCGATATTGCCGGTTGCCATGGCAAGATTCGCGATCGCCATGACGGTGGTCGAGCCCTGGCTGTGTTCGGTCACCCCCAGCCCGTAATAGATCGCAGCATTGCCGCCCGTGGCATAAAGCCGTGCGGCCTGCCGCACCTGATCGGCCGGTACGCCGGTCAGCGCCTCGGTCGCTTCTGGGCCAAGATGGTCTTCCGCCACGAACGCCGCCCAGTCGGCGAAGGCCTCGGCATCGCAGCGCTCGGCGATGAAGGCGCTGTCGGTCAGCCCCTCGGTCACGATGACATGGGCCATGGCGGTCAGAAGCGCCACATTGGTCCCCGGCCGCAGCGCCAGATGATGGGCGGCCTGCACATGGGGGCCCTTGACCAGATCGATCCGGCGCGGATCGGCCACGATCAGCCGGGCGCCCTGCCGCAGCCGCTTTTTCAGCCGCGAGGCAAAGACCGGGTGGCCGTCTGTCGGGTTCGCGCCGATCACCAGCACCACATCGGCCGCCTCGACGCTGTCGAAATCCTGCGTGCCCGCCGAGGTGCCGAAGGTGGTCTTGAGGCCATAGCCCGTGGGCGAATGGCAGACCCGGGCGCAGGTGTCGACATTGTTGTTGCCGAAGACCTGCCGGATCAGCTTCTGCACGAGGAAGGTCTCCTCGTTGGTGCAGCGCGACGAGGTGATGCCGCCGATGGCGCCGGTGCCGCTTTCGGCCTGGATCCTGCGCAGCCTTTGCGCGGTGAAGGCCAGCGCCTCGTCCCACGAGACCTCGCGCCAGGGCTGGTCGATGGTTTCGCGGATCATCGGGCTCTGGATGCGGTCGGGATGGGCGGCATAGCCGAAGGCGAAGCGGCCCTTGACGCAGCTATGGCCGCGATTGGCCTTGCCGTCCTTCCAGGGCACCATGCGCACCAACTGATCGCCCTTCATCTCGGCCCGGAACGAACAGCCCACGCCGCAATAGGCGCAGGTGGTGACGATGGCGCGGTCGGGCGTGCCCATCTCGATCACCGCGTTTTCCTGCAGCGTCGCGGTCGGGCAGGCCTGCACGCAGGCGCCGCAGCTCACGCAGTCGGAACTCAGGAAATCGGTGGTGCCCGACGCGATCCGCGCCGCGAAGCCGCGTCCCTCGACGGTCAGCGCGAAGGTGCCCTGCACCTCTTCGCAGGCCCGCACGCAGCGGAAGCAGGCGATGCATTTCGCCGGATCATAGGTGAAATAGGGGTTCGAGGTATCCTTGGCCTCGAAGCGCGGGTTGGCCTCGCCGTTCTGCCGGGTCTCGAAATGGTTGGCGCCGGGGGTATAGCGCACCTCGCGCAGGCCCACCGCGCCCGCCATGTCCTGCAACTGGCAGTCGCCATTGGCCGCACAGGTCAGGCAGTCGAGCGGGTGGTCCGAAATGTAAAGCTCCATCACCCCGCGCCGCAGTTTGGCGAGCTTCGGCGTCTGGGTCTGGACCGCCATGCCGTCCGCAGCGGGCGTGGTGCAGGAGGCGGGCGTGCCGCGGCGGCCCTCGATCTCGACCATGCAGAGGCGGCAGGACCCGATGGGTTCCAGGCTGTCGGTGGCGCAAAGCTTGGGGATCTCGATCCCGGCCATGGCGGCGGCGCGCATGACCGAGGTGCCTTCGGGCACAGTCACGTCCGTGCCGTCGATGGTGAGGGTGACAGTCTTGTCCGAGCGGCGGGCGGGGGTGCCGAAATCGGCATCGGGAAGGATGAAGTCTTTCATCTGCTGGCCTCCGGGCTGGCGGATTGGTCATGCGATGCGAGAAGGGCTGCGCCCGATCCGGGGAGGGCGTCGGCTGAGAGAAGATCGGCGCGGTTCATGGTGCAATCTGCCGCCACGCGTTCCGCTGCTTGAAACGTCGCAATGCGCCCTCCCGGGGGGAGGATCGGGCGCGGCGCGGGCCGGGCGCCCGGGCCAGAGGGGTGGACACCTCGGGACAGGACGGCGGAGCGTTGCGCCATCGAAGGCATTTCGGACACGATCATTCCGCCGCCTCCCGTGCCCCGCCGAAATCCTCGGGGAAGTGGCGCAGAGCACTTTCCACAGGGTAAGGGGTGAAGCCCCCCAACGCACAAAGCGAGCCCGCGCGCATCGTCTCGCACAGATCGGCCAGGATCGCGGGCGCGGCCGGATCGCCCGCGAGGATGCGGTCGATGGTCTCCATGCCCCGGACCGCGCCGATCCGGCAGGGGGTGCAGGTGCCGCAGCTTTCGACCGCGCAGAATTCCATGGCAAAGCGGGCCATCGCGCCCATCTCGACGGTGTCGTCGAAGACCACGAGCCCGGCATGGCCGATCAGTCCGCCCGCCGCGTCGCATTCCTCATAGCCGAGCGGCGTGTCGAACAGCGACCGGGGGAAATAGGCGCCCAGAGGCCCGCCGATCTGCACCGCCTTCACCGGACGGCCCGAGGCGGTGCCGCCGCATACACCCTCGACGAGTTCGCCGATGGTCATGCCGAAGGCCGCCTCGAAGAGCCCGCCATATCTGACATTGCCCGCGATCTGCAGCGGCACGGTGCCAAGCGAGCGGCCCAGCCCGAACGACCGGTAATGCTCGGCCCCTTCCGACAGGATCGCCGGGACCGAGGCCAGCGTGATCAGGTTGTTGACGACGGTCGGCCGCCCCATGAAGCCCTTATGGGCGGGCAAGGGCGGCTTGGGGCGTACGATGCCGCGCTTGCCCTCCATGGAATTCAGAAGCGCGGTTTCCTCGCCGCAGACATAGGACCCGGCGCCGACCCGGTCCTCGATGTCGAAGTGATCGCCCAGAATGCCCGCCTCGCGCGCGACGCGCAGCGAGGCGTCGAGCATCGCGATCGCCTGCGGATATTCCGAGCGCATGTAGACATAGCCCCGGTCGGCACCGACCGCGCGGGCACAGATCGCCATGCCCTCGATCAGGCAGAACGGATCGCCCTCGATCAGCATCCGGTCGGCAAAGGTGCCGCTGTCGCCCTCGTCGGCATTGCAGACCACGGCCTTGCGCGCGCCCTCGGCCTCCAGCACGGTCTTCCACTTGATGCCGGTCGGAAAGCCCGCGCCGCCCCGGCCACGCAGGCCCGAGGCGGTGATCTCGGCCACGATCTCTTCGGGCGTCATCGTCATCGCCCGCTCCAGCCCCTTCATGCCGCCCTGAGCGCGGTAGGCGTCAAGATCCAGAGGCTCGACAATGCCGCAGCGGGCGAAGGCAAGACGGGTCTGGCGGGCGAAGAACGGGATCTGTTCGACCGGGCCAAGCGCCTTTGGGTGATCCTCGAAGGCGCTGTCGAACAGCGCGGGCACATCGGCGGGCTCGAGCGGGCCGAAGCCCATGCGCAGGCCGTTTTCCTCGATTTCCAGCAGAGGCTCCAGCCAGACCATGCCGCGGGTGCCGGTGCGCTTCAGCACCAGATCGAGCCCGCGCGCCTCGGCCTCGGTCCGAAGGGCCTCTGCGATCTCGTCGGCGCCCAGCGCCAGCGCGGCCGCATCGAGCGGCAGATACAGCGTGAGGCTCATGCCGATCCCTCCCGCGCCAGGCGTTCCAGCCGGTCTGCGGTGACCCGGCCCAGCGGACGGTCATCGACCAGCGCCGCGGGCGCGCAGGCGCAAAGCCCCAGGCAATAGGCCGGTTCCAGCGTCACCGCGCCATCTTCGGTCGTGCCGTGCCATTCGACCCCGAGCCGCGCCTTCAGATCCTCGCCCAGCGCGGCCGCGCCCATCGCCTGACAGGCCTCGGCGCGGCAGACCCGCAGCACCCGGCGGCCGCCGGGCTCGGTCCGGAAATCGGGGTAGAAGCTGACCACGCCATGGATCTCGGCCGCACTCAGGCCCAGTTCCTCGGCCAGCGCCGGATAGGCCGCGACCGGCACATGGCCGAAGCTTTCCTGAACGGCATGCAGCACGGGCAGCAGCGGGCCGTCCAGATGCGCATGGGCCGCGGCGATGCCGCGGCATCGCGCGATGATGTCGGTGGTCATGCAGTCCTCCCTTTGCATGCCATTTTGCATGCCATAGTGTGCCGACTCGCCCCCGGCGGGATCAATGCCCGCGATTCGTCGGGCGATAGAAATAATCTATTGAAAAGCCGCCTTGCGGGCGGCCTCCATCAGGGCATCGAGCACCGGCGTCATCGGTTCGCGATGGGGCGCGATCAGCCCGACGACATGCTCGGCCACGGGCTCTGTCAGCGGCACCGCGACCAGCGATCCGGTGCCCAGAAACGGCTGGGCGCTGCGCAAGGGCAGGATCGTGACCCAGCCCGAGGCCTGCACATGGGCGATGAGCGCCAGCAGCGAATTCGATTCAAGCCGCGCCCGGGCCACGGCGCCGGCTTCGGCCAGGTGGCGGTCGACGATCCGGCGGTTCTGCATGTCGGGGGTCAGCAGGCACAAAGGCTCGGACGCGGCCTCGGCCCAGGGCACCGCCTCGCGCCCGGCCAGGGGATGATCGGCGCGCATCACCAGATTGTAATGCTCGGCATAAAGCGGGACGGTGGCGACCCGGCCGAGCGGCTCGTTTTCAAGATAGGTGATTCCCGCATCGACCTGCAGATCGTCCAGCATCTGCACGATGGCCGCCGAGTTTCGCGAGAAGACGGTGATTCGCAAATTCGGGTGACGCAGCGTCAATGGGCCGGTCAGCGCGGTGATCGCGGCCAGCGCGGTCGGCACCGCCGCCAGCCGCAGATCGCCCGAGAGCCCGCGCTTGGCGGTGCGCATCTCCTCGCGCAGCGCCCGTGTATCGGCGACGATCACCCGGGCGCGTTCCAGCACCCGCGCGCCCTCGGGCGTGAGCCCCCCGAAGCGCGAGCCGCGCCAGACCAGAAGCACGCCAAGCTGTTCCTCCAACTGCTTGATTGCGGCCGAAAGCGTGGGCTGCGTCACCCCGCAGGCCTCGGCCGCGCGGCCGAAATGGCGCTCGCGCGCGAGCGCTATGAACATCTCGAGCTTGTCGATCATCGGTCCCCTCCCGGCGCCAGACTGCACCAAGCGGCGCGCGCGGCAAAGGGCCTTAACCGAACTGTAACATGAATACGATCTGTGGGGGTGTCGTGCGTCGCCGTGAATGCGTGCGCTTGAAAAGTGACCGAGAAGCCGTTTTGACTGCGGCACGTGGCCCCGCGCGCCAACGGGGCCGAACCGAAAGGACGCCAGATGAGGCCCCGCCAGCCCGCCCCTTGCCTGTTCCGCCAGTTCTGCACTGCGCCGGACCGGGGACCCGACCCCGTGCCCGCAGCGGGCCGAGATGCGGGGGCCGCGCGATGAGCCTCAGAACCCCGCAGAAGGAACTGACGCTGGGCCGGGCGCAAAGCCGCGGCCTGCTGGTCGCGGTGCTGGTCTTCAGCGTCTTCACCAACCTGCTGATGCTGACCGGGCCGCTGTTCATGCTGCAGGTCTATGACCGGGTGCTGGGCTCGCGGTCCGAAGAGACGCTGGTCGCGCTCTTCATCCTGGTGGGCGCGCTTTATCTCTTCTACTGGCTGCTCGACTATGCCCGCGGCCGGGTGATGGCCCGGATCGGCGCGCGGCTGCAGGCGTCGCTGGCGCGGCGGGTGTTCTCGGCCATGGTCGAACGCGCGGCGCTGCGCGGCGGGCAGGGGCCGGGCGCGACCGCCATCGGCGATCTCGACGCGATCCGGAACCTCTTTGCGGCGCCGGTGCTGCTGGCGCTGTTCGACATGCCCTGGACGCCGTTCTTCCTGGCCGCGATCTTCCTGTTCCACCCCTTGCTGGGGCTGGCGGCCATCGGCGGCGGCGCCGTGCTGATCCTGGCCACGCTGATCAACCGCTGGGTCACGAATGGGGCGCTGGAACGGTCGCAGGCCAAGTCCTCGCGCGCGGCGCGGCTGGCACGGCAGGCCGAAGAGGGCGGCGGGCTGATCTGGTCGCAGGGCATGGCCTCGGTCATGGCGGATCGCTGGGCGCGGATGCAGGAGGATGCCAGCGCCGAGGGCATGGATGCCAACGACCGCAGCGGTACGCTTGCCAGCTTCTCGCGCGCCTTCCGGTTCTTCCTGCAATCGGGGCTGCTGGCGCTGGGCGCCTATCTGGTGCTGCAGCACGCGGTGACGCCGGGCGCGATGATCGCCTCGTCGATCCTGATGGGCCGGGCGCTCGCGCCGATCGAGCAGGTGCTGGGCCAGTGGGCGCTGATCCAGCGTGCCCGCAGCGGCTGGAAGACGCTGGGCGAGTTCCTGCAAACGGTGCCCGAGCGGATCCAGCCGACCCAGTTGCCCGATCCGGTGGCGCAGCTGACGGTGACGAATATCGGTCTGCGCGCCTCGGCGCCCGGCGCGCCGCCGGTGCTGCAGGGCATCAGCTTCGAGCTCAATCCCGGCGAGGCGCTGGGCGTGATCGGCAAAAGCGGCGTCGGCAAGACCACGCTGGCGCGGATCATCCAGGGCCTGTTGCCGCCCACCACCGGCGAGGTCCGGCTGGCGGGCGCGACGCTCGACCAATACGGCCACGAACGGCTGGGCCGGGTGATGGGCTGCCTGCCGCAGGAGGTGCGCTTCTTCGACGGCACCGTGGCCGAGAACATCGCCCATATGGAACTGAATCCCGATCCGGCGCGGGTCGTGCAGGCGGCCACGCTGGCGCGGGTGCATGACATCATCCTCAAGCTGCCGCAGGGCTACGACACCATGCTGATCGAGGGCAGCGGGCTTCTGTCGGGCGGTCAGCGCCAGCGGCTGGCACTGGCGCGCGCGCTCTATCACGACCCGGTGCTGCTGGTGCTGGACGAGCCCAACTCGGCGCTCGATGCCGACGGGTCCGAGGCGCTGAACGCGGTCGTCGCCGACATGAAACGCGCCGGCAAGTCGGTCCTGATCATGACCCACCGGCCGACCGCCATCGCGGTCTGCGACCGGCTGATGGTGATCGATGCGGGCCAGCAAAAGGCGCTGGGTCCGCGCGACGAGGTGTTGAAAAGCGTGATCCGCAACGCGCCCGAGGTGCAGCGTGCCATGGGCGCGGCGCGCGTGAACGTGGTGCCCCAGAAGGAGGCGCAGGGATGAGCGCGAAATCGCAGATCAGCGCCCGGCTGCCGCTGGTGGTGGGCATGATCGCCGTGGTCTGCCTGGTCGGGGGCATCGGGGTCTGGAGCGTGGCGACCAGCATCGCGGGCGCGGTGGTGGCGCCGGGCACGATCAAGGTCGAATCCGAACGTCAGGTCGTGCAGCATGCCGATGGCGGCGTGGTGGGCGAGATCCTGGCCAAGGATGGCGATACGGTCGCGGCGGGTCAGGTTCTGGTGCGGCTCGACGGCACCTTCCTGCGGTCCGAACTGATGATCGTCGAACGGCAGTTGTTGGAGATCCAGGCCCGCAAGGCCCGTCTGGTGGCCGAGCGCGACAGCGTGGACAGCCCCGATTTCAGCGGGCTCGACAGTTTCAGCAATATCGAACCGTTCTGGGTGGCCGAACATATCGACGGCCAGACCCGGCTCTTTGCCGCGCGCAAGGCCGCGCTGGCGCAGGAACTGGACCAGCTGCACGAACAGACCGTGCAGATCGAGAACCAGATCGACGGTACCGGGTCTCAGCAGGGCGCGCTGGTCAAGCAGCTTGCCCTGATCGAGAAGGAACTGGCCGACAAGATGACGCTTTACAAGCAGAACCTCGTGCCCGCGAGCCAGGTTCTGGCCCTGCAGCGCGAAGAGGCGGGGCTTGAGGGCGATATCGGCCGGTTGACCTCGCAGGAGGCCGAGCTGCGCGCCAAGATTTCCGAACTGGCGGTGCAGGGGCTTCGGCTTCAGGAAAGCCGCCGCGAAGATGCGATCACCACGCTGCGCGACCTGCAATATTCCGAAATCGAGCTGCAGGAACGCCGGCTGAGCCTGACCGAGCGGCTGTCGCGGCTCGACGTGCGCAGCCCGGTCGACGGGGTGGTCTTCGGCTCGAAGGTGTTTGCCCTGGGCTCGGTGGTGCAGGCGGCTGAACCGATGCTTTATGTCGTGCCGGGCGGGCAGGCGCTGCTGGTGTCGGCCAAGGTCGAGACCACCGATATCGACGAGGTGTTCCCGGGCCAGCCGGTCTCGCTGAAATTCACCACCTTCGACAGCCGCACGACGCCCAATGTCTCGGGCACCGTGCTGCGGGTCTCGGCCGATGCGCTGACCGACGAGGCGACGCGCGAGACCTATTACGAGGTGGTGATTCAGCCCGATATCGACGAGATGGCGGCGCTTCCGAATATCGAGCTGGTGCCCGGCATGCCGGTCGAATCCTTCATCCGCACCCGCGACCGCTCGCCTCTGTCCTATCTGCTGCATCCGCTCGCGGTCTATTTCGAGCGCGCCTTCCGCGAGACCTGATCCCGCCCGGCCCGGCCGCCGGTCCGGGCTTGACCCCGGCCCGGCCGCGTCGCAGCCTGCGCCCCGTTACGGGCAAGCGGGAGGAGACGCATGGAAAATCCGGTCAACAGGTTCAAGGCGGGGCTGAGGGACGGGCGCCATCAGCTTGGGGTGTGGAACGCGATCCCGCATCCGACGGTCACCGAATGTCTGGCCGCGTGCGGCTTCGACTGGATCGTGATCGACACCGAACATGGCGCGATGGAGGTGACCGATGCGCTGCCCGCGTTGCAGGCGGTGGCGGGCTATCCGGCGGCCTCGGCCGTGGTCCGACCGGCGATCAACGACTGGGTGCTGATCAAGCGCCATCTCGATCAGGGGGCGCAGACGCTGATGCTGCCTTATGTGCAATCGCGCGACGAGGCCGAGGCGGCGGTTCGCGCGATGCGCTATCCGCCGCGCGGGCTGCGGGGTGTCGCGGGGATGACGCGGGCCAGCCGCTACGGGCTGGTCGAGGACTACACCCGCCGCGCCGAGGACGAGCTGTGCCTGATCCTGCAGGTCGAGACCGCCGCCGCGCTCGACCGGCTGGAAGAGATCGCGACCGTCGAGGGCGTCGACGGCATCTTCATCGGTCCGGCGGATCTTTCGGCCAGCATGGGCCATCCGGGCCAGCCCGAGCATCCCGCCGTGGTTGCGGCCATCGAAGGCGCCATCGCCCGGCTGAAGGCCGTGGGCGTGCCCTCGGGTATCCTGACGCTCGATCCCGATTTCGCCCGGCACTGCATCGCGCTTGGCACCGGGTTCACGGCGGTCGGCGTCGACATGCTGTCGCTGCGAAACGGGACGAGGGCGCTGGTCGAGGCCTTCGGCAGCGCCTGAGGCGCTCAGGCCGACAGCCGCGCCGGGCGGCGCTTGACATACAGCCGCGCCGAGTGGCGCTCAGGCCGACAGCCGCGCCGTGTGCCGCCGGTCATAGGAGGACGGAATCCCCAGCACGTCGCGGTATTTTGCGACGGTGCGGCGGGCCAGCGTAAAGCCCGCCGCCTTGGCTTGGGTCACGATCGCCGCATCCGACAGCGGCCGGGCCGGGTTTTCCCTGGCCACGATGTCGCCCACCAGCGCGATCAGCGCGTCCTGCGACGGCCCGTCCTCGCCCGATCCGGGCGTGAAGGCGCGGCTGAAGAAGGCCCGCAGCGGCACCGTGCCCCGGGGCGTCTCGATCATCCGGTGCAGCACCGCGCGGCTGATAGTCGAGGCATGCAGCCCCAGTTCCCCGGCCACGTCCTCGGTGCTGAGCGGGCGCAGATGACGCGGCCCGCTGTCCAGATAGTCGGTCTGCCGCCGCACCAGACAGACCGCCGCCGCCAGCAGCGTCGAATGCCGCCGTTCGACCGCGCGGGCCAGCCACTGCGCGCGCGACCGGGCGCGGGCAGCGAAGGTCCGCGCGGCGGCATCGCGCCCGGTGTCCGGCGGTTCGGTGATCTTGATGGCGGGCAGGCTCGAGCGGTTCAGCTCGACCGCCCAGGTGCCGTCCTTGCGGATCACCCGCAGATCGGGCGGCAGGATCGGCGGTTCGGTCGCGGCGAAGGCCAGCCCCGGCTTGGGGTCGAGCCCGCGAATGGACCGCAGGGCGTTGCGCACGTCCTGGGGGGTGCCGTCGCACAGGTCGGCCAGCGCGTCGATCCGGCCCGCGGCGACCATATCGAGATTGTCGAGGATCACCGACAGTTCCCAGGTCAGCATGCCCCGATCCTCGGCCTGCAGCCTGAGGCATTCGGCCAGTCCCCGGGCGAAAAGACCGGCCGGTTCGAACTGCTGCAGCCGCGCCAGCACCGCCTCGGCGACGCTCAGCGGCACCCGGGTCGCGGCGGCGACGGTCTCGGGCGCGGCGCCCAGCCAGCCGGTCGGCTCCAGCGCCTCGGCAAAGGCTTCGGCCACGCGGGCGAGGCGCGGATTGGGAAAGGCCAGCGCGATCTGGCGCAACACATGCTCGTAAAGGCTTGGCTTGTCGGAGGCCAGCGCCGCGATCGCGTCGAAATCGGACCCCGCGCCGCTGCCCGCGACCCCTGTCGGCACGGCGCGCAACGCCTGCGGCACCGAGACTTCAAGGCAGGGGTTTTCCAGCGCCTCCTCGGCCAGATAGGCCGACAGGTCGACCGCGGTCATCTGCAGGATCTTGAGCGCCGCCTGCATCTTTGCGGTCATGGCCAGACCCTGGGTCTGGCGCTGGGAAACTGTCATCTCCATGGCAGCATCCTAGCACGGAAACGGTTGCCGGGGGCAATTACGGGATCGCCCGGCCCGGGACCGAAGGCCCTGTGAGCAGGCGCCCGGCCGCGCGGAACGGGCCGGGCTGCCTCATCTTGCGGCGTTCAGCCGAATTTGAAGAGGATCCCGTAGCCGCCGCGCGGATAGGACCATTCCAGTTCGCCCGTGGCCTGGCACACGATCCGGCAGGTGCCGCATTCCATGCAGCCATCCGCCGCCACCTCGACCTGGCCGTCCTCGTTGATCGAGTAGCAGCCCGCCGGGCAGATCTTGATCAGCGCCTTCAGCTCTTCGCTGTCGCCGCCCGGCTGATGGTTGATCTTCACATGCGGCCGACCCTCGTCCACCTGGTAGCGGTTCTGATAAAGCCGCTCTTCCATGCGGGGGGATTTGCTGCCGTTGGTCTTGTCCGTCATCGCCAGGCCCTCGCCAGTTTAAGCATGTCAAAGGCAACATTGAGCCAGTTGCCGCGGGCTGTCTTGAGACCCTTCAGGATCTCGGCTTCCTTGGACCGCTTGTCGCGACCGTCGACCCGCAGGAAAGCGTTCATCGAGCGGTTGAGCAAGGCGGGATAGGTGGTGAAAAGCTGCCGGTTCTTCTCGAGCAGCCCCGGGATCTTGCGGTATTTCTTGAGGTCCTTGATCACGACGCTGTCTTCCAGCGCGTCGCGATACAGCTTGAGGTTCTCATTCGTTGCGGGCAGGCCCTGCGCCTTCAGCGCGATCAGGCTTTCGCCTGCCAGCCGTCCCGAGGTCATCGCCAGGTTCGAGCCCTCGCGGTGGACCGCGTTCACGAACTGCCCGGCATCGCCCACGATCAGCCAGCCGTCGCCCGTGAGCTGCGGGATCGCGTCATAGCCGCCCTCGGGGATCAGGTGGGCGACATATTCCTTCATCTCGGCACCCTTCAGCAGCGGCTTGACCGAGGGGTGGTTCTTGAACCGGTCGAGCAGTTCGTAGGGCGGGATCTTCTCGCGGGCGAAATCTGCGACCAGACAGCCGACGCCGATCGAGATCGATTCCTTGTTGGTGTAAAGAAACCCGGTCCCGACCATGCCGGAAGACACCGATCCCAGCACCTCGATCACCACACCCTCGTCCTCGTCGGCGAGGTTGAAGCGCTCGCGCACGGTTTCCTCGGGCAGGAAATGGGTTTCCTTGACCGCAAGCGCCACGTGCTGCGGCTTGATCTCGCTCCGCAGGCCGGACCGCTGGCCCACGAGCCCGTTCACGCCCTCGGCCAGCACCACCACATCGGCATAGACCGGGCCGCCCTCGCGGTCGGTCAGCACGCCGATGACCTTGCCGACCTCGTTCTTGACCAGCTCGGTCACCGTGGTCTCGGTGATCAGCGTGACCCCGGCCTCGCGCACCTGCTTGGAAAACCACTTGTCGAACTGCGCGCGCAGGATCGTGTAGCGGTTGGGTTTTTCCTCGTTGAAGGTGTCCGACCGGTGGTGTGTGCCGGTGTGGGATTTCTCCGACAGCATCCAGAACCGCTGTTCCACCACATGGCGTTCCAGAGGCGCGGTCTCGCGGAAATCGGGGATGATGCGTTCCAGGGCATCGGCATAGAGGATCGCGCCCTGCACGTTCTTCGAGCCGGGATATTCGCCCCGGTCGATCTGCAGCACGTTCAGTCCCGCCTTGCCCATCGTGTAGGCCGCCGCGTTGCCGGACGGACCGGCCCCGACGACGATGGCATCGAAATGTTCAGCAGGCATCGGTCAGTCCTCTCAGCTGGCCATCGCACGCGCCGAAAGGCGGCGGGCGAAGGCGTCGGTCAGGGCCGGCAACACGGTCAGCGCGTCGGCCACCACGCCCAGATGGGCGAATTCGAAGATCTTGGCCTCGGGGTCGGTGTTGATCGCGATGATCAGGTCCGCCCCCTCGACGCCCACCCGGTGCTGGATCGCGCCCGAGATCCCGGCGGCGATGTAAAGCTTCGGCCGGATCGTGTTGCCGGTCTGGCCGATCTGGCGTTCGGCCGGCGCCCAGCCCTTCTGCACCAGCGGCCGCGACACGCCCCATTCGGCGCCCAGCACCGCGGCCAGCCGCTGCACCAGCGCCAGGTTCTGCGGTTGCTGCAGCCCCATGCCGCCCGCGACCACGATATCGGCATAGGCGAGGTTGGCCTTCTCGACCTGCGCGTCCGAGACGAATTCCAGCACCTTGGTGACGATGTCGTCTTCCTTCATCCGCAGCGAATGCCAGACCATCCGGCCCGAGCGCGAGGTGTCGGGCTCGGGCATCGCCATCACGCGGGGCCGCACCGTCGCCATCTGCGGGCGGTGGTTCAGCGTGTGGATGGTGCACAGAAGCGTGCCGCCGAAGGTCGGCCGGGTCGCGGCCAGCGACTTGTCGTCGGCGATCTTCAGTTCGGTCGAGTCGGCCGTCAGCCCGGTCTGCAGCGTGGTCGCGACCGATCCCGCGAGGTCGCGGCCCAGAGGCGTCGCGCCCAAGAGCAGGATCTCGGGCTGGTACTTGTTGACCAGATCGGTCATCGCCCGGGTATAGGGCTCGTTGCGGTAATCGGCGAGCAGCGGGTCCTCGCAGATATAGCAGACATCGGCGCCGTAGTGATAGGCCTCCTTGATCGCCTGCTTGGTGCCCTCGTCGCGCGGGCCCAGAACGACGCCGCACAGATCGACGCCCAGGTCATCGGCCAGCTTGCGGCCTTCGCCCATCAGCTCCCACGACACCGGGTGGACCTTGCCGCGCTCGATCTCGACGAAGACCCAGACATGCTTGTAGCTCTTGAATTTCTCGGCCAGCTGCATCTGCATCGCAGCGCGGCTGCTGGCGGGGTTTTGCGGAGCTTGTGCCATCACGCGATCTCCTTACGCAGTGATCTTGGCGGACACGTCCGCCTCGAGTTTCGGGCTCTTCGCGAAAAGAACGTCGAGGATCGCGTCGCCGATCTGGGCGGGCGTCTTGCCCTCGACGGCGACCATCTCGGCCTTCTCGGCGCGGGGCTGGGGCGCGAAGACGCGCTTGACGACCGTGGGCGAGCCGCGCAGGCCGCATTTCATCGGGTCCTCGATGCCCGCATCGTCGGCCGACCAGACCGTCAGCGGCGCGCGGGCGGCGCGCAGCATGTCCTGCAGGGTGCCGCGGCGCAGGTGGTTGGTGTCCTCGAGCATGGTGATGAGGCAGGGCAGCTTCGATTGCAGCACCTGCACCCCGCCCTCGGACCGGCGGCGCACGGTGATGGTGGCGGCCTCGGTTTCCAGCGAGTCGATGGCCGAGACATAGGTCAGCTGGTTCAGCCCCATCCGCCGGGCGATGCCGGGGCCCACCTGCGCGGTGTCGCCGTCGATGGTCTGCTTGCCGGTGAAGACGATGTCGATGGGCGCCTCCTCGGCCAGCTTGGTCAGCGCCGAGGTCAGCGCGAAGGACGTGGCCAGCGTGTCCGACCCGGCAAAGCGGCGGTCGGTGATCAGCACCGCCTTGTCGGCGCCAAGACCCAGCGCGCGGCGCAGCGCGTCCTCGGCCATGGGCGGGCCCATGGTCAGGACGGTGACCGTCCCGCCGTAATCGTCCCGAAGCCGCATCGCCTCTTCGAGCGCGAACAGGTCATAGGGGTTGATGATCGTCGGCACGCCCTGACGCATGATCGTGTTGGTGACCGGGTGGACCCGGATCTGGGCCGAATCCGGCACCTGCTTGATGCAGACGACGATGTTGAGGCCCGTCCGGGTCTCGACGGGCTCTTCGGGCGCGTCGATGGCCTCGGCGGCGGGGAAGTCGGGTTCGTGCAGTTTCTCGCTCATTGGACAGACAGCCGAAGCCCCTCCATCGGCACGACATTGCCGCGCGGTTGCGTGTAGATCTTCAGCGCCTTCTGGGCGCGCGGGGTGGAATTGACGAAATCGGCATGGGCCTTTTGCAGGGCCGCGCGGGCGGCGGCGCGCACGCCCTCGTCGTCAAGCTGGCCGAGATCGGAGTCGGCCAGATACTGGCCCATCCGCTTCATCACATGCAGACGCGCCCGGTTGAGCACCGCCTGATCGAAAGGCAGGTCGAGAAAGGCGAAGATGTCTTCGGCCGAGGACAGGGCGTAGAGCTGGTCGAGCATGCTCGGCCGGGGCGCGGGGCGTGTCATGTCAGGCTCCGTTCTTGGGTTTCGGTCGGTCCGGGATGGCGGGCAAGCGCCTCGGCCCGGGCGGTGAGAAGAATGAGATCGGCCGGGGTGGCCGCGCGCTTTTCGCGGTCGGCCCAGTCGCGCAGAAGCGGCAGCACGGCGCGCGCGGTGGTCTCGTCCGAGGGCAGGCCCGCGGCCGCCAGCGCCTGGATCAGGGCTGCCAGCCCCGAATGCTTGCCCAGCACGATTTCGCGGGCGCGGCCGAAGCGGGCCGGGCTCAGCGCCTGGGCCTCGTAGGTACCGGGGTCCTTCAGAAGCCCGTCGACATGGATGCCGCTTTCATGGCTGAAGACATTGGCGCCGACGATGGGCCGGGTCGGCGACAGCGGCCGGTTCGAGGCCCGGGCGACGATCTGCGACAGCCCGCAAAGCCTATCGAGCGCAACCCCGGTCGGCCGGCCCTGAACGGCCAGCGCCGCCACGACCTGTTCCAGCGCGGCATTGCCCGCGCGTTCGCCAAGCCCGTTGATCGTCACCGACAGGAAGGCCGCGCCGCCGCGATGGGCGGCCAGGGTGTTGGCGGTGGCGAGCCCCAGATCGTCATGGGCGTGAAATTCCAGCGGCAGCGGCCCCGGCGCCAGGATCGAGACCAGCGTATGGGCCGCGAACGGGTCCATCAGCCCCAGCGTATCGGCCAGCCGCATCCGGATCGCGCCCGCCTCGGCCGCGACCTGCGCGAGCTGGGCCAGAAAGCCGATATCGGCGCGCGAGGCATCCTCGGCGCCGACCGATACCGCAAAACCCGCCCGCGCGGCCAGCCCGACCAGCCGCGAAACCTCTTTCAGCGCCCAGTCGCGGTCGCGGCCCAGCTTGCCTGCAAGCTGGCGGTCCGAGGCGGGCACCGTCAGGTGGATGCGCGACAGCGCGGTCATCGCCGCCAGTTCCAGGTCGCTGTCGCGCAGCCGGCACCAGGCGACGCCCCGGGCGCGGGTCAGATGCGCGCCCGCCTCGCGGATCGCCGCAACCTCGGCCATGCCCATGGCGGGCACGCCCAGTTCGATCTCGGCCACGCCCGCCCGGTCGAGCGCCACCGCGATCTCGACCTTCTCGGCGGCCGAGAAGGCGACGCCCGCCGCCTGTTCGCCGTCCCGGAGCGTGGTGTCGCAGATCTCGGCCGGGGGCGGGGCGGGGGTGAACTGGTCGGGGACATAGGGGGCAGTCATGGCGGTGGTCCTCAACGGCTGGGGGCGGGAACGACGAAGACCGGCCGGCCGAGTTCCTCGGCAAGTCGTTTCTGCAGGCCGCCGAGGGTCAGCCCGGCCAACTGGCAACCCGAGCAGCTGCCCTTCAGATGCACCCGGACCCGGGGACCCAGAATGTCGTGGAAGGCAACATCGCCGCCATCGGCGCGAAACCGGGGCCGCATTTCCTCCAGCACCGCCTCGACCCGGGCGCGTTCCTCGTTGGCCGAAAGCCTGGGGGCGCCGGCTGTCGAGGGCCGCGCGGGCTTGATCGGGGCAACGCCCAGCGGCTGGGCGACCCGGATGCCCTGGGCGGCCCGGAAGGCCGGGGGCTGGGCGTAGTCCTTCAGCGCGGCGACAAGGCCCTCGGCCGCGACCTCGGCGGCCGAGCGGTCCTCGGCGGGCAGCCCGCCCAGTGCGGCCTCGATGGCGTCGGCGTCGATCTTGCGCGCCTCGGCAAGCGCCTTGCCGATCACCAGCTCTGTCAGGGCCGAGCCCGCGGCGACTTCGGGCCCGCCGCCGGTCGACTGGAACATCGCGGCAGCGATGCGCCCGGCGTCGATCTTCAGGGTCAGGCGGAAGGCATTGCCGCTGCGCACCGCCCCGGCCTCGCCCAGCGCATTGGCGCCCTCGAGCGTGCCGCGGTTGCGCGGGTTCAGGAAATGGTCGGTGAGGATTTCGGAATAGTCCAGCATCTCTCTCTCCGGGGGCATCAGCAGAAGGATTTGCCGCACCCGCAGCCGCTTTTGGCATTGGGATTGTCGAAGACGAAGCCCGAGCCCTCGAGCCCCGAGACGAAGTCGATGGTGGTGCCGAGCAGGTAGCCCTGGCTGTCCGGATCGATCAGCACGGTGACGCCGCCCGCGGCCTCGACCACGGCATCGGTCTCTTCGCGGGTCAGTTCGAGCGCCATGGCATATTGCAGCCCGGCGCAGCCGCCCGACTGCACCATCAGGCGCAATCCGGCGATCGGGCGTCCGGCGCCCTCGATTGCGCTGGCCATGGCGTCTCTGGCGGCTTCGGTGATCTGGATCATGGCTGTCTCCTGTCGGTCTCGGTCCCTGACAGGAATGAAGCAACGAGCGTGCCAAGATTTCATGGCATTGCTTTAAAAGAGATTTCCTGCCCCGCCTTTTACAGTGTCGGCTTTGTCGGTGGTGTCTTTGGCGGATATGCGACACGAGGGCTGCGACAGATTGTCAGAACCGGGAAGGCTCCCGCGCCCGGCCTGCGCGGGGCTTTCGCCCCGCTTGTCCGGCCTTGGGCCGGGCCGCGCCCCTGCGGGACGCGGCCGCTGCGCGGAGGGTATTTGCACCAAGAAGAACGGGACGTTTCGCATCTTCTTCTTGGCCGAAATACCCCGGGGGTCCGGGGGCAGCGCCCCCGGTTGGCGCGGTTCAGATGGTTTGATGTCGAGAAGAAAAATATCACGCCTTTTCAGTTGTTTGCAATAGGTGGGGGGGTCGCAGGGCTTGATGCCGATGGGGCCGATTTGGGAAGGAAACGCCGCAAGACACCCAAAAGTGCACTGAAAAATGCAATGATATCAATGAGGGCTTGCAAGGATCGTCAAGCAGACCCTCCTGCGCCACGTCCACCTCTACAACACCCGGCTCCCGCACTCAGCCCCGAAGCGGCGCCCCCCCCGTCGCAACCCTCAAGGACTGGCAACGTCACAGACCCGAGCTGTTCAGGCCGCGCGTCCACAATCTCGCGGGATGTGACAGCCAGGCGTCGTCCGCGTCGCGGTCGCGGGCGAATTGCGCGGCATCCGCGACGGTCCGCACCCAGCTTTCGCGGCGAATAGTCCAGGTCTCGTAGCTTGAACGAAAACACCGGGGGTATCGAGCGTGCCCAGATGCACCTCGATCTCATCGCCGCCTATCGCGCAGACCGATGCGCCGCAAACCGGGCAGAAATACCGCCCCCGGTCGTGGCTTGGGTCGCCCTGGATCGCGACTGCCGCCTCGGGAAAGATCGCCGCTGCGTAGAAGACGGCGCCATGATGCCTGCGGCAGTCCGGACAATGGCAGATGCCCACCCGCAGCGGCGGGCCGGAGGCCACAAGGCGGATCGCGCCGCAAAGGCAGCTGCCGGTGATCGGGGGCATGGCCTGTCTCCGTCGGTCCGGTTGCCCTGCGCCCGGGCAGGGGCAGGGGGCAGGGGCTTGAACAGATGGCCGGCCCTGCCGCCGATTGACATCGGGTCCGGGCGGCCTGCCCGAAACCGGCCCCCGGGACCGGCGTCCGGGGGACCAGCGGGGAACCCGCGCCCACGCCCGAACGTTGGCCGCCCGTAAGGGAATAATCGGGAAAGCGAGGGTCATGTCCGTCATCATTGCGATCAGTCTTTATCTTGTCACGGCGCTGGTGTTTCTCGCGCTCGATGCGCTGATGCTGCGCAAGGTCATGCAGCCGCTTTTCGCGCGCTATCTCGGCGACTGGATGCGGGACCGTCCGCGCATGGGGGCGGCGGCGGTCTTCTATCTGGCCTATGTGCTGGGGCTGGTCTGGCTGGTGTCCTGGCCTGCGCTGGTGCGCGGCAATCCGGGGCAGGCGCTGATCGAGGGCATGGTGGTCGGTGCGATGGCTTACGGCACCTATGAAGTCACCAACTATGCCACGCTGCGGCGCTGGTCGCCGGTTCAGGTGGCGCTCGATACCTGCTGGGGAACCTTGCTGACCGGGGTCTCGGCCTGCATCGGGGTCTATGTGGCGCGGATCTTCGTCTGACGCGCCGCCTTCCTCCGGCTCTTCCTCAGGTCAGGTTGTCGGGTAACGGTGGCAGCCGGCGCTGCCACCGCCCACAGGAGCGATCACAGGGCCCTGAGATCCCCGGCCGACTTGCGTCCGTCGCGGCCTTCGATCATTTCATAGGCAATCTTCTGGTTGTCCGTCAGGCCGGTCATGCCGGCCCGTTCGACGGCGGAAATGTGCACGAAAACGTCCTTGCCGCCATCGTCGGGCGCGATGAAGCCGTAGCCTTTGGTGGTATTGAACCATTTCACGGTGCCGGTGGGCATCGTCTGTCTCCTCGGTCGTTTCCGCGCCCGCGGGATTGCGGCGCGGCAGGTCACAGCCAGGTCTTCCAGTCTCCCGGCTGCCCCTGAAGGAGGAGCGGTCGTCCAGGTCGTCTGCCGTCACACAAGAAACAATGCAGTAAGATTCGTGAAAAAATCAAGAGCCCTGTAGATTGCGCCGTAATCTCGGCTAGGTTGCGCCCGGAAACAATCGAGGTTTGGAATGGTAATTTACGGTTTAAAAACCTGCGACACTTGCCGGAAAGCAAAGGCGGCGCTGGAGCGGACGGGCAAGCCGGTCGTATTTCACGACGTGCGCGACGCGCCATTGCCGCGGGCCGACATCGCGCGGTTTCTCCAGACGCTGGGGCCGGGGCTCGTGAACCGGCGGTCGACCACCTGGCGCGAGCTGGACGCGGCGGCGCGGGCGGCCGATCCGCTCGATCTGCTCTGCGCGCATCCGACGCTGATGAAACGCCCGGTGATTGAAGCCGAGGGTCGGCTTTTTCTGGGCTGGGACGCCGCGACCGCGCTGACGCTGGCAAGCTGACGCGGACCGTCCGCGTCCCTGGGCAAGCTGACGCGGACCGTCCGCGTCCCTGAACAGCAAAAAGGCGCCGGTCGTCCGGCGCCTTTCTCAGTGGTATGCCGCGCGGCTCAGGCCAGATCGGGCGCGCGCGCCTCGGCGGCCAGGTGCGCCAGCAGGCCGTCGAAGGCGGCGGTTTCGGTCCGGGTGTCGCCCAGACGGCGCACCGAGACGGTCCGCTCCTCGACCTCGCGCTGGCCGATGGCCAGGATCACCGGCACCTTCGCCAGCGAATGCTCGCGGACCTTGTAGTTGATCTTCTCGTTGCGGATATCGGCCTCGGCCCGCACGCCTGCCGCGCGCAGGGCCGCGACCACCTCCTGCACATAGGCATCGGCATCCGACACGATCGAGGCAACGACCACCTGCCGCGGCGCCAGCCAGAAGGGTAGCTTGCCGGCGTAGTTCTCGATCAATATGCCGATGAAGCGTTCGAACGAGCCCACGACCGCGCGGTGCAGCATGATGGGCCGGTGCTTTTCGCCATCGGCGCCGATATAGGAGGCATCCAGCCGTTCGGGCAGGTTCGGGTCGACCTGCAGCGTGCCGCATTGCCAGTCGCGCCCGATGGCATCGCGCAGCACGAATTCCAGCTTCGGCCCGTAGAACGCGCCTTCGCCCTCGTTGATCTCGTACTCATACCCCGCAGCACGGCAGGCAGAGCCCAGCGCGGCTTCGGTGCGGTCCCAGCTTTCGTCGCTGCCGATGCGTTTCTCGGGCCGGGTCGACAGCTTGACCCGCCAGTTCTCGAAGCCGAGATCGGCATAGATCTTCGCCAGGAAGTCGATGAACTTCTTCGCTTCGGCCTCGATCTGGTCCTCGGTGCAGAAGATATGCGCGTCATCCTGGGTAAAGCCGCGCACCCGCATGATGCCATGCAGCGCGCCCGAGGGCTCATAGCGGTTGCAGGACCCGAATTCGGCCATCCGCAACGGCAGGTCGCGATAGGATTTGAGCCCCTGGTTGAAGATCTGCACATGGCAGGGGCAGTTCATCGGCTTGAGCGCGTTGACGGCCTTCTGGCGGGCATGGTCCTCGTCGACTTCGACGATGAACATGTTTTCCTGGTAATTGTCCCAGTGGCCCGATTTTTCCCACAGCTTGCGGTCGACGACCTGCGGGGTGTTGACCTCGACATAGCCGTCGCGCTCCTGCTGGCGGCGCATGTAATCCTGAAGCGTGGTGTAGATCTTCCAGCCGTTCGGGTGCCAGAAGATCTGGCCCGGGGCTTCTTCCTGCAGGTGGAACAGATCCATCTCGCGGCCCAGACGGCGGTGGTCGCGCTTTTCGGCCTCTTCGAGGAAGGTCAGGTAATCCTTCAGCTCCTGCCGGGTGCGGAAGCCCACGCCATAGATCCGCTGCAGCATCGGCCGGTTGGAATCGCCCCGCCAATAGGCGCCCGCGACCTTCATCAGCTTGAAGGCATCGCCCGGCACCTGGCCCGTATGTTGCAGATGCGGCCCGCGGCAGAGGTCCTGCCACTCGCCATGCCAGTACATGCGGATCTGCTGATCCTCGGGGATCATGCCGACGAGTTCGACCTTGTAGGGCTCGTCATTGTCCTCGTAATGCTTGATCGCGCGGGCGCGGTCCCAGATCTCGGTGCGGACCGGGTCGCGGGCGTTGATGATCTCTTTCATCTTCGCCTCGATCTGGCCCAGATCCTCGGGGGTGAAGGGCTCGGCGCGGTCGAAATCGTAATACCAGCCGTTTTCGATGACCGGGCCGATGGTGACCTTCACATCGGGCCACAGCGCCTGCACCGCGCGCGCCATAATATGCGCCAGATCGTGCCGGATCAGCTCCAGCGCCGGGGCGTCGTCCTTCATGGTGTTGATGGCGATCGAGGCATCTTCGGTGATCGGCCATTGCAGGTCGAAATGGCGGCCATTGACCTGCGCCGAAATCGCCTTCTTGGCCAGGGAGTTCGAGATGCTCGCGGCAATCTCGGCGGGGGTGGTCCCGGCCTCGACCGCACGCTGATTGCCATCTGGGAAAGTGAGAGTGATCTGGCCCATGATCGGCCTCCTCGTCGGTTTGGCGCCCACGGAACGCCCGGTTGCGGGTTATGTCGGTTGGTCTAGTGAACCTGCGCGGGGCTCAAGTCAAGCCGCCCGGGCTGCGGCAGGGCAGCCCGGGCGGCAGGGGAGCCGCATGCGGCTCGGATCAGGCGAGTTCGGCCAGCCTTTCGAGCGCGACGCGCAGTTTCGCGGCCTCTTCGGTCTTGGCGGCAGCCAGATCCTTCGTTTCCTCGACCACGTCCTCGGGGGCGCTTTCGACGAATTTCGGGTTCTTCAGGCGGCCTTCGAGCCCCTTGAGGTCCTTTTCGAGCTTCGACAGCGTCTTTTCCAGCCGTGCCTTTTCCTCGGCCACGTCGATGATGCCCTCAAGCGGCAGCGCGAATGCGCCGCCCTCGACGGCGATGGTCACGCAGCCCTTGGGCAGGGTCTTCGCCTCGGTCAGGCTTTCGATCCGGGCCATGCGCTGGATCATCGCCTCGTTGCGCGCCCAGGCGGTTTTGCCCGCCTCGTCCAGCTCGGTGTAAAGCATCGCGATCTTGGCGCCCGCGGGCACGTTCATCTGAGCCCGGGCCGAGCGGATTTCCTCGATCAGCGCGATCACCCAGTTCATTTCGCGGTCGGCGCCCGCGTCGATCAGATCGACGCCGTAGGCGGGCCAGTCGGCATGGACCAGCATCTTGCGCCGGTCGGCGGTCGTGCCCCAGAGCTCCTCGGTGATATAGGGCATGATCGGGTGCAGCAGGATCAGGCACTGGTCGATGACCCAGGCCATGGTCGCCCGCGTCTCGGCCTTCTGCGCCTCGGTGCCGTCCATCAGCAGCGGTTTCGAGAATTCGACATACCAGTCGCAGACCTTGCCCCAGACGAAGGCGTAAAGCGCATTGGCCGCGTCGTTGAAGCGATAGGCCGCCAGCGCCTCGTCGACCGCCTCGCGGACGCGCGCGACCTCGCCCACGATCCATTTGTTCACGGTCTCGCCGGGGGCGGGAATGTCCCCGGTCGGCGCATAGCCTTGGAAGACGCCGTTCATCTCGGCAAAGCGGGTGGCGTTCCAGATCTTGGTGCCGAAGTTGCGATAGCCCGCGATCCGGCTGGTCGACAGCTTCAGATCGCGCCCCATGGCGGCCATGGCGGTCAGGGTGAAACGCACCGCATCGGCGCCGTATTCGTCGATCAGCTCCAGCGGGTCGAGCACGTTGCCCAGGGATTTCGACATCTTCTTGCCCTTCTCGTCGCGGACGAGGGCATGGACATAGACGGTGTGGAACGGGATCTGATCGACCACGGCGAGCTGCATCATCATCATCCGGGCGACCCAGAAGAAGATGATGTCGAAGCCGGTGATCAGCACGTCGGTCGGGAAGTATTTCGCCAGTTCCGGCGTGGTCTCGGGCCAGCCCAGCGTGCCGATGGGCCAGAGCCCCGACGAGAACCAGGTGTCGAGCACGTCGGGGTCGCGCCAGATCGGATAGACCAGCCTGGTCGGGTCCTGGCTGAGATTGTAGTCCGCGAGGCTCTCGGCCAGCACCTCTTCGGCGGCGGTGCGGCCGGAGACTTCGACCACCCGCATCGCATGCAGCGGCGCCGGCAGACCGGCGAGCACATCCTGGAACTGCGCCGTGACCGTCTCGAAATCGGCGGCGCAGTGATGGCGCGCGCCCCGCTGGACGAAGCCCTCGTTGAGCAGGCGGTAGAGTTCCACGTCATCGAGCGCGTTGTCGCCCTCGTCGTCGGCAAAATGGGACGCGTCGAGGTCGAGCCCGTACCAGACCGGGATCTGATGCCCCCACCAGAGCTGGCGGCTGATGCACCAGGGCTCGA
Organism: Rhodovulum visakhapatnamense; assembly: GCF_004365965.1. GTDB lineage: Bacteria > Pseudomonadota > Alphaproteobacteria > Rhodobacterales > Rhodobacteraceae > Rhodovulum > Rhodovulum visakhapatnamense. The sequence goes on from NZ_SOEB01000001.1 coordinate 229,009, forward strand.
TATTCTCCAGCCAGTGGAAGTACGTCTTGGCGTCGCGTTCGGGCAGGATGCGGGTATATCCGGCCGTCTCGTCGAATGCGCCCGCTTCCTGGGCCGCCATTCCCTTGCGGACGGCGTCAAGCGCCGGGCCGACGATCTTCTGGGTATCGACGAACCACTGGTCGGTCAGCATCGGCTCGATCACCTGCTTCGAACGGTCGCCGAAGGGCTGCATGATCGGTTTCGCCTCGACCAGCGGCACAAGCGCGTCCGCGCCCTCCGCACCGGGCTCGAGGGCCGCCTTGCCCAGCCGGGGATCGTCGGCGCGGGTCATCACCGCCAGCATCTCGGCCGTGATCTCGTCGATCACGCGCTTGCGGGCCTCGAACCGGTCGAGCCCGCGCAGATGGTCGGGCACGAGGTTGATCGCGTCGATTTCCGCCTCGCTCGCCTCGGCGCCGCCGAGGATCGCCTGGGCCTGCCGCGCACAGTCGGCATAGGGGGCGCCGTCCTCGCGCAGATGCGCCCGGGTGTCCATCAGCCGGTATTTCGGGATGCCGTTGCGCTGCGCGACGCCGTAGTCGTTGAAGTCATGCGCCCCGGTGATCTTGACCGCGCCCGACCCGAAGGCGGGGTCGGGATAGTCGTCGGTGATGATCGGGATCAGGCGGCGGTGCTCCTTCGGCCCCACCGGGATCTCGCAGAGCTTGCCGACGATGGGCGCATAACGCTCGTCCGAGGGGTGCACGGCCACGGCGCCATCGCCCAGCATGGTCTCGGGCCGGGTCGTGGCGATCGAGATGTAGTCGCGTTCCTCCTCAAGGATAACGGTCCCGTTCTCGTCCTTCTCGACATAGGTATAGGTTTCGCCGCCGGCCAGCGGGTACTTGAAGTGCCACATGTGGCCGGGAACCTCGATGTTCTCGACCTCGAGGTCGGAAATCGCGGTCTCGAAATGCGGGTCCCAGTTCACCAGCCGCTTGCCGCGGTAGATGAGCCCATTGTTGTACATGTCCACGAAGACCTTGATGACGGCGTCGTGGAAATTGCCGTCCTCGCCCTCGGGCGCGCCGGGGGCGCCGGACATGGTGAAGGCGTTGCGCGACCAGTCGCAGGAGGCGCCCAGGCGCTTGAGCTGATTGACGATGGTGCCGCCCGACTGGCCCTTCCAGTCCCAGACCTTTTCAAGGAATTTCTCGCGGCCCATCTCGCGGCGGCCGGGATTGCCTTCCTTCGCCAGTTGCCGTTCCACGACCATCTGGGTGGCGATGCCCGCATGGTCCTGACCCGGCTGCCACAGCGTGTCGAAGCCGCGCATCCGGTGCCAGCGCACCAGGATGTCCTGCAGGGTGTTGTTGAAGGCGTGACCCATATGCAGGCTGCCGGTCACGTTCGGCGGCGGGATCATGATGCAGAAGGTCTCGGGGCGCGAGGCGTTCGCCCCGGCGGTAAAGCAGCCGGCCTTTTCCCAGGCCTCGTAGAGGCGCTGTTCGGCTTCGGCGGCGTCGAAAGTCTTTTCCATGGGCATCGGAGATCCCTTGCATCGAATTGGGCTGCGGCGTGATTAGCGAAAGGCGGCGCCAAGGCCAAGCCCTCTGGACAGATGCCCCGCCGCCGCTACCCTCGCCGCAACAGGGAGGACAGGACGGATGGACAGCAAATTCGGCAAGAGCCAGACCGGCGCGCGGTTCGAGGATCTGCGCTTTCTGACGGGGCAGGGGCGCTATGTGGACGATATCGCACCGGCCTCGGCATTGCATGCGGTGTTTCTGCGCAGCCCCGTCGCCCATGCCGAGATCCGCGCGCTGGATGTCGGCGCCGCGGCCGCAGCGCCCGGGGTCGTGGCGGTGCTGACTGCGGCCGATCTGACGGCGGCGGGGGTCGATCTGTCGATGCGCGCGACCGTGGTCACCAATCGCGACGGCAGCAAGGGGGCGGCGCCCGCGCGGCCCGTGCTGGCCCGGGACCGCGTGCGCTTCGTCGGCGAGGCGATGGCGGTGGTGATCGCCGAGACCCCGCTGGCCGCGAAGGACGCCGCCGAAGAGATCGAGTTCGATCTGCACGACCTCGATCCGCATCTGGCGCTGACCGTGGGCGGGCCGCAGATCCATCCCGAGGCGCCGCTGAACCTTGCCTATGACTGGGCCATGGGCGACGAGGCGGCGGTGCATGAGGCGTTTCGCGCGGCGGCGCGGACGGTGCGGCTGGAGGTCTCGGACCATCGCGTGATCGTCAATTCCATGGAACCGCGCGGGGCCTGGGCCGAGTGGTCGGACGGGCGGCTCCATCTTTGCGTGAACGGGCAGGGGGTCTGGGGCCAGAAGGCCAAGCTGGCCCGGATGCTGGGGCTGCCCGAAGACGCGGTGCGGGTGACCAACCCCGATGTCGGGGGCGGCTTCGGCATGAAGGCGATGAGCTATCCCGAGTATTACGTCATCGCCCATGCCGCGCGGGCGCTGGGCCGGCCGGTGCGCTGGATGTCGGACCGGACCGAGGCGATGCTGACCGACAATGCCGGCCGCGATCTCGTCTCGATGGTCGAGATGGCCTTCGATGCCGGCCACCGGATCACCGGCTACCGGGTCGAGACCCTCTCGAACCTTGGCGCCTACAATTCCGAATACGCCCAGCCGATCCAGTCAGAGCTGTTCTCGAAGGTGCTGACCGGCGTCTACGACATTCCGGCGGCCTATCTCGCGGTGAAAGGCGTCTATACAAACACCACCCAGGTCGATGCCTATCGCGGCGCCGGGCGGCCCGAGGCGATCTATGCGCTCGAACGCATGATGGATGTCGCGGCCCGCGAGCTGGGCGTCGATCCGTGGGATCTGCGGCGGCGGAACTTCATCGCGCCTGCAGCCTTCCCCTACCGCACCCCCACGGGCGAGACCTATGACGTGGGCGATTTCGCCCGGGTTCTGGCGCGGGTCGAGGCGGTCGCCGACCGGGCGGGCTTTGCCGCGCGAAAGGCTGAAAGTGCGGCGCGCGGGCGGCTTCGGGGGCTTGGGCTATGCTGTTACATCGAGGCGATCCTCGGCGATCCGACCGAAGGGGCCGAGATCGAGTTCTGCGCGGAAGGCACGGTCAATCTCTATGTCGGCACCCAGTCGAACGGGCAGGGGCACGAGACGGTCTATGCCCGCTTCCTGGCCGAACGGACCGGGCTTCCGGTCGCGGCGATCCGGGTGATCCAGGGCGACAGCGACCGCATCGCCTCGGGCGGCGGCACCGGCGGCTCGCGCTCGGTCACCACCCAGGCCAGCGCGACGCTGGCGGCGGTCGAGGTCATGGTCGCGGCCTTCACGCCCTTCCTGGCCGCCGAGATGGGGGTCGATCCCGGAGCCCTCGGCTTCGACGAGGGCCGGTTCCGGGCGCCGGGTTCGAACCTGACGCCGGGGCTGATCGAGGCGGCGGCGATGGCGCGGGCGGCGGGGCGGACGGATCTGTTGCGCCATCGCGCGGATTATACGCTGCCGGGACGCTCCTATCCCAACGGCGCCCATGTCGCCGAGGTCGAGATCGACCCCGAGACCGGCGAGACGCGGGTGCTGCGCTATGCGGTGACCGACGATTTCGGCAATCTGGTCAATCCGCGTCTGGCCGAGGGCCAGGTCCATGGCGGGGTGGCGCAGGGGCTTGGGCAGGCGATCTGCGAACGAGTGGTGCATGATGATTACGGCCAGCTTCTGACCGCGAGTTTCATGGATTATGCCATGCCGCGTGCCGCCGACTTGCCTTTCGTGACCTTCACGACCGAACCCGTGCCTTCGACGACGAATCGCCTGGGCATGAAGGGCTGCGGCGAGGCCGGGACGGTGGGGTCGATGGCGGCGGTCGGCAATGCGGTGCTGGACGCGCTCTGGGAAAAGGGGGTGCGCCGGGCCGACATGCCGTTCACCCCGGAACGGGTCTGGCGCCTGCTGCAGCCCGCAGCCTGACGCCCTCCCCGCGGGGCCACGAATTTTCGCAGAAAATTCGGACCGGTCGTCCGTGCCGGACGCCCGGTACAGCCACGCTCAGGCGACCTTTTCCAGATGCGCCTCGGGCAGCACACCCAGCGCGTGACAGATGTCGCGCGTCAGGTGCGGCTTGTTCAGCGTGTAGAAATGGAAATCCCGCACCCCCCCCTCCATCAGCTCGGTGCAAAGCTCGGTCGCCATCGCCTTGCCCAGAAGCTCTTCCCGGCCGTCGCGGATCGCGGTCTGGAAGGCCGCGTCGATGCCCGGCGGCACATGCGCCCCGCAGCGCTCGGCAAAGCGGCGCACGCCCGCCCATTTCTCGATCGGCAGGATGCCGGGGATGATCTTCGCGCCGTCGATCCCCTGCTTCTCGCAGGCATCGCGGAACCGGAAGAAGGTCTCGGCCTCGAAGAAGAACTGGGTGATGGCCGAATCCGCGCCCGCCTCGAACTTGCGTTTCAGCCAGAGCACATCGGCGTCGGCCGATCCCGCCTCGGGATGCGGGTCGGGATAGGCGCCGACGCGCAACCGGAAACTGCCGGTCGCGGCCAGCGCCTCGATCAGCTCGCAGGAATTGGCAAAGCCCTCGGGATGCGGACGGAACGCGCCCTGGTCCTTCGGCGGGTCGCCCCGCAGCGCGACGATCTCGGTAACGCCCGCCGCCGCATAGGCCTCGGCGATCTCCAGCGTTTCGGCCCGGGTCGCGTCAACGCAGGTCAGATGCGCCGCCACGTTCAGCTTGTAATGCGTATGGATCGTCTGCACCGCCTCATGGGTCAGCTTGCGGGTGGTCCCGCCCGCCCCGTAGGTCACCGACACGAAGGCGGGTTTCAGCGGCGCCAGCGCCTGAGCGGCCTCCCAGAGGCGAAAGCTCGCCTCCAGCGACTGGGGCGGAAAGAACTCGAAGGATACGCGCGGGGCAGTCATCGGCAGGCACTCCGTGGGGTCTCGAAGGGTGCAGCCTTGTCGCATGGCCGGGACTGTGAAACAAACTCATAGTTCTCAAGATCAATATGAGCCGGGCAACAGGATGTATCTGGAACTGCGCCATCTCAGGACCATCAAGGCCATCCATGACGCGGGCGGGCTGGCGCGTGCGGCCGACCGCCTGAACATCACCCAATCGGCCCTCAGCCACCAGGTGAAGGGCCTTGAAGAGCAGGTGGGCATGGAGCTTTTCGTGCGCCGCACCAAACCCTTGCGGCTGTCCGCGGCGGGGCTGAAACTCCTGCGCACCGCCGAGCGCGTGCTGCCCGAGATCGCCGCCCTGCAGGCCGATTTCGCGGGCATGACCTCGGGCCGGTCCGGGCGGCTGCATATCGCGCTTGAATGCCATGCCTGCTATGACTGGCTGCTGCCGGTGCTCGATAGCTTCCGCAAGGCCTGGCCCGAGATCGATGTCGACATCCGCCCCGGCCTGTCCTTCGACGCGATGCCCGCCCTCGCGCGCGAGGAGGTCGATCTGGTGCTGTCCTCTGATCCCGAGGACATCGACGGCATCGGTTTCGTGCCGCTTTTCGACTATGAACCGGTCTTCCTCTGCGCCGCCGGCCATCCGCTGGCCGAGAAGGCCTTCATCGAGGCCGAGGATTTCCGCGGCGAGACGCTGATCACCTATCCGGTCGAACGCGCGCGGCTTGACATCTTCACCGGGCTCCTGACGCCCGCCCGGGTCGAGCCGCTGGCCCAGCGCCAGGTCGAGCTGACCGCCGTGATCCTGATGCTGGTCGCCTCGGGCCGGGGCGTCACCGTTCTGCCCGACTGGGTGGTGCGCGAGGCCCGCGCCAGCGCCGATTTCGCGGTGCGGCCGCTGACCGGGACCGGGCTGACCAAGCGGATGTATGCCGCGACCCGGGCCGAGGATGCGGCGCGGCCCTTCATGGCGCATTTCGTGCGGCTGGCGCGCAGCGAGCCGGTCAAGCTGCAACGCGGCACGGCCGGCTAGCGCCGCCTGACAGGGCCGGACGGGGCCGGACGGGAGGCAGGCGCTTGCCATTTTCCTTGGCACCGGGCGCGCCCGCGTGTATGGCCCGCGGCAAGACCGAAGGAGACCCCCATGCAAGGCAGTGCAAACCTCAACATCATGATCAAGGCCGCCCGCAAGGCGGGGCGCGCCCTGGTCAAGGACTTCCGCGAGGTCGAGAACCTGCAGGTCTCGATGAAGGGGGCGGGCGATTTCGTCAGCCGGGCCGATACCGCCGCCGAGGAAATCCTGCGTCAGGAGCTGCGCGGCGCGCGCCCGACCTATGGCTGGCTCGGCGAAGAGACCGGCGGCGAGGATGGCGACGACCCGACGCGCCGCTGGATCGTCGATCCGCTGGACGGCACGACCAACTTCCTGCACGGGCTGCCGCACTGGGCGGTGTCGATCGCGCTGGAACACAAGGGCGAGATCGTCTCGGGCGTGGTCTTCGATGCCGCCAAGGACGAGCTTTTCTTCGCCGAGAAGGGCGCGGGCGCCTGGATGAACGACCGCCGCCTGCGGGTCTCGTCGCGCGCGCGGATGATCGAGGCGATCTTTGCCACCGGCGTCCCCTTCGCCGCCAAGCGCACGTTGCCCGCGACGCTGCAGGATCTGGCGCGGCTGATGCCCAATTGCGCGGGCGTCCGGCGCTGGGGGGCGGCATCGCTCGATCTGGCCTATGTGGCGGCCGGCCGCTACGACGGCTACTGGGAACGCGAACTGCACGCCTGGGACATTGCCGCGGGGCTTTTGCTGGTGCGCGAGGCGGGCGGCTTTGTCGGGCCGATCCATGAAGGGCGCAATCCGCTGGATCACGGCGAGCTTCTGGTCGCCAACGAGGCGATCTACGATCAGTTCGCCAAGGTCATCCGGGCCACCTGAAAGACCCGGCAGCGTCATTTTCCGGTCAGGTTTCAAGGCCATCCCTGACCCCCTGAACCGGGGGCAGAGGAGGCAGGCCATGACCCAGGACAAAGCGCGTCGGCAAAGCCGCAAGCGTGCGATGCGCCGTTTCGCGGCGTTCGCGTCCGACCGGTCGGGGGCCGTGACCGTCGATTGGGTGGTGCTGACCGCCGCCCTCGTCGGAGCCTGCATCGCGATGGTCTCGTCGATCCAGTCGGGCCTCGTGTCGCTGGGCGGGGATGTCGGCGGCGCGCTGACCAGCGCCAATGTGCAGACCCTCGACACGCTTGGCGGGACCGAGTGACGAACCGGGGCCGCGCCCAAACCCGGTGCGACGGCAGCCGGCCTAGGTGCGGTCGCTCGGATGGTTCACGCCGTCGCTCCAGGGCACCTCGCCCAGATCGCGCGGATTGACGCCCGCGAGAGCGCCGACATTGACGCCATATTCGTTGGGATCGGACCGCCTGCGGTGATGGGTGTAGATGCCGCAGGTCGGGCAGAAGTAATGTTTGGCGGTGCAGCTGCCCCATTGATACAGGCTCAGCCGGTCGGCGCCGCGCACCACCCGCAGCTTGTCAAGCGGCACCGTGGCCATGATCGCGCCGCGCCGTCGGCAATAGGAACAGTCGCAGCGTCGCGCCGTGGCCAGCCCCTCGGACAGCTCGACCTCAAGCTCGATGGCGCCGCAATGGCAGGTCAGGCGGGTCATCGGCGTCTCCGGACACGGGGGATGCTGGTCGGGCTGTAGACCGCGACCGGGTGGGGCGGTGACCCGGACGTACGGCCCCAGAACTCCGGGCCGCCCAGCCTCAGCCACAGCGGCAGCGTCAAGGCGAGCCCGGCGAGAAACCCGCCCGAATGCGCCCAGTAGGCGACCCCGCCTTCACCTGTCGGGGCCGAGACCCCCGAATAGAGCTGAAGCCCGAACCAGAGCCCCAGCATCAGCCAGGCGGGCACGGGGATCACCCGGAAGATCACGACGAGGATGATCAGGATATCGACGCGGGCCTTCGGGAACAGCAAGAGATAGCCGCCCATCACCGCCGCGATGGCCCCCGAGGCGCCCACCACCGGCACGGGCGAGCCCGGGTCGATGACATATTGAAACAGCGCCGCCGCGACCCCGCCCGCGAGATAGAACAGCAAGAAGCCCAGATGCCCGAACCGGTCTTCCATGTTGTCGCCGAAGATCCACAGAAACAGCATGTTGCCCGCCAGATGCAGCACCCCGCCATGCAGGAACATCGAGGTCACGAGCCCGGTCCAGTCCCCCGATTGCGACATCAGCGCGGGCACCATTCCCCAGGTCTGGAAGAAGGCGTTCAGCGCCCGCTGGTCGGAAAAGAGCGACAGATAGGACAGAAACACCGCCACATTCGCGCCGATCAGCGCCAGGGTGACGAAGGGAAAGCGGCTCGACGGGTTGTGGTCACGCAACGGGAACATGGCAGAAGGCTAGCGGGTGCGCCGGGGCCGTCAAGCGGAACCGGCGCGCGCCAGCAGGGCGGCATTGCCGCCCGCCGCCGTCGTGTCGACGCAAAGATGCCGTTCCTGCCGAACATGGGCCGGATCGGGCATCCCGGCGATCAGCGGCAGGATCGGCCCGTCGCGCTCGGCCAGCGCGCGCGCATAGGCGTGCCCGGTCTCGGCATCGCCCCACCAGAGCGCGCCCGAGATGCCCTCGGTTGCCGTCAGCGCGGCGGGGTCGAGCGCCCCCTCGACCGCGACCGCGGCCCCGCCGAGCGCGCGCACCGCCTCGGCCTGCGCCGCCGCCGCGTTCGGCCCCGGCCCGAGGCACAGAAGCGGCGGCCGCGACAGGGTCGTCAGCCGGTTCGACTCGCCGGTGGGTCCGGGCAGATCGAGCGTTTCGGGCCCGCGCGCCGGGCTGGCCTGCTGCACTGCCCTGGCGACCGCCTCGGGCGCGGCCGGCGCGCCGCCCGCGGGGGCGGACGCGCGCAGTGCCTCGGGGCCGGGGCGTTCGGTGAAGCGGGGCAGATAATGCGGCCCGCCCGCCTTGGGCCCGGTGCCCGACAGCCCCTCGCCGCCGAAGGGCTGGCTGCCGACCACCGCGCCGATCTGGTTGCGGTTGACGTAAAGATTGCCGACGCAGAGCCGGTCGGACAGATGCTGCACCCGGTCGTCGATCCGGCTGTGCAGCCCGAAGGTCAGGCCATAGCCGGTGGCGTTGATGGCCGCGATCACCCGGTCGAGATCGGCGCCCGCGAAGGTCGCCACATGCAGCACCGGGCCGAACACCTCGCGCTCGATCGCCTCGATGCCCGCGACCCGGATCGCGACCGGCGCCTGGAAATGTCCCTCGCGCGGGGCGGCACCCTCCCAGATCACCCGGCCCTGGCCCCGGGCGGCCGCCACATAGGCCGCGATCGCGGCATGGGCCTCGTCGTCGATCAGCGGGCCCAGATCGGTCGAGAGCGCCCAGGGATCGCCGACCCGCAATTCGGCCATCGCGCCCTTCAGCATCTCGAGAAAGCCGGGCGCGATGTCTTCCTGCACGTAAAGACAGCGCAGCGCCGAACAGCGTTGCCCGGCCGACTGGAAGGCCGAGGCGAGGACGTCGCGGACCGCCTGTTCGGGCAGGGCGGTGCTGTCGACGATCATGGCGTTCAGCCCGCCGGTCTCGGCGATCAGGGGCGTGCCGGGCGCCATGTGCTCTGCCATCGCGCGCTGGATCAGCCGGGCGGTCTCGGTCGAGCCGGTGAACGCCACGCCGGTGACGCGCGGGTCCGAGGTCAGCCGCGCGCCGATCTGCCCGTCGCCGGGCAGAAGCTGCAGGCATTCGGGCGGAACGCCTGCCTCGTGCAGCAGCCTGACCGCCAGATGCGCGATCAGCGGGGTCTGTTCGGCGGGCTTCGCGATTACCGCATTGCCCGCGGCCAGCGCCGCGGCGACCTGGCCGGTGAAGATCGCCAGCGGAAAGTTCCAGGGCGAGATGCAGACGAAAATCCCGCGCGCCGGGGCATCGAGCGTCTCGATCCGCGAGGCGTAGTAGCGCAGGAAATCGACCGCCTCGCGCAGCTCGCCCACCGCGTCGGGCAGGGTCTTGCCGGCCTCGCGCGCCAGAAGCGCGAAGATCTCGCCGAAATGCACCTCGTAAAGATCGGCCGCCTGGCGCAGGATCTCGGCGCAGCGGGTTTCGGGGATGTTCCAGGGCCGGGCATGGGCCAGCGCCGTGCCGACATCGCGCAGCGAGGCGTCCTGCACCCAGCCGACCAGATCCTTCGGGTCCGAGGGGCTGTGGCGCGGCCGGCCGGGCTCGGCGCGGACCGGTCCGGCAATCAGAGGGGCGGCATTGACATGGGTGGTGCGATGGGCCGCGCGCGCCTCCTCGATCCGGGCCAGATGCGGCCCGTGCGCCAGATCCCAGCCGCGCGAATTGCGCCGCTCGGGCGCGAACAGCGCAGGCCCCGGCAGGATCTCGGGGTTGGCGGGCTCGTCGAGCCGCGCCTCGAGCTCGGACAGCGGGTCGGCCACCACCACCTCTGGCGGGACGCTGGCATCGACGATGCGGTTGACGAAAGACGAATTGGCACCGTTTTCCAGCAGCCGCCGCACCAGATAGGCCAGCAGGTCGCGATGCGCGCCGACCGGGGCATAGATCCGGCAGCGCGTGCCCAGCCCCTTGTCCATGACGATCTGATGCAGCGCCTCGCCCATGCCGTGCAGGCGCTGGAACTCGAAGCTCTCGGGGTCGGGATCCATGTCGAGGATCGCCGTGACCGTATGGGCGTTATGGGTCGCGAATTGCGGATAGATCCGGTCGGTCATCCGCAACAGCTTGCGGGCATTGGCGATATAGCTGACATCGGTCGCGGCCTTGCGGGTGAAGACCGGAAAGCCCTCGACGCCCGCGACCTGGGCGCGCTTGATCTCGCTGTCCCAGTAGGCGCCCTTGACCAGCCGCACCATCAGCCGCCGGTCGTGCTTCTGCGCCAGCGCGTAAAGCGCGTCGATCACCAGGCCCGCGCGCGGGCCATAGGCCTGCACCACCACGCCGAACCCGTCCCATCCCGCCAGCCGCTCGTCGGCCAGCACCGCCGCGATCACGTCGAGCGACAGCACCAGCCGGTCGGCCTCCTCGGCGTCGATATTGAGCCCCATGCCCATCGTCCGTGCCTTCAGCGCAAGCTCCAGCAGGCGCGGCGCAAGCTCCGCCATCACCCGGTCGCGCTGGGCGACCTCATAGCGCGGATGCAGCGCCGAAAGCTTGATCGAGATGCCCGGATCGGCGCGCACGTCGCCCCGGGTCGCCGCCAGGCCGATGCGCGCGATGGCGCCGGAATAGGCGGTCATGTAGCGCCGGGCGTCGGCCTCGGTGCGGGCGGCCTCGCCCAGCATGTCGTAGGAATGGGTATATCCCTTCGCCTCCATCTCGGCGGCGCGGGCAAGCGCCGCGTCGATGGTTTCGCCCAGCACGAACTGGCGGCCCATCTCGCGCATGGCGCGGGCGGCCGCCGCGCGGATCACCGGCTCGCCCAGCCGCTTGACCGCGCCTTTCAGCGTCTTCACAAGCCCGCGCTCGTGGCGTTCCAGCACCCGCCCGGTCAACAGCAGCGCCCAGGTCGAGGCATTGACCATCGGCGAGGCCGACCGGCCCAGATGGCGGCCCCAGTCCGAGGGCGCGATCTTGTCCTCGATCAGCGCGTCCATGGTGGCCTCGTCGGGCACCCGCAGCAGGGCCTCGGCCAGGCACATCAGCGCGATGCCCTCGTCGGTCGACAACCCGTATTCGGCCAGAAACACCTCCATCAGCCCGGGCCGGTCCCCGGCGCGGATCTGGTGCACCAGCTCGGCCGCCGCCGCCTCGATCCGCGACCGGTCCTCGTCATTCAGCCCGGCCGCGGTCAGCAGCGCGTCAAGCGTCGGACCCTCGGGCGCATAGGTGGCCGCCTCGATCCGGTCGCGCAGCGGCAGGGTGTCGTCCAGCATGGAAGTCTCTCCGTTTTCCGGCCATGATAGCGGGAAAACAGCAGGCCGTTCGCCTGCATTTATCTGCGTTCTTGGGCGTTTCGCCCAAAGATGGGGTTTCGTTCATGCCGGATGGCCCGCTGTCCCTCGACCGCTACGACCGCGCGATTCTGCGGATTCTCTCTGCCGAGGGGCGGATCCCGGTGGCTGAACTGGCCCGCCGCATCGGTCTGTCCAAGACCCCGACCCAGGCCCGGCTGCGTCGGCTCGAGACCGAGGGCATCGTCACCGGCTACCGCGCGATGCTGAACCCCAACCGGCTGGGGCTGGCCCATGTGGCCTTTGTCGAGCTGCGGCTGTCCGATACACGCGAGGCGGCGCTGCGCGACTTCAACGCGGCCGTCCGCGCCATCCCAGAGGTCGAGGAATGCCACATGATCGCGGGCGGGTTCGACTATCTGCTGAAGGTGCGCACCGCCGACATGGCCTCCTATCGCGAGGTCATGGCCGAACGGATTTCGGCGCTGCCCCATGTCGCCAACAGCTCGACCTTCGTGGCGATGGAGGCGGTCAAGGACGCGGCCTTCTCCACGCTGCCCTGACCGGGACGGCCGGAGAAACGCAGGCGTCTCGCAGCAAGGCGCCCGGTGGCTTCGATCCCGCGCGACCCGTCTCAGGGGCCTGGCGGCTGTTGGCCCAGCAGAACCGCGCCCCGGCCGGACGCCGCCAGCCGGTCCGCCGGATTGCGCAGCGGGCAGTCGTCATGGGAAAGACAGCCGCAGCCGATGCAGCCGTCGAGCTTGTCGCGCAGCTCGGTCAGCCCGTCGATCCGCGCCTGCAGCGCCGCGCGCCATCCGGCGACCATGGCGCGGACATCGGCCGCGGTCGGCTGGCGCCCCGGCGGGATCGGTTTCAGCAATCCGGCGATTTCGGAAAGCGAAAACCCCAGCGACTGGGCGGTGCGCAGGATCGCGATCCGGCGCAGCACGTCGCGCGAATAGCGGCGCTGGTTGCCGCTGCTGCGATGCGCGCCGATCAGCCCCTTCGCCTCGTAGAAATGCAGCGCCGAGACCGGAACGCCGCTGCGTTCGGCCACCTCTCCGACGCTGAGGAAGCTGGGCGCATCTGTCGCTTTTGCCATGTCGATCCGGCCTTGACCTCAATTTAAGTTGAGGTTTTATACCGGCTGTCGGCTTGCCCATGCAAGCCCCCCGGCCGGGTCGGTGCGGGGTGTTTCCGGAGCCGACGCCGCCCTTTTCCGGCCGCTGCCGCTTCGGTCGGAAGGAGCAGACAAACAAATGGAACCAAAAAAGAGAATCGCGCTCGTCAGCGGCGCAAATCGCGGCATAGGGGCGGCGGTCGCGGCGCGGCTCGCCGAAAGCGGCGTGCTGGTCCTGATCGGCAGCCGGGATCTGGCGGCGGGGCAGGCCGTCGCGGCGCCCCTGGTTGCCGAGGGGGGCGAGGCGGTGGCGGTTCAGCTTGACGTGACCGACGATGCCAGCGTCGCCGCGCTGGCCGGGCGGATCGCCGAGACCTGGGGGCGGCTCGACATCCTTGTGAACAATGCCGGGATCGGGCTCGACCACGACACGCGCCTGACCCCGGTCGCGCGGATCGCGCGCACGCTGGAGGTGAACGTGACCGGCACGCTGCGGCTGACCGAGGCCATGGTGCCGCTGCTGGCCAGGGGCGTGTCTCCCAGGATCGTCAACATTTCATCGGAACTCGGCTCGTTCGCGCTGCGGCAGGACCCCGACTGGGAGCATGCCGACAAGATCATGCCGACCTATGCCACCTCGAAGGCCGCGGTGAATGCGCTGACGGTGGGCTATGCGCAAAGCCTCGCGGGGCAGGGGATCAAGGTCAATGCGATCTGCCCGGGCTATACCGCGACGGCCGCGACCAATTTCGGCCCCGACCGGACGCCCGGCGAGGCCGCGTCCGCGATCGCTGCGCTGGCGCTGGCGGACGCGGACGGCCCGACCGGCGGCTTCCTCAACGAGGCCGGTGCTCTGCCCTGGTAGGCGACGGCCCCGACAAGGCCCGCCCCGGTTGCGGGGCGGGCGAACCCGGTCGCCCCCCGGCGCGGGAAACTCGCACGGTCCCTGCACCCGCCGGGCGGCAATTTCGCGGAACGCTTCGCGCCCTCGGCAGTTGCGTGCTGGCCGGGGAATGGTAGACAGGTCGAAGGGACCGAGGGAGGCCGCCACCGGGAGATGCGGGTGCCGCCCTGTCCCTGCAACCGCCAGCCAACGCCAGGGAAGCGTCATGGTCTCACGCGTCATACCGGTCGATCCGTTCGATCTCGTCATCTTCGGCGCGACCGGAGATCTCTCTACCGGGAAGATCCTGCCCGGGCTTTTCCGCCGCGATGCCGACGGGCAATTGCCGGAGACCGCCCGGATCGTTGGCGCGGCCCGCAGTCCGATGGACGACGAGGGGTTCCGCACCCTGGTGCGCGCCGCGATCCATGCCGCGATCCCCGAGGGGCGGCGCGACGCCGAGGCCGTCGACCGCTTTCTGACGCGGCTGTCCTATGTGGCGGTCGATGCCACGGGCGAGGGCGGCTGGCCCGAGCTCGCTGCCAAGATGCGCCCCGAGGTGGTGCAGGCCTATTACTTCTCGGTCGGGCCGGGGCTTTTCGGGGCGCTGGCCGAGCGGTTGCATGCCCATGGCATGAATACCGAAGGCTGCCGGATCGTGATCGAGAAACCCTTCGGCCATGACCTGGCCTCGGCCCGGGCGCTGAACGCCACGCTGGCCGCGCATTTCGACGAACACCAGATCTACCGGATCGACCATTATCTGGGCAAGGAGACGGTGCAGAACCTGATGGCGGTCCGCTTCGCCAACATGCTGTTCGAACCGCTCTGGAACGCGCAATACGTCGATCACATCCAGATCACCGTGGCCGAGACCGTGGGCGTCGCGGGCCGGGGCGGTTATTACGACAAGTCGGGCGCGATGCGCGACATGGTGCAGAACCACATGATGCAGCTTCTGTGCCTGATGGCGATGGAGCCGCCCTATGCCTTCGAACCCGATGCCGTGCGCGACGAAAAGCTGAAGGTGATCCGCGCGCTCGACCCGGTGCGTCCGGCCGATATCGTGCGCGGCCAGTATCGGGGCGCGAACGGCAAGACCGGCTATCACGAGGATGTCGAGGACCCGTCAAGCCGCACCGAGAGCTTTATCGCGCTCAAGGCCCATGTCTCGTCCTGGCGCTGGAAGGGCACGGCCTTCTACCTGCGCACCGGCAAGCGGCTCAGGACCCGCACCTCGGAAATCGCGATCACCTTCAAGGATCCGCCGCATTCGATCTTCGGCGAACAGGAAGGCCACCGCGCCAATGTGCTGGTCATCCGGCTGCAACCCAATGAGGGCATCAAGCTGAAGGTCACCATCAAGGAACCGGGACCGGGCGGCATGCGTCTGATCGAGGTGCCTCTGGACATGTCCTTCGCCGAGGCACTCGGTCCCAGTGCGCAAGAGATCCCGGATGCCTATGAACGGCTCATCATGGATGTGATCCGCGGCAACCAGACGCTGTTCATGCGCGGCGACGAGGTCGAGGCCGCCTGGGCCTGGACCGATCCGATCATCGCCGCCTGGGAGGCGCGCGGCGACCGGCCCCAGCCCTACGATCCGGGCTCGTCGGGGCCCGAGGACGCGCTGATGCTGCTGCATCGCGACGGTCGGCGCTGGCGGGAGATCCGGCCGTGAAGCTGCTGACCTATCCCGATCTCGAGATGATGATGATCGCGCTGGCCAATGTGCTGGCGGGCGAATTGAACAACGCGCTGTTCCACGAGGACCGGGTCAGCATCGCGCTGCCCGGCGGCACGACGCCGGGGCCGCTTTACGACGATCTGTGCGCCAGCAGCCTTGATTGGTCCCGGGTCCGGGTGCTGCCAACCGACGAACGGCTGGTGGCGCCCGATCATCCCCGCTCGAACGAGGGCATGATCCGGGCGCGGCTGTTGACCGGCAAGGCGGCCGAGGCGCGGTTCATCGGGCTGAGGCCCGGCGCCGACGGCATGGACGGGCTGACCGAACGGGTGCGCCGCGCGCTGCCGCTGAACGTGCTGGTGCTGGGCATGGGGGACGACATGCATACCGCCTCGCTTTTCCCCGGCGCGCCCGAACTGGACGCGGCCCTCTCGCCCGAGGCGCCGCCGGTGATGCAGATCACCCCGCCGGGCCAGCCCGAGCCGCGCATCACCCTGACCGCGCCGGTTCTGCAGGGCGCGCTCAGCACCCATATCCTGATCACCGGGGCCGCCAAGCGCGCCGCGCTCGAACAGGCGGCCGAGCTGGCCGATCCGCATCTGGCGCCGGTCTGCACGGTGCTGAAGGACGCAACGGTCCATTGGACGGAGTAACGACGTGACCCTTTCGACGATCTGGGACCGGCTCGACGCCCAGGCGGGCCGGGTATCGGCACGCGCCATCGCGACGCTCTTTCACGACAGGAACCGTGCCGCGGCCTTCTCGGTCCGCTTCCCGGGTCCGTCTGCCGCCGCCGTCCATGGCGAAGAGATGCTGTTCGATTTCTCGAAGACCAATATCGACGAGGATACGCTGGAACTGCTGATCGAACTGGCCATCGCCGCCGGTGTGCAGGCCCGGCGCGACGCGATGTTCGCAGGCCGCCGGATCAACGAGACCGAGGGCCGGGCGGTGCTGCATACTGCGCTCCGGAACCCCGAGGGCAAGGTCGCGCTGGATGGCCAGGACGTGATGCCCGGCCTGCGCGAGACGCTTCTGAGGATGCGCGGCTTCGCGCGCGAGGTCCGGGGCGGCGGGTTCGTGGGGCAGGGCGGCGCGATCACCGATGTCGTCAATATCGGCATCGGCGGGTCGGATCTGGGTCCGGCCATGGCCTGCCTGGCGCTCGCGCCCTATCACGACGGTCCGCGCTGCCATTTCATCTCGAATGTCGACGGGGCCCATGCTGCCGACACGCTGAAGGACCTCGACCCCGAAACGACGCTGGTCATCGTCGCCTCGAAGACCTTCACCACCATCGAGACCATGACCAATGCCGAGACGGTGCGCGGCTGGATGGCGGCGCGGGTCTCGGACCCGGGCGCGCAATTCGCGGCGCTGTCCTCGGCGCTGGACCGGACGGCCGATTTCGGCATCGCGCCGGAACGGGTCTTCGGCTTCGAGGACTGGGTCGGCGGGCGCTATTCGATGTGGGGGCCGATCGGGCTGTCGCTGATGATCGCCATCGGGCCCGAGCGCTTCGACGACTTTCTCGCGGGCGGCGCGGCGATGGATGCGCATTTCCGCAGCGCGCCGCTGCGGGCGAACCTGCCGGTCCTGCTGGCGCTGGTGGGGATCTGGCATGCGCAGGTGCTGGGCCATGCGACGCGCGCGGTGCTGCCCTATGACCAGCGGCTGGCCCGGCTTCCGGCCTATCTCCAGCAGCTCGAGATGGAAAGCAACGGCAAGAGCGTGACCATGAGCGGCCAGGACGTCGCCCGGCCGACCGGCCCGGTGGTCTGGGGCGAGCCCGGCACCAACGGCCAGCATGCTTTCTATCAGCTGATCCATCAGGGCACCCAGGTCGTGCCGTGCGAATTTCTGGTCGCGGCGAAGGGCCATGAACCCGAGCTGGCCCACCACCACCGGCTGCTGCTGGCCAATGTGCTGGCCCAGTCGAAGGCATTGATGGAGGGGCGCGGGATCGAGGCCGCGCGCGCCATCGCCGAGAAGGCAGGCTTCGTGGGCGACGAGCTGGACCGGCAGGCGCGCCACCGGGTGTTTCCCGGCAACCGGCCTTCGACCACGCTGATCTATCCGCGGCTCACGCCGCGGATGCTGGGCCAGATCGTGGCGCTTTACGAACACCGTGTCTTCACCGAAGGGGTGATCCTCGGCATCAACTCCTTCGACCAATGGGGGGTCGAGCTTGGCAAGGAACTGGCCAAGTCGCTGGAGCCTCTGCTGGCGGGGGGCGCGCGTCCCGAGGCGCTGGACGGCTCGACCGCGCAGCTTCTCGATTTCGTCGCGGCAGTCAGGCTGAGCGTCTGACGCGGCGGGGGCCGTCCGGCGGGCGGCCCGGGATGGGGAAAGGATTCGTTTACGTTTTCGACCTAAGCTCGGCCCGGGTTGTGAGCGGAGCGAAGATGTCCACCTGTCGGGAATGCGGGAAAGTTCTGAGCGTGTTCGGTTCGGATGGCGACACGCTTTGCGAGCTTTGTGCCATGGTCCAGGATGCCGAGGTTCTGTTCCGCCAGATCCGGTCGCTGGAGGATGACGGCAAGACCCGCGCCGAGATCACCGAGGCCGTCTGGGACCGCTGGACCGCCGAAGAGCGCGCCGCCGGGTCCGAGGACCGCGCCAGGAAGGCGCTGACCGAGGCCGAACCGGCGGATCCCCGCCGGCGCCGCTGGCCGCGCCTGTCGCTGCGCTAGGACGGTCTGCCCGTTATCCCTCAGATTTCCGGCGGGCTGTGCCGCCCGTGGCGCCGGTCAGATCCAGTCGCGCGGCGCAAGCCCGCGGTCGGGTCCCGCCGTCGCGCCCGGTCCGAGGGCTTCGGCCCCCGCGGCTCGGGCAGGCTTCTGCCGAGGTCCGGCCCGGCTTCAGCCCGGGCTGCGGCGGCGGATCGGGTCGGCCAGCAGCCGCAGCCCGTTCAGCACCACCAGCACGGTGCCGCCCTCATGGCCGACCACCGCCACCGGCAGCGGCAGATCGAAGAACAGCCCCGAGGCGACCAGCACCGCCATCGCCCCCATGGCGAAGATCAGGTTCTGGCGAATGATCCGCGCCGTGCGCCGCGCCAGCGCATGGGCGGCGGCAAGCTGGCCCAGATCCTCGGACAGCAGCGCGACATCGGCGGCCTGCAGGGCCACCTCGGACCCGGCCGCCCCCATCGCGATCCCGACATCGGCCCGCGCGAGCGCCGCCGCGTCGTTGACCCCGTCGCCGACGAAGGCGACCCGGCCCGCCTCGGTCAGCCCGGCCACGATCCGCACCTTGTCCTCGGGGCGCAGATCGGCATGGATCTCGGAGGGCGCGATGCCCAGATCGCCGCCGATCCGTTCGGCCACCGCGCGCCGGTCGCCGGTCAGCATCGCGACACGCGCGACGCCCCGCGCGCGCAGCGCCGCAAGCCCGGGCCGGGCGGTCGGGCGCGGCTGATCCTCGACCGTGACAGCCCCCAGAAGCCGCGCGCCCCGTCCCAGCAGAACCAGCGTCTGGGTCCCGCGGTCGAGACCGCCGACCGGGGCGGGCCGGTCGTCCGGCGTGTCCCTGGCCCCCATCCGCGCCGCGAGCCGGGCGTTCCCGGCCCAAAGCACGCCCTCGTCGTCGACCCCCACCATGCCCTCGCCGGGCACCGCACGGGCCTCGCGCACGGGGACCGGCTTGAGCCCCCGAGCGGCGGCGGCGCGGCGGATCGCATCGGCGATCGGGTGTTCGGAATGGGCCTCGAGCCCGGCCAGCCGCGCGAGGAAGATATCGGGATCGCCCTCGCAGGCCAGGTCGACCACCTCCTGCCGCCCGGTGGTCAGGGTGCCGGTCTTGTCGAAGGCGAAACTGTCGACCCGGGCCAGCGTCTCGAGCGCGGCGCCGCCCTTGAACAGGACGCCGCCCCGCGCCGAGGCCGACAGCGCCGACAGGATCGCGGCCGGAACCGAGATCACGATGGCGCAGGGGCTGGCCGCGACCAGCAGCGTCGCCGCCTTGTAAAGCGCCGCGTGCCAGCCAAGGCCCAGCCAGACGAAAATCGCGAAGGCCAGCACCGCGCCCGCGAGCACGGCCACCGTATAGCGCTGGCCGAACCAGTCCGAGAAGCGTTCGGACGGCGCGCGGGCGGCCTGGGCCTCGGTGACCAGCGCGATCATCCGCGCGACGGTGCTTTCGGTCAGCGGCCGGGCGACCTCGATGGCCAGCACGCCATGCAGGTTCACCGTCGCCTCGAAGACCTGCGCGCCGGGCTGCTTGTGCACGGGGACGGATTCGCCGGTGATGGTGGATTCGTCGATCGCCCCCTCGCCCTCGCGGATCGTGCCATCGACCGGCACACGGGCGCCGGGGCGCAGGATCACGATGTCGCCCGGCATCAGATCGGCCACCGCGACCTCTTCGGTCTCGCCCGAGGCCCTGCGCCGCAAGGTGCGGTCGGGGCGCAGTTCCATCAACGCCTCGATGGCGCGGCGGGCGCGGCCCATGGCGCGGTGTTCCAGCGTGGTCGACAGGCTGAAAAGCGTCAGCAGCACCGCGCCCTCGGCGGTCGCGCCGACCGCCGCAGCCGCCAGCGCCGCGGTCACCATCAGGAGGTCGATATCGAGTTCGCGCTCGGTCCAGAACGCCCGCAGCGCCCGCATGGCCGCCGGAATGCCGCCCGCGGCATAGACCAGCGCCAGCGCCGCGGTGCCCGCGACCGCAGGCCAGCCGGTGTCGGGAAAGGGACCCCATCTGAGTGCGGCGGCCGTCAGCATCCCGGCCAGGGTCAGCCCGGTCAGGGCCAGGCGACGAAGGTCTTCGGTCGGCAACGTCATGATCGGGTCTTCCGGTCTGGCAGGCGCCCGGCCGCAGGTCGTGTCCCTGCGGCCCGGGCGGCCCATGGCTGGTCCGCGCCCGGGATATATCCTGTCGTGCGGCCTGCGTCAGCGGCCTTGAACGCGACGCGACCATGCGCCTCTTCGGGGCCGCGGGCGTCGGAGGCGGGGCGAAAAAGACATGCGGCCGGTCCTTTCGGACCGACCGCATGCCGGGGGAGACGCCCTTGGGAAGCTGCGGTCCCGGCGAGGGACTTGGGATTGGGACAGGATCGCCGGAACCGTCGAGGGGCGTCAGCGGGTGAGATCGAAGGAAATGTCGGTCTCGCCCAGGGTCCCCGTCTCGGTGTCGAGCTTGTCGAAAATCGTGTCGAGGATCTTGACCAGAACGGTCATGCCGCCCTGATAGCCGAAGGTCGGGAAGCGGTGATGGTGGTGACGGTCGAAGATCGGGAAGGTCAGCCGGATCAGCGGGATGTTCAGGTCACGTTCCAGATACTTGCCGTAGCTGTTGCCGATCAGCAGGTCGGTCGGCTCGGTCGCGAGGATCGAGCGCAGGTGCCACAGGTCCTTCCCGGCCCAGACCTGGCAGCCCTGCCCGTAGGGCGAGGAGGCCAGCAGCTCTTCCATCTTCTTGGCCCAGTCCTTCGAGCCGTTGGTCGCCAGGCAATGGGTCGGCTCGCCGCCGGTTTCCATGACGAACTTGGCCATCGCGTAAACGAAGTCCGGATCGCCGTAGATCGCGTAGGTCTTGCCGTGCAGATAGGCCTGGCTGTCGGCCATCGCATCGACGAGGCGGCCGCGCTCCAGCGTCAGGCAATCGGGAACCGCCTTGCCGGTCAGCTCCGAGACCGTCATCAGGAACTCGTCGGTGCCGGCGACGCCCATCGGATAGTGCAGGGCGGCGGTTTTCTGGCCCTTCTCTTCGCAGAATTCCAGCGTCCGGCGGGTGCAGTATTCCTGCAGCGACAGGGTCGCCTTGGCGTTGATCGCGGCCTTGACGTCATCCAGCTTGGTGCCGCCGGCATACATCTGGTAGTCGCCGTCCGAGGGGGTGTCGTAGACATCCGACACGTCCGACAGGATGGTGTATTCGACGCCCATGGCGGCCAGCATGCGGTTCATCTCTCGGATGTTGGCGACCGCGAAGCCGTCGAAGCCGGGGATGATGTTGATGCTGTCGGTCTCGGCCCGCTCGGCATCCTTCCAGAAGTGGGTCAGGATGCCTTTCTGCATGTTGTCGTAGCCGTCCACATGGCTGCCGACGAAGGCGGGGGTGTGGGCGAAGGGCACGTCGAAGTCCTCGGGCACCGAGCCCTTTTCCTTCGACTGGATGATGAACGAGTTGAGGTCGTCCCCGATCACCTCGGCCATGCAGGTGGTCGAGACGGCGATCATCTTCGGCTGGTAAAGCGCATAGGTGTTGGCCAGCCCGTCGACCATGTTCGTCAGCCCGCCGAACACGGCCGCGTCTTCGGTCATCGACGACGACACCGCCGAGGCCGGTTCCTTGAAGTGACGGCTGAGGTGCGAGCGGTAATAGGCGACGCAGCCCTGCGAGCCGTGCACGAAGCTCATGGTGCCTTCATAGCCCGCGGCGGCGAAGACGGCGCCCAGCGGCTGGCAGGCCTTGGCCGGGTTGATGACCAGCGCCTCGCGGGCGAGGTTCTTCTCGCGGTAGTCCCAGGACTTGGTCCAGTCGAGGATCTCGGTCACCTGGGGCGCGGTCGGCGCATTCTCGAACGTCGCCCGCTTGTTCTTGAACATTTCCTTGTATTCGGGCTCGTGGAACAGCTTGTTGTGGTCGAGCACCTTGTCTGCCGATTGGGGCATGGCTTGGGATCCTTCTTCGGGCCGTCCGCATTCCGAGACGCGGCCGAAAGGGTTGAGGGAGCTGGCGGGAGGTCTCGGCCCCCCGCCGAAGGGCGTCAGGCCGATTTCTTCCAGGGCGCGTCGAACAGGCCCCAGACCGGGTTGTTGATCGCCAGATCCATGTCGCGGGCGAAGATCGCGAAGCCGTCATAGCCGTGATAGGGGCCGGAATAGTCCCAGCTGTGCATCTGGCGGAACGGGATACCCATCTTCTGGACCGGGTACTTTTCCTTGATGCCCGAGCCCACGAGGTCGGGGCGCATGCCTTCGATGAATTTCTCGAGCTCGTAGCCGGTCACGTCATCGTAGATCAGCGTGCCTTCCTTGATGTACTCGCCGGTCCGCTTGTAGTCGTCGCCATGGGCGAATTCGTAGCCGGTGCCGACGATCTCCATGCCGAGGTCGTGATAGGCGTCGACCACGTGGCGCGGCCGCAGCCCGCCGACGTACAGCATGACCTTCTTGCCTTCGAGGCGGGGCTTGTACTTCGCCAGCACCGCGTCGACCAGCGGCTGGTACTTGGCGATGACCTCTTCGGCCTTGTCCTGGATGGTCTTGTCGAACTTGGCGGCGATGGCGCGCAGGCTTGCGGCGATCTGGGAGGGACCGAAGAAGTTGTATTCCATCCAGCCGACGCCGTAATTCTCTTCCATGTAGCGGCAGATGTAGTTCATCGACCGGTAGCAGTGGATGAGGTTCAGCTTGGCCTTCGGCGCGTTCTCGATCTCGGCAAGCGTCGCGTCGCCGGACCAGGACCCGACCACGTTCAGGCCGATTTCCTCCAGCAGCATCCGCGAGGCCCAGGCGTCGCCGCCGATATTGTAGTCGCCGATGATGTTGACGTCATAGGGGCCGGGCTGGTAGCTCGACTCTTCGCCGCCGTTGAACACCCAGTCGCGGATCGCGTCGTTGGCGATGTGGTGGCCCAGCGACTGCGACACGCCGCGGAAGCCTTCGCAGCGGACCGGCACGATGGTCTTGCCGATGTCCTTCTTCTTCTTCTTCGAGACGGCCTCGATATCGTCGCCGATCAGGCCGATCGGGCATTCCGACTGGACCGAGATGCCCTTGGCCAGCGGGAACAGCTCGTTGATCTCGTCGATCGTCTTTTCAAGCTTCTTGTCGCCGCCGAAGACGATGTCCTTTTCCTGGAAGTCGGTCGTGAACTGGAAGGTCACGAAGCTGTCGACGCCCGTGGTGCCGGTATAGTAGTTGCGGCGCTGGGACCAGGAATAGTGACCGCAGCCCACCGGGCCGTGGCTGATATGGACCATGTCCTTGACCGGACCCCAGACCACACCCTTCGAGCCGGCATAGGCACAGCCGCGGATGGTCATCACGCCGGGGACCGACTTGATGTTCGATTTGACCGTGTCGCATTTCGACACGATCTCGGTTTCTCCTTCGGCCACGGGGGCCGCCACGCCCAGGTGCTTGGCGCGTTTCTTGGCCGACTTGGCGGGATAGGCGGAGAGGACCTCTTCGATCAGCTTTTCGGGCGCGATCGGATCGGGAATGTCTTTAGCCATCTGGCAGGCTCCTTGGGGCGGGGTGGGGGGGCCGGCTGGCGCGCCGGCCCCGCGATACTCAGGCCTCGGACGCGGAGATCGCGGCGAGCCGGTCTTCCTCGGACTGCATGATGCCGAAATCCATCAGCATCTCTTCCAGCTCTTCCATGGTGATCGGGGTGGGGACGACGCCCTGGCCCGAGTTGTTATGGATCTTCTGGGCCAGCTGGCGGTACTCGTCCGCCTGGCTGCTGTCGGGGGCGTACTGGATCACGGTCTCGCGGCGCAGCTCGGCGTGCTGCACGATGTTGTTGCGCGGCACGAAGTGGATCATCTTGCAGCCGAGCTTCGAGGCCAGCGCCTCGGCCAGTTCCAGCTCGCGGTCGGTCTGACGTTCGTTGCAGATCAGGCCGCCCAGACGCACGCCGCCGGAGTTGGCGTATTTCAGGATGCCTTTCGAGATGTTGTTGGCGGCGTAAAGCGCCATCATCTCGCCCGACATGACGATGTAGATTTCCTGGGCCTTGTTCTCGCGGATCGGCATGGCGAAGCCGCCGCAGACCACGTCGCCGAGCACGTCGTAGGACACGTAGTCCACGTCATCGTAGGCGCCGTTTTCTTCCAGGAAGTTGATGGCGGTGATCACGCCGCGGCCGGCACAGCCGACGCCCGGCTCGGGGCCGCCGGCTTCGGTGCATTTGATGCCCTTGTAGCCGATTTTCATCACGTCTTCGAGTTCGAGATCCTCGACCGAGCCCGCTTCGGCGGCGAGGTGCAGCACGGTGTCCTGCAGCTTGGTGTTGAGGATCAGACGGGTCGAGTCCGCCTTGGGGTCGCAGCCGACGATCAGGATCTTCTGACCCATCTCGACCAGGGCGGCCAGCGTGTTTTGCGAGGTGGTCGACTTGCCGATCCCACCTTTACCGTAGAAGGCGATCTGTCTCAGAGAGCCCATGGGGATATCCTTTGCAGCTAGGTTCGTTTCCGTGTCGTGTCGCGAGAAGGCATCGCGGCCGCTCTCGAATGGAAATAAGCAGGAAGCGTGCCAAGCTGCTTCGGGGTTTAAAATCACATGAATACAAAGGTCTTTGGGGATTTCGTTGGCGGTGCCCCGATGTGTCGAACGCGACAAAGACCCGACAATTCCGCCCTGCTTCCGGCGTCTCGCCTGCGGCGGGTGTCCGGTCATGGGTATTTGGACCAAGAAGAAGCGGCAAAGGGGGGCATATTTCTTCTTGGCCGAAATACCCAAATGCAGACGGCCCCCGAAGGGGCCGCCAGGTGAAACCATGCGCGCGGGATGCGTGCGCCGCCGGATCTGTCGTCAGGCGGGGGCGGCCAGCGCCTCGGTCACCGCATCGAGCGGCAGGTCGAGCCGTTCGATCCCGAGTTCCTCGAGAAAGCGCGCCTCCATCCGGGTCAGATCGCCCTCGATGACCGCGGCATGGCCTTTGGCCGAGCGTTTGGCGATCTGGCGGGCGAAGGTTCTCAGCATCTGGTCGTCGAACCGGCAGCCCAGGAACAGGAAGGGGCGGCCGGTACGGCGGTTCTGCACCTCTTCGGGGATCGGCGACTGGATGTCGATCTCTGTCAGAACCTCGACATAGTCGTTGTCGGACATCAGGAAGGCATGGCCTTCGCGGATCAGCCCGTGGGGCTTGTAGATCAGCATGTCCCAGGCGGGATCGGGCTCTTCGCCCACAAGGCTGCCCGCCGCATCATAGGCGCGGGTCCAGATCTCGCTCCATTCGCCGTGGCGGCTGACGCCCTGAACGAAGCCCCACCCGCCGGAGCCCTCTGCGGCCGCGATCAGCGCGCCGTCATACCAGGCATCGACCACCAGCGGCGGACGGACCTGCGCGATCCAGCGATGCACCGGCCCGGGGTCGGGCCGTCCCGCGAAGGCTTCCTGCACGATGGCATCGAGGGTGCGGCGGAACCGCCGTCCCTCGACATATTGCGCCACCGACCACAGATTGCCCGAGGCGCGTTTCGGCGCGCGCACCCTGGCCTCGATCGCGGCACAGAGCGCCCCGGGCGAGGCGGGCTGGCCGCCGGCGGCGGTGGCGGCGACGCCCGCGCCCAGATAGGGCACGCGGCGCCCGGCCGCGACCTCGTCGAGCAGGGCGGACAGCCGGTCCGCGGCCGCCATCCCGCTCACTCCGTCGAGAGGCGGCGCGCCTCGATCGTGATCGGCAGCGAAGGCGGCGTGTCATAGGCGGGCATGTCGAACACCCAGCCATTGGTCAGCTTCGCCCAGCCGCCCCAGATCCCGGGATGCTCGGAATCGACGATCAGCTCTTCGAGGTCCTTCTTGGCCACGTAGACTTCCATGCCCTTGGGCGTGTCGCGAACGGTGATCTTCATGCGGTCTTCTCCTTGGCGGGGGTGTCGAGGCTGTCGAGTTCGTCGCGGCGCATGCCGACGATCGAGCGGCTGTCGATGAATTCGACCGCGTAGACGTAGAACTGCTGCAGGAAGGTGCCGATGTCGCGCACATAGCCGACCTCGCCCTTCCTGACCACGAATTCGCCGATCTCGCGGCCGGGCACGGTGCCGTCGTTGCGGATATGCTTGCGCGCGCGAACCTTCTCGCCGGGCTGGAAGGCGGGCGGGCCGTAAATCTCGATTTCCTTGTCATCCGTCGACATCGCTGTTCCTTTCGGCGGGAGGGGCGGCGGCACCGATTTCGGCCAGCCGGTCGGCGGCGGCCTGACGGACCGGCGCTTCGGGGTCGTCCAGAAGCCTGCGGGCAAGCGCGGCCCCGGCGCGTTCGGCCACCGCGTGACGGACCCTGAGGTCGCTGTCCTCGGCGAGCGGCCCGAGCCGGGCGGGGTCGATCCGATGGGCCACGGCGCGGCGCACCGCAGGGTCGGGGTCGACGATCAGCGGACCCAGCCAGCGCGGCGCCACCCGCTCGGCGACCAGCTTGCGGATCTCGGGGGCGGGGTCACGGGTCAGGATCGGCAGCACACCGGGATCGGCGCGCCGGGCCGCGACCTGCCGCACGAACGGATCGGGGTCGCGCAGAAGCGGCACCAGATCGGCAAAGGGCATCCGCCAGGCCAGCGCGATCCGCACCTCGCGGTCGGGATCGTCGAGCGCGGCCTTCGACTGCGCGGCGGGCAGGCGGACCGCCGCGACCGCGCGCACCCCCGGATCGGGGTCGTTCAGCAGCGGGCGCAGGCGGAAGATGTTGGCGATCCGCGCGGCATGGGCGCGGGTCTCCGAATAGGGATCGTCGAGACAGCTGTCGGCCGTGTCGGGGTTCATCATGAAGAACCGCGCGATCCTTGCCGCATAGCGGTCGAAGGCGCAGGACCAGCCCGGGCCGCATTGCCGACGGGCCAGAAGCCCGGAAAACCGGCAGGCGGCGCAGTCAAGCGCCGTTCCCTGCCAGTCGACCGGGTCTGGACCGCCGGTCATGGGCGGGCTCAGGCCGGAACGCAGGTGTTCGGCACCGGGCAGACGGCCGCGCATTGCGGGGCGTCGAACTGGCCTTCGCATTCGGTGCATTTCTCGGCATCGATGATATAGGCGTCGCCCTTGAACTTGATAGCGGCGTTCGGGCATTCGAATTCGCAGGCGCCGCAGACGGTGCATTGCGATTTGACGATTTTCAGGGCCATGGGAGTCTCCTTGGGTTTGGTCTTGGTCGGGTCACGCGCTCTCGGCAGTCCGTCCGGGGTGCGCGGTTTTCGAGTGCAGGACGGCGGCGATGGCCGTCTCGATGTAATCCTGGGCGAGGCCGTCGATCGCCTCGATACCTGCCTCGGCCAGGCGTTTCTTCGGACCGGCTCCGATCTTGGAACAGAGCACGTAGGGCACATCCTCAAGCACCCTCAGGATCTCGTCCATGCGCGCTTTGTCGCCATGCCCGCCCAGGCAGTAATTGTCGGCGCGGCGGTGGCCGACAAAGCGGATGCCCTCGGCATCGGCTTCGTAGATCTGGAATTCGGTCACCTTGCCGAAATGCATGTTGATGCGGCCCGAGCCGCGGGTGCAGACCGCAAAAAGCGTCGATTTCCCGGTCTCGGCCACGGTCGCCTCGGCCTGCGCCGCGGCGGCGGCGCGGTCGCGGCGTTCATCGGCCACCCAGTCGCGATAGGCGGTGCGGGCTTCGGTCGCGTCCGCGATCACCTCGGGCAGCTTGTCCAGCGTGAAGTCCTGGCCCCGGTCCTCGCCCAGAAGACCGACCGCATCGGCGCGGCACTGGCGGCAATGGCGCATCAGGTTGGCGCCGCCCGCGCAGGCGTCCTGCACCTTCTTCAGCTCGGCGCCGGTCGGCCCGCGCTGCCCGGTCAGGCCGAAATGGGTGCCATGGGCCGGGTCCGAGATCAGCGGCATGATGTTGTGCAGGAAGGCGCCGCGCGCCTTCACGGCCTTGTTCACCTCGATCAGGTGGTCGTCGTTGATGCCGGGGATCAGGACCGAGTTGACCTTCACCAGGACGCCGCGCGCCTTCAGCATCTCGAGGCTCAGCAACTGGCGGTCGCGCAGGATGGTGGCGGCCTCGATCCCGGTGCGGCGCTTGCCGTCGTAGAAGATCCAGGGATAGATGTGCTGCCCGATTTCGGGGTCGATGGCGTTGATGGTGATGGTGACGTGGTCGATGTTCATCGCCACGATCTCGTCGATATGATCGGGCAGGGCGAGCCCGTTCGAGCTGAGGCACAGCTTGATGTCGGGCAGGTCCTTCGAGACCAGATCGAAGGTGGCCTTGGTGCGGCGCCAGTCATAGGCCGCATCGCCCGGGCCTGCGATCCCCAGCACCGACAGCTGCGGCACCGAGGCCGCGACCGCCAGCACCTTGCGGGCTGCCTGTTCGGGCGTCAGTCGTTCCGACACCACGCCGGGGCGGCTTTCATTGGCGCAGTCGTACTTGCGGTTGCAGTAGTTGCACTGGATGTTGCAGGCGGGCGCGACCGCCACATGCATCCTGGCGAAGTAGTGATGCGCCTCTTCCGAATAACAGGGGTGATCCTTGACCTTGGCCCAGGTCTCGGGGTCCATGTCGGCCGGGCCCTGCGACGATCCGCAAGAGCCCGAGGAACAGCCGCCGCCCTTGGCCATCGCCTCGCCCATGTCCTTGCGGGACGCGACCTGAAGGCCGGAAATCGGGATCAGAGTGGCGGACATCGGCACGTCTCCTCGCAGAAATCGGGTTCCGGGTAGGTAGAAGCATTCAGCGTGCCAAGTCTTGTGGGCAGACCGGACCCCTTGTTTGCAGTGCGTTCGGGCGCTGCGGCGCGGGCGGCGACGGAACAACGATCCGACAGAACGTCCGAAACCCGACAAAGAGGTGTGGGCGGTGCTGGGGCGCACACGAAAGGGGCGGCCCCGTCCGGGACCGCCCCTCGTTTCGTCTGCGTCGGTGTCGAGGCCCGCCTAGAACCGGCGCAGCGGAATGTTGTGCTTTTTCAGCGCATAGCCGATCTGGCGCGGGGTCAGGCCCAGAAGCCGCGCGGCCTTGGCCTGCACCCAGCCCGCGCGTTCCATCGCGTCGACCAGCCGGGCACGCTCGTCCTGGGGCTCGGGCTCGGGCGGACGCGCCGCGGCGGCAGGCGCCTGGCAGGCGGGGGCCGCCGCCGGTCCCTCGCCAAAGCCGATCGGACAGGCGGTCGCCGGCGGGCGCTGGCCCGACCCGCTGTCGATCACCGGCAGGGGCGTGCGCACGGCAGCCAGCCCGCCGATCGGAGACTGCTCGCCCGTCTGCATCCGCCACAGCTCGGCCGAGAGGCAGGTACCCTGATGGCAGGCCAGTTCCTGCGCGCCGATCTCGCTGCCCGAGGACAGCGCCGCCACCCGGCTGATGCAGTTTTCCAGCTCGCGCACATTGCCCGGGAACTGACAGCGCGCCAGCGCCGAGACGGCCTGCGGCGTCATCCGCTTGTTCATGCCGTTCTGTTCGTTGAACCGGTCGAGGAAGGCCTGCGCCAGTTTCGGAACGTCCTCCAGCCGGTCGCGCAGCGGCGGCAGCAGGATCGGCACCACGCAGATCCGGAAGTACAGATCGGCCCGGAACGCACCGCGCGCCACCGCCGCCTCGAGATCGCGGTTGGTGGCCGTCACCAGCCGCACGTCGACGCGCAGCGTCTTGGCGCCGCCCACGCGTTCGAATTCGCCCTCCTGCAGGATGCGCAGCAGCTTGGCCTGGAATTCGGGGCCGATCTCGCCGATCTCGTCAAGGAACAGCGTCCCCTTGTCGGCCAGTTCGAACCGCCCCTTCTTCTGCGCCACGGCGCCGGTGAAGGACCCTTTCTCATGGCCGAACAGCTCGGATTCCAGCAGCGACTGGCTCAGCGCGGCGCAGTTGACCTTGACGAAGGGCTTGTCCTTGCGGTCCGACAGCGCATGCACCGCGCGGGCGAAAAGCTCCTTGCCGGTGCCGCTTTCGCCGCGCAGAAGCACCGGCGTCCGGGTCGTCGCCACCTTGCGGATCTGCGCGATCACCGACTTGATCGCCGGGCTGTCGCCGATGATGCCCCGGATCGGTTCGGCCGGAACCCGCGCCTCGGCCACGGATTTCTCGTTGGCATGGCGCAGCGCCAGCCGCGCCTCTTCCATCAGCCGTTCGCGGTCGCGCGCGACCAGACGGCGGAACTTGACCGACTGTTCGAGGATCGCGGCGACCATGGTCATCACCCGCTGGTCCTCGTCGATATTGGGGTAAAGCTCTTCGGTCAGGTCGCGCCAGGCGCCGAGCACGCCGATCACATAGGGCGAATGCACCTGTTCGCGGATCGGCACGGCGATGAAGGCAAAGCGGTCATGCGGCGCCTGCGGCGGCAGCGCCTCGGGGCCAAGCTCGCCCGCCACGTCGCAGGAGACAAGCGCCACCCCGGTCCGGAACACCGCCCTTGTGGCGGCGACCGGCATCGCGCGGCTGGCCGCGGGCGCGCTGGCCGCCCCGCGCGAGGTGGCCGCGATCACGAAGGGGTTGACCTTGCCGGATGCGGTCTGGCCGGCGCCGCTGTCGTCGAGCAGCGCCAGAGCACCCATTTGAAGGCCCATGAACGAGGACAGGACGTTCAGGACGGACGGCATGGCCGCGACCGGGTCGCTTGCGCCGGTCAGGATCTTGGCGGCCTCGCAGACGGTATCGAGCGGAAACCGCTCGCGGACGTCAAACTTGGGCAGCGCGGGGCTGCCGCTCAGAGTGATACTGGTGGAGGACATCGCGCATCTCTATGCTTCTGATTGAATAATTCCAACGCTTTGCGCGCTTGTCCAATGGATTGTCGGAAACGGGACAAAATGACAGGTTACTTTCCGTTTTCTTTAATCGCCCTGCCTGAATGAAAGACAGTTGATGTCGCGCTGCCGCATATTTCGGCGGTCGTTTGAAATGAATCGGACATGATTTGTCATTGGCGGCGCAATCTTTTCACCCCGTGCCCGCCGGGACGGGTCTTGGCCGAGTCGAAACCGGGGCGGGGCCTGCAAAGGGAAGGGCCGGCGCGATGGCCGGCCCTTCCGAGGTTCGCGGAGACAGACGGCCGGGCTAGCGTTGCATCACCTCGGCGGTCGGGCGCGGCGTGGCATCGGTTTCCGGCGGCAGCACCGGCGTGGTGATCGCGGGCATGGTGCCGGTCAGGCTGTCGAGGAAGGCCACGATCCGGGTCGCTTCCTCGTCCGAGACATCCTCGCCCAGCTGGGCCGCGCCCATCACCTGCACGGCGGTCTTCAGGTCCCAGACCTTGCCCGAATGGAAATAGGGCGCGGTCAGCGCGACGTTGCGCAGCGGGGCCGCGCGGAACACGTATTCGTCGCTGGCCGTGGCGGTCACCGAATAGCGGCCCTTGTCGCCCTCGGGCAGGATGTCGGCGCCGGGTTTCTCGACCAGACCGAAGGGGAAATAGCCGTTCCCGCCCAGGTTGACGCCGTTGTGGCAGGTCACGCAGCCCTTGTCGACAAAGAGCTGAAGCCCCTCTTTCTGGGTGTCATCCAGCGCCATCTCGTCGCCGTTCAGGAAGGCGTCGAAGGGGGCGGGGGTGATCAGCGTGGCCTCGAAAGCCTCGATGGCGCGGGCCATGTTGTCGAAGCTGACGGCATCGGCCTCGCCCGGGAAGGCGGCCTCGAACCAGTCGACATACTGCCCCATGGATTTCAGCGTCACGACCACGTTGTCGGGGGTGTTGGCCATCTCGACCCCGGCCTGCACCGGCCCCTTGGCCTGGGCCTTCAGGTCTTCGGCGCGGCCATCCCAGAACTGGGCGATGTTCAGCACCGCGTTCAGCACGGTGGGCGCGTTGCGCGGGCCTTTCTGCCAGCCATGGCCGATCGAGGTTTCCAGGTTGTCGTCGCCGCCGGTGGTCAGGTTGTGACAGGAATAGCAGGAAAAGACGCCCGAGGCCGACAGGCGCGGGTCGAAGAACAATGCCTTGCCGAGGTCGATCTTTTGAGGCGTCACGCGGTTGTCGGCCATTTGCGGCACGGTCGAGGGCAGGGGCTCGAAATAGTCGAGCGCCATGTCGCGCAATTCGGACGCCGAGGCCGGAACGGCGAGTGCGGTGGAGAGAAGGGCTGTTGCAAGGAGGCGTGTCATGGGAGGAACCGTTTCTTTTTGGATGGCGCGCGCAAGGTTGAAATTAGAAGACTTCCAGATGGAAGCTTTGACCTGCATCAAGTTTGCCCGCCATTGCGGTCGCTGCGGCCGCAGGTCGCAATCGGGTGCGGTGCCGGGGCGTGGTGGCAGGGTCGAGCCGACCGGGAAAACGGTTCGGAATCAGGATGCTCAACCGGGTTCCGCATGTTGCGCACAAGCCGGACGTGTCGCGCGGCCTTCAACCGGCGGCGACATCGCCGCATGGGACTTGCCCCGGCAGGGGGGGCTGAGATGCACGAAAGCCTCCGGGCGTCCGGTGGTGGCTTGACCGGCCGGCATCCGCTGGCGCCTGCACGCTCGTTCCCGGCGCCCCGGTCAGACCGCGCCGATCGGACCCATCAGTGCGGCGAGGACCTGTTCGACCGACCGGTTTTCCGCGGCGGGCGGGTCTGCGATCCAGAGCCCGGGTTCGGGGTCGATGCCGCGCGCGGGGGGCAGTGCCTCGAGGGCCGCGCCAAGGCTGCCCGGCGACAGCGCTCCCGCGACCGCCGCCCGCGCGGTCGGCAGCGCGGCGTCGCACCATTCCTCGGCCGCGTCCCAGTCGAGGCCGGGCAGCCTGCAGCAGGCCAGCGGGAAGGCCCGGCCCGACCTGTCGCGGCTGGGCAGGATCAGCGCGGTCAATGTTCCCTTGCCCAGCTCCAGCGTGGCCCTGAGCCCGGTTTCGGGCCAGGACCCGGGCCAGGCCGAGCGCGTCGCCAGATGCGCCGTCATCCAGCGGTCGAGCGCGATCCGCATCATCCCGGGCACGCCCTGGGTGACGAAATCGCCCGCGCTCGGGATCTTTCCGAAGAAACCGGTGGCAGGGGTCACGGGGCCTCCGGACCGACAAGAGCCGCGATGGCCCGGCATGTCGCCGCGCCCGCAAGCGTCACACTGATACGCGATGGCCCGGGACATGACGGCCCGCGACATGACAGCCCGCGCGGACCCGCGTCGGCACGGGGCGGATGCGACCGGGACCCGCCCACCTCAGGCGCGGGCCCCGATATCATGGCCGATTTCGTGCCCGTTCCCGGACGAATGGCCGGCGGCCTGCCCGGTATGGCGGATGTTGGCCGCCTCGAAGACCAGATCGAGCCGCTCCTGCAGGACCGCGGGGTCCCCGTCGGCTCCGACGATCTCGTAATGGCTGACCGTCGCATTGCTCAGGGTGATTGTCAGATCGTCCAGATCCATGTCGTTGGAGGGCGTCCGCAGCATGATCGCCGCCTCGGGGAAGGACTTGCCGAGAAGAAGCGCCAGCGCGAGATGCGGCGAGGCGGCGTCGTCCCATTTCCAGACCGCAAGCGGACCCACGCCGGGGCGGCCGCGCACACGCCCGGTTCCGGCGCGGGTGCGCAGGTCGCGGCCGAGCGCCCATTGGATGTCGAAGACGTCGATTTCGCGTTCATGCCCGACGCGGACCGATTCCCCCTCGACATCCGGCAGCTTCATGAAGGCGGTCAGGGTCATGGCGGTCCTCCCGGGAAAAAGGCGCTGAGGGGACAAGGGCTTCCGGAACGCGCCGCCGTTGCCGGATCCGCAATCCGGTTCCGGCAGTGCCCTCAAACGGCACCGGGCACGCAAACGAGTCGATCAACGCCTAAATCCGTAAAAACAGTTTCAATCCGGCGATAATCTCAGAATCATGCGTGCACTGCAACGGTGCGGAAATTTTGTTGCTGACCCTGTGTCGCGGCCTGGGGGGGGCGCGTTCCTTGGAGGCGAAAGATCCGCCCGCACCGGAGGGTGCGAGCCGCAAGGGGCCCCGCCGTCTGCCTCGGGAGCCCCTGCCCGGGTCCGGTCTGCATTCAGCGGCTTCGCATCTGCCTGGGGTCTCGCTCAAGATCGTGACCGGAGGCGATCTTCTGCGGGCGAGCGCTGACCGACGCGCAAGGGGCGCGGATCGGGGGGCATCCGTCCGGGCGCGATGGGGGCCGGAGCGGCGGAGACACCTGGTTGTTTGCGGACGCGGTGCGGCGAACGCCCCTTCGGCCGCCGCACCGTTCGACGGGATCGAGGGCGTTTCCTCCCCCTCTCGATCCGCTCCGATCAGCTCCGATCCGCGCAGACGGGGTCTAGCGCGCGTTCAGGATCTTCGCCGCGGCGGGGGCGAAATAGGTCAGGATGCCGTCGCAGCCCGCGCGTTTGAACGCCATCAGGCTTTCCATCATCACCTTGTCATGGTCGAGCCAGCCGTTCTGGATCGCGGCCATCAGCATCGCGTATTCGCCCGAGACCTGATAGGCATAGGTCGGCACGCCGAATTCGGTCTTCACCCGGCGGCAGATGTCGAGATAGGGCATGCCGGGTTTCACCATGACCATATCGGCGCCCTCCATCAGGTCGCGCTCGATCAGCCGCACCGCCTCGTCGGAATTGGCCGGGTCCATCTGATAGGTCTTCTTGTCACCCGTAAGCGCCCCCGAGGCGCCGACCGCGTCGCGGAACGGACCGTAGAAGGCCGAGGCGTATTTCGCCGAATAGGACATGATGGTCACGTCCTGATGGCCGTTTTCCTCTAGCGCCTTGCGGATCGCGCCGATCCGGCCGTCCATCATGTCCGAGGGCCCCAGGATATCGGCCCCGGCCTCGGCCTGGGCCAGCGCCATCTTGACCAGCGCTTCGACGGTTTCGTCGTTCACGATCACGCCGTCCCGCACGATGCCGTCATGGCCGTTCGAATTGTAGGGGTCGAGCGCGATATCGGTCATCACCGCGATTTCGGGAACTTCCGCCTTGATCGCGCGGATCAGCCGGTTCGACAGGTTGTCGGGGTTCCAGGCCTCTTCGCAAAGCTCGGTCTTCAGCGAGACGTCGGTATAGGGAAAGATGCAGACCGCCGGGATGCCCAGCGCGGCCGCCTCCTTGACCGCCGCGACCGACAGATCGACCGACCGCCGCATCACGCCCGGCATCGAGGGCACCGGCTCTTCGACACCCTCGCCCGCGCGCACGAAGATCGGCCAGATCAGATCGCCCACCGACAGCGTGGTCTCGCTGGTCAGCGCACGCAGCGCCGCAGTGCGGCGGGTCCGGCGCAGGCGCGTGGTCGGGAAGGGGGCAACGGTCGGGCGCATGGCAAGGGCTCCTTCAACATTTTCTGCGACTGCGTTACACCCAACCGGGCCCCTCTTAAAGGGCGGGAATCGTCCCAGGCCTCAGCACAGAGGAAAGGCGCGCCAGGTGGATCTTTGCGGCAGAGTTTTCGATCTGATCGACATGCGGTCCTTTTCGAACCTGTGGTACTGGATCGCGCTGGCCGTGCTGTGGTCGACCTCCAGCCACTGGGTGCTGGGCGTGCCCTTCGACCTGATCCAGCGGGCGCGCCGCCGGGGCGGTCAGGCGGCCGAGGATGTGGCGACGCTGGTGGGCGTGAACGCGCGGCGGTATCTTTACATCGCGTCCGAGGCCGGGCTCTGGATCGCCGCGTTCACCGGCTTTGCGCTGGCGGTGCTTTTCGTGCTGGGCTTCGGCTACGGGGTCGAATTCTGCCAGGCGGTGTTTCTGCTGGTCGCGCCGACGACGCTGGTCGGGCTCTGGTCGGTGCGGACCGCGCGCCGCTATGCCAAACGCGCCCCCTCGGGCGAGGCGCTGTACCGGATGCTGCGCTGGCACCGTCTGGGGGTGCAGGCGATGGGCATCGTTTCGGTCTTCGTCACCGCGATGTGGGGCATGTGGATGAACATGGTGGTCACCGGGCTCTGAGTGCCGCGCCCGGCTTCGGGCGGGTTGCGGTTGACACCGCCCGCGCCGCACGTATCTGAACCTTCCCATGGAAGATCCGCGTCACATCACCGCCGGCGGTGCCCCCGAAGGGTTCGATGCCCGGCTTCTGGCCCGCGAGCTGACCCGAAGCGGCCGGCCCATCGTTCATGTCGCCCGCGACGACAAGCGGCTGGCGGCGATGCGCGCGGCGCTGGCCTTCTTCGCGCCCGAGGCGGTGGTGCTGGACTTTCCGGCCTGGGACTGCCTGCCCTATGACCGGATCTCGCCCAATGCCGATGTCGAGGCGGCGCGGATGGCGACGCTGGCCACGCTGGCGGCGGGGCTCTCGGGTCGGTTCATCCTGCTGACCACGCTTGGCGCCGCGACCCAGCGCGTCCCCGCGCGCGAGGTGCTGCAGGGCGCCTCCTTCACCGCGCGGGTCGGCATGCAGATCGACGAGGCGGCGCTGAAGGCCTTCCTTGTCCGCATGGGCTTCACCCAGGCGCCGACGGTGATGGAACCCGGCGACTATGCGATCCGGGGCGGGATCGTCGATATCTACCCGCCGGGCGAGGCCGGGCCGGTGCGGCTCGATCTTTTCGGCGACGTGCTCGATGGCGCGCGCCGCTTCGATCCGGCGACCCAGCGCACGACCGAGAAACTGAAATCGGTCGAACTGGCGCCGGTGTCCGAGGTCATTCTGGACGAGGCCGCGATCACCCGCTTCCGGCAGAATTACCGGATCGAGTTCGGCGCGGCGGGCACGGACGACCCGCTTTACGAGGCCGTCAGCGCGGGGCGCAAGCATGCCGGGGCCGAGCATTGGCTGCCCTTCTTCCACGACCGTCTGGAAACGATCTTCGACTATCTGCCCGGGGCCGCGATCTATCTGGACGATCAGGTCACGCCCGCGCGGCTGTCGCGTTGGGAGACCATCGAGGACCAGTACCAGACCCGGCGCGAGGCGATGGCGCAGAAGGGCCGGATCGACACGGTCTACAAGCCCTGTCCGCCGGGGCTGATGTATCTGGACGACACCGCCTGGGAGGCGGCCGTGGCGGGCCACCGGGTGGTACAGCTGGCGCCGTTGCAGCAGGGGCTGGGGCCGGGCGTCATCGACGCGGGCGGCCGGATCGGGCGCAATTTCGCACCCGAGCGAAAGCTGGAACAGGTCAGTCTTTTCAGTGCCTTGAAAGACCATATTCAGACTCGGCGCGAAGAGGGTGCGGTGGTCGTCGCGTCCTATTCCGAAGGCGCGCGCGAACGGTTGCAGGGGCTTCTCGAGGATGAGGGGCTGAGCGAGGCCACGCTGATCTCGGACATTCGCGAGGTGGCCGAGGGGCGCGGGCTCTATCTGACGGTCTGGGCGCTGGAACATGGCTTCGAGGGGCCGGGCCTGACCGTCATCTCGGAACAGGACGTGCTGGGCGAGCGGCTGATCCGCGGCCCGAAGAAACGCCGCCGGGCCGAGAATTTCCTGACCGAGACGCAGTCGCTTTCGCCGGGCGATCTGGTCGTGCATGTCGAGCATGGGGTCGGGCGCTATACCGGGCTCGAGACCATTGCCGCGGCGGGCGCGCCGCATGAATGTCTGGCGCTCGAATACGCGGGCGGCGACCGTCTGTATCTGCCGGTCGAGAATATCGAACTGCTCAGCCGCTACGGCCATGACGAAGGGCTTCTGGACAAGCTGGGCGGCGGCGCCTGGCAAGCCAAGAAGGCCAAGCTCAAGGAACGCATCCGCGAGATGGCCGACAAGCTGATCCGGGTGGCGGCCGAGCGTGTGCTGCGCCACGCCCCGATCCTTGAGCCCGCCCATCACATGTGGGAGGCGTTCTCGGCGCGCTTTCCCTATCAGGAGACCGACGACCAGCTGGCCGCCATCGAGGATGTGCTGACCGACATGGCCTCGGGCACGCCGATGGACCGGCTGATCTGCGGCGATGTGGGCTTCGGCAAGACCGAGGTCGCGATGCGCGCGGCTTTCGTCGCGGCGATGTCGGGGGTGCAGGTCGCGGTTGTGGCGCCGACCACGCTGCTGGCGCGCCAGCATGCCAAGGGCTTTGCCGAACGCTTCCGGGGGTTCCCGGTCGAGGTGCGGCAGCTGTCGCGCTTCGTGCCCGCGAAGGAGGCCGCCGCGACGCGCGCCGGGCTGGCCGAGGGCACGGTCGATATCTGCATCGGCACCCATGCGTTGCTGGCCAAGGGCGTCAGGTTCCGAAATCTGGGCCTGCTGATCATCGACGAGGAACAGCATTTCGGCGTCGCCCACAAGGAGCGGCTGAAACAGATGCGGTCCGACGTGCATGTGCTGACCCTGACCGCGACCCCGATCCCGCGCACCCTGCAGATGAGCCTGACCGGCGTGCGCGATCTGTCGATCATCGGCACGCCGCCGGTCGACCGGCTGTCGATCCGCACCTATGTCAGCGAATTCGACACGGTCACCGTCCGCGAGGCGCTTCTGCGCGAACATTATCGCGGCGGGCAAAGCTTCTTCGTGGTGCCGCGCGTCAAGGACCTGCCCGAGATGGAGCATTTCCTGCGCGAACAGGTACCCGAGGTCAGCTTCATCACCGCCCATGGCCAGCTGGCGGCGGGCGATCTCGACGAGCGGATGAATGCCTTCTACGACGGCAAGTACGATGTGCTGCTGGCCACCACCATCGTCGAATCCGGGCTCGACATCCCGACCGCCAATACCATGATCGTGCACCGCGCCGACATGTTCGGGCTGGCGCAGCTGTACCAGATCCGGGGCCGGGTCGGGCGCTCGAAGGCGCGGGCCTATGCCTATCTCACCACGAAGCCCCGCGCGCCGCTGACGCCGCAGGCGCAGAAACGGCTGCGCGTGCTGGGCTCGCTCGACACGCTGGGGGCGGGCTTCACGCTGGCCAGCCAGGATCTCGACATCCGCGGCGCGGGCAACCTGATTGGCGAGGAGCAGTCTGGCCATGTCCGCGAGGTGGGCTTCGAGCTTTACCAGTCGATGCTGGAAGAGGCGATCGCCCGCATCAAGTCGGGCGAGCTGGAGGGAATGGCCGATACCGACAGCGACTGGTCGCCCCAGATCAATCTGGGCGTGCCGGTGCTGATCCCGGACGATTACGTGCCCGATCTCGACGTGCGGCTGGGGCTTTACCGGCGGCTCTCGACGCTCTCGACCAAGGTCGAGCTGGAAGGCTTTGCCGCCGAACTGATCGACCGTTTCGGCAAGCTGCCGAAAGAGGTCAACACGCTTCTGCTGGTGGTCCGCATCAAGGCGATGTGCAAGGCTGCGGGCATCGCCCGGCTCGACGGCGGGCCGAAGGGCGCGACCGTGCAGTTTCACAACGACAAGTTCGCCAATCCCGCCGGGCTGGTGGCCTTCATCCAGGACCAGCAGGGGCTGGCCAAGGTCAAGGACAACAAGATCATCCTGCGCCGCGACTGGAAGAAGGACAGCGACAAGATCAAGGGCGCCTTCGCCATCGCTCGCGATCTGGCCGAAAAGGTGCGCCAGACCGCCTGAGCGGAGCCCTAACGCTTCGGCACGGTCAGCATCACGGCAAGCGCCGCGCCCACGGCGATGAAACAGCCGGTGGCCAGCGGCCGCGGCGTGCCGTCGAAAAGAAGCCCGATGGGCGAGGCCAGAAGCGCCGACAACGCGGTCGCGAAGGCGCCGATGATCGAGGCCGCCATCCCCGCCACATGGCCGAGCGGCTCCATCGCCAATGCGTTCAGGTTGCCGATGGTCAGTGCGTTCATCCCGAAGAAGGTGATCGACCACAGGATATAGGCCGGAAACTCGGCCCAGCCCGGCAAGAGGTGCAGCCAGAACGCGGCCATCATGACCCCCGACAGGACGAATTGCGCCATCAGCGCGGTCCGGATCAGGTAGCGCATGCCCAGCCGCCCGACCAGCATCGCGTTGAGAAAGCTCGCAGATCCGGCGCAGACAGCGACCACGCCGAACCAGACGGGAAAGCTGTCGCCCTTGTCGAAATAGATGTCATAGACCTGCTGGGTCGAGGTCAGGAACCCGAAGAACCCGGCGAAGATGAAGGTCTGCACCAGCGTCGCGCTACGCGCGACCGGCGAGCCCAGCACCTCGCGCGCCGCCGCCAGAAGCGGGCCGGGGCGCAACGGGCGGCGCGACTCGGGCGGCAGGGTTTCGGCCTGGCGCAGCCCGAACCAGCCCATCGAGACGACCGAAAAGACGAGGAAGGCGCCGAAGATCCCGCGCCAGCCGAAGCCCGCCATGATCACCGCGCCGACCGAGGGCGCCAGCGCCGGCAGCAGCGTGAAGATCGTCATGACGAAAGAGACGATCTTCGCCATGTCGCGCCCCGAATACAGGTCGCGCACCACGGCCAGCGCCACCACCCGGACGCCCGCCGCGCCGAAGCCCTGGATCGCCCGGCCGATCAGCAGCCATTCGAGGCTTTGTCCAAGCCCCGCGATGGCCGCGCCCAGCATATAGGCCAGCGCGGTGCCGAGGATCACCGGCTTTCGCCCGAAACAGTCCGACAGCGGCCCCATGATCAGCGTACCCGCCCCCATGCCCAGCATGAAGCTCGTGACCACGAATTGCGCTCGGTTCAGCGTCTCGGGCGTCAGTTCGGCGCCGATCTCGGGCAGGGCGGGCAGCATCGCGTCGATCGAGAAGGCGACGGTTGCAAAAAGCAACGCCGTCATGGCGACGAATTCGACCCGCGAGAGACGCCGTGCGGCCATGAGCTGTCCTTTCCTGCTGAGGGATTAGATCCGGGCGGGCGAAGCGCCCGAAAGCCGCCGGTCCGGCCTCTCGCCCTTAGACGATCCTGCGAGGTCGGACAAGGCAGCGCCACTGTGCGTCAGTGCACAACTTGCGGGACCTGCTGCGGATCAGTGCGGCCCGGCGGCGGTCGGCGCGCCTGAGAGCTCGGCGATGACGTCGAGCCAAAGCTCGGTCGGCTGGGCGCCCACCAGCACATGCGTATCGGCCAGGATGAAGGTCGGTACCCCGCTCACGCCCCGCTCGCGCGCATGGGCGTCGCGGGCGCGCACCCCGTCCAGATCGGCGTCACTGGCCAGAAGCCGCGCGATCATCGTCCCGTCGAGCCCGGCCGAGGCGGCCAGGTCGGTCAGCACCTCCGGGTCGCCAATGTCGCGGCCCTGCTGGAAATAGGCCTCGAAAAGCGCGGTCACGACCTCGGTCTGGCGGTGTTCGATCCCGGCCCAGTGGATCAGCCGGTGTGCGTCGAGCGTGTTCGGTGTGCGGGCGATGGCGGCAAGGTTCAGCTCGATCCCGGTCTCGCGGGCGCGGCGGTCGATTTCGGCATAGGCGCGAACGGCCTCGGTCTGGCCGCCGAACTTGGCCTCGAGATAGGCGCGCCGGTCCATGCCCGCGCGCGGCATGCCGGGGTTCAGCTGGAAGGGCTGCCAGGCGATGGTGAAGGGATGGTCGGGGCGCTCGGCCAGGGCCGCGTCCAGCAGCCGCTTGCCGATCAGGCACCAGGGGCAGATCGGATCCGAGAAGATATCAAGCCGGATCATGCGCGGCCTCATGGCGTTGCCGGATCAGGCGGCGGTTGAGCTTGCCATTGGGGTTCTTCGGCAATTCGTCGAGATGGACGTAAAGCCGGGGCTGCTTGTAGCGCGCCAGCCGCTCGGCGGCAAAGGCGGCCAGCTCGGCCTCGTCCAGCGGCGTGCCGGTATAGAAGGCGGCAATCACGGTGGTGTCGGCCTTGACCGCAATCTCGGTCGCGGCGACCTCGTGGATGGCGGGGTGTTCCATCAAGGCGCGTTCGACCTCCAGCGGCGAGACCCGCACGCCGCCCGCGTTCAGCATGTCGTCGCCGCGCCCCAGATAGGTGATGGCGCCATCCTGGGCCATTTCGACCATGTCGCCGGTCAGGAACCATTCGCCCGCGAACCGCGCGCGGGTCTCGGCCTCGGCCTTGAGATAGCCCAGCATCACCCCCGGATCGCGGTTCGAGACCGCGAGCTGCCCGGGCTCGCCGCGCGCGACGGGGGCGTTGTCGGGGCCCAGAACGGCGATGCGGCGCCCGGCCTGCGGATAGCCCGAGGCCGGAAGCGGCGCGGGACGCGCGGGGCTGCCCGAGACGAAGGTCGAGCATTCGGACATGCCGAGCGCCTCATAGACGAAGGTGCCGGTCGCCTCGCGCCAGGCGGCCCGGGTGGCTTCGGGCATCTTCTCGCCCGCCGACAGCCCGTGGCGCAGCTTCGGCAGCACGATTTGCGGATGCGCCTTCAGCATCTGCCGGTAAACCCCCGGCGCGGCGGCGAAGAGGGTTGCATCGAAGCGGCGCAGCAACAGCGGCAGGTCGCCCGGCTGCACCCCCGGGGCCGGGATCAGCGCCGTCGCGCCGATGGCCCAGGGATCGAGAAGCCCGGTGCCCAGCGTATAGGTCCAGTTGAAGGCTCCGGCATGCAGCAGCCGGTCCTCGGCCGAAAGCCCGTACCAGCCGTCCCACATCATCCGCCGCGCCCAGACGGCGCGGTGCCCATGGATCACGCCGCGCGGCTGGCCCGAGGTGCCCGAGGTATAGACCACATAGGCGGGCCGGTCCGGATCGCCCAGCACATAGTCGGCGGGCGCGTGAGTGTAAAACCCGCGCTGGGTCTCGATATCCAGCACCGGCGCGGGGCAGTCCTCGGGCAGCGCCACGTTCGGCCCGGCGAAGATCGCCACCGGCTCGATCTCGGCGGCGAGCTTGCCGATCTCGATGCGCGTCAGCATCGCCGAGGTCGGCACCGGCACCAGCCCGGCGGCGATGGCCGCCAGATAGGCGATCGGGAACTCGACCCCGTTGCCCAGCCGCAGCAGCACCCGGCCGCCCTCCGGCAGGCCCATTGCCAGAAGGCCTGCGGCAAGGCCGCGCACTGCGGCCTCGAGCCGGGCATAGGACCAGCGCTCGGCGCCATGCGGGCCGACGATG
The DNA here is from genome assembly GCF_004365965.1 of Rhodovulum visakhapatnamense. GTDB lineage: Bacteria > Pseudomonadota > Alphaproteobacteria > Rhodobacterales > Rhodobacteraceae > Rhodovulum > Rhodovulum visakhapatnamense. The sequence goes on from NZ_SOEB01000001.1 coordinate 271,847, forward strand.
GCCAGCGCCACCTTGTCGGGCGACAGCGCGGCGGGGGCCAGCACATAGGCGGCCAGGTTGAACGGGGCGGGGCAAGGCGCGGGCGCGCCCTCATCGAAGATCGCGTGCATGCCAGAGGTGCTAGCCGCGCGACCTTGCGGTTGCAAGGGGCAAGCTCTAAGAGCGGAGCGCATGGACGAGCAGAGCGAACACAGCCTGATCCGCATCGCCCGCGCCCAGGGAGAGGCCGAGGCGGCCGAACCGCTGGATCTGGGGCGCCGGGTGCGCGAGCTGCGCACCGAGAAGGGCTGGACGCTGGAACAGGCGGCCCGCCAGGCGGGTCTTGCGCGCTCGACCCTGTCCAAGATCGAAAACGACCAGATGTCGCCGACCTATGACGCGCTGAAGAAGCTTGCGACCGGGCTGGGCGTGTCGGTGCCGCAGCTGTTCACGCCGATGCGGGGCGCGCGGGCGGGCGGGCGGATGGCGGTGACGCGCACCGGCGAGGGCGCGGCCCATGCCACCGCCACCTACGAGCACGAGCTGATGGCGGGCGCGCTGGCGCGCAAGCGCATGATGCCCTACCGGACCCGGATCCGCGCCCGCGACGTGGCCGAGTTCGACGGCTGGGTGCGGCACGAGGGCGAAGAGTTCCTTTATGTGCTGACCGGCGTCGTGCGGCTTTACACCGAATTCTACGCGTCGGTGGACATGCGGCGGGGCGACAGCGCCTATTACGATGCGACCATGGGGCACAATCTGGTCTCGGTCAGCCAGGAGGACGCGACCGTGCTTTGGGTGACCTCGGTCGATTGACGCGTCCGGCGCGGGTCCTAAAGCGCGTTCCGAACGGCGCGGGCGCTGGCCGAGATGTCCTTGCCCACCCCCTCGACGGTCGAGCATCCGGCCATCGCGAGCGCCAGCGCGACAAGAAGCAGACGGGGAAGAATACGGGCCATCTCAGTTCTCCTCGGACCACCAGACATCGGGCAGGAAGCCGACCCAGTCGCCATAGACCGGGATCGTCCCGGGGTAGTGCAGCCGGGCGGCATGGGCAAGATGCGAGCTGGGCGCGTACCAGATCGGGATGACATAGCGCCCGGTGGTCAGCACCCGGTCAAGCGCGCGGGTCGCGGCGATGAAGTCGTCTCTCCCGGTGGCGTTCAGAAGGGACCGGATCATCGCCTCGGCGGCGGGGCTGTCGATGCCCATCCAGTTGCCGGTGCCGGGCTGGGTCACGCCCGCCGCCCCCCAGTACAGCCATTGCTCGTTGCCCGGAGACAGCGACAGCGCGCGGGCGTAGACCGTCATGTCGAAATCGTAGGACGCGGTGCGCTGGACATATTGCGCCGCATCGACCTGGGTCACGCGGACCTCGATGCCCATCCGCTGCAGCGCATCGGCAAACAGGGTCACGATGCGTTCGCTGTCCGAGGCGCCCTGCACCAGCAGGATCTCGAACCGGAAGGGCGCGCCCTTATCGTTTCTGAGCCTGCCCCCGGGGCCGACCGTCCACCCGGCTTCGGCCAGCCGCGCCAGCGCCGCGCGCAGGTTCCGGCGGTTCTGCGGCCGCCCGTCCGAGACCGGCAGCGCATAGCCGTCCAGCGCGCCGGGCAACAGGCTGTCGGCAAAGGGGGCCAGAAGCGCGCGCACCTTTCCCTCGGCCGGACCCGGACGCATGCCGAGTTCGGAATTCGAGAAATAGGACGCGATCCGGGGCTGGGTGCCGCCGGTCAGGGTCTGGTTGATGAATTCGAAGTTGAACGCGAGGATCATCGCGTCGCGCACCCGCCAGTCGGCGAAGACCGGCCGCCGCGTGTTCATCGCGAGGCCCGAAATGCCCGAGGGCCGGTGGTGCGGGATCTCGGCCTTGACGATGCGGCCGTCGCGGACCGCCGGAAAGTCATAGGCGCTTTGCCAGCGGGCATCGTTCGTTTCGCGGTAGATGTCGACCTCGCCCGCGGTGAAGGCCGCGAACAGCGCGGCCCCGTCGGCGTAGTAGTCGTGGCGGATCACGTCGAAATTGTGCTGGCCGCGGTTGAAGGGCAGGTCGCGCCCCCAATAGTCGGGATTGCGGCGCAGGCTGACGAAGCGGCCCGGCTCGACTTCCGAGACGACGTAAGGCCCGCTGCCGATGGGCGGCTCAAGCCCGCTGCGGGTGAAGTCGCGGCCTTCCCATTGCGCCTTCTTCAGGATCGGTCTCAGCCCCAGGATCAGCGGCAATTCGCGGTCGGGCGCGTTGAAGGTGAACCGCACGCTGCGCGGCCCCACGGCCTCGGCCCGGGCGATCTTCTCATAGCCGTTGCGATAGCGCGGATGACCCAGCGTGCCCAGCGTCTCGACCGACCAGAGCACATCCTCGACCGTGACCGGGCTGCCATCCGAGAACCGGGCCTCGGGCCGCAGGGTGAATTCGACCCAGTCGCGATTCGGGCCGGTGGTGACGGTTTCGGCCAGAAGCCCGTAAAGCGTAAAGGGCTCGTCCCAGGATCGGCCCATCAGGCTTTCGTAGCTTTCATGGCCCAGCGCCCAGGGCGCGGTGCCTTTCAGCAGGAACGGGTTCAGGCTGTCGAAACTGCCGGTCTCGCCCAGCACGATTCGCCCGCCCTTGGGCGCGTCGGGATTGGCATAGGGCAGGGCCACAAAATCCGGTGGGAGAGCCGGGTCGCCATACATAGCGATGCCATGGGCGGGGGCAGGCGCGGCGGCCTCGGCCAGGCCGAGACCGGCCGAGAGAATCACGCCGAGTGCTGCGCCTGCGACTCGCGCCGCGCGAAGGGGGATGCCTGTCATGGTGCTCGGGCCTTGTTCCGGCTGGGCCTTGTTTTGCTTGACCGCGAGCCTACGCGGAGCACCGTGGCTTTTCAAACTTTTAGCTTGGCCCTCGGCGCCGGATTGCGTATAAAGAACCCACTGCTCGATAGGTTTCTTGCCTGTATGAAACCTGCCTCAATAACTTAACGCCCGCCTTGTGCGGGCGTTTTTTTCTGCGCGTTCGATGGATATCCCGGGCAAGAGAATCGACCGGGCGCGGGGCGCATCGGGTCCCGGCCGCAGCGGCCTCCGCCTACAGGCCGCAGCCGGTCGAGCCAATTCACTTCGGCTCCCGTTCGCGTGTGTTTCCCTGCTATGCCGCCGTCCCCGCGCCATGTAGGATTTCTGCAACTGCAGCATTCACGAAAGGGGTTTCAAATGTCGCTTTCCGGAAAAACCGCCATCGTCACCGGGTCGAACTCGGGCATCGGGCTTGGCGTGGCGCATGAGCTGGCCCGGGCGGGCGCCGATGTTGTGCTGAATTCGTTCACCGACCGCGACGAGGATCACAAGCTGGCCGAAGAGATGGCCGCGCAGCACGGGGTGAAGGTGCGCTACATCAAGGCCGACATGTCCAGCGGCGAGGAATGCCGCGCGCTGATCGAAAAGGCGGGCGCCTGCGATATCCTGGTCAACAATGCCGGCATCCAGCATGTCGCCCGGATCGACGAATTTCCGGTCGCCAAGTGGGATGCGATCATCGCCATCAACCTCAGCTCGGCCTTCCACACCACCGCCGCGGCGCTGCCGGTGATGCGCAAGGCGGGCTGGGGGCGGATCGTCAACATCGCCTCGGCCCATGGCCTGACTGCCAGCCCCTTCAAAAGCGCCTATGTCGCCGCCAAGCACGGCATCGTGGGCTTCACCAAGGTGACCGCGCTGGAAACGGCCGAAGAGCCCATCACCTGCAACGCGATCTGCCCGGGCTATGTGCTGACGCCGCTGGTCGAGGCGCAGATCCCCGACCAGATGAAGACCCACAACATGGACCGCGAGACGGTGATCCGCGAGGTGATGCTGGACCGCCAGCCCTCGAAGGAATTCGCCACGGTCGAGGAGATCGGCGGCACGGCCGTGTTCCTCTGTTCGGACGCCGCCAAACAGATCACCGGCACGACGATCAGCGTCGACGGCGGCTGGACCGCGCTGTGAGGGCGCGATGACGACCCGGCGCATCAACCTGGCGCTGCAGGGCGGGGGCGCGCATGGCGCCTTCACCTGGGGCGTGCTGGACCGGCTGCTGCTGGACCCCGAGATCGAGATTGCGGCGATCTCGGGCGCCTCGGCGGGCGCGATGAACGGCGCGGCGGTCAAGGCCGGGCTGGTCTCGGGCGGCCGCGAGGCCGCGCGCGAGAATCTCGACTGGTTCTGGGAACAGGTGGGGGCGGTCGGCGACATGCGGCTGACCAGCTGGATGGCGGCCTTCCTGCCGGGCGCGGGGGCGGTGGCGCAGTTCATGGAACACGCCCTGCCGATCTCGCTGATCGACAATGCCAGCCGCTCGGTCAGCCCCTATGCGCTGGGGCCGTTCTACCGCAACCCGCTGGAACGGGTGGTGCGCCGCTTCGATTACGGCAAGGTCTGCGCCAAGGCCGAACCGCTTCTGTTCGTCGGCGCCACCAATGTGCGCACCGGCAAGGTGCGGGTCTTCCGCGGCGACGAAATCGACGGCGACGTGTTACTGGCCTCGGCCTGCCTGCCGACGCTGTTTCAGGCGGTCGAGATCGACGACCCCGACACCGGCCGGACCGAGGCCTACTGGGATGGCGGCTATACCGGCAACCCGGCACTCTTTCCGCTGTTCGCGCCGGAACTGCCCGAGGACATCGTGGTGGTGTCCATCAATCCGATGGAACGCGACGAGGTGCCCCGGACGCCGCAGGACATCCAGAACCGGATCAACGAGATCAGCTTCAACTCGTCGCTGCTGCGGGAGCTCAGGGCGATTTCGCAACTCGAACAGCTGATCGCCGAGGGCCGGATCGATGCAGGCTCGCTGAAGGTGCCGCGGATTCACATGATCTCGGATGACGGGCTGATGAACAGCCTCAGCATCGTCACCAAGCTGATGCCAAGCCCGATCGTGCTGGCCGAACTGAAAGAGGCCGGACGGGCGGCGGCGGACCGGTTTCTGCGCGAGGTCAAGCCCGCCTTGCAGACCGCCAGCAGCGTGAACCTCAAGCGGATGTGCGAAGGGACCTGAGCCGCCGGTCAGGTCCCGAGGATCAGCCGCGCCGCGATGGCCCACATCACCGCGGCGATCAGCGCGTCAAGCACCCGCCAGGCGACGGGGCGCGCCATCGCCGGGGCAAGGACGCGCGCGCCGTAGCCGAGCGCGAAGAAGAAACAGAACGAGGCCAGCACCGCCCCCAGCGCAAAGGCCTCGCGCGCGGCGCCGGGGTCGAATTCGGTCGAGACGGCGCCGATCAGGCCCAGAGTGTCCAGATAGACATGCGGGTTCAGCCAGGTCAGCGCGGCGGCCGTGCCCAGCACCGCCCAGACGCTGCCCGCCCGGCCCTCGGCGGTCAGCCGGTGCCCGCCCTGCCAGGCGGCGCGGGCGCGAAGCGCGCCATAGACGATCAGGAAGGCCGCCCCGCCAAGGCTCAGCGCCTGCGGCAGCCAGGGCAGGGCGCCGGTCACCGCGCCGAAGCCTGCGACCCCGGCCGCGATCAGCACCGCGTCCGACAGCGCGCAGAAAAGACACAGCGCAAAGACATGGCAGCCCAGAAGCCCCTGGCGCAGAACGAAGGCGTTCTGCGCCCCGATGGCGAGGATCAGCGACAGCGAGGTCGCGAATCCGGTCAGTGCCGGTCCCAGAACGGTCACGCTGCGGGCGCCTTCAGGCGCCGAGCCGTTCGCGCTGGCGCGGGCGCCGGGCGGCCTCCTGCACGGCGCGAGGGGCGGCGGCGGCGGCCGCGGCCAGAACCCGGGGGTCTTCGGGCGCCACCAGCCCGGCCGAGATCACCAGCTTGGCGGCTTCCTCGACGCTCATCTCAAGCTCGATCACCTCGCTTTGCGGCACGAACAGCAGAAAGCCCGAGGTCGGGTTGGGCGTGGTCGGCAGAAAGACCGACAATAGGGGTTCTTCGCCCGGGATCACGCGCTTGATCTCGCCTTTGGCGCTGGTCGAGACGAAGGCCAGCGCCCAGATCCCCGGGCGCGGATATTGCACCAGCACGACCCGGTCGAAGCTGGTCTCGGTCTGGGCGAAGACGGTCTCGGCGATCTGCTTGAGCCCGTTATAGACCGACCGGATCACCGGCATCTGCCCGACGACCCGTTCGCCCCAGCCGATGAAGGACCGCCCGACCATGCCCTTGGCCATCCAGCCGACAACCAGGGTGAAGATCAGGAAGAAGATCACGCCAAGGCCGCGGATGTCGATGCCGATATATTGCTCGGGCTGGAACTTCTGCGGCACGAAGGGCAGCACGAAGCCGTCGATCCAGCCGGTCACGGTCCAGATCAGCCAGACGGTCAGGCCGACCGGGGCGATCACCACCAGCCCGGCCAGGAAGTTGTTGCGAAGCCGCGCGAGGACGCCGCGCCAGAAGGGGCGCGGATGCGGGTCCTGCGGTTCGGGATGGTCGGCAGAGGGCTCTTTGGTCTCGAACATGTGTGGCTGAAATCTCCCGTGTCGGACCATACCTAGGCAGGGGCCTGCCGCCCGGCAATAGCCGCGCCGAGAAGCGGCGAGGATTTCGGCGCCAGAGGGGCGCCGACCGGGCATTCCGCCATCGGTCTGCCTCTTCGCCGGGCGATCCGGAGCCGGCGGCAGGCGGCGTGTCCGCTCAGGCCAGGCGGAGGGCGATTTCGGCCGCGAGCCGGGCGTTCGCGCGCACCAGCGCGATATTGGCCTCGAGCGTGCGCCCACCGCTGAGTTCATAAAGCCGGGCCAGCAGGGCCGGGGTCACGTCCTTGCCCGAGGCCCCGGCCGTGTCGGCCATCGCCCGGGCGATCATCGGCTCGATCTCGGCGCGGGGGATTTCGTCTTCCTCGGGGATCGGGTTGCCGACAAGCTGGCCGCCCGGCAGGCCCAAGAGCCCGCGCATCCGGTGGGCGGCGGCGATTTCGGCGGCGCTGTCCATCCGGAGCGGCGCGGCCAGACCGGACGAGCGCGACCAGAAGGCCGGGAAGGCGTCGCTTTGATAGCCGATGACCGGCACGCCGAGGGTTTCCAGCACTTCCAGCGTCTTCGGCAGGTCGAGGATCGCCTTGGCCCCGGCGGAAACCACGGTCACCGGCGTCTGCGCCAGTTCCTGCAGGTCGGCCGAGACGTCGAAGCTGGTTTCGGCGCCGCGATGCACGCCGCCGATGCCGCCGGTCGCGAAGACCGCGATCCCGGCCAGGCGGGCGCAGATCATCGTGGCCGCGACCGTGGTCGAGCCGGTGATGCCGCGCGCCAGTGCCGCCGCCAGATCGGCCCGGCTGAGCTTGGCCACGCCCCCGGCCCGGGCCAGCGCCTCAAGCGCGTCGGGCGCCAGTCCGGCATGGATGCGCCCCTCGATGACGGCGATGGTGGCGGGCACCGCACCCGCCGCGCGCACCTCGGCCTCGACCGCCAGCGCGGTTTCGAGATTGCGCGGCCAGGGCATGCCGTGGGTGACGATGGTGCTTTCCAGCGCGACGATGGGCGCGAAGGCGGCCTTGGCGTCGGAAACTTCGGGCGAGTAGCTCAGCGAGAGGGGCATGGATCGGCCTCGGCGGTGACATGACGGGTGGCGGCGGCAAGAGCTGCGGCAAGCGCCGCCTCGGCAGGGACGCCGCCCAGTTCGGCGGCGATATGGGCGGCCATCAGCGCGTCGCCCGCGCCAGTGACATGGGCGGCCTCGACAGGCGCCGGGCAGGCCGCGACAAGCCGGTCGTCCGACGCGAAGGCGGCCGCTTTGGAGCCATCGGTGACCAGCACCCGCGCCGCGCCTGCGGCCCGGAGCGTGGCGGCCGCCGTCGGCGCGTCGGCAAGCTCGCGCCCCAGGATCAGCCCCGCCTCGGCCCGGTTCAGATAGAGCGTCGCCCCGGGCCGGGCAAGGAAGGGCGCGATCCGCTCGGCCTTGCCGGGGCTTGCGGGCGCCACGCGCAGATCGGCGGCGGCGAAGGCCGGATGGGCGGCGATCTTGGCCAGAAGCCCGGGCAGCAGGTTGCCGTCCAGCACCACGGTGCCCGCGAAGGGCCGGTCGGGCGTGCCGAGCGGACCCTCGATCAACGGCGCCAGCACCGCGGCTCCGGCGGCCTCCAGCCCGCCCGCATCGGCGATCGCGGCCACGAGCCCGGTCGCATCCTCGATCGCCATATAGATGTCGGTGGGCTGCGCGCCGCGGCAAAGCCAGCGGGTCTCGATCCCCAGCGCGGCCGTCGCCGCGATCAATGCTTCGCCCTCGGCGTCGCGCCCGACCGCGCCCAGGACCGCCGGGCGGAGACCGTGCCGCGCCAGAGCCGCCGCCACGTTCAGCGCCACGCCGCCGGGGCGGCGCGAGATCCGGCCCGGGCGGTCGTCGCCCGGCGCCATCGGGCGGGGCGCGCGGCCGATCACGTCCCAGAGGACGGCACCGATGCAGAGAAGGAGAAGATCCGCGCTCATGGCGCCTTTCTGATCCGCGTCCCGGCCGGTGACAAGTCGCGGGATTTGGGTATTTTCGCCAGAAAGAAGCGGCAGGGCTTGTGCGGGCGGCCGAATGACGGTATTCGCGCGCTACTTCGACAGGCGGGGCTGGGCCCTGCGGGGAGACATCCCGCAGCGGTCCGCCGGTTGGGCATTTGCCCTTGACGTCCCGCCCAGGCGCAAACCGGAAAGGACAAGGACATGGCGCTTCCCGATTTCTCCATGCGTCAGCTGCTGGAAGCTGGCGTTCACTTCGGTCACCAAACGCAGCGGTGGAACCCCCGCATGGCGCCCTTCATCTATGGCGACCGCAACGGCATTCACATCATCGACCTGACCCAGACCGTTCCGATGCTGGACCAGGCGCTGAACGTGATCCGCGATACCGTGGCGCGCGGCGGCCGCATCCTCTTCGTCGGCACCAAGCGGCAGGCGCAGAAATCGGTGGCCGAGGCGGCCGAGAAATGCGCCCAATACTACATGAACCACCGCTGGCTCGGCGGTACGCTGACCAACTGGAAGACCGTGTCGCAGTCGATCAAGCGTCTGAACGAGATCGACGAGCGCATGTCTGCCGGCGCCGAGGGCCTGACCAAGAAGGAACGGCTGCACATGGAGCGCGAGCAGACCAAGCTGCAGGCGTCTCTGGGCGGGATCCGCGAAATGGGCGGTCTGCCGGATCTGCTGTTCGTCATCGACGTGCGCAAGGAAGACCTGGCGATCCTCGAAGCCCGCAAGCTGGGCATTCCGGTGGTCGCGGTGGTCGATACCAACTGCTCGCCCGACGGCGTGGACTATATCATCCCGGGCAATGACGACGCGGCCCGCGCGATCCAGCTGTATTGCGACCTGGCCAGCCGTGCCGCGCTGGACGGCATGAGCGCGCAGATGGATGCCGCCGGCGTCGATATCGGCGCGCTGGAAGAGGCGCCGGTCGAGGAACTGCTGGCCGAGGCCCGGACCGAGGAAGAGGCCTGAGCCTCATCCGCTGTCACGGAATCGATACCGGGCGCGGCTAGAGCCCGCCCGGTCACCCAACGACTATCGAGGAGAGCCGAACCATGGCGATCACCGCTGCACTGGTGAAGGAACTGCGCGACAAGACCGGCGCGGGCATGATGGATGCCAAGAAGGCGCTGACCGAAACCGATGGCGACATGGACGCCGCGGTCGACTGGCTGCGCACCAAGGGTCTGGCCAAGGCCGCTAAGAAATCCGGCCGCACCGCCGCCGAGGGCCTGGTGGCCGTCGTCGTCGAGGGGGGCAAGGGCGTCGCGGTCGAGGTGAACTCGGAAACCGACTTCGTGGCCAAGAACGCCGAATTCCAGGCGATGGTCGCGGAGATCGCCAAGGCGGCCATCGGCGTCGATGACATCGAGGCGCTGAAAGCGGCCGATCTGGGCGGCAAGTCGGTGGCCGACACGCTGACCGACAAGATCGCCACCGTCGGCGAGAACATGACGCTGCGCCGGATGGCGAAGATCGAGGGCGACCAGCTCGTGGCCTATGTCCATAACGCGGCCGCCGACGGCATGGGCAAGATCGGCGTTCTGGTCGCGATGACCGGCGGCGACGAGGCCTTCGGGCGTCAGGTGGCGATGCACGTCGCCGCGGCGAATCCGGCGGCGCTGTCCGAGGCCCAGATGGACCCGGCCGTGATCGAGAAGGAACTCGCCGTCCAGACCGCCAAGGCTCTGGAAGAAAACGCGGGCGCCGCGAAACCGAAGCCCGAGGCGGTGATCACCAACAACATCATCCCGGGCCGGATGAAGAAGTTCATCGCGGAATCGACCCTGATGGGTCAGGCCTTCGTGGTGAACCCCGACCTGACCGTCGAGGCGGCCGCCCAGGCCGCCGGTGCCACCATCACCGGCTTTGTCCGGATCGAGGTCGGCGAAGGCATCGAGAAGGCCGAAGAGGACTTCGCGGCCGAAGTGGCGAAAGTCGCGCAAGGCTGATCTGGCGCTGATCCTGTCCGCCGGGGCCGCAAGGCCCGGACGATCAAACGACGACACGGCCCAAGACAAGGCGGCGCGGCACCCGGACGGGGCCGCGCCGTTTTCGTACCCCGACGCGGGGGGCACGCGGGCTTGCGCGGGCGGGGGCCGTTTCAGGACACCAGCCGCGCCGGCTCGATCGGGGCGACGGCGGGCAGCGTGCCGGGATCGGCCTCGCAGAGCGCGGCGGCCGAAAAGACGCGGTTGCGGCCGCGGATCTTGGCGGCATAAAGCGCCTCGTCGGCCCGGCGGATCGCCGCGGCGATGCCGGTCTCGCCGGGATGCGCCATGCTGACGCCGAAGGAGGCCGTCACCGGGCGGGTGGTGGCGCCGATCCGCATCGGGGTATGGGCGGCGATGGCCTGTCGCAGGCGTTCGGCGGTCTGCACCAGCAGCACCTCGGCCGAACTGGTCATCACCACCAGGAATTCCTCGCCGCCCCAGCGCACCAGAAGGTCGCTGTCGCGCACGTTCCGGGTCACGATTTCTGCGATGTCGCGCAAAAGCTGGTCGCCTGCGTCATGGCCAAGCGCATCGTTGACCGCCTTGAAGTGATCGAGGTCGAACAGCACGACCCCGCGCGCCTCGTCGCGGCTGCCCAGCGCCGCTGACAGGCCGCGCCGGTTCAGGGCGCCGGTCAGCGGGTCGTGACGCGCGGCGTGTTCCAGCGCGAGGCTCGATTTCTCCATCAGATGACCGATGCTCAGCACCAGCGCCAGCATGATCCAGCCGATGAAGCCGAAGGCAAGCTCCAGCGCCAGATGGGTGGCGGGATCGGGCCGCACGTTGAGGAAATAAAGAAAGCCCGACATCCAGGGAACGACCAGTGCCCCGGTGACCAGCGCGCGGGTATAGGTGCCATAGCTGGTCTGGGCGAAAAGCGGCCGCAGGAACGGCTGGTCGCGCAGCTTCAGCGTCTGGGCCGAGCAGACCAGCACCATGGTCGCGAGCGCATAGGGCGACATTTCTCCGCGCCAGAGCGTCAGATTGAAGGCGAGCTTGAGGACGCCCATGGTGGTCGCGACCCAGGCCGCGGCCAGGAACAGCAGCGAGGCCTGACGCTGATGCGGCTCGGCCAGCAGGCCCAGATTGAGCACGGCAAGCGCGAAGGAGGTTTCGACCGACAGCACGCCACGCAGCCCCACCCCTTCGATCGCGGACTCGATCCGGGGATGACCCACGATCTGCATCCAGCCCGGAACCGATGCCTCCAGGAGGTGCTCGATCGCCAGAAGCGCGACGATGGCGGCCATCATGCGGATCGGGGCGTTGCGGTTCAGGATCTGCGGGCCGGTCAGGAAGACCAGCCCGAAAAGCGCAAAGCCGATGGCCGGCAGGGGATGGAGCGCCGCCGCGCTGTCGTCGGGGGGAGACACGAGATTCTGAATGAGCCCGAAACCGATCACCAGAAGGATGGCAAGGCCCAGAACGCGCATCGCTCCGGATTTCCGCATTGTCAGGCCACTGGTCCACATCGTACCGCTCGCTCGTCACCATTTATGCGGCGGAATTGGGCAGCGATAGGTTTAATATTTGGTTACGCGCCGCACGTTATTTCGTCCTATCGCGCAATCTTATTAACCTTAACTGCGGATTAGGGTCAAAACATTACGGTTTTTGCGCCGAGATTTCCCAGCCTTGGGGGCCAGACCGTGCCGAGCCTCGCCGCCTTTCCCGCCCATGCCCTGTCGCGTCAGGCGCTTCGCCTGCTTGGCCTGGCCATGCTGGTCGCGGCCCTGGCCGGCGCGCTGCCGGTGTCGCTGTTCCCGCCGCAGCGCGAGGCGGCCGCGCTTCATCCTGCCGCCGCCGCCGGTTTCATGCTGTTTGCGCTGTCGCTGCTCGGGCGTCGGCCCGCCGGACGGTCGCTGAAGATCTGGACCGGGCTCGGGCTTGGCGCCGCGCTGATCGGCGCGCAGGGGCTTCTTGAGGCCCTGCTGCCCGGCTGGCCGCAGGCACTCTCGGGCACGTCGCTGCCGGGGATGCTGGCAACCGGCGCCGGTTTCGACCTGCCATCGGCCTATGCGGTGCTGACCCTGAACCTCGGCCTCGCGGTCAAGCCCTTCAGCCGGGGCGCGGCGCTCGCGCTGCTGGCGGCCGCCTGGGCGGGGATCTGGTGGTTTCTGATGGGCACCGTCCTGTCGGCCGCGGACGGCCGCCAGCCGGTCGCGGCCTTCGGACTTGTCTGCATGCTGTTGGGCGGTCTTGCCCTGGGCCATGTGCTGCGGGCCGATCCCGTCCTGCACCCGTTGTTCGCGCGGGGGCGCCACGGGCTCCGGGCGCGCGGGCTTCTCGGGCTGGCGCTGGCGATGCCCTGGCTGGCTGGCCTGGCGGCCGAGCGGCTCTTTCCCGAAGCCCGAGCGGCCCGGCCCGCGCTCGAACTGCTGATCGCGCTTCTGGGGGCGGCGCAGGTCGCGCTGGTGCTGGCGCTGGCCGCCAGCATCGACCGCGCCGTGCGCGCCGAGGCCCGGACCGAGCGCTTCGACCCGGTCGCCGGGCGCACCAGCCGGTTCCGGCCCGACCGCGACCTGCTGGACGGCAAGGGACCGGTCGGGGTGATCCTCTGTGCGCCTGCCGGTCACGGGACGGCGACCGATCCTGACGACCGGACGATGGGCCGCGCGCTTCAGAGGGCCACGCGCCATCTCAGGGACGAGGACAGCGTCGGCCGCTGGCGCGGGCGGAACCTTCTGGTGGTGGCCAATGTGCCCAGCGAGACCGAGCTTGCCCGGATGGCCGAGCGTCTGGCCCTGGTGCTGGCGCCGGACCTGCCGGAGGCTGCCATCGGGCTCAGCATGGCCGCTTTCGACGAGCCAAGCGTCGAGGCCGCGCTGCGCCGGGCCGAAGGCGCGCTTTACATCGCCGAACGCCGCAGTTCCCGGCACCCGGTCCGCGCCTCGGGCCTGGCGGACGGGGCCGACCCGTCGTCACGGCGGCCCGACAGCGATCCGGAGGGGCAGGGGGGGTGCACGGGTGGGTCGGGCCCGTCCGCGCCGCGACCCTGAAAGGTGGAAGAGATCCGGGAATCTGCGAGAGGAATGAAAGGGGCGGCAAACCCCCCTTAACTTGCTTGCCGCCCCTCGAACCCTTTCGCGAGCCGCCCGCTGGGGTGGACGACCCTGCCGAAAAGGTGCAGGTCGCGACCGCCGAAAAAGGACGACCACAACCTGCTCCGGTTTCCCGGTTCGGCGCTCTCCGCGAAATTGCGCGGTTCCTCGCCGAGACTGTTCCTTGGCCCAAGGCCACCACTCACGGAACGGCAGAAACTTGCCGATCTGGCGGCCAAAAGTGTAGTCAGGGAATCCGTACTTCCGGGGAAGCTGAAAATTAAGGAAATTCAACCCAAAGGCGACGACTCTTCGCGCATTGCGACCTTCGATGTAACCTTACGTCACTTCGGGATGGGCAAGCCCGGTCAAGGGGCTGGGTCTGGGTCTGGATCTCGGGCGACGTTTATGGCGACTCGGCGCGGAAGATCTGGTTCTGGAACCAGGCCTTCAGAACCGCCTGGGCGGTCGTCTCGACATCCAGCGCCTCGCGGGCCAGACGCAGGTGCTTTTCCACCGTGGCCTGGGTGACCCCGAGGATGGTGGCGATGTCGAGCGTGGACTTGCCGTCGCCGACCCATTCCAGCACCTCGCGCTGGCGCGGGGTCAGCGGCGGGCGCTGTGCGGCATAGGGCAGGTTGTGCACCTTCAGGTGCATCACGTCGTTCATCAGCTGGATCACGTCGCCATGTTCGGCCCAGATCCGGTCGACATCGTCCTGATCGAGCCCCGGCCGGGCCGCAAGCCCGATGGCGCCCTTGGCGCGGACCGAGATTTCGCTGAAGCTGATCGTGTAGCCCGCGACCACGCCCATGGAGCGGTTGAATTGCAACACTTCCAGCTCTTCGGGCGGAAGTTCGCCCCGGGCCATCCGCTCGGTGATGATCCGCCAGCTGCTGGTGCCTTCGTTCCGCGAGGCCCAGCGGACCATCGGGGCATTCATGTAAAGGCCCTTGTCGACAAAGGCGCGGACATAGTCCGGCGAATGGTTCGACAGGACGATGACGTCATCGCGGTCGCCGAAGCTGTTGGCGGCGCGGAATCGCGTGAATCCGTAGATCAGACGGTCAAACCCGAAATCGGCCATCTTCTGGGTGTGCAGCGCCCAAAGCTCTTCGACGCTACGCGCAGCGATCAAGGCGCTCAGATGTTCAAGGCTCATGAAGACCTCGACCTCGCGGTTCCGGAAGCGCACAGACGCACGGACACGGTTTGCCGAACTCGACCCATCATGACTGACCCTCCACACATGCCTTTTTGTTAGTTCAGGTAAGCGGCTCCTGTCGAGCGCCGCCGTGCAGCGTAACGGTGGGCAAAACCGGGCGCGCAACGTCCCGTTTTCCGGGTCCGGTCTTGCAGACGGCGCGGCGGCCGCAGTCTAGCCTTTGTTATCACGGCACTTTGTTCCACTCAACGGAACTTGCCGCGAGTGACGCTGGGAAACGGCCTGATGGATCCGGGGTTGAATTGGTCGCAGTCGCAGTCGCGCGTCTCGCAAAGTGTTTAAGTAACATAATCATGATTATCGGCTTTGTGCTACCGCGCAGTTGTGGCGCCCGTTCGGCGCCGGTCCATGTACCACCCTGACGCTGGCCCTCAAGACCGTGATCCCGGCGCTTCCGGGCGCCGCTGGCTCGCTGGCGGCGGTCGCCCACTCTGACGCCTATCGCGTGTTCTGCGGGAACGTCCGAGATGCAGGCCGACCGTTCTCTGATCTCGACCTATGAACAAGCCGTCTTCGGGCTTGTTCGCCTGACCGGATCGGCGCGTTTGAAGACTTCTTCACGCCGCAACGGCGTCTTGCCGTCGCGCGTGAGATCGCGTCGCTCGACGGCATCGGCGTGGTGTCCGGTCATGGCGATCACGCGGCGAAGCTGTGTCCGGGCTTCAAGGTCGATCCCGAACCTGTCGGATCTGCGATGAGTGCATCGCGACATATCGAGCCGGATCGGCTGCGCGAGACCCTCTGCTTGACCCTCTGCTTGCGCGACGAACGCTATGTCAGTCAGCAGCCTGTCTTCTCCGACGATCGCTGGCGGATCACCCTTCAGGAAAGCGCATCACACGGGCGCTGCCAGGCAAGTCCGTCGACACCTAAGAGTTTGCCGATGGCAGCCTCGAGGGTCGCTGGAAGCGTTTCCGGCTGCCCTGCTCTGCCTTCGACAAGAACCAGCGCGTGACCCATGCGGCGATCGCCGAAAACAAGCGCCTCGGCGCGGCGCTGGCCGACCTCAAGGAGGGGCATGAAAAGACGCCACCAAGGAAACGCCGGGCCGGCCAACAACGCACCCGCTGCGAGCCGGCCGGTCGCCGCAACGACGGCTGGAACTCATTGGCCGCCCGGCGCGCAAAGGGACCCGCATAGCCAGCCAGGGCTGCGATATCCGAGGTCTCCGCCCTGTCAGGCTGTGCTCTCCTCTGCGCCCGGGTGGAACATTTCCGTTTTGCGGAAAGCGGAACATTTCAAAGCGGTTGCAACAGTGTGACCGCGCAAGAGCCGCTGCCCCGGCTGTTTTCAACGGCTCCGTCCGGCATTACGTTCCAGGGACCGCCCCTCTCACTTCAGCAGATCCTCATAGCGGCGGTCGGTCAGCGTTCCCAGAAACGCCACCAGCGCGTCGATCCGTTCGTCGTCAAGCGCAGGTCCGGTCGTCAGTTCGTCCATCGACAGCGTGTCCGGCACTTCTGGCGCGGCCCAGGGTGCGCCCGTTTCCGGGTTGATCTGCCGCGCCGCCGCCTTGCTGTTGTATTTGTTGTAGAACAGGATCACGGTCCGCAGATCCTCGAAGACGCCGTTATGCATGTAAGGCCCGGTCACAGCGACGTTGCGCAGCCCGGGCACCTTGAACTTGCCCGCCTCCGCCGGATCGTCGACCGCCGGATTGGCCAGAAGCCCAAGATCGGTCGCGGTGATGCCGGTGACCGCGCGCGCGGCCGTATTCGCCGGGACGCCGATATTGTGATAGCTGTAATCGGTGAAGGTCTCGTCCGCCGCCATGGGAGACCGGCGCAGCTGGTGGCAGAGATTGCAATTGGTGAACTGCTGCGAAAAGAACAGGACACGGCCCAGCTCTTCTTCATCCGTCAGCTGAACTTCGCCCCGCAAGTATCTGTCATACCTGGAATCGAAGGGCGCGAAGAGATCGGTTGCCTCGAAGGCCGCGATGGCCGAGGTCGCGGCGCGATAGACGGCTTCGGGGTCCGAGGCGGTCCCGGGGCCGTAAAGCGCGTCGAGCGTCGCGCCGTAACGCGGGTTTACCAGGATGCGCGCGGCGGCCTCGTTCACATCGGCCAGCCCCATCTCGATCGGGTTCAGCGGCGGTCCGCCCGCCTGCTCGGCCAGACCGGCGGCGCGGCCGTCATGGAACTGGCCGCCGACATAGCTGCCATCGGCGCGCCGGGCGAAGGTCGGCGAGAACATGGCATAGGCGGCGGTCGGTGCGTTGCGGTCGCCCAGCGACTGCCCGTCGGCCCCCAGCGACACCGCCCGCCCCGCCGCGGTCGGCCGCGGATCGATGAAGGCATGGGCCGGATCGTGGCAGGTGGCGCAGGCCTGGCTGCGGGTCTTCGAGAGGTTGACGTCAAAGAACAGCGCCTCGCCGAAGGCTTCGGGCGTGGCATAGGGACCGGCGGTCGCGCCCCCCTCCTCGGCCGACGCCATCCCCGACGCAAATACCAAAACTGCCGCGGCGGTCGCGATGCCCGCTGATCCCATGCGCATGTACCTGTCTTCCCGGAGCCTCGGCGCCAAGTTTCTCGATCCCTGCGCCGCAGGGAAAACGGCCCTGCGACACCGGGCCACCATAGGTCGGCCTCGGTCGAGGATCAATTCCCGACCAAAAAAATCGGATAAAAACCAAGCCCCGCCGCTTGCGCGCTGGCCGTCAGGACAGGACAGACGGGCTCAGCCCAGCGCGTAGCCCGCGCCGCGCACGGTGCGGACCGGATCGGACCCGCCATGCTGGCACAGCGCCTTCCTCAGACGCCCGATATGGACGTCCACGGTGCGCGTGTCGACATAGATGTCGCGCCCCCAGACCCGGTCGAGCAATTGCTCGCGGCTCCAGACCCGGCCGGGCTTTTCCATGAAGGTCGAGAGCAGCCGGAATTCGGTCGGCCCGAGCTTCAGCGGCTTGTCGGACCGGAACACCTTGTGGGTTTCGGCATCCAGCAGGATGTCCTCGAATTCCAGCCGCTGGCCGACGGCCGCCGGGCGCGTGCGCCGCAGCTGGGCGCGCACCCGGGCCATCAGCTCGACCACCGAATAGGGCTTCACCACATAGTCGTCGGCGCCGGTTTCCAGCCCCCTCACCCGGTCGACCTCTTCCGACCGGGCCGACAGCATGATGATCGGCACGCCACGGGTATCGGCGCGCGATTTCAGCCGACGGCAGACCTCGATGCCCGAGACCGAGGGCAGCATCCAGTCGAGAACGATGATGTCGGGCGCCTGCTCGTCCACGAGCAAAAGCGCCTCTTCGCCGTTCTCGGCCTTCGAGACCCGAAAGCCCTCGGCCTGAAGGTTGTAGGCCAGGACTTCACGCTGGGCGGGCTCGTCCTCGACGATCAGGACCGTGGGCTGTTCGGTCGGGCTCATGCGGTCAGCTCCGGCCGGCATCGACCGAGGTCCGGTCGGCTTTCGGGCGTTCGTCCTCGGGCAGATGGCCGGTCGCCAGATAGATCACCTGCTCGGCCATCGAGGTCACGTGATCGCCCATCCGCTCGATGTTCTTGGCGATGAAATGCAGATGCATGCAGGCGGTGATGTTGCGCGGGTCTTCCATCATGAAGGTCAGGAATTCGCGGAACAGCGCATTGTACATCTGGTCGACCTCCAGATCGCGCTGGCGCACGTCCTCGGCCAGTTCGGCGTCGCGCTGGATATAAGCGTCCAGCGCGTCCTTCAGCATCAGCTCGACCGCCTTGGCCATCCGCCGGATCGCGCCGGCCGAACCTTCCATCGGCGCCATCTGCACCAGCACGCCGGTGCGCTTGGCCATGTTCTTGGCATAGTCGCCGCAGCGTTCCAGATTGGCCGAGATCTTCATCACCGACAGCACGGTGCGCAGATCGCCCGCCGAGGGCTGGCGCAGCGCCAGAAGCCGCGCGGCCTCTTCGTTGACCTTCTCTTCCAGCGCGTCGATGGCCTTGTCGCCCTTGCGCACCTGTTCGGCCAGTTCCTCGTCCCGGGTCTCGAGCGAATTCGCGGCCTCCAGGATCGCGGTCTCGACCAGACCGCCCATCTTCATGATGAGAGCCTGGATCGATTCGAGATCGCGGTCGTAGGATTTGACGATATGCGGGTCCTTCATCACGTCCGACATTCTGGAACCTTTCTCAGCCGATCCGGCCGGTGATGTAGCTTTCGGTGCGGGGGTCTGTCGGATTGGTGAAGATGTGCCCCGTCTCGCCGTATTCCACCAGGCTGCCCAGATGGAAGAAGGCCGTCTTCTGGCTGACCCGCGCCGCCTGCTGCATCGAGTGGGTCACGATGACCACCGAATACTGGCTGCGCAGTTCGTCGATCAGTTCCTCGACCTGGGCGGTCGCAATCGGGTCGAGCGCCGAACAGGGCTCGTCCATCAGCAGCACCTCGGGTTCGGTCGCGACGGCCCGCGCGATGCAAAGCCGCTGTTGCTGGCCGCCCGACAGCCCGGTGCCGGGCGCATCGAGCCGGTCCTTGACTTCCTCCCAGATCGCGGCACGCCGCAGCGAGCTTTCGACGATCTCGTCGAGATCGGCCTTGCCGCGCGCCAGCCCGTGGATGCGCGGCCCGTAGGCCACGTTGTCGTAGATCGATTTCGGGAAGGGGTTCGGCTTCTGGAACACCATGCCGACCTTGGCGCGCAGCTGCACCGGATCGACCCGTTTGTCGTAGATATCCTCGCCGTCCAGACGGATGTCGCCCACGACCCGGCAGATGTCGATGGTGTCGTTCATCCGGTTGAGGCAGCGCAGGAAGGTGGACTTGCCGCAGCCCGAGGGGCCGATGAAGGCGGTGACCGTCTTGTCCTCGATGTCGATATCGACATCCTTGATCGCATGGGTATCGCCGTAGAAGACTTGGCATCCATGGGCCGCGATCTTGATGTCCCTCGTCACCGTCGTCCTCGCAAGATCTGGATTGTCGTACATGTCTTAGATGTCCTTTCGCGGCGATCTACCAGCGGCGCTCGAAGCGGCGGCGCAGGATGATGGCGATGATGTTCATGGTCATCAGGAACAGAAGCAGGATGATGATGCCGCCCCAGGCCCGTTCGTAGAAGGCCGGGTCGGCCCGTTTGGCCCATTCGTAGATCTGCGCGGGCATGGCCGAGTTCGGCGCGAGAAAGCCCGAGATCGCGCCGTCGGGATAGTTCGAGGCGATGAAGCCCACCATCCCGATCAGCAGAAGCGGCGCGGTTTCGCCCAGCGCCTGCGCCAGCCCGATGATGGTGCCCGTGAGGATGCCGGGCATCGCCAGCGGCAGCACATGGTGGAACACCGCCTGCATCTTCGAGGCCCCTACCCCCAGCGCCGCGTCCCGGATCGAGGGCGGCACCGCCTTCAGCGAGGCCCGGGTCGAGATGATGATCGTGGGCAGGGTCATCAGCGACAGCACCAGCCCGCCGACCAGCGGTGCCGATTGCGGCAGGTGCACGAACTGGATGAAGACCGCCAGCCCGAGGATCCCGAAGACGATCGAGGGCACCGCCGCGAGGTTCGAGATATTGACCTCGATGATGTCGGTAAAGCGGTTCTGGGGGGCGAATTCCTCCAGATAGATCGAGGCCGCGACCCCGATGGGCAAGGACAGCAGAAGCACCACGATCATCATGTAAAGCGAGCCCAGCATCGCCACGCCCAGCCCCGCCTGTTCCGGACGCGCGTCCGAGGCGTCGGGCCCGGTGATGAAGGCCAGGTTGAAGCCCTTGGTCGCGACGCCCGCATCGCGCAGCTTGTCGATCAGGTCCAGATGGACCGCGTCGAGGTTCTTGTCGCGCTCGATCGACTCGCGGCTGACGCGCCCCTTGAGATAGCCGTCGACCCGTGACGAGGCGAGGATCCGCACCGCGACCGTCTGCCCGATCAGGCTTGGATCGGCCAGCACCATGTCGCGCAAGGTCGAGCGGGCGCCATCGGAAAACAGCTTGTCGAGCGGCGAGGAAAAGCCGGTGAC
Source organism: Rhodovulum visakhapatnamense (assembly GCF_004365965.1). GTDB lineage: Bacteria > Pseudomonadota > Alphaproteobacteria > Rhodobacterales > Rhodobacteraceae > Rhodovulum > Rhodovulum visakhapatnamense. The sequence goes on from NZ_SOEB01000001.1 coordinate 292,439, forward strand.
CTTGGCATCGGCCAGCGGCGTGTCGATCCCGTGCGTCTCGATCTCGCGCAGCATCGCCGCGCGCAGCAGCGGCGAATAGGCGAAGGTCTTGACCGACTTGATATCTTCGAGGTCGCGATTGCCGGTCTTGTCCAGAACGTCCTCGCGGAATTCGACCTGCAGCGTGTAGCCGGTCTGCTGGAAGGCGCCGATGCCGTTCGAGAAGATGGCGTAAAGCAGCGCCGCCAGGAAGAACAGGCCGACCCCGACCGCGGCGATCCCGTAAAGCCGGAACCGGGCTTCGGCGGCGTTGCGGCGGCGGGTGCGCGCGTCGGCCTCGAGCAGCGAGCCGGTGCGGGCGGGCCGGGCCGGGCCGGACGATGCGTCGGTGAAGGGGACGTCGGTCATTCGTACTGCTCCCGGTACTTGCGCACGATGTAAAGGGCGAAGACGTTCAGCCCAAGGGTGATGACGAACAGCGTCATGCCAAGCGCGAAGGCGACCAGTGCCTCGGGGCTGGCGAAGTCCGCGTCACCGGTCAGCTGGCTGACGATCTTGGCGGTGACCGTGGTCATCGCCTCGAACGGGTTCAGCGACAGGTTGGCCGCGGCCCCTGCCCCCAGCACCACGATCATGGTCTCGCCGATGGCGCGGCTCGCGGCCAGCAGGATGGCGCCGACGATGCCCGGCAGCGCCGCCGGAAGGACAACCTGGCGAACGGTTTCCGACCGGGTGGCGCCAAGCCCCAGCGAGCCGTCGCGCATCGACTGCGGCACCGCGTTGATGATGTCGTCCGACAGCGAGCTGACGAAGGGGATCAGCATGATGCCCATCACCAGCCCTGCGGTCACGACGGCCGTGCCCGCCTGCATGAGGCCGACCCCGTCCTGACCGAAAACCTTCAGCAAGAGGGGCCCCACCGTCAGCAGCGCGAAGAGGCCGTAAACGATGGTGGGAATGCCCGCCAGCACCTCGATCATGGGCTTGGCGAAGGCGCGGACATGCGGTGTGGCGTATTCCGACAGGTAGATCGCCGCGAACAGCCCGATCGGCACCGACACCGCCAGCGCGATGATCGAGATATAGAAGGTGCCCCACAGAAGCGGCAGGATGCCAAGGTCGGACCCGCCGCCGAAGCTGGGGCTCCAGGTCGTGCCGAAGAAGAAGTCCCAGGCGGGATAAAGCCGGAAGAAATCGATGGTGTTGAAGACCAGAGACAGCACGATGCCGATGGTGGTCAGGACCGCGATGGTCGCCGCGAAGATCAGCACATAGCGGATGCCGGTCTCGACCGAGTTCCGCGCCCGGAAGCTGGGCGTCGTGCGGATCAGCGACAGCGCGAAGCCCCCCAGCGCCAGCGCCAGAACCGCGCCGGTCATCGCCAGACTGCCCTCGCCCGCAATCCTGCGGTAGCGCTGGGCGGCGAAAAGCTCGGGCGCGCCGACCCTCGAACCCAGCGCCACGCCGACCGCGCCAAGCCGGTTGCGGACATCGGTAAACTCGGCCCGGATGTCGCGCGCCTGGGCATGGGTCATCGCGCCCTCGGCCACCGCCTTGTCGAGCCCCTCGGCGATGCGGCGCACGTCGCTCATCACCAGATCGCGGGTGGTGCCTTCGGAAATGGCGCTGTCGGGCAGCAAGGCCGACACTTTCGCATCGACCACGATCGGCTGCACCAGAAGCCAGATGCCCAGAAGGAACAGAGCCGGGACGACGGTCAGCAAGGCGACATTGGTGCCGTAGTAAGAGGGCAGCGAATGCAGCAGGCGAATGTCGCCCCCCGCCCCGCCAAGGGCGCGGCGCCGGCCCAGCACGAAGCCGAGGGCGCCGAGGGCGAACACGATGAGCACGAGCCAGAGAACAGGCATGACCGCTCCGTCTGTGGGATGAAACAACCTAAAAGACGGAAGGGCGGCGTGGGGGCCGCCCTTCCGGACCTGCCGAGCTTAGTTGCTCATGGTCTCTTCGTTGGCAACCTTCGCCTGGGTCGCCGCCAGTTCCGGGTCCGACACCAGGCCATAGGCGGCCAGCGGGCCGTCGGGGCCGGCCATTTCGTCCGACACGAAGAATTCGGCGAATTCCTTCAGGCCGGGGATCACGCCGATATGGGCCTTCTTGATGTAGAAGAACAGCGGACGCGACACCGGATATTCGCCCGAGGCAATGGTCTCGGTCGAGGGCGCGATGCCCGACATGGTCGCCACTTTCAGCTTGTCGGTGTTGTTCTCGTAGAAGGCCAGTCCGAACACGCCGACGCCGTTCGGGTTGGTGTCGATGCGGGCCAGCGTCTCGGTGTAGTCGCCGTCGATATCGACCGACTTGCCGTCGGTGCGCACCGCCTTGCAGGCCTTCTCGGCGTCTTTCTCGTCCATGCCCATGCCGACCATCGCCTCAAGCGCGCCGGTGGCCTTGCAGCCCTCGATCAGCACCTTCTCTTCGAAGACTTCGCGGGTGCCATGCTTGGTGCCGGGGATGAAGGCGGCGATATCGACCGCGGGCAGCTCGGGATTGGCATCGGCCCAGGTCGAGGCGGTGTTCGCGACCATCTTGCCGTCGACCGGCAGTTCGGCGGCCAGCGCCTTGAAAAGGTCCGAGGGCGTGAAGGCGGTGAAGGCCGGGCCGTTCAGCTGGCTGGCGAAGACGATCCCGTCATAGCCGATGCGGACCTCGATGATGTCCGAGACGCCATTGGCCTTGCAGGTTTCGATTTCCTTGTCCTTGATCGGACGCGAGGCGTTCGCGATGTCGATCGAGGTTTCGCCGACGCCTTCGCAGAAGCGTTTCAGACCGGCCGACGACCCGCCCGATTCCACGACCGGGGTCGGGAAGTCGAAGTTTTCGCCGAAGGCTTCGGCGACGATCGAGGCGTAAGGCAGCACGGTCGAGGACCCGGCAACCTGAACGTTGTCGCGCGCCGCGGCGGCGGTCGCCGAAACGGCAGCGATGGCGAGCGCCGAGGCGGTCAGTTTCGCAAAGGACATGAATAGCTCCTGATTGGTTTCGGCCGCGGGACTGCGGGCGGCCTCGGCCCGGGTCCTAGACCTGCGGCGCCAACCTTTTGTGACACTGAGGTAACGGTTTTATGACAGTCGTCATATTCGGCTGCGACATCTCGGGGTCCCGCTTTCGCATTGCCACCATGGGTTGTCAGGCCATCGGCAGCATCACCGAAAACGTGCTTCCCTCGCCCGGAACGCTGTCGATCCGGAATCGGCCGCGATGGCGGTTCACGATATGCTTGACGATGGCCAGCCCCAGCCCGGTGCCGCCCATCTCGCGCGAGCGGTGGCTGTCGACCCGGTAGAACCGTTCGGTCAGGCGCGGGATATGGACCGGATCGAACCCCTCGCCCCGGTCGATCACGTCGATCCGCACGCCGGGGCCGCGAAACGCCAGCTCGCGCTCGGACCGGGTCAGGACCAGCCGCAGCACCCCGCCCGAGCCGCCATACTTGATGCCGTTCTCGATCAGGTTGTGAAACACCTGGGTCAGCTGATCCTCGTCGCCCAGCACATGGGTCGCCTCCTCGGCCCCCTCCAGCGTCATCTCGACCCCGGCGCCGCGCGCCAGCGCCCGCAGGGTCTGCACCGAGGTCCGCAACAGCGCGGCGACATCGACCCGCGCGCCGGGCCGCATCCGCTCTTCGGCCTCGACCCGGCTCAGCGACAGCAGATCGCTGACCAGCCGGTTCATCCGTTCCGCCTCGCGCGCCATGATGTCGAGAAACCGCTCGCGCGCGGCCGCGTCGTCCCGGGCCGGGCCGCGCAAGGTCTCGATAAAGCCCATCAGCGCGGTCAGCGGGGTTTTCAGCTCGTGGCTGACATTGGCCACGAAATCGCGGCGGATCTGCCCGGCCTGCTCGCGGTCGGAAATATCGGCAAAGCTGAGAACGACGCCGCCCGCTGCCACGCCTTCAAGCGGGCTGGCGGTCACGTCATAGGTCGAATCGCGCCCCAGATCGCTGCGCAGATAGCGCGCGCGGCGCGGCTGGCGCAGCCGAAGCGCCTCTTCCACACAATCGAGAAGCGCCGGATGGCGCAGCACGGTCACATAGTGCCGACCGGTTCCGCTGGGGCCGAACAGGGCCATGGCCGCATCATTGAGGGCGCTGACGCGCTCGTCCCGTCCGATCAGCACCACCGGAACGGGAACGCCGGCAATAATTGACAACCCTAAAGAATCGTTCACTTTTCACCCCATCCCTGAAGACCGGCCCCGGCCCGGCCATGACGGCTGGACGTTACGGAATCGACCTTTGGGCAATTGCCAGATTGCCCACCCGCGCGCTATAGGCAGACTTGTGTACATGGCGTAATGAACAGCTTGACAGTGTTGTTGACGAGGTTTTCCGAAATTCGGCCGTGATGGCCAGTCGCCAAAAGGAGCGCGGCTATGGATTATACAGGCCCCGGACAAGCCCCTCATGCCGAACCCGGCCCCGGCCGTGGCGGAATGGCGCTTCTGATCGGTTTCGATCGGGTCGATCAGCCCGAAATCGGCATGCCCTTTGCCAGCGCGCGCGTCGAGCGGCTGCCCTACGGTCTGGTTCAGGCCGCGCTGTCCTCGGTGCAATCGGTCGACATGGTGGTCTCGCCGCTTCTGACCGAACAGTTCGACGCGATGGATCTGGCCACGCAGCTGGAACTTGGCGGTTATCGCGGGCTTTATGTCGTGGTGACGCCCGTCGTGCCCAACCCCGAAATCATCCGGCGCGAAATCGCGGCACTTTGCCCGGGCATCACGGTTCAGCTGATCCCCCGCGCGCGGCACTAGCGCCCCTCGCGTGGCGGAACGGGCCGCCCGGTCGGTCTCATATCGCGACAAGACCCGCCCGGTAGCGGCGCGCGTTTTCCTGATAGTGCAGCGCCGACTGCCGCAGCCGCTCGATGGCCGCCTCATCCAGCTGCCGCACGAACTTGCCCGGCGCGCCCATCACCAGGCTGTTATCGGGGATCGCCTTGCCCTCGGTGATCAGGGCCGAGGCGCCGATCAGGCAGTTCCGGCCGATCCGGGCGCCGTTCAGCACCGTGGCGCCCATCCCGATCAGGGTGTTCTCGCCGATGGTGCAGCCATGCAGCATCGCCTTGTGGCCGATGGTGCAGCCCGCGCCGATGGTCAGCGGATAGCCCATATCGGTATGGCAGACGGTGTTTTCCTGGATATTGGTCCTGGCGCCGACGGTGATCGGCTCGTTATCGCCCCGAAGCGTGCTGCCGAACCAGATCGAGGCGCCCGCGCCGAGGATCACGTTGCCGATCACGTTGGCGTCGGAGGCAACCCAGTAGTCGCCGTCCTCGGGCAGGGTGGGGGCAAGTCCGTCAAGCGCGTAAAGGGTCATGGCAGGGCCTCGAATTCGGCCTGCAACGCGCGCACATGCTCGGTCAGACCGGGCTGCTGGCTGCGCCGCAGGCGGGTGGCGGTGAGGATGGTCTTCAGCTTCTCTTCGGTGGCGTCGAGATCGTCGTTCACCAGCACGAAATCGTAGCCGTCCCAGTGGCTGATCTCGTCCCAGCTTTTCTGCATGCGCCCGGCGATGGTCTCGGCGGTGTCCTGACCCCGGCTGACCAGACGCCGGCGCAGCTCGGCGATCGAGGGCGGCAGCAGGAAGATCGACAGCGTGTGCTGGCCAAGCGACGAATTGCGGATCTGTTGCGCGCCCTGCCAGTCGATGTCGAACAGCACATCCTGCCCGGCCTCGATGGCGGCACGCACCGGCGCCTCGGGCGAGCCGTAGAAATTGCCGAAGACGAAGGCGTGTTCCAGCATGGCCCCGCGCGCGACCTGCGCCTTGAAGGCCTGTTCCGACAGGAAATGATAGTCGTGCCCGTCGACCTCGCCCGGCCGCGGCGCCCGGGTGGTGGCCGAGACCGAAAAGGCAATCGCCGGGTCCCAGTCGCGCAACCGGCGCGCCAGCGTCGACTTGCCCGCGCCCGAGGGCGAGGACAGGATGATCAGCAATCCGCGCCGTGCCGCCATCGGCTCTTACTCCACGTTCTGGACCTGTTCGCGCATCTGATCGATGACCGCCTTGAGGTCAAGCCCGACCCGGGTCAGATCGGCCGATTGCGCCTTGGAGCACAGCGTGTTGGCCTCGCGGTTGAATTCCTGCATCAGGAAATCGAGCTTGCGCCCGGCCGGTTCGCCCGCCGCCATCAGTGCCCGGGCCGCCGCCACATGGGCCCTGAGCCGGTCGATCTCTTCGGTGACGTCGGTCTTGACCGCGATCAGCGCCAGTTCCTGCGCGACCCGGTCGGGATCGGCGCCCGCCGCGCCCTCCAGCACCCGAGCAAGCGCGGTCATCAGTGTGTCTTCCATCTGCCCGCGCCGGGCCTCGGCCGCACGGGCGGCGGTCTCGGCCAGTGACGAAATTGTGGCGAGATGGTCGCAAAGCACGGTGGTCAACGCCCGGCCCTCGGCCGCCCGCATCGCCACAAAGTCGTCAAGAAGCGGGCCGAGATCGGCGGTCAGCGCCGCCAGCAGCGGGCCGGTATCGGGGTCGGGCGCGGCGCTGTCGGCAAGCCCCCGCATCGCCAGGATCTCGACCGCGCTCGAGGGCGCCAGACGAAGCCCCTGCCGCGCCGCCTCGGCCTCGACCCGGGCCAGCAGCGTCAGCGCCGCCGTCAGCGCGGCCGGGTCCACATGCAGGGCATTATGGGCCGAATCGCGGGCCGTGAGTCGCAGCCCCAGGGTCACGCTGCCGCGCGCCACCCGCCCCTGCACCGCCGTCCGCACCGCCTGTTCCAGCCCGGACACCCAGTCCGGCAGCCTCAGGCGCAGGTCCAGCCCCTTCCCGTTCACGCCCCGCAACTCCCATGTCCAGACATGCGTTTCCGTCTGTCCGGAGCGGGACGCGAAGGCGGTCATCGACTGCAACATGAACCCGTTAACCTTCGGTATAAAAAAGGCGCGAATAAGTGGCCATTTTGTGGCAAATTCCTTTCAACAGAGGTCGTATCGCGATAGCACTTCGATCGGGTGGCGACAACGCCGCGGACAGGGTGCCCGCGGCGATACCGAGATGCAAGGAGACTGCCATGGTGGAGTCCGAAACCCGTCCCCGCGCTGCGGTGATCGCCCTGTCGGGATACCGAACCGGAGGCGCCCTGTCCGCCCTGGACGACGTCGAAACCTATTGGGCCGGGCTGCGTGACGATCAGGGCACATTGCCCAGCCGGGCCCAGCTCGATCCGCGCGGCTTCTCGCGCGCGCTGTCGAACTGCTTCGTGGCCGAGGCGATGGCGCCGCGCCACCTGCGGCTGCGGCTGACCGGCCAGCACATGACCGACCTGATGGGCATGGACATGCGCGGCATGCCGCTGTCGGCGATGATCCTGCCGGAATCGCGCCCGGTGCTGGAAGACAAGATCGAGGCGCTTCTGGCGGGCGACGGGGCGGGCGTGCGGCTGACGCTGATCTCGCCGCGCAGCTACAACCGCCAGGCCCTGTTCGCCGGGATGATCCTGCTGCCGCTGGCCCGCGAGAACGGCTCGCCCACCAAGATCCTCGGCGCGCTGGCCACGGTCGGCACCGTGGGCTGGACGCCCCGCCGGTTCCAGATCCTCGGCGAAACCGCCAATCCCGAACCGCGCCCCGCGCAGGACGCGGGCGAGGCGCGCCGCCCGGCACTGACGGTCATTCAGGGCGGGATCGTCGAACCGGAACCGGCGTTCTGACATCAAGGAATGGTCCTCTCCGGACGCCGGGCGACGGGTATCGCCTGTCCGGAGGAAACGTCCCGTCCGCCAGAAGGCGGGCGGGATTTTTTTGTTGTTCTGGAATAGGTTGCCGGGTGGTCTTGCGCCCTTGCATGAAGCGTCGTCCGGCAGGGGCACTGTGCCCCCGCCGGCCAGAGCGGATCACATGGCGGCTGCGGCCGCGGCCGCGTCGTTGCGCGCCGACAGTTCCTCGGCGACGAGGAAGGCCAGTTCCAGCGCCTGGCTGGCATTGAGCCGCGGGTCGCAGGCGGTGTGATAGCGCGAGGACAGGTCCTCGTCGGTCACCGCGCGCACGCCGCCGGTGCATTCGGTCACGTCCTTGCCGGTCATCTCGAAATGCACCCCGCCGGGGATCGTGCCCTCGGCCTTGTGGACGGCGAAGAACTCCTGCACCTCGCACAGCACCGCGTCGAAGGGCCGGGTCTTGAAGCCGCTCGGCGACTTGATGGTGTTGCCATGCATCGGGTCGCAGACCCAAAGCACCTCGGCCCCCATCTCGCGCACCACCTTGATCAGCCGCGGCAGGTGATCGCCCACCTTGCCCGCCCCGAAGCGCGAGATCAGCGTCAGCCGCCCCGGCACGTTCTTCGGGTTCAGCTTCTCGATCAGGATCTTCAGGTCGTCCTCGGCCATCGAGGGCCCGCATTTCAGCCCGATCGGGTTCATCACACCCTGGCAGAAGGCGACATGGGCACCATCGACCTGACGGGTGCGGTCGCCGATCCAGATCATGTGGCCCGAGCCCGCGATCCAGTTGCCCGAGGTCGAGTCGACCCGGGTCAGCGCCTCTTCGTATTCCAGCAGAAGCGCCTCGTGCGAGGTGAAGAAATCGACCGTCGAGAGCCCGTTCATGGTCTCGCCGTTGACGCCCGCCGCGGTCATGAAGGCCAGCGTGTCGCTGATCCGGTTGGCCATGTCGCGGTATTTCTCGGCCTCGTCGCGTTCGAGGAAGCCCAGCGTCCAGGCATGCACCCGGTGGATATCGGCGAACCCGCCCTTGGAAAAGGCGCGCAGCAGATTCAGCGAGGCGGCGGCCTGGGTATAGGCCTGCAGCATCCGCGCCGGATCGGGGATCCGCGCCTCGGGGGTGAAGTCGAAGCCGTTGATGATGTCGCCGCGATAGCTGGGCAGCTCGACCCCGTTCATCGTCTCGGTGGGGGCCGAGCGCGGCTTGGCGAACTGGCCCGCCATCCGGCCGACCTTGATCACCGGCACCTTGGCGCCCCAGGTCAGCACGATGGCCATCTGCAACAGCACCTTGAAGGTGTCGCGGATGGTGTCGGCGGAAAATTCGGCGAAGCTTTCGGCGCAGTCGCCGCCCTGCAACAGGAAGGCCTTGCCCTGCGCCGCCTGTCCGAGCTTGGCGGTGAGGTTGCGCGCCTCGCCCGCAAAGACCAGCGGCGGATACTTGGCAAGCTGCGCCTCGACGGCCGTCAGGGCCGCCGCATCGGTGTAGTCGGGCATCTGCACCCGCGGGCGGGCACGCCAATCCGATTTCTGCCAGGGGGTCATCGTCGTGGTTCCATGCTCTTCGTCAATTGGCGCCTTATAAGAGCTGAGACCGCATCCGGCTACCCGGAATTCGCCGCGCCTCCCCGGCCGTGCCGCCGCCCGCCCGTCGGCGCGCCCGTCAGCCGCGCGGTCATACCCCCTGCCCGCCCGCGCCTGCGCGCGCAGGCCTTGATCCCGACGGACAATTCTGTATCGCTGATCGACACGACGCGCGGAGGGATGCTTGGCCCCGGTTCCCGACAGATCCAGCACCGCACTCGCGGCCGCCTCCGGGCGGAAACCGCAGGACGTCGTCTTCGTCCTGCTCGACCGCTTCACAATGATGAGTTTCGCGGGCGTCATCGAGCCGTTTCGCATCGCCAACCGCATGGCCGGGCAGACGCTTTACCGCTGGCGGCTGGCGGGCGAAGGCGGCGGCGAGGCGGCCTGTTCGAACGGCAGCCGGGTGCTGCTTGACATCGGCCTCGAGCCGCTGGGGCGCGACGAGATCGTCATCGTCTGCGGCGGCATCGACGTGCAGAAGGCCACCACCCGGACGCTGGTCGGCTGGCTCCGGCGCGAGGCGCGCAAGGGGCTGATCGTGGCCGGGCTGTGCACCGCGGCCCATGCGCTGGCCAGGGCCGGGCTGCTCGACGGCAAGCGCGCCACCATCCACTGGGAAAACCAGGACGGCTTTCTGGAGGATTTCCCCGAGATCGAGCTGACGCGCTCCGTCTTCGTGATCGATGGCAACCGGATGACCACGGCGGGCGGCACCGCCTCGATCGACCTCGCGCTGACGCTGATCGCGCAGACCCATGGCCAGGATCTGGCCAATGCGGTGGCCGACCAGTTGATCTATTCCTCGATCCGCACCGATCAGGACACCCAGCGGCTGTCGATCCCGACCCGGATCGGGGTCCGCCATCCCAAGCTGAGCCAGGTCATCCAGGTGATGGAGAAAAACCTCGAGGACCCGATCTCGCCCGCGACGCTGGCGCGCGATGTGGGCATGTCGACGCGCCAGCTCGAACGGCTGTTCCGGCGCTATCTGAACCGCAGCCCGAAACGCTACTACATGGAACTGCGGCTGTCGAAGGCGCGCAACCTGCTGATGCAGACCGACATGAGCGTGATCAACGTGGCGCTGGCCTGCGGCTTTGCCTCGCCCAGCCATTTTTCGAAATGCTACCGCGCCCATTACGACACCACGCCCTACCGCGAACGCGGCAGCCGCGGCGGGAGGCTCGAGGCGTGAGGCGCCGGACGGGCGCGGGCGGGCTGTCCTGCGGGCCGGGATCCCGGGGCGCCGAGGCACGCCCTTTTCTTTTTCTTGCGCGGCTTTTACGGTCACGATGAATTTCGTTCCAACACGGGAGTTCTAAGAATGAAGAAACTGCTTCTGGCCAGCGCGGCCACGCTGGCCCTCGCTGGCGTCGCGAACGCCGAAGAGGTCAAGATCGGCATCCTTCTGGGCTTTACCGGCCCGCTGGAATCGATCACGCCGAACATGGCCGCGGGCGCGGAACTGGCGATTGCCGAGGTCAACAAGGCCGGCACGCTGCTGGACGGCGCCACGGTGAGCTCGGTGCGGGCCGACTCGACCTGCGTCGACGCCGCCGCCGCCACCGCCTCGGGCGAACGGCTGGTCACCTCGGACAAGGTGAACGGCATCGTCGGCGCCGACTGTTCAGGCGTGTCCGGTGCGGTGCTGCAGAACGTCGCCCGGCCGAACGGCGTGGTGATGATCTCGCCCTCCTCGACTTCGCCTGCCCTGTCGACCGCCGAGGATGACGGGCTGTTCTTCCGCACCGCGCCGTCGGACGCGCGCCAGGGCGAGGTGATCGCCGACGTGCTGAAGGAACGCGGCATTTCCTCGGTCGCGATTTCCTACACCAACAACGATTACGGCAAGGGTCTGGCCGACTCGATCCAGTCCGCCTTCGAGGCCGCCGGCGGCACGGTCACGATCTCGGCCGCGCATGAGGACGGCAAGGCCGACTATTCGGCCGAGGTCGCGGCGCTGGCCTCGGCGGGCGGCGACATGCTGGTCGTGGCGGGCTATGTCGATCAGGGCGGCAAGGGCATCATCCAGGCTTCGGTCGATACCGGCGCCTTCGACACCTTCTTCCTGCCCGACGGCATGTATGGCGACTCGCTGATCGAGGCCATCGGCTCGCCGCTCGACGGCTCGTTCGGCACCGTGCCCGGCACCGACAGCGACGGCGCGCAGACCATCCTCGACATGGCGGCCGAGGCGGGCTTCGACGGCACCTCGTCCTATGTGGCCGAAGACTATGACGCGGCTGCGCTGATGTTGCTGGCGATGCAGGCGGCAGGCTCGTCGGCGCCTGCGGACTACAAGGGCAAGATCATGGACGTGGCCAACGCGCCCGGCGAGAAGATCCTGCCCGGCGAGCTGGCCAGGGGGCTCGAACTGCTCAAGGCGGGCGAGGACATCGACTATGTCGGCGCCACCAATGTCGAGATGATCGGGTCGGGCGAAAGCGCGGGCAGCTTCCGAGAGTTCACCATCACCGACGGCAAGGCGGTCACCGACCGGTTCCGCTGAGCCGCGCCGCGACATTAAGGCCGGACGGCCCGGGGCTGAAAAAGGTTGCCCCGGGCCGTGCCATTCGCTAAGCGCCCGCCGCCGGGCAAGGACGCGGCGGCAAAGGGAAACACCGATGATCAAGGTCGAAAACCTGCACAAGCATTTCGGCGGCTTTCATGCCGTCGACGGTGCCTCGATCGAGATCGAGACCGGCTCGATCACCGGGCTGATCGGGCCGAACGGTGCGGGCAAGTCGACCCTGTTCAACGTGATCGCGGGGGTGCTGCCGCCGACCTCGGGCCGGGTCCTGATGGATGGCGAGGACATCACCGGGCTGAAACCGCACGAGCTGTTTCACAAGGGCCTGCTCAGGACCTTCCAGATCGCCCATGAATTTTCCTCGATGACGGTGCGCGAGAACCTGATGATGGTGCCCGCGGGCCAGTCGGGCGAAGGCCTGTGGTCGGCCTGGTTCCGGCGCGGCCGGATCGCCCAAGAGGAACGCGCGCTGGCGCGCAAGGCCGACGAGGTGCTCGAGTTCCTGACGATCTCGCATGTCGCCGACGAGAAGGCGGGCAATCTTTCGGGCGGGCAGAAGAAGCTGCTGGAGCTGGGCCGGACGATGATGGTCGATGCCAAGATCGTCTTCCTCGACGAGGTCGGCGCGGGCGTCAACCGCACGCTTCTGAACACCATCGGCGAGGCCATCGTCCGGCTGAACAAGGAACGCGGCTACACCTTCTGCGTGATCGAGCATGACATGGACTTCATCGGCCGGCTTTGCGATCCGGTGATCGTGATGGCCGAGGGCAAGGTGCTGGCCCAGGGCAAGGCCGACGAGATCATGCAGAACGAGGCGGTGATCGAGGCCTATCTGGGCACCGGGCTGAAGAACAAGATGAAGGCGGGTGCCAATGCCTGAAACAGCGCCAGAGACTGGCGCCTGCTGAGACCGGCGTCCGACAAACCGCCCGGCCGGTGCCTCTGGCGGGCCCGGGCATGGGTATTTGAACCAAGAAGAAGAACGGAAGCGCGCGCATGGCAGAGCCTTTCCTGATCGGGGACCGGATGACCGGCGGCTATGGCGGGGCCGATATCCTGCACGGCTGCACGGTGGCGGTCGAGAAGGGCGAGATCGCCGTGATCGTGGGCCCCAACGGGGCGGGCAAGTCGACCGCGATGAAGGCGGTCTTCGGGATGCTGAACGTGCATGCCGGGGCGGTACGGCTGAACGGCGAGGACATCACCCGCCTCAGCCCCCAGGCCCGCGTCGCCAAGGGCATGGCCTTCGTGCCGCAGACCCACAACATCTTCACCTCGATGACGGTCGAGGAGAACCTCGAGATGGGCGCCTTCCTGCGCCGCGACGACATTTCGGGCACCATCGACGAGGTCTACCGGCTGTTCCCGATCCTCAAGGAAAAGCGGCGGCAGGCGGCGGGCGAGCTGTCGGGCGGCCAGCGCCAGCAGGTGGCCGTCGGCCGCGCGCTGATGACCCGGCCCTCGGTGCTGATGCTCGATGAGCCGACCGCGGGCGTCAGCCCGATCGTGATGGACGAGCTCTTCGACCGGATCATCGAGGTGGCGCGGACCGGCATTTCCATCCTGATGGTCGAACAGAACGCGCGTCAGGCGCTGGAGATCGCCGACAAGGGCTATGTGCTGGTCCAGGGCCGCAACGCCTATACCGATACCGGCCGGGCGTTGCTCGACGATCCCGAGGTGCGACGCACCTTTCTGGGGGGCTGAGCATGCGACATCTGGCAATCCTTGCGGGATCCCTGGTGGCGCTATCGGCCGACGCGGCGGGGGCGGCGGCCGTCAGCCTCGACTGCGTGGCGCGGCTGACCTGCGTCAGCAATCTGGACGCGGGCCGCGCGGGCTGTCAGCCGACCGAGCTGCGCTATGCGCTGGAGGTCGGGCGCAAGACCGGCGCCAAGGTGGTGATGACGCCCGAGGGCGCCGACGAGACCGGGCGGTTCTACGAATTCCGCCGCCTGCCCGGCACCGAGGGCGTGCGCCTGCAGGCCAGCGGCGGCGGGCTGGAGCCCGGCCAGGGTGCGGGCGTGCTGACCGTCTTCGAGACGCTCGATTTCGTGCTGACGCGGCATGACGCGGTGCTGCTCGATCCCGAGGGCGGCACGCCCCGGGCGATTGCCGTCACCGTGCATGGCACCTGTGCCGAAAAGGACTGAAGCCTGTCCGGGCGCAGAGGCGCGCGCCCCGGACCCGTTCGAAGGAGTCACGCCGTGACCCACGCCCCCGAGATCGCGCCCCGGCCGCAGAGACTGGCCGCGCTGGCCGGGCTGCTCGCCCTCTGGGCCGCGCTTGCCCTGCCCGCCGCGGCCCAGACCGCCGAGCGGACCGCCCCTGATCCCGGCCCCAACGGGTTCGAGATGCGCTGTCATTTCGCCACCGCCTGCAGCGAGGCCGCGCCCTGCGAGGCGACCGATGTGACGGCTGCGCTCAGCGGACGGATCGGCGGCCTGGGGGCGGGGCTTCAACTGGCGCGCGCCGATCTGAGCCTTGCCGGCCGTCGCGTCGAGGCCATCGGCACGCTGAGCGGCCCCGGAACCGGCGGCACGCTCTTCCTGCAAGGCGGCGCCGGGACCGAGCGGCACTATCTGGCCATCGCCCGCTCCGCCGCGCGCTATACCGTTCATGCGGCCGAGGGGCCGGTTTCCACGACCTATATCGGGACCTGCGAGTGATGGAATTCCTCAACGCCCTTGTGGCTTTCGCCAATTTCGTGCTGGTCCCGGCCACCGCCTATGGCGCGCAGCTCGCGCTTGGCGCGCTGGGGGTCACGCTGATCTACGGCATCCTGCGTTTTTCGAACTTCGCCCATGGCGACACGATGGCCTTCGGGACCATGGTCACGATCCTCGTCACCTGGGCTTTGCAGGCGGCAGGGGTTTCGTTCGGGCCGCTGCCCACGGCCCTGCTGGCCCTGCCCTTCGGGATCGCCGGAACCGCGCTGATGGTGCTTGGCACCGACCGGCTGGTCTATCGCTTCTACCGCGAACAGCGCGCCAAGCCGGTGATCCTGGTCATCGTCTCGATGGGGGTGATGTTCATCCTCAACGGCGTCGTGCGTATCATCATCGGGCCGGGCGAACAGAACTTCGCCGATGGCGAGCGTTTCATCGTCACCGCGCGCGAGTTCAAGACGATGACCGGGCTCGACGAGGGGCTGGCGATCCGCAGCACCCAGGGGCTGACCATCGTCACGGCGGTGATCGTGGTGGCGCTTCTGTTCTGGTTCCTGACCTATACCCGCACCGGCAAGTCGATGCGGGCCTTTTCCGACAACGAGGATCTGGCGCTGCTGTCGGGGATCAACCCCGAACGCGTGGTGGCGATCACCTGGATCATCGTGGCGGCGCTGGCGACCATCGCGGGCGTGCTGTACGGGCTCGACAAGTCGTTCAAGCCCTTCACCTACTTCCAGCTTCTGCTGCCGATCTTCGCCTCGGCCATCGTCGGCGGCATCGGCAGCCCGCTGGGCGCCATCGCGGGCGGCTTCCTGATCGCCTATTCCGAGGTGATGGTCACCTATGCCTGGAAGAAGGTGCTGACCTATACCCTGCCCGACAATCTGGCGCCTGACGGGCTCGTGCAGCTTCTGAGCACCGACTACAAGTTCGCGGTCAGCTTCGTGATCCTGGTGATCGTGCTGCTGTTCCGGCCGACGGGGCTTTTCCGGGGGAAATCCATATGACCATGCGTGACCGGGCGCTTTTCGCGCTGGTGGCCCTTCTGATTGCGGGCACGGGCTTTCTGCAAAGCTGGAACGCCGCGCTCTTCATCCTGAATTACGGGCTGATCTCGGCGGTGATGGCGCTGGGGGTCAACCTGCAATGGGGCTATGCGGGGCTTTTCAACATCGGCGTCATGGGCTTTTCGGCGATGGGCGGGCTGGCCGTGGTGCTGATCGCGATGCCCCCCGTGCCCGAGGCCTGGGCCGCGGGCGGGGTCCGCGTCTGGGCCGGGCTGGCCGTGGGGCTCGGCGTCATTGCCGGGGCCATCGCGATCTGGCGGAAGATGGCAAAAGGCCGTCTGCGCGGGCTAGCCATGATCGTCTGGCTGATCGCGGGCTTCTTTCTCTACCGCGCGATCTTCGACCCGGCGGTCGAGGCGATCGAGGCCATCGACCCGGCCGCGACCGGCTATCTGGGCGGGCTCGGTCTGCCGGTGCTGATCGGCTGGCCGGTCGGCGCCCTGCTGGCGGCGGGGGCTGCCTGGGTGATCGGCAAGACCGCGCTGGGGCTTCGGTCGGACTATCTGGCCATCGCCACGCTCGGGATCGCCGAGATCATCATCGCGGTCCTGAAGAACGAGGACTGGCTGAGCCGCGGCGTGAAGAACGTCAACGGCATCCCGCGCCCGGTGCCCTACGAGGTCGACCTGCAATCGAGCGCCGAATTCGTCGCCCGGGCTCAGGAGCTTGGGCTGGACCCGCTGACCGCCTCGACCATCTTCGTCAAGCTGCTTTATGCGGGGCTCTTCGCCCTTGTGCTGGTGGTCCTGCTCTGGCTTTGCGAGAAGGCGCTGAAATCGCCCTGGGGCCGGATGATGCGCGCGATCCGCGACAACGAGACCGCCGCCGCCGCCATGGGCAAGGACGTCACCCGCCGGCATCTGCAGATCTTCATCCTCGGTTCGGCCATCTGCGGGCTCGCAGGCGCGATGATGATCACCTATGACAGCCAGCTCACCCCCAGCTCGTTCCAGCCGCTGCGCTTTACCTTCCTGATCTGGGTGATGGTGATCGTCGGCGGGTCGGGCAACAACTGGGGCTCGGTGCTGGGCGGCTTCCTGATCTGGTTCCTCTGGGTGCAGGTGGAACCCTTTGGCGCCTGGCTGATGGGCGCGATCACTTCGGGCATGGCCGACGGCTCGGCGCTGAAGACGCATCTTCTGGACAGCGTCGCGCATATGCGGCTTCTGACCATGGGGGTGGTGCTGCTGGTGGTGCTGCGCTTCAGCCCGCGCGGGCTGATCCCCGAACGCTAGGCCAGCGCTAGCCGTCGCAGGCGCAGCCGGGCCCGACATGGCAGGACCGGCTGCGGCTGATGCAGCTGTCGCCGCAGGCCTTGCCCTTGCTGCAGACCTTGCAGCAATAGATCGGCTGTACCGGCGGCGGGGCCAGCAAAAGCAGCCGCGCCGTCGGCGTCAGAGGCGTGACCCGTCCCTGCCCTTGCGCCAGAGCCTCCCCTGCCCCTAGGATAAGCACCAGGGCGCACAGCGCCCGCATGACCCGTCTGCCCATCGGCATCTCCTCCGTCTTCGGCCCGGTCGTTAATCTTTGTTACCGTCACGGACCGCAGCGGAGCAGTCGGGTTTCATGACCTTGACGGCGGCCGCGCGGGGGCGGCAGGCCGTTCACAAAGAGGGGGACCGGCAAAGATGACCGACATCCTGATCCTCATGCCCGCCGCCGGCGCCTCGTCGCGGATGCGCGGGCGGGACAAGCTGCTCGAGACGGTCGACGGCGAGGCGCTCTTGCGCCGTCAGGCCCGCCGGGCCGGAGCCAGCGGTGCCCCGGTTCTGGTCACCCTGCCCCGCCATGCGGGCGGTCCCAGAGCCGAACAGCTGGACGGGCTGCCACGCCTCAGGGTCACCCATGTCGACCCGGCCGAGGGCATGGCGGCCTCGCTGCGGGCCGGGGCTGAGGCCGCAGCCGCCGCAGGCGCGCGCGGGCTGATGGTGATGCTGCCCGACCTGCCCGAGATCGGGACGGAGGATCTCCTCCGCCTGATCGAGAGCTTCGCCGAGGCCCCCGACAGCTGCCTGCGCGCCACAGCCGAAGACGGGCGCCCGGGCCATCCGGTGGTGTTTCCGGCGCGGCTTTTCCCCGCGCTTGAAACGGTGGCGGGCGATGTCGGCGGCCGCGACCTGCTGGCCCGCGAGACGGTGCGCACCCTGGCCCTGCCGGGCGGACGCGCCGTCACCGATCTCGACACGCCCGAAGACTGGACCGACTGGCGCGCCCGGGCGGGGCGCTAAAGCTCGCCCAGAACCCGCATCCGGCGGGCATAGGCATAGAACAGGATCGCCATCGCCGCCGCCCCGGCAATCATCGCGTCGCCGAAATAGCCCGCGACCTCGGTCAGGCCGGGCGTCGCGAAGCCGATCAGCCAGACCGCCGCCGTGGTCATCCCCAGCGCCGAGAACCCCAGCACCCAGGGCGCCGCGCCGACCCTGAGAAACAGCAGCACCGCGCCGATCAGCCCGCCCCAGACCGCCACCGCCCAGGCGCCGTCGACAAAGGCGGGAACGGACGTGAAATAGGCCGCCTGCGTCTGGGTGAAGAGCTGCAGATACGGCGCCACGCCATATTGAGTCATCACGTAATCGGCGCATCCGGCAAGGTTCCAGAGGATTGCCAGGATTGCCACCGGCATCATGTGCCAGGCCTCGGACTCGTCGGACATTTTCTTTCCCCGGGTTCTCTCACGCGCGCCGCCGGATCGTGCCGCGTACTGTGGCACCTGTCCAGCGGGTGCGACGTTTTGCAGGGGAAACGCTCCGGGCGCAAGAGCCCGGAGTTCATCTGTCGCGGGGCCATGGCCTAAACCAGTGGCACAATCGCCTGCGGAACGCGCACGGGACGCAGGCGACCCGAGCTGCCCTGGTTGGATCGGCGCCGACCGACCCGATTTGCCGGTCCCGCGCACGTCCCGCCCTGCGATCGGCCAAGCCCCCGCACAGCCGCCCGACCGCCCCCGGATCGGTTGACAGAACCTTAACCCGGGACGCCTTGGGGGGCTACGGTCGAGTATGGCCTAAAGAAGGCATGGGTCTGCCCCGACCTGCGGCGGGAGCTCCCGCGCCGGGCAAGCCCGGGGGTTTTACCGGCGAAATCGGAAACGATGGGGGCGGTTCGGCGGGGAATCGCCGGGAAAACCCGGCGAACCGGAAACGATGACCCGCCGCGATCCGGCACGCTCCGGTTCGGCCTGTCTGACAAAACCGGCCACCGCACCCGACAAGGGGCGAAACAATGCGCACCATTCGGCCGGATCGTTTCGCAAGCTTGCCTTCGTCAAAGCACCGTCCGGGACTCGCCGCGCCCTATTCCGATACGTAGACCTTGAGATTGGTCAGCGAGATCGGCGGCAGCCCCAGCGCCTGCAGCGCCTGCATCGAGACCCGCGTGCCCGCCCCGGGCGAGCTGTCGCTGGGTCTCAGCTCGACCTGCACGCTGGCGCCCGAGACCGGATCGGCCAGACGGCCGCGCCGGGTCTCGTCGACCAGCGGCGTCACCGCCCAGAACCCCGCCTCGTTCGGATCGCCCAGCGAGGCGGTCGTCACGCCCAGCTCGCGTTCAAGCCCGAAGACCGGCGCGGTGGCCTCGGCCAGCCCGGAAGGGGCGGTCGGCACCGCGCCCGATCCGGCACCCGATCCGGTACCCGCCCCGGCCTCGGGACCGGTGGCCTCGGGGACCCCGTCGGTCGGCAGGGTCTCAAGCGCCGAAAGCGGCGCGCCGGGATCGGCCGGGATCTCCTCGGCGGGCGGCGCGGCGCCGCCGCCAAGCGGAATTCCGGCCCCGTTGCACCCGGCCAGCACCAGAGCCAGTCCCAAACCCGGTCCCAGTTTTCTGGCGGCCGTCCGGCCCCGGGTCGTTCCGTCTGCGCGCCCCATCGGCGGTCTCCTCGATCCAAGCATCGCGCCCCAGCCTAGCGGCTTCGCGCGGGCCCCGAAAGGTTCTTGCCGCGCGTCCCCCCTGCCCTTACCTTCTGCGACATGATGCAGCAGCCGCCCCTGATCGACCCTTTCGCCCGCGCCATCACCTATCTGCGTGTGTCGGTCACCGACCGCTGCGACTTCCGCTGCGTCTATTGCATGGCCGAGAACATGGCCTTCCTGCCCAAGAAGGACCTGCTGACGCTGGAGGAACTCGACCGGCTCTGTTCGGCCTTCATCGGGCTCGGGGTCAGGAAGCTCCGGATCACCGGCGGCGAGCCGCTGGTCCGCCGCGACATCCTGACCTTCTTCCGTGCCATGGGGCGGCATCTGGACAGCGGCGCGCTGGACGAACTGACCGTCACGACCAACGGCTCGCAGCTGGAAAAGCACGCCACCGCGCTCTGGGAGGCCGGGGTCCGGCGGGTCAATGTCAGCCTCGACACGCTCGACCCCGACAAGTTCGCCCGCGTCACCCGCTGGGGGCGGCTCGATCAGGTCCGGCGCGGGATCGAGGCGGCGCAGGCCGCGGGGCTCCGGGTCAAGATCAACACCGTCGCGCTGAAGGGCTTCAACGAGGACGAGCTGTTCGATCTGGTCGACTGGTGCGCCGCAGGCGACATGGACCTGACCTTCATCGAGGTCATGCCGATGGGCGATCTGGGCAACGACTACCGGGTCGATCAGTACTGGTCGGTGCGCGACGTGCGCGCGCGGCTGGAAGAGCGGTTCACCACGGTCGATCTGGCCGAACGCACCGGCGGGCCCGCGCGCTATGTGCGGCTGGCCGAGACCGGGCAGAAGATCGGCTTCATCACGCCGCTGTCGCATAACTTCTGCGAAAGCTGCAACCGGGTGCGGGTGACCTGCACGGGCGAGCTTTACATGTGCCTCGGTCAGGAAGACCGCGCCGATCTGCGCGCGCCGCTGCGCGCCCATCCGGGCGACGACGGCGCGCTGGTCGGGGCGATCCGCGCCGCGATCGCCGCCAAGCCCAGGGGCCACGATTTCGACTATTCGCGCCAGCGCGCCGACGGCCAGGTCAGCCGCCACATGAGCCATACCGGCGGCTAGGCCGCGAACCGGTCTCAGGCGATCTCGACCACCGCGTCGATCTCGACCAGCGCATTGGCGGGCAGCGACGCCACGCAGACCGCCGTCCGGGCATGCTGTCCGGCCGTCCCCCAGAGGTCGATGAAAAGCTGCGAGGCGCCGTTGACGACCATCGGCCCGGCCTCGAAGCCCGGCCGGGCCGAGACGAAGCCACCGACCCGCACGACCTCGCGCACCCGGCCAAGCGAGCCGACCACGGCGCGGATCGAGAACAGAAGGTTCAGCGCGCAGATCCGCGCCGCCGCCTGCGCCTCGGCCAGATCCAGACTGTCATCGGCCGGGCCGAAATAGCGCGGGACGCCCTCCCATTCGCAGATCTGCCCCGACAGGAACAGCAGGTTGCCGCTGAGCTTGCCCGGCAGGAACATCGCCCGCGACGGCGCGCTGTCGGGCAGACTGTGGCCCAGCTCTCGCAGCCGTGCTTCGACCGGACAGGCGGTCATGGATGCGCCTCGGGCGCCAGCCGCCGGGCCAGCGCGACCAGCGACAGGTCCGACCCGCGCGGCCCGATCAGCGACACCCCGCAGGGCGCGCCCTCGACCATGCCCGCAGGCAGCACCACCTGCGGCAGCCCGGCCAGCCCCGCGACGCACAGAAGCCGCATCGCGTCATGGCGGAAGCCCTCCAAGACCTCGTCCGGCGCATCGAGCGCGAAGGGGGCCGCATGGACCGCGGGCGCCAGCAGGACGGCATCGACCAGCAGTTCCTCGAGATGGGCGGCAAAGGCATGACGGGTGGCGCGGGCCTTGTCGATCTCGGCCTCCTCCAGCGCCGCGGCCGCTGCCACGCGCCCGTCGATGCCGCGCGCCAGCGGCATGCCCGAGCGGCGGATGAACGGCAGAACCGTCTCTTGGGCCTCGCCGCCATTGGTCACCCGGTAGGCGGCATAGGCCGCGTCCGCGCCCTCGGGATAGACCTCGACCTCGCGCGAGGGCATGGTGCCGAAGGCCGCCTCCAGCACCGCGCGCGGCGCCTCGTCAAGCTGGGCCACCATGTCGGCGGGCCAGAGCAGATCGGGCATCTCGGGCAGCGGCACCGGGTCGGGGTCCATCAGCGCCCCGGCCGCGGCCAGAAGCGTCGCGCCGTCCCGCGCGAACAGCCCGGCGGTGTCGTAGCTGGGGGCCAGCGCCATCGCGCCTGCCAGCGGCACCCGGCCATGGGTCGGCCGAAGCCCCCAGGTGCCGCAAAAGCTTGCCGGGGCCCGGACCGACCCGCCGGTATCGGTGCCAAGCGCGATATCCGCCAGCCCCGCCGCGACCGCGACCGCAGACCCCGACGAGGACCCGCCCGGAATGCGGTCGGGGGCCTTCGGGTTCACCGGCGTGCCGAAATGCGGGTTCATGCCATAAAGCGCCCAGGCCAGTTCGTCGGTATGGGTCTTGCCGACGAAGCGCGCCCCCGCCTCCAGCAGCCGCTGGACGGCCGGGGCGGTGGTTTCGGCCTCGCGGCTTGCGGCCAGTTTCAGCGGACAGCCGCAGCCGGTGCGGTAGCCCCGGACATCGAACAGGTCCTTGACCGCCAGCGTCAGCCCGGACAGCGGACCCTGGGGGGCGTTTTCCACCGAAACGGCGGGATAGGGCATGAAGGCATGATAGGCATCTTCTTCGATCAGCATCCGGTCACTCGGCAGGAACGGCCTCGTCGGCGCGCAGACAGGCCACGCGGCGCCGCGGCGCAGGGGTCACGACGGGCGGCAGCCCGGCCCGGCAATCGGGTCCGGCCAGCGCACAGCGCGGCGCGAAGGAACAGGAGGCAGGCCGGGTTTCCAGCGCGGGCGGCGCGCCGGGGATCGCGGCCAGCCGTTCTCCCCGTGCCACATCGTGCAGGTTTGCCGCCAGAAGACCGCGCGTATAGGGGTGACGCGGGTCCTTGATGATCTCGCGGGTGGTGCCCTCCTCGACGATCTGACCGGCATACATCACCGCGATCCGTTCCGAAATTTCCACCGCCACGCCGATATCGTGGGTGACGAAAATCACCCCCATTCCGAATTCCTTCTGAAGCTCGCGCAACAAAAGCAGAATCTGGATCTGGACGGTGGCGTCAAGGGCCGTTGTCGGCTCGTCGGCCAGCAAAAGCCGCGGACGGCAGGCCAGAGCCAGCGCGATCATCACCCGCTGGCGCATGCCCCCCGACAATTCATGCGGATAGTTCTGCAGCCGCCGTTCGGGCGACGGGATCTTGACCCGCTTCAACATGTCCAGAGCGACCTCCATCGCCTCGGACCGGCTGACGCCCTTGTGGCGCATCACCGTCTCGGCGATCTGGGCGCCCACCGTATAGACCGGGTCCAGCGCCAGCGCCGGTTCCTGAAACACCATCGACACGTCGCCGCCGCGATAGCGCTGCAGCGACCGGCCGGAAAGCCGCAGGATGTCGGTGCCCCCGACCCGAATGTCGCCCTCGATCTCGGTCCGTTTCGGCGGCAGAAGCCGCAACAGCGCCTTCAGCGTCACGCTTTTCCCCGAGCCGCTTTCGCCCAGCAGCGCCAGCGTCTCGCCCTCCCCCAGCGACAGCGACAGGTCGTTGATGGCATGGATCGTCCGCGCGCCCTTGAAGCGCACCGTCAGATGGTCGATTTCAAGCAGCTTGTCGGTCATGCGATCTTCCCCGCCTTGGGATGGCCGGACGTCGGGTCATGCAGATGGCAGGCGGCCAGGTGGCCATCCGCGCCGATCTTGCGCAGCTGCGGGGCCTTGCGCCCGCACAGCGTCGCCGCAAAGGGACAGCGGGTATGAAACCGGCAGCCCTCGGGCGGGTCGATGGGGTTCGGCGGATCGCCGGTCAGCGGCGGTTCCTCGGTGCGGTTGTCCGGGTCCATCGAGGGCATCGCCGAGAACAGCGAGCGGGTATAGGGGTGCGCTTGCCGCGCCCAGATCGCCGCGACCGGCGCGACCTCGACCACCTCGCCCAGATACATCACCAGCACCCGGTCCGAGATATAGCGCACCACGTTCAGGTCGTGGCTGATGAAGATATAGGTCAGCCCGAATTCGGCGCGCAGGTCCGACAGCAGGTTCAGCACCTGCGCCTCGACCGACTTGTCCAGCGCCGAGACCGCCTCGTCCAGCACCACCAGCCGGGGCGACATCGCCAGCGCCCGGGCGATGTTCACCCGCTGCCGCTGGCCGCCCGACAGCTCGTGCGGATAGCGCTGGGCAAAGCGCGCAGGATCAAGACCCACCCGCGCCAGCAGCCCGTGCGCGCGTCCCATCGGATCGGACAGCCCCTGCACCCGGGCGCCGAAGGCCACCGACTCCTCGATGGTCAGCCGCGGGTTCAGCGAGGCATAGCTGTCCTGGAACACCATCTGGATGCCGCGGCGCAGCTCGCGCAGGCTCAGCGTGTCGCCCAGCGCGTCGCCGTCGAAGATGATGTCGCCCTCGTCGCGGTCGATCAGCCCGACCGCCAGCCGCGCCGTGGTGGACTTGCCGCAGCCGGATTCGCCGACGATGCCAAGCGTCTCGCCCTTGCGGACCTCGAAGGACACGCCGTCGACCGCCTGCACCATCGCGCGGGTGCGGCCGAGGATGCCGCCCCGGATCGGAAAGTACTTCTTCAGGCCCCGCACCGTCAGCAGGGGTTGGGCGGGGCCGCCGCGATCGGGCAGCCGGTCGTAAAGCTCAGTCGCGGACATTCATGGCACTCCTCACGCCGTCGCTCAGCAGGTTGAGGCACAGCGAGGTGACGAAGATCATCACGCCGGGCAACGCCGAGAGCCACGGATCGACATAGATCGCCGAGCGCAGCGTGTTCAGCATCAGGCCCCATTCCGGCTCCGGCGGACGGACCCCGATCCCGAGGAAGGACAGCCCCGCCGCGAGGATCATGCAGACGCTGGTCAGCGAGGTGGCATAGACGAAGATCGGCGACAGCACATTGCCGATCACATGGACCCGGATCACCGTCAGCGCGCTGGCCCCGGTGGCACGGGCCGCGTCGATGTAATCGAGGCTGCGCACGCCCGAGGTCACCGCCTCGGCGACGCGGGTGATCGGCGGCACGAAGACGATGGTCAGCGAGACCAGCGAATTGACGATCCCCGCCCCCAGCGCGCCCGAAATGGCAATGGCCAGCAGCACCGAGGGGAAGGCGAAGAAGACATCGACCACCCGCATGATGAGGGTGTTGAGCCGGCCGCCGACATAGCCCGCGACGACGCCGAGGATCGACCCGATGAAGAAGGCGAAGACCACCGGCATCAGCCCGATGAAGAGCGTCAGCCGCCCGCCATGGATCAGCCTTGCCAGCATGTCCCGGCCCTGCTCGTCGGTGCCGAGGATGTGGCCCGGCGTGCCGATGGGCTTGAGCCGCGCGATCATCGAGCCCTTGTAGGGATCGGCCAGCCCCAGCCAGGGCGCGAAGATCGCAGCCAGGATGAGGGCCGCCACGACCGCGAGGCAGAGCATCGAGACCGGGTCGCGCGCCAGCCGCCCGGCGACGCCCGCCCAGTAGCCCTTGCGCGCCTCGGGCGCCGGGGCCGAGGTGAGGGGTTCGGTCAGCGTCATCGGCTCAGCTCCTCTTGATCCGCGGGTCGATGGCGGCCTGGGCCACGTCGACGATGAGGTTCATGGCAACGAAGAACAGCGCCAGCACCAGGATCGTGCCCTGCAGAAGCGGCAGGTCGCGCTGGAAGATGGCATTCGACAGCAAGAAGCCCGAGCCCGGCCAGTTGAACACGGTCTCGATCAGGATCGAGCCGCCCAGCAGATAGCCCAGCTGCAGCCCCATCACCGACAGCGCGGTCGCGGCGGCATTGCGGCCGACATGGATCAGCACGTCGAACCGGGTCATGCCCTTGGCGTAAAGCGCCTGCACGAAATCCATGCTGAGAATGTCGCCCGACAGCGCCCGGACGGTGCGGGAGACGATGCCGATGGGTACAACGGCCAGCGTCACCGCGGGCAGGACCAGATGGCGCATATGCTCCCAGTTCCAGGACCAGTCGCGCGAGCCGCCCGGCCCCGCCCCCATCGAGGGCAGCCAGCCCAGATTGACCGAGAAGATGATCACCAGAACGATCCCGAGCCAGTAATTGGGCACCGACACGCCCGCGATGGAGACCGCCGTGACCGCCTTGTCGAGCGCGCTGTCGCGGAAATAGCCCGCGAGGAAGCCGAGGAAGATGCCGATCGGGAAGGCGATGACGGCCGCACTGACCGCGAGCAGCAACGAATTCTGCACCGCGCCGAAGACCTCGCCCGCGACCGGGCGTCCGGTCGCGATCGACCGGCCCATGTCGCCCTGCGCGAGATTGCCGACCCAGATCGCGTATTGCACCGGCAGGGGCTTGTCCAACCCGTAGGCCGCCCGCATCGCCGCCTGTTCCTCGGCCGTGGCATCGACCGGCATGATCGCGGTCAGCGGGTCGCCGGGCGCGATCTGCACCAAGAGGAAGCAGATCACCGAAACGCCGAACGCCACCGGCAGCACGAGGATCAGCCGCCTGAGAAGATAGCTGAACATGAAAGGTTTCTCCTTCGGGAAAAGCCCCGCCGCGCGCCTGCGGCGGGGCTCCCGGACCCGGACGGGTCGTTTATTCCATCGTGATCGACGAGAAGTTCTGGTACCAGTTCTGCGCCTGCACGAAGCCCTTGACCCTCGGGCTCATCGCGCGCGGCGCCACGTCATGGGTCACCATCAGGAACAGCGCGTCATCGACGAATTTCTCATGCGTCCGGCGCATCACCTCGTCCTGTTCTGCCGGATCGAAGGTGTTGCGGATCTTCGTGAACAGCTCTTCCATCCCGGGGTCGCAATAATGCCCCCAGTTGGTGCCGTTCGGCGCGATCAGGTCGCAGGACAGGTGCCGGATCAGCCCGGTGAAGGGGTCCTGGATGAAGTAGGTGAAGTTGATCGACTGGCTGCCCTCGACCGCCGGATCGGCGGCGCCCGCGCGCCACAGATTGATCATCTGGTTCCACTCGACCACCATGAATTCCACATCGATGCCGACCTCGGCAAGGCTTTGCTGGATGTATTCGTTCATCGGCAGCGGCAGCATCTGGCCCGAGCCCGAGGGCGAGATCAGCGCCTTGACCTTCAGCGGCTTGTCGGGACCGTAGCCCGCCTCGGCCAGCAGGCGCCTGGCCTCTTCGGGGTCATAGCGCACATCGAAGCTGGGCTTGCCGAACCATTGCGAGCCGGGCGGCAGGAAGCCCTTGGCAGGCACCATCAGCCCGCCCAGAAGCGCGCCCATCCCCTCGCGGTCGATGGCGAGGTTCGCGGCCTTGCGGACGCGGATGTCGTTCCAGGGCGACCCTTCCAGCCGCGACAGGTGCCAGGTCCAGTTATGCGGATAGGCGTTCGACGAGATCACGAAGCCGTTCGCGGTCATCGCCGGGATGGTGTCGGGCGCGGGCGCCTCGATCCAGTCGACCTGCCCCGACAGAAGCGCGGCCGAGCGGGCATTGGGCTCGGGCAGCGGGATCAGCACCATCTTGTCGAGCTTCGGCACCCGGGTGTCGTCCCAGTATTCGGCGAAGGGCACCATCTCGGCGCGCTCGCGCGGCACGAATTCCTCAAGCTTCCAGGGGCCGGTGCCCGAGGGCTCCAACGCGACCTGTTCCCAGTCCTTGCCATGGGCCTCCCAGTTGGCCTTCGACGACATCAGGATCCAGGCCAGCTGATAGGGCAGCGTGGCGTCGGGGGTCTTGGTGGTGATTTCCAGCGTCAGCGGGTCGATCGCACGGTAGCTCGCCACCGCCGGGATCCGCGACTTGCCCTGCGCCGCCTGGCGCGGGTCGTATTGTTCCGACGTGTCGTCCAGCAGCTTGTCGAGGTTCCAGACCACGTCTTCGGCAGTGAAGTCCGACCCGTCATGGAACGTGACGCCCTCGCGGATCTTGAAGATCCACTTGGTCTTGTCCTCGGCATCGACCGCCCATTCGGTGGCCAGCCCCGGGATCAGGGTCGAGGGCTTGTCGGCCGAGGTCAGGTCCCACTCGATGAGCGAGTCGTAGACCGTGTAGCCCATGAAGCGCATGCCCTCGCCGCCCTGGTCGGTCTGGCCGGTGGTCAGCGGAATGTCGGCTGCGGTCATGCCGATGCGCAGCGTGCCCTGCGCCAGTGCCGTCTGCGCCGAAAGCAGCCCCGCCGTCAGCATCAGCGCGGAAAAACTTTTCTTTATTTCAAGCAACTTGGGCCTCCTTGTTACCGTCCAAGGGCGATCCCTCCGCCCCGTCCCGGCGCCACTGTGCCCGAGAGGGTCCGGAACGGCAGGCGCAAGCGGGCGCGACCCGCCGGGAACCAGCATCGAAAACCGGCAATTGCCTAAAATTCAGTCGGTCTGGTGCCATGTGCTGAAATGGAATGCCACCCGGGCGGCGTCCGGAACCGTCCCGAATCAAACCTTCCCCAAGGGGAAGGTCCTCCGTGCTGCGGCAAGATGTCCTTCCGGACGCGCCTCAGGCCTCGTGCCGGCGGTCGCTGCCGCGCCGCTCGGCGCTCCGCCGGTCGCTGCGCCCGCCGATCAGCCGCGCGGCATCGGCCAGCGTCAACAGGGGCGGCAGCGCCGAGGGGGCGGCCAGATAGCGCGGCCGCCAGTCGGGGTCGAACTTGGCCTTGAAGGCGCGCAGCCCCTCGAAATTGTAAAAGCTCCGCCCGTGCCGGTAGATCAGCGCGCCGAACCGGTCCCACAGCCTGCGGCTGCGTTCCGGGCTCAGCCCCGACAGCGGCGCCATGCCCAGCGAGAAAGCGGCATAGCCCTCGTCCTTCAGCCGCAGCATCAGCGCGGTGAAGAGAAACTCCATGGTGCAGGGCGGCGCCGTCTCGACCTGGCGCATCAGGTCGATGCTGGCCTGGGTCCGGCTGTCGGTGACCAGCACATTGGCAAAGGCCACGACCCGGCCCGCGTGGCGCACCGTCGCCACCGGCCAGCGGTTCAGCCAGGCCGGATCGAACCGCCCGACCGAGAAGCCCTTTTCATGGGCGCGCTTGGCCGCAAGCCAGGCCTCCGACACGGTGCCCAGCTCGGCCAGAAGCGGAGCCGTATGGGGCGGCTCGGTCCAGTCGAGCGACAGCCCGTCGCGCAGCGCCCGCGCATGGGTCGTCCGCAGCTTCTTGCGGGCCGAGCCCTCCAGCGAAAACCGGGTGAGATCGACAACCGCCTCCTCGCCCATCTTGTGCAGCGACAGCCCCAGATCCAGCATGATCGGCACATCGGCCGCGCGCACCTCGTAGAAGGCCGGGCGCGCGCCCTCGCGCCGGGCGGCATCGACGAAGGCGAAGGCCACGTCCTCGGCGGCATCGGCGGGGCCGACCGGGCCGCCATAGGCGATCCAGGACCGGCCCGAGGCCGCGAACATCACGAAGGCGCGGCCATCGTCCGAGACGAGGATCGACTTGTCGCCGGTCAGCGCAAAGCCCGCATCGGGGTTGTCGCCGCCCCCCGCGATCCGCGCCGCGGCCGCCAGATCCTCGGCATCGGGCGGGTCGGGCACCACGCGGGGCGCGCGCAACAGCATCAGAAGCGCCCCGAGCCCCAGCACGAGACTGCCCAGCAGCACGGCCCTCAGCGCGCGCGGCGCGCGTTCGTTGACCGCGAACTGCCACCAGAGCTCATGCGCATAAGGGGTCTGCTTGTGGGCGAAGAACAGCACGAAGCCGAAGCCCGCGATCAGTGCCACGATCAGCGCGACCCAGGCGGGCGTCAGCGTCGCATGGCTCAGCATCGTGTGGCGGTGGAAGGCATGGCGGAACGGCAGCAACAGCAGCGCGCCCGCCGCAAGAAACACCGCCCGGTCCAGATCGACGCCCTGGATCAGCGCCACCGCCGCGCCGGTCTCCATCACCACCAGCGCCAGCCAGAAGGCCGCCAGCGCCCGGCGCATCACCCCGAAGGACAGCAGCACCAGCGCCGCCCCGATCACGCTCGAGGCCAGGGCCGAGCCCTCGATGAAGGGCAGCGGGAACAGCGCCTCGGCGGCGCGGGCGGCCTCGGTCGTGGGCGGCAGGATCGACGAGACGCTCATCCAGAGCCCGGCGCCCAGGATCATCGAGCCCAGCACCAGCGGCGCGATCCCCTCGACCGCGCGAAAGCCCGGATCGGCGGCCGCGACCGCCCGCCCCCACTGGCCGCGCGGCAGATGCGCGCCCGCCGAGCGGAACAGCTCGTAGCTGGCCAGCGCCAGCAGGGCCACGCTGAACGGCACCAGGAAGTAGATCAGCCGGTAAAGAAGCAACGAGGCCGCCACTGCCTCGATCGAGGTCGAGGCCGGCATCGCGGCGATCATCACCGCCTCGAAGACGCCGACGCCGCCCGGCACATGGCTCAGCACCCCGGCCATGGTCGCGGCGGCAAAGAGCGCGAGGAAAGTGGCAAAGCCCAGATCGTTCGCCGGCATCAGCAGATAAAGCGTCGCGGCGGCGAAGCCGATATCGCCCAGGCAAAAGACGATCTGCGCCGCCAGATCCCCCGGCGCCGGGGCGCGCAGGGAAAAGCGGCCGAGCTTCACGCAGCCTTGCCGCAGCGAGGCCCACAAAAGCGGCAGCGCGATCAGCGCCACACCGGCCAGCGCCAGCATGCGGACCGTGCCCGGCGCAAGCGGCAGCACCGCAGCCAGCGCGCCCGGATGGACCGCCAGCGCACCCAGCCCGACCACCGTCGCCGCCACCCCGAACGACACCGCCGCGAAGGTCGAGACCGCGGCCACGTCGTAGCCGTCGAGCCCCAGCGCCGAATAGACCCGCCAGCGCACCGCCCCGCCCGACACCGCCGACAGCCCGATGGTGTTGCCGAAGGCATAGGCCATGAACCCGCCCGCCAGCACCACGGGTAACTTCAGCGGCTTGCCGATGAAGCGCAGCGCCGACCAGTCATAACCCACCAGCGAGATATAGCTGGCCGCCGTCGCCGCCAGCGCCAGACCCACTGTCGACCAGGGCGTGGCGCGGACCTGCGCCACCACATCGGCGAAATCGACCGCCGCCAGCAGCTTGTAAAGCGCCACCAGCCCCAGGACGAACAGGCCTGCGGCCAGGAGATAGGGAAAGCCCGCACGCAGGCGGGCCCAGGTGCCGGCAGAGCCGGCCTCGGGCTTGGGGTCCTCGGTCAAGGCTTCACCTTGCTCCCGTTCCGGTTGTATTCCGTTCTAGCATTTTCCGGGGCGCGGCGACACCGCCAATCCTCGGCGGGCGGACTCGCAGCGTCCCGGCGGGCGCCGCTTTCGCTTTGCCGGGCGCCTTTGGCCACCCGGCGCGACCGCGACAGCGGTGCCGTTCCTGCCAGCTACCGCGCCCGGCGGCCGATGGCCAGCCTTCTGCGACCGGAGGGACTTGAAAGATCCCGCCGCGCGGGCCTGTTGTCGCGCAGGCCATGCCGGAACCATCCCGGCCCAAGGCCCGCGCTACCAGCTCGCGGTGGCCTCCATCGCGACCGGGCCGCCTGCCTGCGCCGTCCAGAGCCGCAGGCTGTCGCCCTCGCAACTGGCATGCATCTCCATTTCGGCGGTATCGAACACGGTGGAGACGCTGCGAAAGGCAAAGCGCGACGGGCAACTGCCCTTGAGATCGGCCGCGAATTGCAGAAGCAGCGTCGCCTGCATCGGACCATGGACCACGAGTCCGGGATAGCCCTCGACCTCGCGCGCATAGGGGGCGTCATAATGGATGCGGTGGCCGTTGAAGGTCAGGGCCGAATAGCGAAACAGCATCACCGGCCCGGGCATCAGCCGCCGGATCGAGCTGCCTTCGGCCGCCGGGTCCGCCTTCGGCCGCCGGAACGGGGCGGCGGCGCGATAGACCAGATCCTGCCGTTCGGTCAGCGCCAGCCGCCCGCGGGCGCGGATCTTGTGGTCAACCGTCACGAACAGCAGCGGCCCCGAACGGCCGTGTTTCAGCGTGACATCGACGATGGTGGACCGCCGGGTCACGCTGTCCCCGATGCGCAGCGGCGTGTGAAAGCGGAATGCGCCTCCCGCCCACATCCGCCGGGGCAGCGGCACCGGCGGCAGGAACCCGCCCCGCGCCGGATGGCCGTCGGGGCCAAGCCCGGCGCCCGGCACCGTCGGCTGCGCGAGGCAGAAATGGATCAGCAGCGGCGCCTCGTTGCCGGGCTGCAGCGGCCAGGTGCGGTCGAAGGTGGCGGCGAAGCGGCGGACCAGTTCGGGGGTCAGCCGCTCGGTCGCGGTCTCTTCCCGGCCGATCCAGCCGCGCAGATGCTCGATATCGAGATCCATTCAGGTCTCCCGGGGTTTCAGGGCGGGCACCGGGCCATAGCGGCGCGTCTCGCCCTCGACCCGGGCGGCGGGCGCGGGCATCGCGACCGGGCCGTTCGGGCTGTCGACCTCGATCCGGCGCAGGTGCGGATGGTTGGAAAGCCCGGCCATGTCATTGACCGAGGCAAAGGCGATGTCGGCGGCGACCAGGGCCGCCACGGCCTCCGCACCGTTGCGCCGGGCAAAGGCCTCGGCGACGATGCGGTCGGTCTCGGCGCGGTTCTGGACCCGCGCCACATTGGTCGCAAAGCGCGGATCGGTGCCCAGCCCGGGCGCGTCAAGGAAGCGCTCGGCCAGCTGGCGCCATTCGCGGTCGCTCTGGATCGAGATCAGGATCGGGCGGCCGTCCTTCGGATGGAACACCCCGTAGGGCGCGATCGAGGGATGGGCCAGCCCGACCCGCCCCGGCGTGCGTCCGGCCTCGTGGTTCAGCAGCGGCACGGTCAGCCATTCGGCCATGACATCGAACATCGACACCGAAATCCGCGCCCCCTGCCCGGTCGCGCCGCGGCGGATCAGCGCCTCGAGGATCGCGGCATGGGCCGTGGCCCCGGTCGCGATATCGACGATCGAGACCCCCACCCGCGCCGGTTCCTCCGGTCCTCCGGTGATCGAGGACAGCCCCGATTCCGCCTGGATCAGCAGGTCATAGGCCTTGCGCCCGGCCAGCGGCCCCTCGCTGCCGTAGCCTGAAATGGCGCAAGAGATCAGCCGCGGATAGTCGCGCGCCAGCACCTCGTCGGAAAAGCCAAGCCGCGCCAGCGCGCCGGGCTTGAGGTTCTGCACCAGCACATCGGCCCCGGCCAGCAGGCCCGCCAGCGCCGCGCGCCCGGGCTCGCTGGCCAGATCCAGCGTCCGGGTCTCCTTGCCGCGGTTGAGCCAGACGAAATAGCTGGACTGTCCGGCCGCGGCATCGTCATAGCCGCGCGCGAAATCGCCGCCGGGCCGTTCGATCTTGACGACATGGGCGCCCGCATCGGCCAGCCGCGCGGTCGCGAAGGGCGCGGCCACCGCCTGCTCGACCGCCACCACCTCGATCCCTTCGAGCGGGCGCATCAGAACGACCTCGGCAGGCCCAGCACGTGTTCGGCCACATAGCTGAGGATGAGATTGGTCGAGATCGGCGCCACCTGATACAGCCGGGTTTCGCGGAACTTGCGTTCGACATCGTATTCGCAGGCAAAGCCGAAGCCGCCATGGAATTGCAGGCAGGCATTGGCCGCCTCCCACGACGCCTTCGCGGCGAGATACTTTGCCATGTTGGCCTGGGCACCGCAGGGCTGACCGGCATCGTAAAGCCGGCAGGCCTCGAACCGCATCAGGCTGGCGGCCTCGACTTCGATGAAGGCCTCGGCAATCGGGAACTGCACGCCCTGGTTCTGGCCGATGGGGCGGCCGAAGACCTGGCGTTCGCGGACATAGTCGCTGACCTTGTCGGTGAACCAGTAGCCGTCGCCGATGCATTCGGCCGCGATCAGCGTGCGTTCGGCATTGAGCCCGGTCAGGATGTACTTGAACCCCTGCCCCTCCTCGCCGATCAGGTTCTCGGCCGGGATCTCGAGATTGTCGAAGAACAGCTCGTTGGTCTCGTGATTGACCATGTTGGGGATCGGCCGCACCGTCATGCCCGCCCCCATCGCCTCGCGGATATCGACGAGGAAGATCGACAGGCCCTCGGATTTCTTCGCGACCTCGGCCAGCGGCGTCGTGCGGGCCAGCAGGATCATCAGGTCGGAATGCTGGACCCGGCTGATCCAGACCTTCTGGCCATTGATGACATAGCGGTCGCCCTTCTTCACCGCCGTGGTCTTGATCCGGGTGGTGTCGGTGCCGGTGGTGGGCTCGGTCACGCCCATCGACTGCAGCCGCAAATCGCCCGCCGCGATCTTCGGCAGGTAGCGGCGGCGCTGCTCTTCCGAGCCGTGCCGGACCAGCGTCGTCATGTTGTACATCTGGCCGTGACAGGCGCCGGAATTGCCGCCCGAGCGGTTGATCTCTTCCATGATGACCGAGGCCTCGGTCAGCCCCAGCCCCGAGCCGCCATACTCTTCCGGGATCAGCGCCGCCATCCATCCGGCTTCGGTCAGGGCCTGCACGAAGGCCTCGGGATAGCCGCGCTCGGCGTCGATCCGGCGGTGATAGTCGGACGGAAAGGTCGCGCACAGCGCGCGAATGGCGTCGCGGATGTCCTGGTGGGGGTCGGTCTGCATGGAGTGTCCTGCCTGGGGCATTTGAGCCAGAAATGCGCACGTCCCCCCATCATGCAAATATATTCTTTGCCTGACTGCCATATGTTTTCTATATGGGCAGCGGATTGGACCCTTCGGGCACGGGCATGGATCTGCGGCAGCTGCGCTATTTCATCGAAATCGTCGAACGCGGGTCGATCACCCGGGCCGCGGGTACGCTGAACGTGGCCCAGCCCGCGCTGTCGCTGCATGTGCGCAACCTTGAGGACCGGCTTGGCACCCGGCTTCTGCTGCGCCGTCCGACCGGGGTGGTGCCGACCGAGGCGGGCGAGCTTCTGGCGCGGCGGGCGCGGTCGATCCTCGACGAGGTGGCCCGGACCGAGGCCGAGATCCGCGGGCTCGAGACCGACCCCTCGGGGCGGGTCGCGATCGGGCTGACCGGGACCATCGGCGGGCTTCTGGCGGTGCCGCTGATCGAGGCGCTGCGCGAGCGCTATCCGCGGATCACGCTGCAGATCGCCGAGGCGATGAGCGGGTTTGTCGCCGGATGGCTGTCCGAAGGCCGGGTCGATCTGGCGGTGCTTTACGAGGCCCCGGCCGATCCGGGGCTGGCCTGCGATCCGCTGCTGGAAGAGGAACTGGTCGTGCTCTGGCCGCCCGACTGGCCCGCCCCGCCGGAAATCGCGCTGGCCGCGCTTGAGGACGTGCCGCTGGTGCTGCCGAGCCGGGCGCATGGGTTGCGCCGGATGATCGACGCCCGGCTCGCGACCGACGGGATTGCGCCGGAACTGGCCGTCGAGATCGATTCCTATGCCAATATCAAGAACCTGGTCGCGGCGGGCTTCGGCGCCTCGGTGCTGCCCTGGCACGCGGTCGCGCCCGAGGCCGAGGCCCGCGCGCTGAGCGTCAGCCGGATCGCGACGCCGGGGCTCTGGCGCGGGGCCTGGCTGATCCGCCCGGCCGCGCGCCCGGTGACCCGCGCCCAGGAGGCCGTGGCCGAGACCCTGCGCGCGGTGGTGGGGGACCTTCTGGCGGGCGGGGTCTGGGCGGCGGCGCGCGCCCCTAGCCTGCCGCCGGACCGCGCCGGAACAGCCGCGCCGACATCGGCTGGGTCAGGGTGAAGGCTGCGCCCTCGCGGCCCGCGCGCGCCAGAAACGCCGCGCGCAGCGCCTCGGTCAGATCCTCGCTCAGCCCACCGCGCTCGGGCGCGAAGGACGAGATCCGGCCGACGAAGGCGTCGAAATCGTCATAGACCTCGCGCCGCACATAGTCGAAGGCGCGGGTTTCGGTCAGCACCCCCGACCCCACCGCGGCATCAAGCGCGGCCTGCGCCGCGGTGCGGATCTCGGTCTCGTCATCGACGGTCGCGATCACCTGGCTCAGATCGCCCTCGACGCGCGGCTCGATCACCACCAGCGGCGCCTCGGGCGCGATCACCCGCGCCGCCTCGGCCAGCGCGTCGCCCATGCCTCCGACCGGGATGTGATGCAGCGCATTGACGATCACCGCGATGTCGAAGGCACCCGAGGGATAGGGCATCGCCTCGGCCTGGGCCACGTCGATGCCGGGCGCGCCGCCCGCCTGCGGGAAGGGTTCCAGCCCGCGCCACTCGGCCCCGGCCGCGCGGAAGGGTCCGGCCAACCCGCCCCGGCCGCAGCCGATATCAAGCACGCACCGCCCGTCAAGCGGCGCCAGGATCTCGAGAAGAACGTCAAGCGTGGTGCGGATCGGGTCGGTCATGCGGGGGCGGCCTTTCGCAACGGGGACATGCCCGATCCCTAGGCGACTTCGCCCCGCCCCGCAATTCGGCCGAGCGGCGCAGCCCGGTCCGGCTTGCCAGGACGTTGCGGCGCGGGGAACATTCGGCCCGACCGACGGAGAGCCCGATGACCAACGATCCCCTGCTTTCGCCCTTCCAGCTGCGCCACCTGACGCTGAAGAACCGGATCTTCCTGTCCGCGCACGAACCCGCCTATGCCGAGGACGGCCTGCCCAAGGACCGCTACCGCGCCTATCACGTCGAACGCGCCCGGGCCGGGGTCGCGCTGACCATGACGGCGGGGTCGGCCTCGGTCTCGCGCGACAGCCCGCCCGCCTTCAACAACATCCTCGCCTGGAAGGACGAGGTGGTGGGCTGGATGAAACGGCTGACCGACGACTGCCACGCGCACGGCACGGCGGTGATGATCCAGCTGACCCATCTGGGCCGCCGCACCCGCTGGGATCGCGGCGACTGGCTGCCGGTGGTCTCGGCCGGGCCCGCCCGCGAGGTCGCGCACCGGGCCTTTCCCAAGACCGCCGAAGATTGGGACATCGCCCGCATCGTGGCCGACTATGCCGATGCCGCCGAGCGGATGCAGGCGGCCGGGCTCGACGGGATCGAGCTTGAGGCCTATGGCCATCTGCTCGACCAGTTCTGGTCGCCCCTGACCAATGCGCTTGAACCGCCCTGGGGCGGCGATCTCGACGACCGGATGCGCCTGTCGATGGAGGTGCTGCGGGCGATCCGCGACCGGGTCGGCCCCGATTTCATCGTCGGCATCCGCCATGTCGCCGACGAGGCGCTGCCCGGCGGGATCGGCGCGGCCGAGGGGCTTGAGATTGCCCGGCGGCTGAAGGCAAGCGGGCTGGTCGATTTCCTGAACGTGATCCGCGGCCATATCGACACCGATGCCGGGCTGACCGACGTGATCCCGGTGCAGGGGATGAAAAGCGCGCCGCATCTCGATTTCGCGGGCGGCATCCGGGCCGCGACCGGGCTGCCCACCCTGCATGCCGCGCGCATCCCCGATCTGGCGACCGCGCGGCACGCCATCGCCGAGGGCAAGCTCGACATGGTCGGCATGACCCGTGCCCATCTGGCCGACCCGCATCTGATCGCCAAGCTGGTGGCGGGCGCCGAGGACCGCATCCGCCCCTGCGTCGGCGCCAATTACTGTCTCGACCGGATCTATCAGGGCGGGTCCGCCTATTGCCTGCACAACCCCGCGACCGGGCGCGAGCTGACCATGCCGCATCTGGTGCCGAAGGCCGCCGCGCCTTTGAAGGTCGTCGTGGTCGGCGCCGGGCCCGGCGGGCTCGAAGCCGCGCGGGTCGCGGCCGAACGCGGCCACGAGGTCGTCCTGCACGAGGCCGCGAACGATCCCGGCGGTCAGGTCCGGCTGCTGGCGCGCCACCCGCGCCGGGCCGAGATGATGGCGGTGATCGACTGGCGCATGGCCGAATGCACCCGGCTTGGCGTCAGCTTCCGGTTCAATTCCTGGGCCGAGCCCGAAACGGTGCAGGCCGAGGCGCCCGATGTGGCGATCGTCGCCACCGGCGGCCTGCCGCCCGAGCCGGGTCTGGCCGAGGGCGACGGGCTTGCGGTGTCAGCCTGGGACATCCTGTCGGGCGCCGTGCGGCCGGGCACGAACGTGCTCTTGTGGGACGATGCGGGCGATCACGCCGGGCTGCAGACCGCCGAGACGCTGGCCGCGTCCGGCGCGCGGGTCGAGATCGTCTGCCGCGACCGGGGGCTGGTGCCCGAGGTGATGGCGATGTCGCTGACCCCGGCGATCCGGGCCTTGCAGCGGGCCGATGTGGTCTGGACCCCGACCTGGCGGCTCGACGCGATCCGGCGGACAGGGAATGCGCTGACCGCGCGGCTTGGCAGCGATTACGGCCCCGAGACACGCGAACGGCAGGTCGATCAGGTGGTGGTCAATACGGGCACGCATCCGCTTGACGATCTTTATTTCGGGCTGCGGCCGGGCGCGTCGAACCTGGGAGAGGTCGATTACCCCGCGCTGATCGAAGGGCGGCCGCAGGCGCTCAACCGCAATCCCGAGGGGCGCTATCGGCTGTTCCGCATTGGCGACGCGGTGGCCGCGCGCAATGTGCATGCCGCGATCTACGACGCGCTGCGGCTGGTGAAGGACCTGTAGACCGGGCGCCGCCGGAAGTTCACGCGTCACATGAGCCGCGCGTTTTAAGCGTATGCTTTGAAATGTTTAAGGGCGATTCTCATACCCCGAGATGGCGCCGCAGGAGATCGGGGTCGGTCCGCAGCCGCGCGGCGTCGGCCTCGGCCCGGACGGCGCCGGTCTCGAGGATCACCGCCCGGTCGGCCGTGGCCAGAACGGCGTCGAGCCGCTGTTCGACCAGCAGGATCGCGACGCCTTCGTCGCGCAGCCTGAGCACGGTGTCGCGGATCAGCGCGATCATCGAGGGCTGAAGCCCCTCGGTCGGCTCGTCCAGCAACAGGACCCGTGGGGCGAGGCACAGCGCCCGCGCGGTGGCCAGCATCTGCTGTTCGCCCCCCGACAGGGTTCCGGCCCGCTGGCCCATCCGGTCGGCAAGCCGCGGGAACATCGCCAGCACCCGGTCGCGCACCTCGGGCGGGCTTTTGCGGCAGCGCATCCCGATCTCGAGGTTCTGCGCGACCGTCAGATCCGCGAAGAGACGTCGCCCCTGCGGGATATAGCCGATGCCCCGGCGCGGCACCTCATGGGCCGGCAGCCTGCCGATATCCTCGCCGTCCAGAAGCACCTGGCCACCCGACAGCGGCAGAAGCCCCATGATCGCCTTCATCGCCGTGGTCTTGCCTGCGCCGTTCCGGCCCAGAAGGCAGGTGATCTCGCCCGGCCGGACGGTCAGGCTGAGCCCGCGCAGCACCCGGACCGGCCCGTAGCCCGCCGCGATGTTCCTGACCTCAAGCATCGGCCGAGCGTCCCAGATAGGCGGCCTGCACCCGCGCATCGGCCCGGATCGCGGCGGGTGCGCCCTCGGCCAGCACGACCCCCGCATCGAGCACGGTGATGCGGTCGGCCAGGTCCATCACGACGCCCATGTTATGCTCGATCAGCAGGATCGCGGTCTCGCCCGCAAGGGCGCGGACCAGCGCCTTGAAGGTCTCGATCTCGGGCTCGGACAAGCCTTGCGTCGGTTCGTCGAGGATGAGAACGCGCGGCGCTTGCGCGAGCCCCATCGCCAGTTCCAGCAGGCGCTGATGGCCATAGCTCAGATCGCCCGCCGCGCTGTCGTCGCGCCCGGTCAGGCCGACCCGGCCCAGCGTCCGGGCGACCTCGGCGGCAACGGCGGCGCGGTCGCGGCCGAACCGGCGGCGGGCGGCCAGCGCCACGTTCTCGGCGACCGGAAGCCGGGCGAAGACCGAGGTGATCTGGAAGGTATAGGCCAGCCCAAGCCGCACCCGGGCATGGGCGGGCAGCCGGGTGATGTCCTGGCCGTCGAAGACGATACGTCCCGACGAGGGCGCGACACGGCCGATCAGCATCGACACGAAGGTGGTCTTGCCTGCGCCATTCGGCCCGATCAGCGCCCGGACCTCGCCGGGGCCGAGGTCCAGATCGACCTCATGGACGGCGCGCAGCCCGCCGAAGCTGCGCGAGAGCGCCCGGGTCGACAGAAGCGCGCTCATGGCAGGCCCCGCCACCAGCGGCGCCGGATCTCGCCCGCCAGCCCCTGCGGGGCGAACAGCGTCAACAGAACCAGCGCCACGCCCGCGATCAGCATGTAGGCGGGCGTCAGCCCCGAGGCGAGGTCGATCAGGTAGAACATGAAGAGCGTGCCGAGAAACGGCCCGATCACCGTGCCCGCGCCGCCCAGCAGGACCCAGAGCAACGGAAAGATCGAATAGTGCGTTTCGGCGAAGCTGGCCCCGGCATAGCCGAAGAAAAGCCCGTAGGCCGCGCCCGCCGCCCCCGAGACCGTGCCCGACAGCACGACCGCGCCCAGCTTGTGGCGGAAGGTGTCATAGCCCAGAAGCTCGGCCCGGTCCTCGTTCTCGCGGATCGCGACCAGCACCCGGCCCATCGGCTGGCGGACCAGCCAGAGCGTACCGAAAAGGACGGCCGAGAACAGCGCAAGCGCCGCCAGATAGCGGGTCTGCGGGTCGGAGAGGTCGAGCCCCAGCAGAACCCGGTCGGCCTGCGGGATCACCACGCCCTCGTCGCCCCGGGTCCAGCGCCCCGCGAGAAGGATCGTCAGCCAGGCGGCCTGCGCGAACATCAGCGTCACGATCATGAAGGCGACGCCCCTGGTGCGCAGCGCCAGGAGCCCCACGCCCAGCGACAGGACCGCCGCGGCACCGATGCCGGTCAGAAGCGCAGGCCCCGCGCCAAGGCCCAGATGCGTCATCGGCATCGCAAGCCCGTACATGCCCGCGGCAAAGAACATCGCGTGGCCGAGGCTGAGCAGCCCGGTATAGCCGAAGAGGATGTTGTAGCCCATCGCATAGGTCGCCAGCACCATCACCCGGGCGACGGTGCCATGGCTGTAGGCGGGCAGCAGGAAGTTCAGTGCAAAAAGGACCGCGATCAGCCCCAGATGCAGCCCGATGATGCGCCCGCCCCTCATCGCGCGGCCTTGCCCCTCAGGCCCTCGGGCCGGAACACCAGTACCAGCGCCACCAGCAGCGTGGCGAGGATCTTGGCCAGCGTCGGCGAGAAGAAGACCGAGAC
Source organism: Rhodovulum visakhapatnamense (assembly GCF_004365965.1). Taxonomy (GTDB): domain Bacteria; phylum Pseudomonadota; class Alphaproteobacteria; order Rhodobacterales; family Rhodobacteraceae; genus Rhodovulum; species Rhodovulum visakhapatnamense. Next base: position 332,843 of record NZ_SOEB01000001.1, read on the forward strand.
GATGCCGTCGGACAGCCCGATCAGCAGCGCCGCGATCACCGTGCCGCCAAGGCTGCCGAGCCCGCCGATGATGACCACGATGAAGGACAGCAGAAGCGCGTCGCCCCCCATCAGGTAATGCGCCTGCTGGATCGGCACGATCAGCACGCCCGCAAGGGCGGCCAGTGCCGCCCCCAGCCCGAAAACCCCGGCATAGACCCGTTCGACCGGAATGCCGAAGGCCTGCGCGGTCTCGCGGTCCAACTGGGTCGCGCGCATCACCAGCCCGATCCCGGTCCTGGTCATCAGCGCCCAGAGCCCGGCCAGCACCGCCGCCGCGGCCCCCATCACGAAAAGCTTGTAGGAGGTGATCGACAGCCCCCAGGGCCAGATCAGCCTAGGTCCCTCCGGGCCGAACGCGACCCAGGGCAGCGCGAGGCGGTCGTTGAAGGGCGGCGCCACCGGGCGCGCCTCGGGGCCATAGGTCATCAGCGCGGCCTGCTGCAGGATGTACAGCAGCCCGATGGTGGCGACGATGGTCCGTTCGGGGTCGTAGCCCACGCGCTTGAGCACCGTCAGGTCGGCCGCGACCGCCAGCGCCCCGGCGATGACCGGCGCCAGCAGGACTGCCGCGACAAAGCCGAAGGCCCCGCCCCCCAGAGCCGAGGACACCGCCGAGGACACCGCCCAGGCCAGCACCGCGCCCAGCATGAAGAACTGGCCATGGGCGACATTGACGACGCGCATCACCCCGAAGACGAGGCTGAGCCCCGAGGCCATCAGCGCCAGCACCGCGGCGGTGACCGCGCCCTCCAGCACGGCAAGCATCAGATGTGGGCCGAATTCCATGCGCGCTCCGGAACGGGAGGGGGCCGGGTGAAGACCCCGGACCCTTGAGGACTGGAAAAGCGCGCGCCGGCGCCCGGTCGCGGGCCCCGGCGCGCGCAACGACCCCTGCCTAGAGCGATTGCGTCGTGTAGTCGACCTCGTCGGGATAGAACCCGGCCTCGATCGGGGTTTCCGCCTGCACGACCAGCCGCCCGTTCTCGACCTTCGAGATGTATTGCGGCCCGAAGACCTGGTGCGTCCGACCGTTGAAGAGCTTGGCGCCCTGCGGATGTTCGTTCGACAGCGGCATCTCGGTCATCGCCTCGACCGCCTCGACCAGCGCCGCGCGGTCGTCGGGGCCGCGGTAGCCGCAGGCCTCCATCCCGGCCTTGATGACGTAAAGCGTCTCCCAGCAGCCGAACATGTGGGCATAGGCCGAGACATCGGACGGATCGGCGGCCAGCGCGCCGTTCTCGTCGATGCCGATGGCCGCGCGGTAATGGCGGTCGAACTCGGTCTGGTCGGGCTGGACGTAGCGGGGCATGCCCTCCCAGAAATAGGTGCCTTCCAGGAAGTCGAGCCCCGGGCTTTGCAGATCGACCGACTCGAGGCTGTCGATGAAGCCGAAGATCTCGGGCCGCGACGGACCGAAGAATTCGCCCATCTCCTTGACGAAGGTCAGGACCGAGGGGCCGACCATGACATGGTAGATCACCTCGGTCTCGCGCGGGATCTTGGCGAAATACTTGGTGAAGGAGGTTTCGGTGGGCGGGATCGCCAGCTTTGCCACCACCTCGCCGCCCTGGGCCTCGATCGCCTCGCTGAAGAAGTCGCGATGGTCATGGCCGAAGGCGTAGTCGGGGAAGATCATCGTGACCTTGCGCCCGAGATTTTCGCGCACGAAGGGGGCCATCGCCAGCACCTGGCTTTTGACATCGGTGATGCCGGGCTGCAGGGTCCAGCGGTTGAGCGCACCCGAGGCCACGTGATGGCCTTCGGAGACCACGAAATAGGGCAGCTTCAGCTCGCCCGCACGGGGCGCCGAACCCATCACCACATGGCTGAAAAGCGTGCCATAGCCGACATCGCAGCGGTGCAGGCTGGCGAATTTCTCGACCACCTCGGCGCCGCGCTTGGGATCGGTGCCGTCATCCTCGGTGACCAGCTCGACCGGCCGACCGTTGATGCCGCCCGCCTCGTTGATCAGCCGCAGCGCGGCCCGGGTGGTGCGGTCGTACCAGCGGCCATAGGCAGCGCCGATGCCGGTCGCATGCATCTGGAACCCGATCCGGATCGGCGCGGCGCTTTCGGCCCCGGCATAGCGCGCCCAGAGCGGCAGGCTCGCGGTGCCGGCAGCGGCGGCGGCGAGCGTCTTGATCGCGGAGCGGCGGGCGGGGCTCCGGGGGGCTGCATCGGTCTTGGTCACGGGCATGGCTCTTTCCATGGGAACGGTCATTGCCGGTTCAGTCTGGGGACGGCATGTGCGTTTGTCTACGCCATTGGGACAATTCGCCTCAGCTCGATCGGCGGGTGCAGGCCGCCCCGCGCCCGGGCCGAAAGGCCGCCACCCGGACCGGGGCGCCTGCCCGTTTGCACCGGCTGCGACCGGGCACGAAGCCCGTCGGGCGAAACGCGTGAAGGACCCGCATTTCAAAGGCCTGTCGGATCTTGCGACGATCGGTCGGATTTTCTTGATTTGCTCCTGCGACGCTGCGGCATTTTCGGGTATGCTTTCCCCAACGTCAGTCTCCATGCGGGGGTCGGGCGGTGTCACTCCATTTCACGAACCCGGGATGCTCACGAAATCAGAATATGCACCCGCATCGGGACCAGCGGCAGAGGGGACCAGCCGGATGACTCAGTCTGAACCCGTTTGCCTCGTCGTCGAGGACACAGCTTTCGACCGGATGATCATGGAGCGGAAGCTTGCCGCCTATGGCAAGTCGATTCAGGTGCGCTTTGCCGCCACCCTCGCCGAGGCACGGCGCTGCCTCGACAAGGAGCCGATCTCGATCATCTTCCTCGACAATTCCCTTCCGGACGGGAAAGGTGCGAATTTCGCACTCGAACTGTCCGCCCATCGCAGCTGGAGCCGAATCCCCGTGGTCATGGTCAGCGACTGGCCCTCGCCCTTCATGCGCGCCAAGGCCAAGGCGGCCAATGTCGTCGCGATCTGGACGAAGACGGAATTCACGACCCTGACCGTCGCCGAGGTGCTGCGCTCGCGCGGTCTGATGGTCTAGCTCTCCGGTCCGGGACGCCACGCCGCGGCTGTGCGCCCCCCTGCCCTGTCGGATGGCGCGAAAGCTCCGGGTCACCGTCAGGTCCGGCGTCCCGCGCCCGCCTCCCCAGGCCGGGCCGGAAGGACGTCCCCGAAAACCGGCGAAAAGAGTGCCTTCAACCTGCGCTTCGGTCATTGCGTCCTCTGCGGGGCCACGCTAAAAGACCCGACGACGCACCCGTAGCTCAGCTGGATAGAGTGTCGCCCTCCGAAGGCGAAGGTCACAGGTTCGAATCCTGTCGGGTGCGCCAGACGCCATTTGTTACATTTCGGAATTTGGCGATACGCCCCGCCAGCAACCACCTGGCATAGCAGCCTGTTCTCATTGGCTCCGGGCCTCAAGCCGGTCTTTCAGGGCCTCCGGGATCAGCCTGATGTTCCCGCGCTTGAAGGACGTGATGGCGGCCCCGGCCTCTTTCAGCCAGCGATGGAGGGTCGGTCGGCTCACGCCGAACATCGCCCCCTGCATCCCTCGCTCGGACGTGGATCGGTCGCTGGGTGCGCTCAGTCATCGCTTCGCCCCGGCATCCCGTCCCGCGTCCTGCCGTCGAGCATTCTGCCCGCGGTACGCTTGCCGACGCGGCGCATGACATGGACCCTATCACCATGAAAACCGCAAAGCCTCCTGCCAGGGTCTCCTGCCAGGTCGAGCCACCGCGATTTGCCACGGTCCACATCGTTTTGCTGTAGTCGACGCGAAAGTCTGGGGCGTCTCGCTCTCGATCGGGTGCCGCTTCCCATTCACCCCACTGCCTGAGAAAGAAGGCCGCGCCCGCCGCCTGCCATAGGCGTCGCGGTTGCGGACCGCGACGGAGCGCCTCCCGGCGCGATCCACGTCGCGGGGGCGCTGTCGGGATGGACGCCCGAGGCCTTCCTGCGCCATGCCGCACCGGTGGCGACCGAAGCCGCCCGGGCCATCAACGGCAGCCTCCAGCGGAACGCCCTGCAGCCCATCCCGGACCGTCTTGCGGACGCGAGGTCCCGGCGACCGCTCTGCCCAGCCATCCGCCTCGGCACCAGCGCCTGGAACGCCGCTGCCGGGGATCTGGCATTCGCGTCAGGCCTTGCGGATCACCCATTCGACACAGGCGCTTGGGACCGACTTCGTTCCGTCGCCCGCGCCACGCGATGCCGACGGCGGGCGAGGGCGAGGGTCGCCTTGCCATTTCCTGCGACCAGATCGAGAACGCGCGCCCGGGGGCAGGACCCTGCTCGATGCGGATCGCCGGCGGCGGCGGCGACGCATCCAGCGGGGGAGCGGGTCCGGCCTTCGCGGCGATGGACCCGCGGGGAAGCCGCGTGACGGCGCCCCCGCGGCCAAAGCGGCGCCGCGCCAGCCGGCCCCGGTCCGGCGGAAGGATCAGGTTCCCGCCCGGGGACCGGATCGAGCCCGGGCCCGCTGGCAAGACTGCGCCGGGCGTTGGTGGGCAGAGACATCACATCGCCGGGGCCTGCCGTGCAGACCTGACCGTTTTCAAGCCCGACGCGCATCGCGGCTTCGGTGACGATGTGATCCGCGATCGCGTGTTTCGGCCCCTCCGTGAACGGGCGGCAACCGGTCGGCGAGATCCGGGCGAGGATCGCCCCGGGCGCGGTCGGAGCGCCTTTCGGAAAGACGCCGTCCGCGAGATCGGCGGATCGGACAATCGCCGTCGGCGGATCGGATCCCATGCCTGCGGCTGCACCGGTCTGACCCCTCACCCCAGCGCTTTCCGACCTGCCGCGATGCCCCGCATCGGATGGCGTGGGACTGTCGCAGGACGCCGCAGCGGCCCCGGCGCCGCCTTGCCCCGGCGTGCTCCCGCTGGCGTGAGGCGCCTGTACCGGCCTAGCTGCGTCGGCCGCGCGGGCCGCCCCGACGGCGGGCGGAGGGTTCCTCGGCAAGGCCTGCGCGCAGCACGGCCGTCATCGGATGGTCGGGCGCATCGGGGCCGTATTCGGCCAGAAGCCTGCGCAGCGCGCGGCTTGTGTCGACCGTCTCGGGCAGCCCCAGCGCCCAGTCAAGAAAGATCGAGCGGCATTCCGAGGGGCCGATGCCCTCGATCCGGTAGGCTTCCCGGATCAGCCCGCGCGGGTCGGCCAGTTCAATCCGCATCCCCGTCCTCCTGCGGGCTGCGCCCGATCACCGCCTCGATCACCCTGGCCGCCGCAGCGCGCCGGTCGTCCAGCAGGGCCGCAAGCGCCCCGGCATCGGCCAGCCCCGTGCCCCGCAACAGGAAGGCCCGTCCGCTTTCGCCAAGGCTGCAAGGGTCGAGCGGCAGATCCGCGATCAGCTTGGCCGCGCCCTGCACCTGGCGCTGCAGCCGGTAGGAGGCAATCAGCGTCTGCGCCTCGGGGGCCTCGAGCCAGCCCGCATCGACCCCGGCATCGAGCTGGTCGGGCACCGAGGTCGCGGGGTGGGCGGCGATCAGCGCCGCGGCCGAGGCGATCAGTTCGATATCCTGGCCCCGGCCCGGCCCCTGCTTGCCGTCCCAGGCCGATTTCGCGGGCTTGGCCTCGGCCAGCCGCCGCCGCATGTCGACAACGCCCGCCACGGTGCGCGCCACATCGGCCTTGTCGCGCAGCAGCGCCTGACGAAATGCCTCGACCTCGGCGCCAAGCGCGCTGTCGCCCGCCACCGGCCGCGCGCGGGTCAGCGCCAGATGTTCCCAGGTCCAGGCCTCGTCGCGCTGATAGCTGCGAAAGCTCTGCAGCGAGGTCGCGACCGGCCCCTGATTGCCCGAGGGCCTGAGCCGCATGTCGACCTCGTAAAGCCGGCCCTCGGCCATCGGCGCGGTCAGCGCCGTCACCAGCGCTTGGGTCAGCTTGGCGTAATAGGCGCGCGAGGCCAGCGGGCGGCGGCCGTCCGAGGCCTCGACCCCGTCGGCATCGTAGATCACGATCAGGTCGAGATCGGACCGCGAGGTCAGCGCCCCTGCCCCCAGCGACCCCATGCCCAACACCGTGGCTCCCTTGCCGGGCGGCGCGCCATGCTTGGCGGCGAACTGCGCGACGACCTTCGGCCAGAGCGCGGCCAGAACCGCCTCGGCCAGATCGGCATATTCGGCGCCCGCGGTCTCGGCATCGATCAGGCCGCGCAGGAAATGGACCCCGATCCGGAAATGCCATTCCTTGGCCCAGGCCCGCGCGGCATCGAGCTGGGCCTCGTAATCGCCCAGCGTTCCGAGCCGGTCGGCCAGCGCCCCGGTCAGCGCCGCGCGTCCCGGCCAGGCCTCGAAGAAACTGCCGCCGATGACCGCGTCCAGCACCCGGGCGTTGCGCGACAGGTACTGCGCCAGTTCCGGCGAGACGCTGGTGATGTCGATCAAGAGGTCGATCAGATGCGGGTTGGCCTCGAACAGCGAGAACAGCTGCACCCCCGCTGGCAGGCCCGCGAGAAACCCGTCGAAGGCGGCGAAGGCCTCGTCGGGGCGCGGCGCCTTGGTCAGGCGCGAGAAGAGATCGGGTTTCAGCCGGTGGAAGATCTCGCGCGCCCGCGCGGTGCGCAGGCAGGGATAGCCGGGCCAGCGTTCGACGATCCCGGCCGCGGTCTCCGGGATCTCGGGCAGATCCTCGGCGGGCTTTCCGGGGGCGAAGAAGCCTTCGGTCAGGCCCGCGACCCGGCGCAGCCGCGCGGCCAGCGCGTCGCGCCAGGGCCCGGTCTCGGCCGCGCCGCAGAACCGCGCGATCCGCTCGATCCCTTCGGGCGAATTCGGCAGCAGATGGGTCTGGGCGTCGTTGACCATCTGCAGCCGGTGTTCGACCTCGCGATGGGCGCGGTAGTCCTCGCTCAGCGTCCCGGCGATCTCGCGCGGGACCCAGCCCTTGTCGGCCAGCCGCGCCAGCCCCTCGACCGTGCCCCGGGCCCGCAAGTCCGGGTCGCGCCCGCCCGCGATGATCTGCCGGGTCTGGGTAAAGAACTCGATCTCGCGGATGCCGCCCTGCCCCAGCTTCATGTCATGGCCTTCAAGGCACAGCGCCCCATGCAGGCCCTTGTGACTGCGGATCCTCAGCCGCATGTCATGGGCGTCCTGGATCGCCGCGAAATCGAGATGCTTGCGCCAGACGAAGGGTCTCAGCCGGTCGAGATAGGCCCAGCCGGCCTGAATATCGCCCGCGCAGGGCCGTGCCTTGATATGGGCCGCGCGTTCCCAGGTGCGCCCGAGCGCCTCGTAATAGCGTTCGGCCGCCTCCATCGACAGACAGACCGGCGTGACCGAGGCGTCGGGCCTCAGCCGCAGGTCGGTGCGGAAGACATAGCCCTCGCCCGTGGCCTCGGACAGGATCGCGGTCATCCGCCGGGTGATCTTGACGAAGGCGCTGCGCACCTCGTGGAAATCGGCCTCTTCGAACCGGTCCTGATCGAACAGGCAGATCAGGTCGATGTCTGACGAATAGTTCAGCTCATGCGCGCCCTGCTTGCCCATGGCCAGCGCCACCATGCCGCCCGCCGTCCCGGCATCGGCCTCGGTCAGACCTGGCAGCTTGCCGCGCGCGATCTCGGCCGCGACCAGCCGCCTTATCGTCACATCGACGCAAAGATCGGCGAAATCGGTCAGCGCGCCCGTCACCGCCTCGAGCGGCCAGAGCCCGCCCAGATCGGACAGCGCGATCAACAGCGCCGCGCGGCGCTTGGCCTGGCGCAGCCCGGGCTTGAGCGCGTCGAGCGTGAGGCCCCGGACCTCGTCCAAGAGCGCCGCGAAGACCGGTTCGGGCGTGCCCGCCAGCAGGTCCTCCAGCCAGTCGGCCTCGCGCGTCATCAGCCCCCAGAGATAGGGGCTGCACCCGGCCGTGCCCTCCAGCAGGGCGCGGATCTCGGGCGGCTGGGCGGCGAAGCGGTCGGCCGCCTCGGCGGCGCGGTCGGGCTCGTAGGCAAGGGGCGCGCGGGTCAGTCGGGATGCGAAGCTCATGGCCGAGTGATGCCGCGCGCGGGCGGCCCGGTCAACGGGGGTTGCACCGGGCGGCGGCGGTGCCGATAGTCCGCGCCGACCGAAGGAGGACGCGATGTCGAAAAGCCTGAACCGGGTGCGCGCGGCGCTGGAAGCGGCGGGGCTGCCCGCGGACATCCGCGAGCTGGGCCAGACCCGCACCGCCGAAGAGGCCGCGGCGGCGGTCGGCTGCGACCTCGACCAGATCGCCAAGTCGATCATCTTCCGGGGCGAGGACAGCGGCACCGCGATCCTGTTCCTGACCGCGGGCGGAAACCGGGTGTCGGACGCCAAGGCCTCGGCGCTGGCGGGCGAGCCGCTGGGCAAGGCCGATGCCGCGCTGATCCGCGCCCAGACCGGCTTTGCCATCGGCGGCGTCGCCCCGGTCGGCCATCTGACCCCGATCCGCGCCTTCCTCGACCCGCGCCTGCTCGAGTTCCAGACCGTCTGGGCCGCCGCCGGAACGCCCCGTCATGTCTTCCCGCTCGACCCCCATGTCCTGCCCGGGCTGACCGGCGCCGAGGCGGCCGACTTCACGCTTTAGGCGCTGCGACGCCGGATCATCGGCCCCGTGGCGAACAGCCGCTTGCGGGAGCCTGCCTTTCCGGCTGACACTCGTGCCGAGGACCGGGCGGAAGGGGGACCCATGGGCATCACGGCACCCGATTTCACCATCGGCATCGAGGAGGAATACCTGCTGGTGGACCGCGAGACCTGCGCGCTGGCGCAGGCGCCGAAAGGGCTGATGGAGGCCTGCGCCGCCGATCTGGGCGATCAGGTGACCCCGGAATTCCTGCAATGCCAGATCGAGGTCGGCACCCGGGTCTGCCGCACCGTGGCCGAGGCCCGCGAGGACCTCAGGCGGCTGCGCGCGACGGTGGCGCATCACGCCGCAAGCTACGGGCTGGCCCCGATCGCGGCCTCCTGCCATCCCTCGGCCGACTGGCTGGACCAGCATCATACCGACAAGGACCGCTATAACGATCTGGACCGGGCGCTGGCGGCGGTGGCGCGGCGGATGCTGATCTGCGGCATGCATGTGCATGTGGGCATCCCCGATCCCGACCAGCGCATCGACCTGATGGCGCAGTTTTCCTATTTCCTGCCGCATCTGCTGGCGATGTCGACCTCGTCGCCGTTCTGGAAGGGGGTCGATACCGGGCTCGCCTCCTACCGGCTGACGGTGTTCGACAACCTGCCCCGGACCGGGCTGCCGCCGCGCTTCGAAAGCTGGTCCGATTACGACCGCTCGGTCGGGGCGCTGACCCGGCTGGGGCTGATCGAGGACGCCACCAAGATCTGGTGGGACCTGCGCCCCTCGGCCCGGTTTCCGACGCTGGAGACCCGGATCTGCGACATGTGCCCCCGGCTCGATCACACGCTGTCGCTGGCCGCGCTGATCCAGTGCACGCTGAGGATGCTGTGGCGGCTTGCGGGCGAGAACCTGCGCTGGAGGGTCTATGAGCGCTTTCTGGTGGGCGAGAACCGCTGGCGGGCGCAGCGCTATGGCGTGTCCGAGGGGCTGGTCGATTTCGGCCGCAAGGAACTGGTGCCCTTTGCCGACCTGCTGGAAGAGCTGATCCAGCTGGTCGAGGCCGATGCCGCGGTGCTGGGCTGTCTCGACGAGGTGAATGCCGCGCGCGATGTCATTGCCCATGGCACCAGCGCCGAACGCCAGCGCGCGACCCACAAGGCGGCGCTCGCCGCGGGCCTCGACCGCGAGGGCGCGATGCGCGCCGTTGTCCAGGGGCTGATCGAGGAATTCGGCGCCGATCTCTGAGCGCATGCCGTGAAACGCCAGACGGGCACCCCTGACGGCGCCCGCCCGGGAATACGGCGCGCAGAAGACCGTAATGATCGATGCGACCTGTCTGAAGGCGCACCGCACAGCGACCAGCATGGCCGCGAAAAAGGGGTGTGTGCCCGCCTGATCGGGCGGAGGTCGAAGATCAGAAAACGATCCGGGGGATCGTTTTCCCGAGAACGGGCGGGCTGAACTCCACACTGCACGTCCTGGCCGATGCGAAGGGTCGCCCGATCCTGTTCCACTTGGCGGGCCGGACCTCGGACGCCATCGGGCGCGGGCGCTGCCGTCTTTCATCCCGCAGGCCGGGACGCTGCGCGGTGACCGGGGCTAAGATGCCGACTGGGTCCGCAACGCCCTGATCGACATGGGCATTTTGCCGTGTATCGCCTCCCGCATCGGTCGCAAGGTTCCGATCCCGCACGCCGCGAACCTCTGCCGCCTGCGCCACGGGATCGAGACCATGTTCGCTCGCCTGCAGGACTGGCGGCGCATCGCCACCCGCTGCGACCGCTGGCCAATCCTGTTCCTCTCGGCCTGCGCCCTGGCCGCGACCGCCATCTATCGGGTGTGAGACCTGACTCTGGCGGCTGCGAAATGGACGCCAAGGAAATCTCTGGCGCAGACGCTTGCATGACCCCCTCCCCGGTCGCTAACTAAACGGGTGTTCATTTCTTTCGCGACGGGGGAGCGGCGATCATGGATTTTGCGCTGAGCGAGGAACAGACGGCGATCTTTGACATGGCCTGCGATTTCGGCGCGGACCATGTCGCGCCCCATGCCCGGAAGTGGGAGGCCGAGGGCACGATCCCGAAGACGCTCTGGCCCGAGCTGGGCGCGCTGGGCTTCGGCGGGCTCTATGTCCGCGAAAGCTCTGGCGGCGCGGGGCTTTCCCGGCTGGACGCAACGCTGGTCTTCGAGGCGCTCAGCACGGCCTGTCCGGCGGTCGCGGCCTTCCTGTCGATCCACAACATGTGCGCCAAGATGATCGACGCCTTCGGGTCGGACGAGATGCGCGCGCGGGTGCTGCCCGAGGCGCTGTCGATGCAAACGGTGCTGTCTTACTGCCTGACCGAACCGGGCTCGGGCTCGGACGCCGCGGCGCTGAAGACCCGCGCGGTGCGCAGCACCGACGGCTGGGCGCTGACCGGCACCAAGGCCTTCATTTCGGGCGGCGGCTATTCCGACGCCTATGTCGTCATGGCCCGCACCGGCGAGGCCGGGCCGAAGGGCATTTCGGCCTTTCTGGTCGAGGACGGGCGGCCGGGGCTGTCTTTCGGCGGGCTCGAGGACAAGATGGGCTGGCGCGCCCAGCCGACCCGGCAGGTGCAGTTCGACAATTGCACCATTCCCGCGGCCAACCTGCTGGGCGAGGAGGGCAAGGGGTTTCGCTATGCCATGGCCGGGCTCGACGGCGGGCGGCTGAACATCGCGGCCTGTTCGCTGGGCGCGGCGCAGGCGGCGCTTGATGCGACGCTGGCCTATATGGGCGACCGGCAGGCCTTCGGGCAAAGCCTCGACCGGTTCCAGGCCCTGCAGTTCCGCCTGGCCGACATGGAGATCGAGCTGCAGGCCGCGCGCACCTTCCTGCGTCAGGCGGCCTGGAAGCTCGACCAGGGCGCGCCGGATGCCACCAAGTTCTGCGCCATGGCCAAGGCCTTCGTGACCGAGACCGGATCGAAGGTCGCCGATGCCTGCCTGCAACTGCATGGCGGCTACGGCTATCTGGCCGATTACGGCATCGAGAAGATCGTGCGCGACCTGCGCGTGCACCAGATCCTCGAGGGCACCAACGAGATCATGCGCCTGATCGTGGCGCGCCAGCTGCTGGAGGCGCGCGGATGAGCGAGATCGAGATCCGGAAAGAGGGCCGGATCGGCCGCATCACCCTGACCCGGCCGAAGGCGCTGAACGCGCTTGGCTACGACATGTGCCTGGCGATCGAGGCCGCGCTCGATGCCTGGGCGCCCGATCCCGAGGTCCGGATGATCCTGATCGACGCCGAGGGCGACAAGGCCTTCTGCGCGGGCGGCGACATCGCGGTGATGTACGAGACCGGCACCAAGGGCGATTACGCCTATGGCCAGACGTTCTGGCGCGACGAATACCGGATGAACGCCAAGCTCTTCGAGTTTCCCAAGCCCGTGGTCAGCCTGATGCAGGGCTTCGTGATGGGGGGCGGCGTCGGCGTCGGCTGTCACGGCTCGCACCGCGTGGTGGGCGAAAGCTCGCAGGTCGCCATGCCCGAATGCGGCATCGGCCTCGTCCCCGATGTCGGCGGCTCGCTGATCCTGGCCCGCGCGCCGGGGCGGATCGGCGAATATCTGGGCGTGACCGGCCGCCGGATGGGCCCGGCCGATGCGATCTTCGCGGGCTTTGCCGATTACTTCATCCCCGAGGCCGACTGGCCCGCGCTGACCGGGGCACTGGTCGAAACCGGCGACTGGGAGGCCGTCGACCGCGCGGCCCGGACCCCGCCGCCCGGCGAGCTGGCCGCGCTGCAACCCCGGATCGACGCGCTTTTCGCGGGCGAGCGGTTGCTGGACATCGCCAATGCGCTGACGGCCGACGGGTCCGACTTTGCGCTGTCGACGCTGAAGGTGATGGAACGCAACAGCCCGCTGGCCATGGCCTGCGCCATCGAGATGCAGCACCGGCTGAAGGGGTCGGACGACATCCGCCGGGCGCTGGCGCTGGAATACCGCTTTACCTATCGCGCGCCGGAGCATTCGGATTTCCTTGAAGGCATCCGTGCGGCCATCATCGACAAGGACCGCAGGCCGCGCTGGAAACATGCGGGGCTGGAGGCTGTGCCCGGCGCCGATGTGGCGCGCATGCTGATGCCGCTGGGCGAACACGGGCTGAAACTGGAGGAGGAACTGCAATGAAGATCGGGTTCATCGGGCTCGGCAACATGGGGGCGCCTATGGCGGCGAACCTCGTTCAGGCGGGCCATGAGGTGACGGGCTTCGACCTGACAGCCCCTGCCCCCGAGGGCGTCGCCATGGCCGAAAGCGCCGCCGCCGCCGCGACCGGCCGCGAGGTCGTCATCACCATGCTGCCGAACGGGCAGATCCTGCGCGCCGTCGCGGCCGAGATCCTGCCCGCGATGGCGTCGGGCGCGGTGCTGCTGGACTGTTCGACCGTCGATGTCGACAGCGCGCGGGCCGTGGCGGCCGAGGCCGGGGCAGCCGGGTTGATGGCCGTCGATGCGCCGGTCTCGGGGGGCGTCGGCGGCGCGACGGCGGGCACGCTGACCTTCATGGCGGGCGGCAGCGACGCGGCCTTCGCGACGGTGCGGCCGCTGTTCGACATCATGGGCCAGAAGGCGGTCCATTGCGGCCCCTCGGGCAACGGGCAGGCCGCCAAGATCTGCAACAACATGATCCTCGGCGTCACCATGATCGCGACCTGCGAGGCGTTCGCGCTGGCCGACAAGCTGGGGCTGGAGCGCGACAAGATGTTCGATGTGGTCTCGACCTCGTCGGGCTACAGCTGGTCCATGAACGCCTATTGCCCCGCCCCCGGGATCGGCCCGGCAAGCCCCGCCGATAACGGCTACAAGCCCGGCTTTGCCGCCGATCTGATGCTGAAGGACCTGCGCCTGTCGCAGCAGGCGGCCGAAGCCGCCGATGCCGACACGCCGATGGGCGCCCGCGCGACCGAGCTTTACGCAGCCTTCGTCGAGGCCGAGGACGGCGCCGGGCGCGATTTTTCGGCGATGCTGCCCCGCTTCGAGAAACGCGGCCGCGGATGAGCTGGCTTGCGCGCGCCGAGGGCCTCGCGGGCATCGAGCCGGGCATCGCCGCCCGGCTCGGGACGCTGCCGGTCAGTCCCCTGCCGAAGGGCAAGGTGCTGTTCTGCCCCGGCGAGGCGGCGCGCGGCTTCACCATCCTTCTGACCGGCCGGGTCGAGGTCTTTCTGATCGGTCCCACGGGCCGCGAGATCCTGCTTTACGCCATCGAGCCGGGGCAATCCTGCGTGCAGTCGACGCTGGGGCTTCTGGGCGGCGAGGACTATACCGGCGAGGCGGTCGCGGCCACCGGCTGCGAGGCGGTGCTGGTGCCGAAGGACATCTTCCTTGCGCTGATGGACGACAGCCCGGTCTTTCGCCGCTTCGTCTTCGGCGCCTTCGCGCAGCGGCTGCAATCGGTGATGGCGCTGCTGGAACGGGTGGCCTTCCAGAAGGTCGAAAGCCGCCTTGCCGCCGATCTGCTGGACCGCGCGGCGGATGGCGCGGTCCACGCCACCCATCAGGAGATCGCAACCCGGATCGGCACCGCGCGCGAGGTCGTCTCGCGCCGGCTCGACGCGCTGGCCCGGGCGGGGATGGTGCGGCTTGACCGTGGCTGCGTCACCATCGAGGACGCTGCGGGTCTGGCCCGGCTTGCCGCCGCCGACGGGGCCCGGTGATCCGTCAGACGTCTGGCGGCTGGGTGACACAGTCACAGACGGGCCGGGCGGGCCGGGGCAAACTGGGGCCATCCTGTCCGGGGCTGCCGGACGAGTCGGACCCACCCATCGGAGGACCCATCCATGACCACGCAATCCCTGCTTTCGAAGAATGTCGGCGGCATCGACCGCATCCTGCGCATCGTCATCGGCGCGCTGATGGTGATCGCCGCGCTGCTGGGCTACAGCAACTGGCTGCTGATCGGTATCGTGCCGCTTGCCACGGGGCTGATGTCGACCTGTCCGCTCTATTCGCTGATCGGGCTGAACACCTGCAAGAAAGACTGACAGGCCCGCAAAGACGACAGCGGCAGGGCGCCGGAGCGCCCTGCCCTTTGCCAGTCCGGTAGCGGTTCGGCGCCGAAGCGGCCGGAGTTTTGGGCACCGCTTTGACCCGTCTGCCCGCGCGGGTGTCTTGTCCCGAGACATAACCGGAGACCCCGCAGGCGTCCGATCCTGCTGGCGGCCCCGGCCGCCTTCGCCCTGGCCCGTGCCGTCGCCACCGCCTTGCCGGGGCATTGCACGCCGGGCCTCGCCAAGAAAAGCCCGACCTGCGTTCCCCATGGTCAGGCCCGCAAGGGCGCCGAGCCTGGCCATGGCATCGTTGCGGGTTCTCCGGTCGACGGTCGCTATCGCCATCTCGCCGATCCGCGCCGCCACCGGCTCGACCCGCAGGGCAGCTATTGCGTGCGCGACGACGGCTGGGTCGTGCGCGTCGATCCCGAGACCCGCAAGGCGCTGAACCTGATCGGCGCCACCGACGCTCTGGTCAACTGACCCCTGCCGTCCGACCTGTCGGCGGAAACCGGCGCATCGCCCAAGACCCGCCGACGGAGCCGGAACCGGGCGCCGTACCGTCCCCGGAACGCCGATCATGGAGGACAAGATGCGACTTCTGACGACCGGGCTCGCGGCGACGATCACCCTGACCGCCGGGCTGAGCCTGGCACAGGCCCAGCCGCAGGGCTGCCCGCCCGGGCAAGCGATGAAGACCGGTCAGTGCGCCCAGGACCAACCGCGGGGCCAACCGCGGGGCCAGCAGCCGCCCGGAAAGGGCGAACCGCAGGCCGGGGCACAGCAACAGACGGTTCCCGGCGGCCAGCCGCCCGGTCCGGGCAAACCGAACGCCAAGCCCCAGCAGGGCCAGCCGGCACCGCAAGGCAAGATGCAGATCGGCGGATCGCCCGCCATGGGCCAACCCGGCCCGCGCCCGGCCCAGGGCGCCGGGGACCCCGGACAAGCGCCGCAGGGCGGCGAGATCCGTCCGGCGCCGATGCCGCAGGGCGTGGCGGTCGGCCGTCATGTGCCGAAGGACTTCCGGCCGATGCCGCATCCCGAACGCCACGGGCTCGACCCGAACGCGCGCTACTATACCCGCAATGACGGGATCGTGCTGAAGGTGAACCCCGACACGCTGGCGGTGCTGGGCGTCGTCGGCATGATCGCCGCGATGTCGAACTGACCCATGCCCCGCGCGCCCGTCCGGTGGCGCGCGGGGCAAGGCGCGGGGCAAACGGTCATTCGGCCGCGACCTGGCGCGGCTTCAGCATGTCCTTGAGATAGCGCCCGGTATGGCTGGCCTCGCAGGCCGCGACCTCTTCGGGCGTGCCCTCGGCCACGATCCGGCCGCCGCCATCGCCGCCTTCGGGGCCGATATCGATGATCCAGTCGGCGGTCTTGATGACGTCGAGATTATGCTCGATCACCACGACCGTATTGCCCTGATCGACCAGCTCGTGCAGCACTTCGAGCAGTTTCCGCACATCCTCGAAATGCAACCCCGTGGTCGGTTCGTCGAGGATATACAGCGTCCGCCCCGTGGCGCGTTTCGACAGTTCCTTCGACAGCTTCACGCGCTGCGCCTCGCCGCCCGACAGCGTCGTCGCCTGCTGGCCGACCTTGATATAGCCCAGGCCCACATGCATCAGCGCATCCATCTTCTCGCGGATCGAGGGCACCGCCTTGAAGAAGTCCTGCGCATCCTCGACCGTCATGTCGAGAACGTCGGCAATACTTTTGCCCTTGAACCGGATCTCAAGGGTTTCGCGGTTATACCGTGCCCCATGGCACGTTTCGCAAGTCACATAGACATCGGGCAGGAAGTGCATCTCGATCTTGATGACCCCGTCGCCCTGGCAGGCCTCGCAGCGCCCGCCCTTGACGTTGAAGCTGAAGCGCCCTGGTTTATAGCCGCGCGCCTTGGCCTCGGGAAGCCCGGCGAACCAGTCGCGGATTGGCGTGAAGGCGCCGGTGTAAGTCGCGGGGTTTGACCGCGGGGTGCGGCCGATGGGCCGCTGGTCGATGTCGATCACCTTGTCCAGATGCTCGAGCCCCTTGATCGTTTCGCAGGGCGCGGGCGTCTGGCGCGCCCCGTTCAGCCGCATCGAGGCCGTCTTGAACAGCGTCTCGATGGTCAGGGTCGACTTGCCGCCGCCGGAAACGCCGGTGACGCAGACGAACTTGCCCAGCGGAAAGCGGGCCGTCACCTCATGCAGGTTGTTGCCCGTGGCCTTGACCACGGTCACCGCCTTGCCGTTGCCGGGGCGCCGTTCGGTCGGCACCGCAATCTCGCGCGTGCCCGACAGGTACTGCCCGGTGACCGAGGCCGGGTCGGCCGCGATTTCCTCGGGCGTGCCGCGGGCCACGATCTGCCCGCCATGCACCCCCGCGCCGGGCCCGAGGTCCAGCACGTAATCGGCCTCGCGGATCGCCTCTTCGTCATGCTCGACCACCAGCACCGAATTGCCCTGGTCGCGCAGGTTCTTCAGCGTGGTCAGAAGCCGCCCGTTATCGCGCTGATGCAGCCCGATCGAGGGTTCGTCGAGAACGTACAGCACGCCCGTCAGCCCCGACCCGATCTGGCTGGCCAGCCGGATCCGCTGGCTTTCGCCGCCCGACAGCGTGCCCGAGTTCCGCGCCAGCGTCAGGTAGTCGAGCCCCACATTGTTCAGGAATCCCAGCCGCTCGCGGATCTCCTTGAGGATCGCGCGGGCGATCTCGTTCTTCTGGTTGGTCAGATGCTCGGGCACCGTCTGCACCCAGGCATGGGCCTCGCGGATCGACATCTGCACCACCTGGCCCACATGCAGCCCGGCGATCTTGACCGCCAGCGCCTCGGGGCGCAGACGGTGGCCGCCGCAGCTCTGGCAGGGGCGGTTGTTCTGGTAGTTCTCGAATTCCTCGCGGACCCAGGCGCTGTCGGTTTCGCGGTAGCGGCGTTCCATGTTGGGGATCACCCCCTCGAAGGGGCGCGTGACCTGATAGACCCGCCCGCCCTCGTCATAGCGGAACGGGATTTCCTCGTCGCCCGAGCCGCGGAGGAAAACCTGCTGCACCTTCGCGGGCAGATCCTTCCACGGCGTGTCGCGCTCGAACCCGTAATGGCGGGCGATGGCCTCGATGGTCTGGCGGAAATAGGGCGACTTGCCCTTGCGCCAGGGCGCGATGGCGCCGTCATAAACGGTCAGCGCCGCATCGGGCACGACAAGGCGTTCGTCGAAGAACAGCTCGACCCCCAGCCCGTCGCAATCGGGGCAGGCGCCGAACGGCGCGTTGAAGGAAAACAGCCGAGGCTCGATCTCGGGGATGGTGAAGCCGCTGACCGGACAGGCGAAATTCTCGGAAAAGACGATCCGTTCGGGATCGCCCTCGGCGGGCGCGGTTTCCAGCACCGCGATCCCGTCGGCCAGATCCAGCGCGGTGCGGAAGCTGTCGGCGAGCCGGGTCCCGATGCCCTCCTTCACCACGATCCGGTCGACCACCACGTCGATGTCATGCCGGAATTTCTTGTCCAGCGCGGGCGGTTCGTCCAGCTCGTAGAACTGGCCGTCGACCTTGACCCGCTGGAACCCCTGCTTGCGCAGCTCGATGAATTCCTTGCGGTATTCGCCCTTCCGGTCGCGGATGACCGGGGCCAGAAGATGGGCCCGGGTGCCGGGCTCCATCGCCAGCACCCGGTCGACCATGTCCTGCACCTGCTGGGCCTCGATCGGCAGGCCGGTCGCGGGGCTGTAAGGCGTGCCCGCCCGCGCGAACAGGAGCCGCATGTAGTCGTAGATCTCGGTCACCGTGCCGACGGTCGAACGCGGGTTCTTCGAGGTCGTCTTCTGTTCGATGGAAATCGCCGGGCTCAGCCCGCTGATATGGTCGACATCGGGCTTTTCCATCATGTCGAGGAATTGCCGCGCATAGGCCGAGAGGCTCTCGACATAGCGCCGCTGGCCCTCGGCATAGATGGTGTCGAAGGCCAGGCTCGACTTGCCCGAGCCCGACAGCCCGGTGATCACCACCAGCGCGTCGCGCGGAATGTCGACATCGACATTCTTGAGATTGTGCTCGCGCGCGCCGCGCACCTCGATCCGTTTCAACTCGGCCATCGTCGCCCCCGGGAATGGTGGGTAAGAAATAGGTGACCTTGGGGCGATCTCCAACCGGAAAATGAGAACAGGTCAGGAACATGCGCCATCGGGTGCGCTGCGGCCCCGTGCGCGCTTAACATTCGGGCCGGTCCCCCTATAGTGCGGCCGAATCTTTCAGGACAGGAGGGCGCGATGCTCAAATGGTTCGACCTCATGGCAAAGGTCTACCCCTATATCGAGGAGATTCGCGCCAAGGATGCCAGTGTCCATGCCGAGAAGGGCGAACTGGTGCTGATCGACGTGCGCGAGATCCACGAGGTGGCACGGTTCGGCAAGGCCAAGGGCGCGCTGCATATCCCGCTGCAGATGATCCGGCACAAGGCCGATGCCAAGAGCCCGCATTTCGACCCGGCGCTCGACCCGGCCAAGAGCTTTGCGCTTTATTGCGAGAATGGCAGCCGGTCGCTGCTGGCGGCGCGGATGATGAAGAAGATGGGCTATGACGACGTCTACAACATGGGCACGTTCCGCGAATGGCTGAACGCCAAGCTGCCGGTCGAGAAATAGGCCCATCCGACAGAGCGGTGGCGCCCCCCGCAGGACGGAGGGCCTGCCGCGGCCGGGCCTAGAAATGGATCGCCCGGTCCCAGGCATCCAGCACGGATTCGTGCATCATCTCGCTCAGCGTCGGGTGCGGGAAGACCGTCTGCATCAGGTCGGCCTCGGTGGTTTCCAGCCCGCGCGCCACGACATAGCCCTGGATCAGCTCGGTCACCTCGGCGCCGACCATATGTGCGCCCAGCAGCTCGCCGGTCTTCGCGTCGAAGACGGTCTTGACCATACCCTCGGGCTCGCCAAGGGCGATGGCCTTGCCGTTGCCGATGAAGGGGAAGCGGCCGACCTTGACCTCATAGCCCTTCTCTTTGGCCCGGGCCTCGGTCAGCCCGACGCTTGCGACCTGCGGGTGGCAGTAGGTACAGCCCGCGATGGACCCCGGCCTGATCGGGTGCGGCTTGCCGCCGGCGATCAGCTCGGCCACCATCACCCCCTCGTGGCTGGCCTTGTGCGCGAGCCAGGGCGCGCCCGCCACGTCTCCGATGGCATAAAGCCCCTCGACCCCGGTCCGGCAATAATCGTCGGTGACGACATGGGTGCGGTCGATCGTGACCCCCAGATCCTCAAGCCCCAGCCCCTCGACATTGCCGACGATGCCGACGGCGGAAATCACGGTATCGACCTCGATCTTCTCGGTCTTGCCGTTCTGTTCGACATGAGCGCCGACCGTGTCGGCACCGCGATCCAGTTGTTTGACCGTTGCCTTTTCGCGGATCTTCATGCCCTGCTTTTCGAACTGTTTCTTCGCGAAGGCCGAGATCTCGGCATCCTCCACGGGCAGAATCCGGTCCATCACCTCGACAACCGTGGTTTCGGCGCCAAGCGTGTTGAAGAAGCTGGCGAACTCGATCCCGATGGCGCCCGAGCCGATGACCAGCAGCTTCTTCGGTTCGTGCGGCGGCTGCAGGGCGTGCTTGTAGGACCAGACCCGCTTGCCGTCGGCCTCGAGCCCCGGCAGGTTCCGCGCCCGGGCACCGGTCGCCAGAACGATGGCCCTGGCGGTCAGCTCTTCGGTGCCCTTGTCGGTCTTGACCGAAACGCGGCCCTTCTCGGGCAGCGTGGCCTCGCCCATCACCACGGTGACCTTGTTCTTCTTCAGCAGATGCCCGACGCCCGAGGCCAACTGCTTGGCCACCCCGCGCGAGCGCTTGACCACGGCGGGCAGGTCATAGCCGATGCCCTCGGCCTTCAGGCCGAATTCCCTGGCGCGGTGCATCAGGTGGAACACCTCGGCCGAGCGCAACAGCGCCTTGGTGGGGATGCAGCCCCAGTTGAGGCAGATGCCCCCCAGATGTTCGCGTTCGACCACGGCGACGCTGAGCCCCAGCTGGGCGCCGCGGATCGCCGCCACATAGCCCCCCGGCCCCGCGCCGATCACGATCATGTCGAAGTTACGCGCGGCCATGGCGCCCCCCTGTTCCGGTTCCCGTTTTCTCTTGCGCGCGTGCGGCTTTCCCGAACCGACGCGCAGGACCGCCGCACCCGCGGGCGGGGCGACGGTGTAACAACCTGCGACGGTCGCCTCAGGCCGAGGCGCGCAACTCGTCCAGACAGGCGCCGTAGCCACCCCGCTCGAGGAAGGCGACCTCTTCCTCGGACGAGCCGCGATGCAGTGCGGCATTGCGGAACGGGAAGCGGCCGAAGCGGCGGATCAGTTCGCGATGGGCCTTGGCATGCAGGAGGTTGTCGGCACCGGTCTCGGGCATGCGGGTCAGCATCAGGCGGACGCAGCGGTCCTGGTCCATCAGGCATTCCGAATGCATCAGCGGCATGTAGAAGAACTGCCGCTCGGGCTCGGGGTAGCGCATGTCGAAATTATGTTCGATCGCCTGCTTGGCAGCGGCCCGGGCCAGCGCGTCGGTGGCGAAGGCGCGCCAGTCGCCGCGGAACATGTTGCGCGGAAACTGGTCGGTCAGGATCAGGAAGGCGAAGGCGCCCGCCGGGTTGGTCACCCATTCGTGCAACTCGCCGGAATGGGCCGCTTCCCAGTCGCCCTTGAAGCGTTCGGTGATGGCGGCATCGACCTCGGGATCGGCCTTGTACCAGCCCTCGGGGCCGACGTCTTCCATCCAGAACCTGATGATCTGTTCGCGGCGCGGCATCTGATCCTCCTCGGCCGTAGGCTGCCTGTTCGTGCTGGCCCGGATCGTTTCAGATTTGGCCGGGCGGTTCAAGCCGTCGAACCGGTCAGCCCGGCGTTTGTGCGGGGCCGCCGGGCGGTGGTGTTGGCTGGTCGTCCTGCGCGGCCTCGATGGCGATTTCCTGCGCCAGCTCGACCGCGACCGGCGTGGCCGAGGGCAGGACCGGCGCGTAGCTGCCGGTCTCGTCCACCGGCACCGGCGCGCGCTGGGTCATCCGGAAGGCGGTGAAGACCGCCAGCGAGGCCATCAGCACCGCGATGAAGAGGAAAAAGCCCAAAGGGCCGATGGCGCCCATCGCCCAGCCGGTGACCAGCGGCCCGACGATCGCCCCGACGCCGTTGAGAAACAGCATCCCGCCCGAGGCGGCGGCCATGTCCTCGGGCTGAAGGTAGTCGTTGGTATAGGCGATCAGCAGCGAATAGAGCGGGTTCGACATGCCGCCGATGACGAAGGCCGCAACCAGCAGGGCGCTGTAGCTGCCGCCGACCAGCATCGCGGCGCCCGCGGCGGCGGCGCCGGTGGCGGCGGCCGCAAGGATCAGGGTGCGCCGGTCGATCCGGTCCGACAGCCAGCCGATCGGGTACTGAAAGAGCAGCCCGCCCAGATAGATCGCGGCGACGAAGGCCGAGATCTCGGCCACCGACAGCCCCGCCTCGGACCCGAAGACCGAGGCCATCCCGAACAGCGCCGAGAACACGCCCCCCATCAGGAACACCCCGACCGTCCCGGTGGGCGAGGTGCGGATCAGGTCGCGCAGCTTCATGGGTTTCGCGGTTTCGAAGGGCGGCGTCGGGCTGACCGACAGCAGGATCGGCGCGAACGAGATCGACACCAGCACCGAGGGGATGATGAACAGGATGAACCCGCCCGGATCCGCGGTCAGCAACAGCCCCTGCGCCGCGACGATGCCCGCCATCTGGGTGATCATGTAAAGCGACAGCGCCTGCCCCCGCGTCTCGTTCGTGGCGGAGTTGTTCAGCCAGCTTTCGGCGGTGACATAGACGCCCGAGAAACAGAACCCGATCAGGACGCGCCCGATGGTCCAGGCGACGGGATCGGTCCAGGCCGGGTAGAGGATCAGGACGGCCGATATGAACGAGCCGAGCGCCGCGAAGACCCGGATATGCCCGACCCGGCGGATCATTTCCGGCGCCAGCCGCGAGCCCCCGAGGAAGCCCAGGAAGTAGGCCGACATCACGATGGACATCTCGAAGGTCGAGAAGCCCTCGATCCCGCCGCGGATCCCCAGCAGCGTGCCCTGGATGCCGTTGCCCACCATGAGCAGAAGAATGCCCAGCAGCAGGGCCCAGGAGCTGGCCAACACCTTCAACACGGAAACGTCCTTTCGAGATCTTGCGGTCTTGCGGTCTTACGCGGTCGGGGCGGAGGGGGGATGCCCCGGGCGACCGCTGTCCGGCCGGTCCCGACCCGGCGGAATCAGAAGCGACGCGTCGCCATAGGAGAAGAAACGATATCCATGTTCAACCGCATGAAGGTAAATTTTCCGGATAGATCCGACCCCCATCAGCGCGGAAACCAGCATCAGGAGCGTCGAGCGCGGCAGATGGAAATTGGTGATCAGCGCATCGGTCAGCCGGAACCGGTACCCGGGCCGGATGAAGATGTCGGTCTCGCCCCGCCAGGGCGCGATCCGGCCGGTCTCGTCGGCGGCGGTCTCGATCAGCCGCAGCGCCGTGGTGCCGACCGGAATGATCCGCCCGCCCGCCGCACGGGTGGCGTTGATCTCGGCCGCGGCGGTCTCGGACACCTCGCCCCATTCGGCATGCATCCGGTGGTCGGACACATCGTCGACCTTGACCGGCAGAAAGGTCCCCGCCCCCACATGCAGCGTCACATGGCTGAAGGCCACGCCCTTCGCGGCCAGCGCCGCCAGCAGCGGCTCGTCGAAATGCAGCGACGCCGTGGGCGCCGCGACCGCGCCCGGCCGCGCGGCCCAGACCGTCTGGTAGTCCTCGCGGTCCTGCGCATCGGCCGGGCGGCGGGCGGCGATATAGGGCGGCAGCGGCATCGCGCCGGCCTCGGCCAGCGCCGCGTCGAAGGCAGCCCCCGTGCAGTCGAAGGCCAGCGTCACGTCCTCGTCCCCGCGCGCCGCGACCTCGGCCGAGAGCGCGTCGGAAAACCGGATGCGATCGCCGGGCTTCAGCTTTTTCAGCGGCCTGGCCATCGCCCGCCACTGCCCGCCCGCCGCCGGTTCCATCAGCGTGACCTCGACCCGCGCCTCGGCCGGGCCCTGACCCGTCTGGCGCAGCCGCTGGCCCGACAGCCGCGCCGGGATCACCCGCGTGTCGTTCAGGACCAGACGGTCGCCCGGCCCCAGCAGATCGGACAGATCGCGCATATGCAGATCGCGGATCGTATCGCCCTCGGCCACCAGCAGCCGGGCCGACGAACGGGGCCGGGCCGGGCGCGTGGCGATCAGCGCCTCGGGCAGGTCGAAATCGAAATCGGAAAGTTTCATGGCGTCTCTTTAAGGGTCGGCGCCGGGCGACGGAAGAGCTCGCGGAACATGCCGGGCGTCAGGATCGACAGCGGGTTCACCCCGACCTCGGGATCGGCGGGATTGCCCTTCAGCGAGAAGTTGAAGCCCAGAAGCCCCTCGCCCTTCCGGGTCAGGACCGACCCGATGCCGTTGAACATGTAGACCGGCGACAGCACGCCCCGGAAATCCATCCGCTTCGAGCCGGTCAGGTAGACCCCCTGCAGCGACACCCCCAGCGAGGGTCCGATGGCGCTGCCCTCGCGGATCTCGACGGCGCCCGGCACCAGACGGAACCGCGCCTCGACATTGGTGAAGGCCAGCCCCTCGCCATCCAGCAGTTCCAGCAGGCCCACCACCGAAATCGCGCTGAGAAGTTCGACCATCACCGGCGTGCCGCCGACCCTGAGATTCTCGACATGGGCGGTGCCGTCGTAATGGCCGGGCGTGCCGGTCGGGTTCAGCACCAGATCGAGCGTACCGCCACTGGCGCGCCGGTAGATCCCGGCCGCCCCCAGCACCGCACCGGCATCGGAGGCGCGCACCCGCACCGCCATGCCCGCGCGCGCCGGAACCAGCGTGACCTCGACGGGTGCGGCCCCGGCGACCAGTCCGGTGATCTGGCCCGCGGTTCCGTTCAGCCGGCCCCGCACCCGGGTCAGCTCGATCCCGTCGCCGACCCGCACCCGGTCGAGTGCCACGGCGATCGCGCCTGCCCCCGCCCCGGCACCCCCGCCGGCAGCCCCGCCGAGCGGCGCCCCGGCCAGATCGGCGGTGCCCCCGGTGATCGCCACCGCCGGAGGCTTGCCCGCCCCCTGCCCGGTCAGCGTCACCGCCGCGTCGAGCCAGCCGCCCAGCCGCACCCGCGAGAACCGCGCCGCATCGAGCCCGCCGCCGGGCTTGATCGCGACCGTGCCCTCGGCGGCCAGACCCGGCGCCTCGAAGCTGAGGCCCTCGACGGCGGGGGTGTCGCCAAGCGCCGCCGTAAGCTCCAGCCGCCCGGTCCGGTCCGCCGCCTTCGACCAACGAAGCGCGTCGAGCCGCAGCCCCAGCCCGGCCAGATCCGAGGTCAGCGTCAGCGCGGGCGGCGTGTCCGGGGCCAGCGTCAGCGCGAAAGCCCCGCGCGCGGCGCCGCTCAGGCTGTCTTCGGGCAGGCCGAGACCGAAGGCCGCGTTGGCGCGTTGCGAAAGCTCGACCGTGCCGGTCACCTGCGACGTGCCGTCAGCCCCGGCGCCGGTCGGCTGGGTCCAGACCGCGCGGAGCGGCACACCGTCAAGCGCTGCCTCGCCCGAGATCGACACCGCGTCCTCATCGGCCCGAAACTCGAGCGCGGCGGCCTCAAGGCGGCGGCCCGGGACCAGCGTCTCGGAGACCGCATCGCTCAGGACCCCCTCGACCCGGAAGCCGATCTCGGTCAGCGGAAGATCGCGGATCAGGGGCAGCCTCAGCTCGGTCGAGAGGCGCGCGTGGCCCTCGGCCGGGTTCGCGGGCAGGGTCACGCGGCTGCCCAGCCGCACCGGCGGCAACCCGGTCAGCGCCAGCGCCGCCGGAATCGTGCCGTCGGTTCTCAGCCGGAACACGGCTCGGGCCGGATCTTCGGTGACGTCCGGCACCTGCAGGGTCGAGCCCGCCACATCCACCGTTCCGCCCTCGGGGGCCTCGACCGTGCCGCCCTCGACCGCGACGGTCAGCGTCCGGTCGTCGATCGCCAGATAGCCGCGCCCGTCGCGCAAGGGCGGCATCTCGGGCAGGAAGGTCACCTCGGCGTCGCGGATGCGCGCCCCGAGCGCGGCCCGCAGCGTTCCGTCGGGCGGTCGCCGCAGCCCCAGATGGGCGTCGTAAAGCTCGCCCGCCGACAGCGCGCGGCCCAGCCAGCGCCGCGCGCCCTTGGCGACCGTCACCGGCCAGAGCGCCAGCAGACGCCGGTAATCGACCCGGTCGATATCCGCGCTCATCGCCACATCCCAGCCCTCGGGCAACGCCCGTACGCGCCCCGCGGCGCGATAGGCGGCCTCGCCATCGGTCAGCACCAGCTGCCCGATCCGCGCCTCGAACGGATCGAGTTCGAACTTGATGTCGAGCGCGCCGCCGGAAAACGCCGCCGGGCGTTCGAAGACGCCATCGGGGTCGAGCCCGACCTCGCTGAAGCGGACCTGCGCCACCACCGCCTCGGGCCAGCCGCCCTCGGGCGCAACCAGATCGGCATGGCCTTCGCCCGCGAGCCGCAGGGCCGAGGTGTCGAGCGACAGCCGCCCAAGCTCGATCCGGCCGCTTTGCGCGTTGTAGGTGAAATAGCTTTGGGCCGAGTCGAACCGGATCGGCACCGCGCCGCCCGGCGGGGTCAGCGCGCCCCGCCCGATTTCCAGCGAGGCGCTGAGATCGCCGATCCGCCCGTCGGCGTCGATCTGGCTGCGGATCGCCCCCGAGATCGGCGCCTCGATCAGCTTGAGCGGCGCCAGCGCGGGCGACTGGGTGGCGATGTCGGCGGAAGGCACGTCCGAGAAGCTGGCCGAGAACCGGGCCGCCGGGCTGCCCTTCGACGAGGTGAAACCGAAGGCGAATTCCGAGGCGACGGGGGCCGAGCCCCGCAGCGAGAAGAAGGCCTGCACCGCGACCGTCTCGGCGGTCTGGTCCAGCGTCATCAGCCCGTTCTCGACCCGCCAGGTGCGGCCCGCCCGGGCATCGACATAGGTCAGCGCCAGCCCCTCGACGCTGACCGCGCGCAACGGCGCGAGCGCGGGCGTGTCGAAGGCGCGGTCGATCTCGTCAAGCACCTCGGCCACGCTGCCGCCAAGGCTGAACGGCGCCCCGGTGCCGCCAAGCGCAAGGTCTATGACCCCGTCGGCGCCGCGGCGCAGGGTGAGATCGGCGCCCGTCAGCGCCAGGTTGGAGACCTCGAGCCGCCGTTGCAGCAGCGCGCCCCCGTCGAGCCGCGCATCGGCCCGGGGCAGGCGCAGCACCTCGCGCCCGGCGGCATCGGTCAGCGTCACCCCGCCCAGATGCACCTGCGGGGATTCGCGGCGCGACAGGCTGACCCCCACCCGGTCGAGCCGCAGCACCAGGGGCGACAGACCGGCATTGACCTGCGCCTCGATCCGCGCGGTCGCCCAGTCGGGCAGCGTCACCGTGCGTTCGCTCAGCACCAGCGCCAACAGCCCCAGTGCGCCGGCCAGCATGCCAAGGCTGATCAGCACCCAGAGCCCGAAGCGCTGATGCGGATGCAGCCCGGAAGGGTCCGAGGGGGTGCCTGTGTCGCTCATGCCTCCGGGCGCCCCGCCGCAACGCGGCCCGCCCGCTCCTGTCTTGCCCGCCCGCCCGCGGCGGCTATTCTTTGCCCCGTCGCGCCACACCGTCGCGCTACACCGATGGCGCCCATCTGCCAACCCGTCCCGCCCGTCCTATCCGGGCCCCGAGGAAAGAGTCGACAATGACCGAGACCGGCCAGACCGCCCCCGATTTCACCCTGCCCCAGGATGCGGGCGACCCCGTGACCCTGTCGGCGCAGCGCCCGGCGCCGGTGGTTCTGTATTTCTACCCGAAGGATGACACGTCGGGATGCACGAAGGAAGCCGTCGCCTTTTCCGGCCTGCTGACCGAATTCGAGGCGGCGGGCGCGCGCGTCTTCGGCATCTCGAAGGACAGCGTCGTCAAACATGGCAAGTTCCGCGGCAAGCACGATCTGAGCGTGCCGCTTCTGTCGGACGAGGCTGGCGATGTCTGCGAGCGCTACGGCGTCTGGGTCGAGAAGTCGATGTACGGCAAGACCTATATGGGCATCGAGCGCGCGACCTTCCTGATCGACGACGCGGGCCGCATCGCCCGGATCTGGCGCAAGGTGAAGGTGCCGGGCCATGCCGAAGAGGTGCTGGAGGCGGTTCGCGCGCTCTGACCGCGCCCTGGCGGCGGTCGGTCGCGGCCGCCCGGAACCCACGGCGGGGCGGTGGGCGCCCCGTCCGGCCGGCCGGACCGCCGCCCCTTGCTTTCGGCCCGCTGGCCTGAGCCTGTCAGCCCCTGTGGCACCGCGGCGACAGGTCCGGATTATCCGGATCGAACCTGCGGGGGTAATGCAACTCTTGCGTGTCTATCGGCAGAATTTCGCCACCTTCCGCCTAAGTTTCACCCAAATGCCTGAAAAGGGCTTAAGAACCTTGCGACGGCACAGGGCTCTCAGTAGTCACGGGACAAAGGCGTCCCGGCTGCGGAGCGTCTGAACCGGACCTGAAACGGGCAGATGAGGCAGACATTGACGGCGCGATTCCTTCACCGCATCGATGTGGCGCTCGGGCGCTACCTTCCCGAAAAACGACTGTTCCTCCGGTCCGACGACAGTACGCGTTTCGTCCGGTTGTCGCCTCTGACCCAGGCGGCGGCCCTCTCGGGCACGACGGCGCTTGTCGCCTGGACCATGGTAGCTAGCTCGATCCTGCTGATCGACCAGGTGGGATCGGGCAATCTGCGCGATCAGGCCCGCCGCGAACAGGCGCTTTACGACACCCGCCTGAATGCCATCGCCGCCGAGCGCGACCGCCGCGCCCAGGATGTGCGCGAGGCCCAGGACCGGTTCAACCTCGCGCTCGACGAGGTCTCGAAGATGCAATCGGCGCTTCTGGCCTCGGAGGAACGGCGCCGCGAGCTGGAAACCGGGATGGCCGTGATCCAGAAGACGCTGCGCCGCACGCTTGCCGAGCGCGACGCCGCCCAAGGCCGCAGCCAGGAGCTGGCCGCGCAACTGGCCGGCGAGACGGCGCCCGCCGAAGGGCCGCGCCCGGTCGATGTCCAGCAGACGCTGGCCTTCCTGACCGGCGCGCTCGACCAGACCGCCGAGGAACGCGACCGGATCGCCGCCGACGCGGCCTCGGCCTACGACATGGTCCGCACCATGTCCTACGAACGCGAGCTCGACGCCGAACGCAACGACCAGATCTTCACCTCGCTCGAAGAGGCGCTGACGGTCTCGATGGCGCCGCTCGACAAGATGTTCAAGGCGGCCGGGCTGAACACCAAGTCCATCATCAACCGCGTCCGCCAGGGCTATTCCGGCATCGGCGGCCCGCTGACGCCGCTGTCGGTCTCGACCAAGGGCGCCGCGGCCGACCTGACCCCCGACGAGATCCGCGCCCGGGCGATCATGGGGCGGCTCGACGAAATCAACATGTACCGTATCGCGGCCGAAAAGCTGCCCTTCGCCCAGCCCGTCAAGGCAGGCTACCGGCTGACCAGCCCGTTCGGCGTGCGCGAGCATCCGACGCTGGGCGGCCGGCGGATGCATGAAGGCGTCGACATGGCCTCGGCCTATGGCACGCCGATCCATGCCACCGCCGACGGGGTGGTGGTCCGGGCGCAATGGATGTCGGGCTATGGCCGGATGGTCGAGATCCGTCACGAATTCGGGATCGTCACCCGCTACGCTCACATGTCGAAGATCCGCGTCGAGGCCGGCCAAAGGGTCTCGCGCGGGGACCGGATCGGTGATATGGGAAGTTCCGGACGGTCGACCGGCACCCATGTTCACTATGAGGTGCGCGTCGACGGGAAACCCGTGAACCCGATGACCTATATCAAGGCAGCCAGAAATGTTTTCTAAGAGCAGGATCAACGAGCCCGGGCCCAAGGCCGGCGAGGCCGAGAAGGCAAAGGCGTTCGAGGCGCCCGCCGCTCCCCGCCCCGGCGACAGCCCCCTCCCCACGCCGCCGCGCGCCAAGCCGCCGGCCTCGATGCTGTCTTCCGATCTTGTCGTCACCGGCAATCTCAAGACCACCGGCGATATCCAGATCGAAGGTACCATCGACGGCGACATCTCGGCCCATCTGCTGACCGTCGGCGAGAACGCCACCGTGCGCGGCGAGGTCGTCGCCGATGACGTCGTCATCAACGGCCGGGTGATCGGCCGGGTGCGCGGGCTGAAGGTCCGCCTGACCTCGACCGCCCGGGTCGAGGGCGACATCATCCACAAGACCATCGCGATCGAGAGCGGCGCGCATTTCGAAGGCTCGGTGCAGCGCCAGGACGATCCGCTGAACACCGGCAAGCGGGTGCAATCCGCCCCGGCCGGGCAAGCCGCGCAACCGCAGGCCCGCCCGCAGGGGACTGCCCCCGGCAAGCCCGGCGAGGGCGCGCCCAAGGCCTGAGACGAACCACGAGCTCCGGGGGGGAGGCCACAAGACCCCGCACCGACCGGACAAACGGGCGGGTGGGGTCTTGATCTCCGCAGATCGTCCCGAACGCGTCGGGTCCGATGCCCCGGAACATGAAACAGGATCGAAGGCCGCCCCCGCACGGGCGGCCTTTTCGTTGCGCCGCGCCCTGTCGGCCCGAGACCGGTTTCGAGGGTCCGCTCATCGCCGCCCGGCCCGGCAAGCGTCAGCCGCAATCGCATTGCGCCGCGCTGCGGGAAAACCCTTCGCAGGCCCTGCACTTGCAAAACGGCGCGGTTTTCGCCTCGGGCCAGCGGCGACGTCCTGAACGGACCTCGTCAGTCTCGCGTCGGAGGACATCCAGGAGAGCGCCGAAATCCCGGCATGAGGGACGCGGTCCGCGGCCAGACCCGACCGGCCTGTGCCGCGCGCCAAAGCCGATCTGCCCGACAGCGCCCTGACCGAAGACAGCAACGGCGGCCCCCGCGATCCGGGAGCCGCCCTCCTGTCCTCTGGCGGGCGTCACGGCACCCGCGCGGCGGGTCCGCCGGGGCGGATCACCAGCTGGTCAGCACCGCGCCGTGATACTTCTCGTCGATGAAGGCCTTCACCTCGGGGCTGTGATAGGCCTCGACCAGGGTCTTGACCCAGGGCTGGTCCTGATCGCCGTTGCGCGCCACGATGATGTTCACGTAGGGGCTTTCGGCCTTTTCCATCGCGATGGAATCGTCCCTGGGGCTGAGACCCGCAGCGATGGCGTAATTGGTGTTGATCACCGCGATTTCGGCATCGGCCAGCGCGCGGGGCAGCTGGGCGGCGTCCAGTTCGAGGAATTTCAGCCCCTTGGGGTTGTCCTGCACGTCAAGCGGGCTGGGCACCAGACCGGTGCCCTCGGCCAGGGTAATCAGCCCCAGATCCTGCAGCAGCAGCAGCGCGCGGCCGCCATTGGTGGGATCGTTGGGGATTGCCACGCGGGCCTTTTCGGGCAGCGCGGCCAGATCCTCGATCTTGTCGGAATAGACCCCCATCGGCGTCGTGATGGTGGTCGCGATCTCGACCAGGTCGAAGCCGCGATCCTTGATCTGGTTTTCCAGATAGGGGCGGTGCTGGAAGCTGTTGGCGTCGAGATCGCCATCGGCCAGCGCCTGGTTCGGCACGACATAGTCGGAAAATTCGACCACGTCGATATTCAGCCCGGCACCGGCGGCGACCTTGGCCACCTCTTCCATGATCTCGGCATGTTCGCCGGGCGAGACGCCGACACGGATATCATCGGCCATCGCCGCGGCGGCCGACAGGGCCAGGGCGGAAACGAGAGGGATCAGACGCAGCATGGAACGGTTCCTTTCTTGTCTGCGAACATTCAGTGGCCGCGGTTGCGCGGCGCGCGGCGGTCGACCCGGGCGGCGATCCATTCGCCGGCCGATTGCACGATCTGCACCAGCACGATCAGGATGACGACGACGGCCAGCATCACGTCGGGCATGAAGCGCTGATAGCCATAGCGGATGCCAAGATCGCCCAGGCCCTCGCCGCCGACCGCGCCGACCATGGCCGAATAGCCGATCAGGCTGACCACGGCGAGCGTCAGGCCAAGCGCGATGCCGGGCAGCGCCTCGCGCAAGAGCACCTTGCGGATGATCTGCAAGGGCGTCGCCCCCATCGCACGCGCGGCCTCGATCAGGCCCGCATCGACCTCGCGGATCGCGTTCTCGACCAGCCGCGCGATGAAGGGCGTCGCCGCGATGGTCAGGGGCACGATGGCGGCATCGGTGCCGATCGAGGTGCCGACCAGCGCCCGGGTGAAGGGGATGATGGCCACGACGAGGATGATGAAGGGCACCGAGCGCGCGGCATTCACGACAAGCCCCAGCGCCTTGTTGACGAGCGGTGCCGACAGCAACTCGCCGCGTTGCGAGGTGGCCAGGAACACGCCCAGCGGCAGGCCGAAAACCGTGCCCAGCAGCGCCGACACCGACACCATGTAAAGCGTCTGCAGCGTGGCCTCGACCAACAGCCCGATCAGGTTAGCCGACATAGCCCAGCACCTCCGTCGAAAGCCCGTGGCGGTTGAGATAGTCGCGCGCCTCGGGCCCACGCGCCGCGTCGATGGCGACCAGCAGGTTGCCGAAGGGCCGGGGGCCGATCTCTTCGATGGCACCGGCCAGGATGTTGATGGCGATGCCGCGTTCGGCCGTCATCCGCGCCAGCATCGGATCGGTCGCATGCGCCCCGGCAAAGGTGATGCGGACGATCTCTTCGGCCGGGCCGTGGGGCCGGGCCTCGGTCAAGCGGCCCGCGATGAAGCCCGGCAGGGTGATCCCGGTCACGCCCGACAGGAAGGACCGCGTCGTCGGATGCTGCGGCGTGACGAAGATGTCATAGGTCGCGCCCGCCTCGACGATCCGGCCCTGGTCGATCACCGCCATATGGGTCGCGATGTCGCGGACGACGGCCATCTCATGGGTGATCAGCAGGATCGTCAGCCCCAGATCGCGGTTGATGTCGCGCAGAAGCTCCAGCACCGTCCGCGTGGTTTCGGGGTCGAGCGCCGAGGTCGCCTCGTCCGACAGCAGCACCTTGGGTTGCGTGGCCAGCGCCCGGGCGATGCCCACACGCTGTTTCTGCCCGCCCGACAGCTCGGCCGGATAGCGGTCGGCCTGCGCCTCGAGCCCGACCCGGGCGATCAGGTCGCGGACCCGGGGGCCGATCTCGGCCGAGGGCACACCCGCGATTTCCAGCGGCAGGGCGATATTGCCATGCACCGTGCGCGAGGACAGCAGATTGAAATGCTGGAAGATCATGCCCACGTCGCGGCGGATTGCCCGCAGGGCCGCGCCGCGCGCCCGGCCGACATCGCGCCCGCCCACGGTGACGGTCCCCGTGCTGGGGCGTTCGAGCCCGTTGACCATGCGCAGAAGCGTCGACTTGCCCGCGCCCGACCGGCCGATGATGCCGCAGATCTCGCCCGGCGCCACGCTGAGCGTGACATCGCTCAGGGCCGTGACCTGCCCCTTCCCTCCACCGGCATAGGATTTGCCCACGCCTTCAAAGCTGATCGTCGCCCCGGTCATGCCGTCCCGTTCCGCTGTCACTGTCCGGGCTGTCGGGTGCCCCAAAGCCGCAGCGGACGCAACCCCACAGAGCCCCGGGCGCGCGAGAAAGCGGCCCCGAATGGCCGAATAAGAACCGCCTCCCGACGCGCCGTTGCCCGGGCCAAGACCATTCCGCCCGCCCCGGGGCCACAGGACGATCCGTTCCGCCCTGCCCGCCCCGCCCCGGACAAACGGCCCTGGCCCCCGGTCGGGCGCAGGCCCCGCCGCATCGTCACCCTGCCGGTTGCGGCCCTCGCTCCGCCCCCGAAGAACGCGGCAGGAACGCGGTTGAAATGCGCCGCCGGATCGTGTCCTTTGGCGCCGACCCTAAAGGAGAGACCCCGTGACCCTTCGGATGACGCGCCGTTCCGCGCTTGCCTGCGCCGTGGCTCTGACCGCCCTTCCCACCGCTGCCGCCGCCGAGGACGCCTGGCCCGCCGCGCCGCTTCATGTCTATGTGGGCTTCCCCGCCGGGTCCTCGCCCGACACGCTGACCCGGATCGTCACCGAGCCCCTGGCCCAGCGGCTGGGACAGCCCGTCGTGGTCGAGAACAAGCCCGGCGCGGGCGGGGTCATCGGCATCCAGCAGATGCTGGCCAATGCCGGCGACGGCCTCAGCTTTGCCACCACCATCAACGGCCCGCTGACCACGGCCGCGCGGCTGATGAAATCGACGGGTTATGACGTCGCCACCGACATCGCCCCGGTCACGCTGATTGCGACCTCGCCGCTGGTGCTGGCGGTCTCGGCCGGGTCGGACTTCACCGATGTGGAAAGCTTCGTCGCGGCGGCCGGGACCGAGCCCGAGTTTCTCAGCTACGGGTCGGTCGGCCAGGGGTCGGGTGCGCATCTGACGGCGGAGCTGTTCGCCGATGCCGCGGGCGTCAGCCTGCTGCACATTCCCTTTACCAGCTATGCCGAAGTGACCACCTCGATCGTCGGCGGCGAGATCGATGCGGGCTTCATGGCGCCCTCGGCCGCGCTGCCGCAGGTCGAGGCGGGGCGGATGCGGATGCTGGGCATCACCTCGGCCAAGCCCTTCCCGCAGGCCCCCGACGTGCCGGTTCTGGCCGGCCGGGCCGGACTGTCCGACGATTTCCGGGCCGAGCTCTGGAACGCCTTCATCGCGCCCGCCGGGACCGACCCGGCCATCATCGCGCGGCTGAACACCGAGATTGGCGCGATCCTTGCCGACCCCGAGGTGCAACAGAAGCTGCTGGCCATCGGCT
Organism: Rhodovulum visakhapatnamense; assembly: GCF_004365965.1. GTDB lineage: Bacteria > Pseudomonadota > Alphaproteobacteria > Rhodobacterales > Rhodobacteraceae > Rhodovulum > Rhodovulum visakhapatnamense. The sequence goes on from NZ_SOEB01000001.1 coordinate 367,163, forward strand.
GGCAGGCCGCGCCCGGCACGCCCGGGGATCTGGCCGACCGGATCGCGGCCGACACCGCCATGTGGGGCGCGGTGATCGACCGGGTCGTGGCCAAGCCCTGAGACGCGCGCGCCGATGCACAGGGACCCGATGCACAGGGACTGGCCCGATATCCTGGGCGGTCTCGCCCTCGCCGCGATTGGCGCGGCGGCGGCGGGCTGGGCGCTTGCGCAGTATGACATCGGCACCCTGCGCCGGATGGGGCCTGGGTTCTTTCCCGCCGTCCTCGGCGGGCTTCTGACCGTGCTTGGCCTTGTTGTCGCCCTGCCCGCGCTGCGCCGCCGGTCGGACGCGCCCGGCATCGAGCCGCTGGCAGCCCTTGCCGTGCTGGCCGCGATCCTCGTCTTCGGGCTCGGGCTTTTCCGGATCGGTCTTGTGGCCGCGACGGCGGCGGCGGTGCTGGTCGCCTCGCTTGCGGCGCCGCGTCCGGGCTGGGGCTGGCGGCTGGCGCTGGCGGCGGCCATCGCGCTGCTGACGGTGCTGGTCTTCGGGCTCGGGCTTCGGATGAGCCTGCCCCTCTGGCCGCGCCTGCCATGACGACCTGGGAGGGGCTGCTTTACGGCATCGGGTTCGCGTTGCAGCCCGCGGTGCTGATCTATTGCGTGATTGGCGTGGTGCTGGGCACCTTCGTCGGCGTGCTGCCCGGCATCGGGGCGATGGCGGCGATTTCGCTGCTGCTGCCGATCACCTATTACATCACCCCCGAAGCGGCGCTGATCATGCTGGCGGGGGTCTATTACGGCGCGCAATATGGCGGGTCGGTCGCCTCGATCCTGATGCGCCTGCCCGGAACGCCGCAATCGGCGGTGACCTCGCTTGACGGCTATCCGCTGGCGCGGCAGGGCCGGGCGGGCGTCGCGCTGTTCACGGCCATGGCCTCGTCCTTTGCGGGGTCGATGATCGGCATCGCGGTGCTGGTGACGCTGGCGGGGTGGCTGTCGCACGCGGCCACGGCTTTCGGCGCGGCGGACTATGCCGCGATGATGATCCTCGGGCTGGTCGCCGCCTCGACCATCGGGTCGTCCAGCCCGGCCAAGGGCTTTGCCATGGTGGTGCTGGGCCTGCTGCTGGGCTGCGTCGGCACCGATGTCAATTCGGGGGTGCAGCGGTTCACCTTCGGCCGGACCGAGCTTCTGGACGGCATCAATCTGGTGGCGCTGGCGATGGGTCTTTTCGGCGTGGCCGAGGTGATCGCGAATGTGCGCGACCCGGACCGGCAGGGCGTGACCGGAAAGATCGGCGGCCGCCAGCTTCTGCCCCGGCGCGACGACCTGAAACGGCTGCCGGGGCCGATGCTGCGCGGCAGCGCGCTTGGCAGCTTCTTCGGCGCCCTGCCCGGCACCGGTTCGACGCTGTCGTCCTTTCTGGCCTATGCGCTGGAACGCCGGGTGTCGCGTCGCCCCGAACGGTTTGGCGAGGGCGCCATCGAGGGCGTCTCGGCGCCTGAATCGGCCAATAACGCCGCCGCGATCTCGGCCTTCGTGCCGACGCTGACGCTGGGCATTCCGGGCGATCCGATCATGGCGCTGATGCTGGGGGCGCTGGTCATTCACGGGGTGCAGCCGGGGCCGATGATGCTGGAGGCCCGCCCCGAGATGTTCTGGGGGCTGGTCGCGAGCTTCGGCATCGGCAATCTGCTGCTGCTGGTGCTGAACCTGCCCCTGATCGGGATCTGGGTGGCGATGCTGCGCATCCCGTTCCGCTGGCTTTACCCCGCGATCCTGATCTTCCTGTGCCTCGGGGTCTATTCGGTGCGGGGCCTCTCGTTCGACATCCTGGCGGTCGCGGCCATCGGGCTTGCGGGCTACCTGCTGGCGCTGGCGCGCTTCAGCCCGGCGCTTCTGCTGCTGGGCTTCGTTCTCGGCCCGCTGATCGAGACCAACCTGCGCCGCGCCCTGCTGATCGGGCGGGGCGATCCGATGATCTTTCTCGACCGCCCCATCGCCGCGGGCTTCGTGCTGGCGACGGTCGGGCTGCTGGCCCTGTCGCTGGTGCAGGCCTGGCGGCGGCGGCGCGCCCGCTGAGCCCGAGCCGCGCCGCAAAACCGCTCTTTTTCAAACCCTTGCCCGCGCCGCCCGCTGCTCTTAACGGCATGATAAGGTTTCAGGCGCAGAAATCGGGGGCACGAGGCCGGGCTGTTCCCCCACCCCGACCGGCCCGAAGAGCCATCAGAAGGAGGCGACATGGACCGGGCTGCACGTCTGGAACAGTGGTATCGCAGGGTCTATCTCGAAGGCGACCTCGACGCCGTCGGGACGCTGTTCACCCCCGATCTTCAGGAACAGGGCCTGCTCCCGGGCCTTGCCGTCACCCCGGGCGATCTCAGCGTCTTCGCCCAGGCGATGATGCATCTGGTCGACGAGCCGTCCTTCCGTCTGGCCAAGGTGATCGAATCGGGCGACTGGCTGTCCGCGCTGATCGAGCTCGAGGCCCGGCGCCCGAGTGACGGGCAGCCGATCCGGCTGATCGGCCAGGTCATGCTGCGCTTTGAGGGCGACAAGGTGGCCGAGGCCTACAACTCTCTGGATTTCCTCGGGCTTTTCCTGCAGCTCGGGCTTTTGCCGAAGGACGCGCTGGAACTGGGCATGACCGGTCAGCGGCTGGTCTGAGGCCCGCCCCGGCCGGCCACCGCACGGCCTGCGCCGGGACAGTCTTGCCCGGACGTCCCGGCCACCTGACAGGGCCGCACCCGCGCCGCTCTGCGACTCTCCGGGGCTCTCCGGGGCGCGGGTTCCAGGGCAATTGCATCCGCCCCCTTCCCCTGCCCGTCGAATCCCCTATGCTGGGCGCAACACAACCCAGAGGTATCACCGCGATGTCCGACCGGATCGAGTATGGCAATCTGATGCATGCCGCCATGCGGGGTCTGATCCGCACGGTGCTGTCGGATGTCGCTGCCGACGGTCTGCCCGGAGACCACCATTTCTTCATCACCTTCGACACGACTCATCCCGAGGCGCAGATGGCCGACTGGCTGCGCCAGCGCTATCCGACGGAAATCACCGTCGTGCTGCAGCACTGGTACGACCATCTGTCGGTCGACGAGGACGGGTTCTCGGTCACGCTGAATTTCGGCGACAGCCCCGAGCCGCTTTACATTCCCTTCGATGCGATCCGCACCTTCGTCGATCCCTCGGTCGAGTTCGGACTGAGGTTCGAGACCCAGGACAGCGACGAGGATGAGGACGAGGACGACGACGGCCCCGAACAGCCGAGCCCCGCACCCCATGACGGCACTGCCGGTCCCGGCGAGGCGCAGGTGGTCAGCCTCGACAAGTTCCGCAAATAGGCCCGCCCGGATGATCCTGCCGGGTCGGGGGCATTGCTCCGGAGCCCGGCCCGGCCTATTAGCTGGACCGAATTCGACCGGAGGATTGCGATGACCGAAACCCGCACCGAGACCGACAGCTTCGGCCCCCTCGACGTGCCCGCCGACAAGTACTGGGGCGCCCAGACCCAGCGTTCGATCCAGAATTTCCCGATCGGCTGGGAACGCCAGCCGGTCGCGATCATTCGCGCGCTCGGCGTCATCAAGAAGGCCTGCGCGCGGGTCAACATGGCCCAGGGCGGGCTCGACCCCAAGCTGGGCGAGGCCATCGTTGCCGCCGCGCAGGAGGTGATCGACGGCAGGTTCGACGACAACTTCCCGCTGGTCGTGTGGCAGACCGGGTCCGGCACCCAGTCGAACATGAACGCCAACGAGGTGATCTCGAACCGCGCGATCGAGATGCTGGGCGGCGTCAAGGGCTCGAAGGACCCGGTGCACCCGAACGATCACTGCAACATGGGGCAGTCCTCGAACGACACCTTCCCGACCGCGATGCATGTGGCCATCGGCATGACCGCCCGCGACGTGCTGCTGCCGGGGCTGGAAAAGCTGCATGAGGCGCTGACCGCCAAGTCGGACGAATTCGCCGCGATCATCAAGATCGGCCGAACCCATACCCAGGATGCGACGCCGCTGACGCTGGGCCAGGAATTCTCGGGCTATGCCCGGCAGGTCGAGAAGGGCATCGCCCGGATCAAGGCCTGCCTGCCCGACATCTATGAACTCGCCCAGGGCGGCACCGCCGTCGGCACCGGGCTGAACACGAAGAAGGGCTGGGACACCCGCGTCGCGGCCGAGATCGCCGAGATCACCGGCCTGCCCTTCGTCACCGCCGAGAACAAGTTCGAGGCGCTGGCCGCGCATGACGCCATGGTGATGTTCTCGGGCGCGCTGAAGACGGTGGCGGCGTCGCTCTTCAAGATCGCCAACGACATGCGGCTGCTGGGCTCTGGCCCGCGCTCTGGTCTGGGCGAGCTGATCCTGCCGGAAAACGAGCCCGGGTCCTCGATCATGCCGGGCAAGGTCAACCCGACCCAGGCCGAGGCGCTGACCATGGTCTGCGCCCATGTCATGGGCAATGACGCGGCGGTGGGCTTTGCCGGCAGCCAGGGCCATTTCGAGCTGAACGTCTACAACCCGATGATGTCCTACAACGTGTTGCAGTCGATGCAGCTTCTGGGCGACGCGGCGGGGTCCTTCACCGACAACATGGTGGTGGGCACCAAGGCCAATACCGCGCGGATCGAGAAGCTGATGAAGGAAAGCCTGATGCTGGTGACGGCGCTGGCACCGACCATCGGCTATGACAACGCCACCAAGGTCGCCAAGACCGCGCACAAGAACGGCACGACGCTGCGCGAAGAGGCCATCGCGCTGGGCTTCGTCGATGGCGAGACCTTCGACCGGATCGTCCGGCCCGAAGACATGATCGGTCCGAAGGACTGACCCGATGACGGGCGGCGTGGTCAACCTGCGTCAGGCGCGCAAGGCCCGCGAGCGGGCGGCGAAGAAGGCAGAGGCCGACGAGAACGCCGCCCGGTTCGGCCGGACCAAGGGGCAGAAGGCGCGGGAAGAGCTTGATGCCGCCCGCGCCCGCGCCGCCCTTGACGGCCACAAGCGGACCCCGGACGACGAGGCATGAGCGGGCGGCCGGTCAAGCGGTCGCTGACGCTGAAGGGGCACCGGACCTCGGTGTCGCTGGAGGATGAATTCTGGCGCGCGCTGCGCGAGATCGCGGCCGAACGCGGGATCGCCATCAACGCGCTCGCCGCCGAGATCGACGAAAGCCGGGGGCTCGATGTCGGGCTGGCCTCGGCGCTGCGCGTGCATGTGCTGACCCATTTCCGCCGCGCCCTGGATCGGGATCGCGACCGGGATCGCGACCGCTAGGGCAACTGGCGCGGCACGTCTCTGGCGCAAGCAGGTCTGGGGGCCGAGCCCGACCCGGCGCCGGGCGCCGACCTGCGGCTCAGCTTTCGTCCTCGAACATGTCGCCCTGCGCGTCGTCGGTGTCGTCCTCCTCGGTGCCGGGCATCGGGCGGCTGTCCAGAAGGCCCGCGGCGCGCAGATCGCGCAGCCCCGGCAGGTCGCGGGCGCTTTCCAGCCCGAAATGATCGAGGAAGGTCTCGGTCACCACATAGGTCACCGGGCGGCCGGGCGACATCCGGCGGCGGCCGAAGCGGATCCATTCCAGCTCCAGCAACTGGTCGACCGTGCCCCGGCTGACCGAAACGCCCCGGATCTCCTCGATCTCGGCACGGGTGACTGGCTGATGATAGGCGATGATCGCCAGGGTCTCGATGGCCGCGCGCGACAGCTTGCGCAGCTCGACCGTTTCCTTCTGCATCAGGAAGCCCAGATCGGGCGCGGTGCGGAAGGCCCAGGACTCGCCCACCCGCACCAGATGCACCCCCCGCCCCTCATAGCGGCGGCGCAGCGCCTCCAGCGCTCGGGCGGCATCGCAGCCATGGGGCATGCGGGCGTTCATGTCGGCCACCCGCACCGGCTCGGCCGAGGCAAAAAGGATCGCCTCGACCATGCGTTCCTGCTCGCCGAGCGGCGGCGCCTCGAAGAGGCTGCCCTCTTCGTCGTCTTCCGGGCCGTCGGGCTGGGGCATCAGTGCGGTTTCCGCCGGATCTGGATCGGCTCGAAGGTGCCCGACTGGCGCAGTTCCAGCTGGCCCTGCTTGACCAGTTCGAGCGAGGCCGCGAAATGCGCGGCGGTCGCGGACCGGCGGCGGGCCGGATCGGCGTGCCAGCCTTCCGGCAGCCAGGTGACAAGGTCCACCCAGTCGCCCGCATAGCCGATCAGCCCCCGCATCCGCTCCAGCGCCTCTTCCATGGTGTAGATCGCGTCCCGGTCCAGCACATAGGGCCGGAAGTCGTCCTTGGTGCGGATCCGGGCATAGGCCTGCATCAGATCCAGCAGCGTCGCAGTGTATTGCACCCGCCGCACCCGTTCCACCCCTTCGGGGATGCCGCGCCCGAAGAAGTCGCGCCCCTTCCGGTCGCGCGCCATCAGCCGGGCGGCAACGCCCCGCATCGCCTCGAGCCGTTCCAGCTGGAAGGCGAGGTGCGCGGCCAGATCCTCGGCCGAGGGGCCGTCCTCGGTCGGGTCGGGCGGCAGCAGCAGCCGCGATTTCAGGAAGGCCAGCCAGGCCGCCATCACCAGATAATCGGCGGCAAGCTCGATCCGCAGGCTTTTCGCGGTCTCGACAAAGGCCAGATACTGTTCGGCCAGATGCAGCACCGAAATCCTGCGAAGGTCGACCTTCTGGGTCCGGGCCAGCATCAGCAGCATGTCAAGCGGCCCCTCGAAGCCGTCGACATCGACGATCAGCGCCTCGGCGGCCTGCCGCGCGGCGATGGCGTCGGGCGTGTCGGCGGTTTCGGGATCATGGCCCTCAGCCATGGGCGGCCTTTCCCAGAATCCCGTAAAGCTCCCCGGCGACAGCGGTCACGTCGATCGGCTGGGGCGGGCGACGGCGGGCCAGCGCGCGGGCCGCCCGGTCGGCGGCGGCGCCCGTCAGCGTGCCGCTGGCCTCGGCCACCTCTTCCATCTCGGCCAGATCGCCATTGCAGTGCAGCACCGCGTCGCAGCCCGCCTGGATCGAGGCGCGGGAGCGTTCGGCGATGGTGCCGCTCAGCGCCTTCATCGACACGTCGTCCGACATCAGGAAGCCGCCGAAGCCGATGCCGCGCCGGATCATCGCGATGGCCCTGGGCGAGATCGTGGCAGGCAGATCGGGGTCGATGGCGTCATAGACCACATGCGCGGTCATCGCCATCGGCATCCCCGCCAGCGCCTGGAAGACGGCGAAGTCGGTCACTTCCAGCGCGGTCCAGTTGGCCTTCACCCGCGGCAGGTGCAGATGGCTGTCGGCGGTGGCGCGGCCATGGCCGGGGATATGCTTGATCACGGGCAGCACGCCGCCCTCCAGCAGCCCCTCTGCCGTCGCCTTGGCACAGGCGATCACCGATTTGGGCTCGGTCCCGTAACAGCGGTTCTTCAGGATGTCATGGGTTTCGGGCCGGGCGATATCGGCAACCGGGGCACAGTCGACGTCAATGCCCAGCATCGACAGCTCGAAGGCAATCAGCCGCGCGCGCAGATACATCGACCGCGCCGCATGGGCCGGGCCCGCAACGGCGATCTGGTCCAGCGCGGGCGCCCAGGGACGCCAGTGGGGCGGGCGCAGCCGCTGCACCCGGCCGCCTTCCTGGTCGATCAGGATCGGCGCCTTGCGGCCCACCGCCTGCCGCAGATCGCGGGTCAGGCTGCGGACCTGCTCGGGCTCGTCGATATTGCGGGCGAAGAGGATGAACCCGAAGGGCCGGGTCCGGGCAAAGAAGGCCCGTTCGGTCGGGGTCAGAGAAGGGCCGGAACAGCCGGCGATGAAGGCCCCGACCCCGTGATTCACCGGGCCACCACCGGGATGCAATCCGCGCCCTCGGCCGAGACCGCCGCGCAGAACCGCCGGGCTGCCGCCATGTCGGCAAAGCCAGAGGCGCGCAGCCGGAAGAAGGTCTTGCCGCCGCGGTCGACGGTCTGGATCACCCGGGTCTTGTCGGTGAAGAAGCCCGAGAACCGGCGCTGGCTCGCGAGGCTGTCCCAGACCGCGCGCGCCTCGTCGCCGCTGTCGAAAGCACCCAGCTGGACCAGAGCTGTCCCCACCGCGACGCTCTCGGCGGCGATCTCGGTCGCGACAGGCGCGGTCATCGCGGCCCGGGCGGCGGCAATGGCGGCGCGGGCGGCAAAGTCCTCCTGCGGGCGGGTCCTCGGGCGCGGAGACTGGCGCAACGCCCCCGCGGGCAGCGGCAGAGCGGCCTCGGTCGCCCCCTCGACATCGTCCGCAGCCAGCGTTTCGGCGGCCGGACCGGCCGCGGCGGACAGGTCGTCGCCCTCAAAGAGCGCGCCGCCATCGGCATCGGGCACCGGCGTCGCGGCCCCCCCGACCGAGGCGAGGATCGGCGCGGCCTCGTCGGCCGCAGCATAGGCGGCCGCCTCGGCGGGCGGCGGCGCGATCACCGGGCGGTCGTCGCCCGCCAGATCGACCGGCGCCGGGGCCAGTTGCAGCATGTCGGCCGGCGGTCCGGCCTCGCCCAAGGCGGCCACGCGGTTGACCGCAAGCCCCTGATGTTCGGCCTGCCGCCCGCCCGGATCGTCGGGCGCGATCCGCATCGGCCCTTCGAGGGCGCGGATCACCGGCACCCCGCTGACATCGCGCATGACGACCTGGTAGCCCCAGGTCACAAGCCCCGCCATCAGGGTCAGCGAGACAAGACCGCCGGCCCAGTTCAGGATCGTTTTCGGAGAGGGCGGGGCATCATGCCCCCCCGACCCGCGCATTGCGTTGAAATCGATTTCCGCCATTGCCGCCTCGTTTCCAGGCGCGCTTGGCTGCCCGGTTCTGGTTCTTGCCTGTGCCGCTCCGGACGGATTGCGCCTTGTTTTTCAGCGCATTTCCTCGACCGGAGTAACGCCAAGAATACCAAGACCGGCGGAAATGACAACGGCCACGGATCGGGCCAATGCGATTTTGGCTTGACTTGTGGCCGCGTCGCCCTCCTGCAGGAAGCGCAATTCGGGCAGTTCGTTACCGCGGTTCCAGAGCGCGTGCAGATCCGAGGCCAGTTCGTACAGGTAGAACGCGACCCGGTGCGGTTCGTTGGTGCGCGCGGCGATCTCGATCAGGCGCGGCCATTCCGCGAGCTTCTTCGCCACCGCGATCTCGGCCTCGTGGTCGAGCTTCGTCAGATCGGCGGCAGCCAGCGTCGCGTCGTCTGTGGCAATGCCCGCCTCGGCGGCCTTGCGCAGCACCGAACACACCCGGGCATGGGCGTATTGCACGTAGAAGACCGGGTTGTCCTTGGACTGTTCCAGCACCTTGTCGAAATCGAAATCCAGCGGCGCGTCGTTCTTGCGGGTCAGCATGACGAAGCGGGTCACGTCGCGGCCCACCTGCTCGACCACGTCGCGCAGCGTGACATAGGTGCCCGCGCGCTTGGACATCTTGAAGGGTTCGCCGTTCTTCCAGAGCTTGACCAGCTGGATCAGCTTGATGTCGAGCGGCACCCGGCCCCCGGACAGAGCCGCGACGGCCGCTTTCATCCGCTTGACATAGCCGCCATGATCGGCGCCGAAGATGTCGATCAGCTGGTCGAAGCCGCGCTCGACCTTGTCGAAGTGATAGGCGATGTCGGGGGCGAAATAGGTCCAGGAGCCGTCCGACTTCATCACCGGCCGGTCCACGTCGTCGCCATGGGCGGTCGAACGGAACAGCGTCTGTTCGCGCGGTTCCCAGTCTTCGGGGGTCTTGCCCTTCGGCGGTTCCAGAACGCCCTCGTAGATCAGGCCCATGCCTTTCAGCCGGTCCAGCGCCGCCTCGATCTTGCCGGTGCCGTACAGTGCCTTTTCCGACGAGAAGACGTCCATCGTGACGCCGAGGGCGGCCAGATCCTCGCGGATCATGTCCATCATCATGCCGGTGGCAAACTCGCGGATCTCGGCCAGCCAGTCCTCTTCTCCCTTGTCGAGAAGGCTCGCCCCGTATTTTTCCTTCAGCGCCGCGCCGACCGGGATCAGGTAATCGCCCGGATACAGCCCCTCGCGGATCTCGGGTTCAAGCCCGTTGGCCTCGCGGTAACGCTCATAGGCCGAGCGCGCCAGCACATCGACCTGCGCGCCGCCGTCGTTGATGTAATATTCGCGGGTGACCTCCCAGCCGGCAAAGTCGAGCAGGCTCGCCAGCGCATCGCCCACCACGGCGCCCCGGACATGGCCCACATGCATCGGGCCGGTGGGGTTGGCCGAGACGAATTCGACATTGACCTTCTGGCCCTGACCGATGTCCGAACGGCCGAAATCGGCCCCCTGCCCCAGCACCGTCGCGACCAGCCCCTGCCAGACCGCAGGTGCAAGCCGCAGGTTCAGGAACCCCGGGCCCGCCACTTCGGCGGTGGCGATGCGTGGGTCGGCGGCCAGCCGCGCGGCCAGTTTCTCGGCGATGTCGCGCGGCTTCTGTCCGGCGGGTTTGGCCAGCACCATCGCGGCATTGGTCGCCATGTCGCCATGGGCGGCATCGCGCGGCGGCTCGACCGCGACGTTGGAGGTGTCGAGCCCCGCGGGCAGCTCGCCCGCGGCGGCCATCGCGTCCAGACAGTCGATCACCAGCGCGCGCAGATCGTTGAAGAGGTTCATGGTCGGTCCCTTTCCGGCTGGCGAGCGGTTTATCACGGACGCGCGCGGGGTCAACGGGCGCGGCCGCTCACGCGTGCTCGTGCCCGGGCGGGACCGGGCCGGACTTGACGGTCGGGCCGATCAGCCGCGCATGTTCTTCCATCGCGAAACGGTCGGTCATGCCCGCGATGTAATCGGCCACGATCCGCGCCAGCGTCGTCTCGTCGGGCGCGGCCGCCACATCCTCGCGCCACTTGGCAGGCAAGAGCGCCGGATCGCCCAGATAAAGCGGAAACAGGTCCTGCACGATCTTCGTGACCTCGGCCCGCATCTTCACCACCGGGGGCGCGCGATACATGCGGTGGAACAGGAAGGTGCGGATCTCGCGCAGCGCGGCGAAAAGCGCGGGCGAGAAGCCGATCACCGGACGCCCCAGCGCGCGCACCTCGGCGGCCGAACCGGGCGCGGCCCCGGCCAGCGTGGCCCGCGCGCCGTCGATCACGTCGCTGACCAGCACCCCGAAGAACCGCCGCAGCGCCTCGTGCCGCCGCCGCTTGGGATCGAGCGAGGGATAGGCCGCGTCGACCTCGGCGAAGCAGTCGGCAAGGATCGGCAGCCCCGCGAGTTCCTCGTCGGTGAACAGCCCCGCCCGCAACCCGTCATGCAGGTCGTGATTGTTGTAGGCCACGTCGTCGGCAATGGCCGCGACCTGGGCCTCGGCGCTGGCATGGGTGTGAAGTTCCAGGTCGTGGCGCGCGTCGTATTCGGCCAGCGCATAGGGCAGCGGGCGCGGCACCGGCCCGTTATGCTTGGCGATGCCTTCCAGCGTCTCCCAGGTCAGGTTCAGCCCGTCGAAATCGGCGTAATGCCGTTCCAGCCGGGTGACGATGCGGATCGCCTGCGCATTGTGATCGAAGCCGCCATAGGGCGCCATCAGCGCGGCCAGCGCGTCCTCGCCGGTATGGCCGAAGGGGGTGTGGCCCAGATCGTGGGCCAGCGCCACCGCCTCGGCCAGTTCCACGTTCAGCCCCAGCGCGTTCGCCATGGTCCGCGCCACCTGCCCCACCTCGATCGTATGGGTCAGCCGGGTGCGGAAGCTGTCGCCCTCATGGACCACGAAAACCTGGGTCTTGTGCATCAGCCGCCGGAAGGCGGAACAGTGGATGATCCGGTCGCGGTCGCGCTGAAAGCAGGACCGGAAGGCGCTTTCCTCCTCGGGGGAAAGCCGGCCGCGGCTTTCGGAAGGTCTGCATGCAAAAGGCGCCAGCATCTCTGCTCCGTCGCTTGTTCCCGTCAGGTGGGGTCATATATTCACTGGGGACCGGAATTGACATGAGGGAATTCGCGCAAGATGGACCTGACGCTTCCGCCCACGGTTACCGAGCGCGCCTATGCGCGCCTGTCCGAAATCGGCGCCGCCAGACAGGGCAAGGCGCTCCGGATCGCCGTCGAGGGGGGCGGCTGTTCGGGTTTCCAATATTCAATCACGCTGGATGCGCCCGCCGAGGACGATCTGGTGCTGGAGGGCGCGGGCGAAAAGGTCGTGGTCGATTCGGTATCGCTGCCGTTTCTGCAGAACGCGACCATCGACTTTACCCGCGAGCTGATCGGCGCCAAATTCGTGATCGACAATCCGAACGCCACCAGCTCCTGCGGCTGCGGCACCTCGTTCTCGATCTGACCCGTCCCGCGCGTCGGGGTCTGATCCGGCGCGCCCGGCAGGCTGGGACTTGACTTGAGGCGCCCGGCAGGTCGGGACTTGACTTGAGGCGCCCGGCAGGCCGGGACTTGACTTGGGGCGCCCGGCAGGCCGGGACTTGACTTGAGGCGCCCGGCAGGCCGGGACTTGACTTGGGGCGCCCGGCAGGCCGGGACTTGACTTGAGGCGCCCGGCAGGTCGGGACGACACCGAAAGGCGGATATGGACGGCATCACCCAACTTGTGCCGCGCGACAGGTTCCTGCCGCTCTGCCCGCGCGAGACCCGCGTCGGGCAGGCGCGGCGGGCCGGGATCGAGATCGAGTTCGGCGGGCTGACCGAGGCCGAGGCCGCCGAGGTCGTTTCGCGCACGCTGGGCGGCAAGGTGCGCGAGATCGCCGCCCATGACCTCGAGGTCGACACCACCGGCTGGGGCGCGGTCTCGATCTGCCTCGACACCGCCTTCCGCGACAAGGCCGGCAGCGCCCTGGCCGATCTGGGGTTGCAGCTTGGCCGCGCCGTGGTCCCGGTCGAGGTGGTGACCCCGCCCCTGTCGCCCGAGCAGCTGCCCGAGGCGGACCGGCTGCGCGGGGCGCTGCGCGCGGCGGGTGCGCAGGGCAGCCGCGAGGGGATGTTTCTCGGGTTCGGGCTGCATCTGAACCCCGAGATCGCCAGCCCCGAAGCCGCCGATCTGGTGCCCGTCGTCCGGGCCTTCGCGCTGATCGAGGACTGGCTGCGCAAGGCCGACCCGATCGACCCGTCGCGGCGGCTTCTGCCCTTTGTCGATCCCTATCCGCGCAGCTTCGTCGACCGGCTGGCCGCAGCCGGGCGCGGCTGGTCGCGGGACGACTTCGTCGACGCCTATCTGGCCGAGACGCCGACCCGCAACCGCGGGCTCGACATGCTGCCCTGCCTTGCCCATCTCGCGGGCGACCGGGTGGCCCAGGCGCTTGGCCCCGGCGCCGACGCGGTCGGGGCGCGGCCCACCTTCCATTACCGCCTGCCCGATTGCCGGATCGACGAACCCGGCTGGCGGCTGGCCTATGAATGGAACCGCTGGGTGATGGTCGAGCGGCTGGCCGCCGACACCGCCGCGCTGGAAGGGCTGGCCGCCGACTGGCTCGACTACCGGGCGGCGCTGACCACCACCCGGTCGGACTGGTTCGACCATCTCGACCGGGTTCTCTGCGGGCTGGAGCTTTGGGACGGCGCATGCGGTTCGGACGCCACGACCGGCCGCTGATCGCGGTGACCACCTCGTCCCGCTCGGGATGGCGTGTGTTCCCGCTGGTGGCCTTCAACCTCTGGCTTGCGGGCGGGCGCGGGGTGCGCTGGGGCACCGGGCGCAGCGCCGATATCGACGGGGTCGACGGGCTGATCATCGGCGGCGGCGACGACATCTCGCCCGATCTCTACGGCATGCAGCTGGTGACCTCGGCCCGGCTCGACCCGGCGCGGGACGCGCTGGAACGGCGCCTGGTCGAGGCCGCCATCGCCCGCGGCAAGCCGGTTCTGGGGATCTGCCGCGGCGCGCAGATGCTGAACGTCGCGCTCGGCGGCACGCTCGACCAGGACGCCTATGGCACCTATACCGCCTCGAAACGGGTCTGGACCGTCCTGCCGCGCAAGGCGGTGACCGTCCTGCCCGGCACCCGGCTGGCGCAGATCGCAGGCCCCCGCCCGATGCGGGTCAACGCGCTGCATTCACAAGCCGTGGCGCGGCTCGGCGAGCATCTCGAGGTCGCGGCGCGCGACCGGGGCGGCATGATCCAGGCGGTCGAGCGGCGCCGCGATCCCTTTGCCCTGGGGGTCCAGTGGCACCCCGAACATCTGTTCTATGCCCGCCGTCAGCGCGCGATCTTCGCGGCCCTGGTCGCGGCGGCGTCGGCGATGCGCGGCGCCCGCGGCCAATGGAAGGCCGTCGACAGGTTTCTGGAACAGGCGAGACTGGACTAGATCGGCCAGAAAAGCGACCGTCCGGGCGACACTGGACGCGGCGGTGCAGCGGTGCAGGAAGAGACCTGGCGAGAAAAGACAACTTGGTGATATATGTTCTGAGGCCCGCAGCGCAATACCGCATTCCGGCACAGGGCCTCTGTGAAAAATGACGTGGTTTTGGCAACGGAAAATCCGCGGCTCCACGTTATAGAGACCGGCGCGCGAACATGAGCCAAACCCGCAACCCAGGACGGAGACCTGCAATGCACAAGATTCTTCTGACCGCCGCTCTGGCCGCGCTGCCGCTGGCGGCCTCGGCGGCCGACGTGAAGGACGACGTCGTCGAGGCCCGCCAAGGCTATTACAGTCTGCTCGGCGCCAACATGGGCACCCTCGTGTCGATGGTCAAAGGCGAGACCGACTATGACGGGGCCAAGGCGCAGACCGCGGCCGACAACATGCTGACCCTCACCCGCTACAATGTCGGCCATCTCTACATGCCCGGCACCTCGAATGCCGACATGCCCGGCCGCACCGATGCGCTGCCGAAGATCTGGGAAGACATGGCCGGCGTTCAGGAAAAAGGCATGGCCTTCGTGAAGGCGGTCGAAAACCTCAACGAGGTCGCCGGGCTCGACAAGGGCGAACTGGCCAAGGGCGTGCAGCAAGTCGGCGGCACCTGCAAGGGCTGCCACGACGACTACCGCGCCAAGCACTGAGACTGACCTGAGGATCGCACCATGAAGGATACAAGCACCGCCCCCGCCGACACCGAAACCCTGCAGACCGTCCGGATCTGGGACCCGCTCCTGCGCCTCTTCAAATGGGCCTTGACGATCTCTGTCATCGCGGCCTGGGGCCTGGGGCATTTCGGCCCCGACCAGATGACCCTGCATTTCTGGTTCGGCTATGCGGTGCTTGGCCTTCTGGCGTTCCGGCTGCTCTGGGGCCTCTGGGGCCCCGAGCATGCCCGGTTCTCAAGCTTCGCCTACGGTCCCTTCTCCATCCTGAAATACGTCTTCGGGATGTTCCGCCGGAAACCGTCCTACTGGCCGGGGCATAACCCGGTGGGCGGGCTTTTCGTCTTCATCCTGCTGGGCGCGCTGCTGCTGCAGGCGGGATCGGGCCTTTTCGTCGACCCCGACGACTACATCAATGTCGGCCCGCTGGCGAAATACGTCGGTTCCGAAACCACCCGCGCCGCGCTGAAATTCCACATCCAGATGGGCTGGGTGGTGCTGGGGCTCGTGGCGCTGCACGTCGCGGCCATCGCCTTCTATTCCAAGTGGAAGGGCGAAAACCTGGTGACGCCCATGATCACCGGCAAGAAGACCGTCCGCAAGGATCTCTGAACGACAGCTACGCGCCCGGGGCCTCGCCGAGGCCCCGGAGCGGCGCGCTTTCCGCCGTCCCCGGATCGACCGTCCCGCAAGCCCGGCATCCGCCCCAAGGTCGCCCCAAGGCCGCCCCCGCCCCCTTCATTTCGTCCTTTTCCCCTCCGGCCGGGCGGCTTAGAGGACCGGCATGACTTACGATGCGATCATCCTCGGAGCCGGGGCTGCCGGCCTTCTGGCGGCGGCCACCGCCGGACAGGCGGGGGCGCGCGTGCTTCTGCTCGACCACGCCGAGGCGGCCGGAAAGAAGATCCTGATCTCGGGCGGCGGGCGCTGCAATTTCACCAATACCGGCGCGGGCCCCGGCAATTACCTGGCAGAGAACCCGCATTTCGCCAAATCGGCCCTGGCCCGCTATACCCAATGGGATTTCCTCGCGCTGGTCGAGCGCCACAGGATCGCCTGGCACGAAAAGACCCTGGGGCAGCTGTTCTGCGACGGCTCGGCCCGGCAGATCGTGACCATGCTGCTGGACGAATGCGCCCGCGGCGGGGTCGAGATCCGGCTCTCGACCCCGATCGGCGAGATCGGCCATGGCGACGGGCTCTTTCGCGTGGCGGGCGCCACGGCGCCGCAGCTGGTTCTGGCCACCGGCGGCCCCTCGATCCCCAAGATGGGCGCGACCGGCATCGCCTATGACATCGCCCGGCGCTTCGGGCTGGGGATCGTGCCGCCCAGACCCGCGCTGGTGCCGCTGACGCTGGGCCCCGATGCGCAGGACCTGACGGGCATTTCGGGGCTGTCCTGTCCCGTGACGGCGCGGGTCGGCACGGCCAGTTTTACCGAGGCCGCGCTTTTCACCCATCGCGGCCTGTCCGGCCCGGCCATCCTGCAGGTCTCGTCCTACTGGACACCCGGCGCGCCGGTGACGCTGACGCTGGTCGAGAACGCGGCCGGGCGCCTGCGCGCGGCACGGCACAAGGCCCCCCGCGCCCGGCTCCGCGCCGCGCTGAGCGAGATGCTTCCGAACCGGCTGGCCGAGGCGATGGCCGCCCGGATCGGGTTCGGGACCGAGCTTGGAAACACCTCCGATGCCGAGATCGACCGCGCCGCCGCCGCACTTGGCGGTCTTACGCTCTTCCCGACCGGCACCGAGGGCTATGCCAAGGCCGAGGTGACCGCGGGCGGCATTTCGACCGCCGGGCTGTCCTCGCGCACCATGGAGGCCACGGCCGTTCCCGGGCTTTACGCCATCGGCGAGGCGGTCGATGTCACGGGCTGGCTGGGCGGCTACAATTTCCAATGGGCCTGGTCCTCGGCCCGGGCCGCAGGCGAGGCCATCGCCGCCCGGTGCCGAAGCTGATCGCGGCGCCGGGCCGGGTCGTCGGCTGACGCCCGGAGACGCCCGGCCGACCTGAGGAACCGGCGGGCTAGTCGAGCCCGTCGATCCCCAGCCGCTCGCGCATGAAGGCCAGCGCGACCGACAGCCCGTCGGGGGCGATGCCGTGGCCCGTGCCCTTCATCACATGGGCATAGACCTCGAAGCCCGCGCCGCTCAGCGCATTGCCGGCTTCGGGCAGGGATTCGACGGGCACCACGTCATCCGCATCGCCATGCACCAGCAGAACCGGCGGGCGCGAGACGGCTTCGTCCTCCAGCGTCTCGGGCGCCAGCAACCGGCCCGAAAAGCCCACCACGCCCGCGACGGGCGCGGGACGGCGCGGGGCGACATGCAGCGCCATCATCGTGCCCTGGGAAAAGCCGAAGAGAATGACGTTTTCGGGCGCGACGCCTTCTTCTTCCAGCACCGCGTCGAGCCAGGCATTGAGGTCGTCGACCGCGCGCCGCATGCCCGCTTCGCTTTGTTCCTCGGACGAGCCGTCGATCCAGGGGATCGGGAACCACTGAAAGCCGAAGGGCACACCTTCGCAGCGCTCGGGCGCATCGGGGGCCAGAAAGGCCGTGCCCGGCATATGCGGCCCCAGCGGCTGTGCGAGCCCCAGCAGATCGGCCCCGTTCGCGCCATAGCCGTGCAGGAAGATCACCAGACGGTCGGTCCGGCCCCTGGCCGCACCCGCGCGCCCCGATTCAAGCACCCGTGTCACCTGATCCCCTCCCTGTCCTTGGCCACCCGGTAGTAGGCCCAAAGCGCCCGCGCCGCAACGGCCCGCCACGGCGCCCAGGGCTCGGCCAACTGACGCAGGGCGCGTTCGCCGGGCCGGTCGGGCAGGTCGAACAGAAGCCGCGCCGATTCCTGCAGCGCGAGATCGGCGGGCGCGAAGACATCGGCCCGGCCAAGCGAGAACATCGCGTAGATCTCGGCGGTCCAGCGACCGATGCCGGGAACCGCGACCAGCGTGGCGATGACCTCTTCGGTGGGTTCGGTGCGCAGCGCGACAAAGTCGATGCCCGCCCCCGCCAGCGCGCGCGCATAACGGATCTTCTGGCGCGAGAGCCCGCAGGCGCGCAGATCCTCGTCGCTGGCCCACAGGATCTTGCGCGGGCCGGTCAGCCGCGCGGTCTTCATCCGGGTCCAGATCGCATCGGCCGCCGCGACCGAGACCTGCTGGCTGACGATGGCCGACAACAGCGCCTCGAACCCGTCCTTGCGGCGGCGCAAGGGCAGCGGCCCGGTCAGCGCCAGCGCCTGGGCAAAGCGCGGCTCGACCGCCACAAGATGCGCCGCGCCTTCGGCCACGCAGGCCTCGGTTTCGATGATCCGTCCCACCATGGACCGGACGATAGGCCCGCGCGCCGCGCCCGCCAAGAGCCATCCCGTCCGCGCCCCGGCACGTCGCCGAAATAGCGGCTTCCCCCCTTTACGCCGCCGCGCTAGGTCAGAGGCCATGACCATGGATATCGCCCCCTCCCGCGAAAGCAGGCGCGCCCGGCGCAATGTGACCGTTCTGGTGCTGGCCCAGGCGTTTCTGGGGGCGCAGATGTCGATGATCTTCACCGTGGGCGGGCTGGCCGGGCAGACGCTTGCGCCCAATCCCTGTCTCGCGACACTGCCGATTTCGCTGATCGTGCTGGGGTCCATGCTGTCGGCGGGGCCGCTGTCGGGCTTCATGCAGCGCGCCGGGCGGCGGGCCGGGTTCCTGCTGGGCATCGCCGGTGGGGCGGCTGGCGCGGGCATCGCGGCACTGGGGCTGTATCAGGGGTCCTTCGGGCTTTTCCTCGCCGGGTCGTTGCTGACCGGGCTTTATATGTCGGCGCAGGGCTTTTACCGCTTCGCCGCCGCCGACACCGCCGAGGGCACGTTCCAGCCCAAGGCAATTTCCTACGTGCTGGCGGGCGGGCTGGTGGCCGCGATCCTCGGGCCGCAACTGGTGAAGGTGACGGCCGAGGCGATGGTGATCCCGTTTCTCGGGACCTATCTGGTCGCCATCGGCATCAACCTGTCGGGCGTCCTGCTGTTTGCCTTTCTCGACATCCCGCGCCCGCCGCCGCACGATCCGGCGCATCACCGGGGCCGGAGCCGGGCCGATCTGCTGCGCGATCCCGCCATCGCCGTCGCCATCATCTGCGGGATGGTGTCCTATGCGCTGATGAACCTGGTGATGACCTCGACCCCGCTGGCGGTCGTGGGCTGCGGCTTCGACACCGGCACCGCCGCCGATATCGTCACCGCCCATGTGCTGGCGATGTATGTGCCCAGCTTCTTCACCGGCCATCTGATCGCCCGCTTCGGCGCCCGGCCCATTGTGGCGCTGGGGCTTGCGATCCTCGCCGCTGCGGGTGCCGTGGCGCTGACCGGCGTCGAGATCGAGAGCTTTCTGATGACGCTGATCCTTCTGGGGATCGGCTGGAATTTCGGCTTTATCGGCGCGACCGCGATGCTGGCGCAGTCCCACGGACCCGAAGAGCGCGGCGCCGTGCAGGGGATGAACGATATCCTCGTCTTCGGCGGCGTCACCCTGGCCTCGCTGGCCTCGGGCGGGCTGATGAACTGTTCGGCCAGCTCGGCGCAAGAGGGCTGGATGGCCGTCAACATGGCCATGGTGCCGTTCCTGGCGCTTGCGGGCGGCGCGCTGATCTGGCTGACCCTGCGCCCGAAGGACGAGACCTGAGGCCGCCCGCATCCGGCCCCCTTGGCGGGACCGGATGTGGGCATCGAAAGTGGACTACCCCAGGACCGAGGCGACGGCGCGCGCGGTCACGTCGACCACCCGGTCGGCCTCGTCGCGGGTCAGGCACAGCGGCGGGGCAAAGCCGACGATGTCGCCCTGCGGCATCGCCCGGGCGATCACGCCCTCTTTCAGCATCGCGGCCACCACGGCGCCCGCGACCTTGCCCGGCGGGTCGTAGAAGGTCCGCGAGCCCTTGTCCTCGACCAGCTCGACCGCACACAGCATCCCCTCGCCGCGAATGTCGCCGACATGGGCGTGCTCGCTCAGCGCGGTCTGCATCGCAGTGACGAAATAGCCGCCCGTCTCGGCCGCGTTCTTCACCAGCCCCAGATCGTCGATCAGCTTGAGGTTGGCGACACCGGCCGCGGCGCCGATGGGATGGGCGGAATAGGTCCAGCCATGGCCGATGGGGCCGAATTCATCGGTGCCCTGTTCCAGAACCGTCCACATCCGGTCCGACACGATCGACCCCGACAGCGGCGCATAGGCCGAGGTCAGGCCCTTGGCGATGGTGATGAGATCCGGTTTCAGCCCGTATTTCAGTGACCCGAACATCTCGCCCAGACGGCCGAAGCCGGTGACGACCTCATCGACGATCAGCAGGATGTCGTGCTTTTGCAGGATCGGCTGGATCGCGTCCCAATAGCCTGCGGGCGGCGGCACGATGCCGCCCGTGCCCAGCACCGGCTCGCCGATGAAGGCGGCGATGGTGTCAGCGCCTTCACGCGCGATCAGCGCCTCCAGCTCGGCCGCGCAATGGGCGACGAAATCGGCCTCGGTCATGTCGAGATCGGGGCGGCGGAAGTAATAGGGCGCCTCGGTATGCAGGATCGGCGCCAGCGGCAGGTCGAACTTGTTGTGGAAGCCCGCAAGCCCCGTCAGCGACCCCGTCATCAGCCCCGAGCCGTGATAGCCCCGCCAGCGGCTGACGATCTTCTTCTTTTCGGGCCGGCCGAGCACGTTGTTGTAATACCAGACAAGCTTGATGTTGGTCTCGTTGGCATCCGATCCGCCAAGCCCGAAATAGACCTTGGACATGTGGTCGGGCGCGCGGTCCATGACCATCTTGGCCAGCGTGATCGAGGCCTCGGTGCCGTGGCCCACATAGGCGTGGTAGTAGGACAGCTGGCGCGCCTGTTCGGCGATGGCCTCGGCGATCTCGGTTCGCCCGTAGCCCACATTCACGCAGTAAAGCCCGGCGAAGGCGTCCAGCAGGCGCGTGCCGTCGCGATCCTCGATGAAGACGCCCTGCCCGCCTGCGATCACCCGTTCCGGGGCCTCGCCGCGCGCGAACTGCGCCAGATGGGTGGAGGGGTGGAAAAAGCTCTCCCGATCCCACTGTTCGAGCATGTCGTTTTTCAGCATACGCGGTGTCCTTTCTTCCGGCACCGGCGCCGCAGGCGCGGACGGCCGATGCGTTTCGGTCCGGGGCATGCGTGGCCCCCACTCGTCCCATCCCTACCCCAAGCGGGACCGGGTCTCTACCCCGCCGCCCGGAAAGGCGGCAGAACGCGCCGTCGGTCATGTGTTGCCGGGGGGCGCCAAGGCTCGGCCCTTGACGGGGAAAACCGGCTTCTGTCTGATCGGGCGCATCGCCCCCCTTCCCCTCTCCGCCCCGGCCCGTCCGGCGGCGGCCTGCCGCGAGGAGCCATCCGCCCATGACCGAAGAAATCGTCCAGTTCGGCTATGCCGCCGAGGGCCGCGCGCCCTTTTCCCTGCCCGAATACGGGCGGCGGCTGGGGCTGGTGCGCCGGGCGATGGCGGAAAAGGGCATCGACATCCTCTTTGTCGAGGACCCCTCGAACATGGCCTGGCTGACGGGTTATGACGGCTGGTCGTTCTATGTGCATCAGGGGGTTCTGGTCTTTCACGACGCCGACCCGATGTGGTGGGGCCGCCAGATGGACGCGAACGGCGCGGTGCGCACGGTCTGGATGGCGGGCGCGCATATCACCCATTATTCCGACGCCTATGTGCAGTCGACCGAACGCCACCCGATGCAGAACCTGGCCGAGCTTCTGCGCGATCTGGGCTATGGCGCCCGGCGGATCGGGGTCGAGATGGAGAATTACTATTTCTCGGCCAAGGCTTATGTGACGCTGCGCGATGCCCTGCCCGAGGCGTATCTGGTCGATGCAACCGCTCTGGTGAACTGGCAGCGCACGGTCAAGTCCGACGAGGAACTCGACTTCATGCGCCGCGCCGCCTCGATTTCCGAACGGATGATCGACGGGGTTCTGGACCGGATCGAGCCGGGCCTGCCCAAGAACGAACTGGTGGCCGATCTTTACCGCGACGCGCTGGCGGGCAATGGCGACTGGGGCGACTATCCGGCCATCGTGCCGCTTCTGCCCTCGGGCAAGGATGCCTCGGCCTCGCATCTGACCTGGGACGGACGGCCCTTCGAAAGCGGCGAGGCCACCTTCTTCGAAATCTCGGGCTGTTACCGGCGCTATCACGCGCCCTTCTGCCGGACGATCTTCCTGGGCGAGCCGCCCGATTACATGCGCGCCGCCGAAGCCGCGCTGATCGAGGGGATCGAGGCCGGGCTCTGGGCCGCGAAGGCCGGCAACCGCGCCTGCGACATCGCCAATGCGCTGGCCGCGCCCTTGGAACGGGCGGGCATCCGGCGCGGCGCGCGCTGCGGCTATCCGGTGGGGCTCAGCTATCCGCCCGACTGGGGCGAGCGCACGATCTCGCTGCGCGAGGAGGACGACACCCTGCTGGAGCCGGGCATGACCTTCCATTTCATGCCGGGCCTCTGGATGGAGAACTGGGGGCTCGAGATCACCGAGTCGATCCTGATCCGCGAGGACGGCCCGGCCGAGACCCTGTGCAACCGCCCGCGCAAGCTCTATGTGAAACCCTGATGACCCGGCTTGACGATACCTGCGCGATCCTCGCCGATCTGGTGGCCTTCCCCACCGTCTCGTCGGACTCGAACCTTGAAATGATCGTCCATATCGCCGCGCTTCTGGGCGATCTGGGCGCGCGGGTGGACCTTTTTCACGACGCGACCGGGCACAAGGCGAACCTCTTCGCAACGCTGGGGCCGCGCAACACCGATGGCGGCATCGTGTTGTCGGGCCATACCGACGTGGTGCCGGTCGCCGATCAGGACTGGTCGACAGACCCGTTCACCCTGCACGAGGCCAGTGGGCGGCTTTACGGGCGCGGCACCTGCGACATGAAGGGGTTCATCGCCGCCTGCCTGGCCATGGCGCCGGTGTATGCCGGGCTCGACCTGAAACGGCCGCTGCATTTCGCCTTTACCCATGACGAGGAGGTCGGCTGTCTGGGCGGCCAGGCGCTGGTGGCCGAGCTGGCCGCGCGCGACCTGCGCCCGGGCATCGCCATCGTCGGCGAGCCGACCGAGATGCGCATCGTCGAGGCGCACAAGGGCTGCTGCGAATACACGGTCGAATTTCACGGCCGCGAGGGGCACGGGTCGAACCCGCCCGCGGGCGTCAACGCGGCCGAGGCGGCGGTGCGCTATGCCGCGCGGCTGCTGGCACTGGCCGACGAGCTGAAGGCCCGCGCCCCCGAGGACAGCCCGTTCGAGCCGCCCTGGACCACGATCAATCTGGGCCGGATCTCGGGCGGGCATGTGCATAACGTCATCCCCGGCCGGGCCGAGATCGCCTGGGAGATGCGGCCCGTGCAGGCCGACGACATCGCCCATGCCAAGGCGGCCATGGCCTGCGAGGTGGCGTCGCTTCTGCCCGCGATGCGCGCCGTCGCCCCAGAGGCCGATATCCGGACCCATGTGGTGGGCGAGGTGGTCGGGCTCGAGCCGATGCCCCACAGCGCGGCGCGCGCGCTTCTGGCCGGGCTGACCGGCCAGAGCCGGGCCGAGGCGGTGCCCTTCTCGACCGAGGCGGGGCTTTTCCAGAGCCTTGGCTGCGCCGCCGCGGTCTGCGGCCCGGGGTCCATCGCCCAGGCGCACAAGCCCGACGAATATGTCAGCCGCAAGCAGCTGGCCCAATGCCTGGCGATGCTGGAAGGTCTTGCAGGCGTGCTGACCGCCTGACCACGCCCGGCCTTACTGGATCGCCTTCAGCCCGGGATAGGCCGCGCGGAAGCCTCGATAGGCCTCGTCGAAAGCGTCGGCCAGCGCGGGCTCGGGCGCCACGGTGCGGGCAATGGCAGGCGGGGTCATCTCGGTTTCGGGCGCGGCCCCGCTGGCCGCCACCCGGCCCAGACGCGCGGCCCCGAGGGCTGCGCCAAGCTCGCCCCCGGCCGGCACCTGCAAGGGCACGCCCAGCACCGTCGCGATCAGCCGCAGCCAGTAGTCCGACCGCGCCCCGCCGCCGATCGCCAGCAGATGGCCCAGATCCGCCCCCGCACCCCGCAGCGCCTCGGCGCAGTCGCGCAGCGCGAAGGCCACGCCCTCCAGCACCGCGCGCGTGAGATCCGGCAGCCCGGTCTCGGCCCCGAGCCCGGTGAAGGCGCCGCGGATCGCCGCATCGTTATGGGGCGTGCGCTCGCCCGACAGATAGGGCAGGAAGCGCACCCGCCCCGGCGCCTTCAACGCCTCGCCCAGGGCACGGGTCAGGTCGGCCGGGCTCTGGCCCGAGATCCGCGAAAGCCAGTTCAGACTGTCGGTCGCCGACAGGATCACCCCCATCTGGTACCACCGCCCCGGCACCGCATGGCAGAAGGTATGCAGCGCGTTGCCCGGGTCGGGCCGGTAGCCGTCCCGTGCGGCCAGCAGCACGCCCGAGGTCCCGAGCGACACGAAGCCCTGCCCCTCGGCCAGTGCGCCGGTGCCGCAGGCCGCGGCCGCGTTGTCGCCCGCGCCGCCCGCGACCACGGCACCGGGCGCAATGCCCCAGCGCGCGGCCAGCTCGGGGCGCAGCGTGCCCGCCGGGTCCGAGCCCTCGACCAGTTCGGGCATCTGGTCGCGGCGCATGTGCCCGGCCTCCAGCAGCGCATCCGACCAGTCGCGGCGCCCGGTGTCGAACCACGAGGTTCCGGCGCTGTCGGACATGTCGGCGACCGCCCGGCCGGTCAGATAGAGGTTCAGGAAGGCCGCGGGCAGCAGTACCTTGGCCACCCGCGCGAAGGCCTCGGGTTCGTGGCGGCGCACCCAGTCGAGCTTGGGCGCGGTAAAGCCCGGAAAGACGATATTGCCCGAGGTCTCGCGCATCCCCGGCAGCGCGTCGAGCCGTGCCGCCTCGGCATGGCTGCGGGTGTCGTTCCAGAGGATGCAGGGCCGGATCGGGGTCATCGCCGCATCGAGCAGCGTGGCCCCGTGCATATGCCCCGAGACGCCGATGCCGCGCACGCGCGCCATCGCTTCGGGAAAGCGGGCCGCCAGATCGGCCATCACGGCCTCAAGCGCCGCGATCCAGTCGGCCGGGTCCTGTTCGGACCAGCCCGGATGGGGATGCGCGACCCCACAGGCGCGCTCGGACGCGCCGACCGGCTGCCCTGCCGCGTCGATCAGCAGGGCGCGCAGCCCCGAGGTCCCCAGATCCAGTCCCAGCGCCCCGCCCATGCCGTGCCTCCCTCTTGCCGCGTCCTGTCCCGGGCGCAGCCTAGCCGCCCGTGGCAGGGCTTTCCAGCACGGCGCGCCCGGTCGGGGCCGCCGTCCCCGGCCACCGGATCGATCCCGGCCTCGCCCGGGGCGCGGCGACAGTTACCGCCCGCAGCCCACGAGCGACCGTCACCCATGGGCAACGGCCGGGCGCGCCTGGCCTGACAGATCGACCTCGGTCCCGTCGGAAAAGGCAAAGCCCCCGGGTTCGCCCATGCGCCGGGTCCCGCCCGGCGCGCATGGACCGCGCGGTCGCTGTCGTCGATCGGCTGCGGCCTCAGTGGCGGAAAGGGGGGCGGTGGCGGCCAGAATGCCCGGCATCGGCAGCAGCGCCCGGCAAAGCCGGTCAGCTCTCATCCGCAATCCCCCTTGCTGTCAGGCCCGGCCGGGCCGCGCGCGTCGCCTTGAAGCTGAAGGCGCGACGGACCCGCGCCCCCCGGCCGTGGGTGGTTCGCTCAGGTCCCGGTCTTCTCGCAGGCGGTGCCCCAGGCGCCCGATCCAAAGCCGCACACGACGCCCCGCACGCGGCAGATCGCCGAAACGTCGTCGCCGTCGCCCGCCAACACCGCCTTGGTCGCGCACATCCCGGCCCAGATCGGCAGCTTGTCCCCGGCGATCCGGTTCCGGCCGCATTCGCGGAACTCGGCATCCGACATATCCTCTTCGGGACCTCCATGGGGCATTGTTGCAGAACGCCCGCCGTGAAGGATTCACACCACGACTCCCCGCGGTTGGACGGATGGGACGAGCAAGCCCGAACCCGCCCGCCACCGCACGGCGACCCGGTCCGCCTGTCGAGCCATCGCGGCGCCATCCGGTTCGGACCCGATGGCGAGGGCTGCGCTGCGCAAGCGCGGGGCTCTGATGGTCCGGCGGGACAAGAAGATGGCGTGGCACGCGCCGCATAAGGGCCGTCCAGGACGCCCGCCGGTCTTCTCGGATGCGGCAATCCGGTTCTGCCTGTCGATCGGGGTGCTGGTCAAGCCGCAGCTCAGGCAGACCGCCGGGATGGTCGCGAGCCTCCTGCGCCTGGCCGGGCCCGATTGGCCGGTTCCGGACTGCCCGACGCTCTTCCGGAGGCAGA
>NZ_SOEB01000002.1 GCF_004365965.1 Rhodovulum visakhapatnamense
GAGGTCGGCGAGGCGCACGACCCCGAGACGCATCTGATCCCGGTGATGCTGGAGGCGATCGAGGGCCGGCGCCCGGCGCTGACGATCCACGGCACAGATTATCCGACGCCGGACGGGACCTGCATCCGCGACTACATCCATGTCAGCGATCTGGTGGCGGCGCATGTTCTGGGGCTCGACTGGCTGCTGGCGGGCAAGGGCAGCCGGGTGTTCAACCTGGGCACCGGGACCGGCTATTCGGTGCGTGAGGTGATCGAGGCCTCGCATGCGGTGACCAACCGCCCGGTGCCCCATTCCGAGGGCCCCCGCCGCGGCGGCGACGCGGTCCGTCTGGTCTCGGGCAGCGCCCGCGCCGAGACCGAGCTGGGCTGGTCCCCCGAACGCTCCGACCTCCCCACCATGATCCAGGACGCCTGGAAATGGTTCCAGTCACAAGGGTACAGGGGCTGACCGGAACGGGGCGGAGGCGCTCTCAGACGGGCGGCAGGGCGGCATCCGCCGCCAGCCGTTCGATCCGCTCGGGGCTTTCCAGCAGGTCGGCGAGGGTCAGCGACTCGATCAGCAACAGATAGGCGTAGAAGACCTGACCGAAGAGCCTGCGGATGCGGCAGCTTTCCTCGTCCTCGCAGTCGTCGCAGGGCTGGTAGGCCCGGCGCGACAGGCAGGGCAGCGGCGCGATCGGCCCGTCGACCTCGCGCAGCAACTCCCCGATCGAGACCTGACGCGGCGCCTTGATCAGCAGATAACCGCCCGACCGGCCCCGGCGCGAGCCGAGATAGCCGGTGCGTTTGAGATCCAGCAGGATATGTTCCAGAAACCGCTTGGGCGCGCCGGACCTCTGCGAGATCTGCTCGATGGTCAACGCCTCGCCGTCCCCGGCGGCCTCTTCCGCGAGCGCGATCAGGGCCTTCAAGGCATACTTGGTCTTCTGGGTGATCATAGGCCACGCATACGAGCGAAACCCGCGACGATCAAGCGCGGCTGTTGCCGGACCGTCCCGGCCGCGCTCGGCACCCCGAAAGACGAATTCTTAAGATACAGTGGCTTGACACCGAAGACCTGCCCAAAGCCATGGCGTTTTTGTCCACATGACGCCAGCCGTCGTCCCCGCCCGGGGCAATCCCTCGACCGAAACCGGAAAGGACGGGAGGATTTATCACGACAACCTCTGTAGACTTAACTGGCCACAATGGGGGATTCGCACCATGCAGCCAGCTCCAAGAGCGGGTTTCGGCGGGCTTGTGACAATGGGGCGGCACAATGCTGCCGCGCTGATCGTCTTTCTGGTCGCCTATCTGGCCCTCTTCGCCTTCATCCTGACACCCGAAAGCCTCTGGACCCAGCCGAGTTCTGCCACCGGCCACAGCCAGAACGCGGGGCGGTAACACCCGAAAGCCCCTCGGCGCCCATCCGCCGGGGGACCGAGCGCCCGACCCGGGCGGCCACTGGCTCCGGACCGGGAAAGGCGCGATAAGCAGGCGGCCCCGGGACCCGCCCGGACGGCGCGGGTCAAGGAGTCGCTGTCCCATGCTTGGCAAACTCGGCACCGTGTCCGGGCTGACCCTGCTCAGCCGGATCTTCGGGTTTCTGCGCGACGTGGTTCTGGCCGCGGCGCTGGGCGCAGGGCCGGTGGCCGATGCCTTCATGCTGGCCTTCCGCTTGCCGAACCATTTCCGCGCGCTGCTGGCCGAGGGCGCCTTCAACGCAGCCTTCCTGCCTGGATATGCCGCGCTGTCGGCCTCGGGCGGTCCGGCCAGACGCTTCGGCGCCGAGGTGCTGGGCTGGCTGTTGCTGGCCAATCTCGTGCTGCTCGCGGTGGCGCTGACCCAGACCGGATGGGTGCTGAGCCTCCTGGCACCGGGGCTTGGCGCCGAGGACCCGACCCGGGCGCTGGCGATCACGCTGACGCGGATCACCTTTCCCTACCTTCTGTGCATGTCGGTCGTGGCCTATCTGGGTGCGCTTCTGAACAGCCGCGACCGGTTCGCCGCGACCGCCGCCGCGCCGATCCTGCTCAATCTCTGCATGTTGGCAACGCTTTGGGCCGCGCCGCTCTTTCCGGGCGTGGCGCAGGCGGCGGCCGTGGGGGTCACCCTCTCGGGCGTGGCGCAGGTGGTGCTGCTGGCCGTGGCCGCGACCCGCGCCGGGATCGCGCTGAGCGTCGCCCCGCCGCGGCTGTCGTCCGAGACCCGGACCTTCTTCCGACGCCTCGGCCCGGCGATGCTGGCGGCGGGCGCGCTGCAGATCTCGGTGCTGGCCGATACGGTTCTGGCGACCTTCCTGCCCGCCGGGTCGCTGTCGACGCTTTACTATGCCGACCGGCTGTACCAGTTGCCGATCGGGCTGATCGGGGTCGCGCTGGGCACCGTGCTGCTGCCCGATATCGGGCGGCGGGCAGGGCTTGGCGATGCCGACGGGATGCGCCGGGCGCTGGACCGCGCGGCGATGGTCTGCCTCGCGACGGGCCTGCCGATGGCCGTGCTGATGGCGCTTCTGGGCGACTGGGCGGTCGAGGCGCTGTTCCGGCGCGGGGCCTTCGATGCCGAGGCCGCGCGCGCCTCGGCCACGATCCTCGCCGCCTATGCGCTGGGGCTGGTGCCCGCCCTGTCGGTGCGCTCGCTGGTCGCGGGCTTTCACGGCCGGGGCGACACCCGCACGCCGCTGACGGCGCTGATGCTGGCCGCGATCCCCAATCTGGGGCTCAAGCTCGCGCTGGCCCCGGTGCTGGGCGCGGCCGGTCTGGCGCTGGCGACCTCTGCGGGGATGGCGGTCTATGCCGGCCTGCTGTGGGTCCTGTCGCGGCGGCGCGGCCATGCTTCGGCGCTGCCGCGCGGGCGCGTCGCCGGGCTTCTGGCGACGACCGCCGTGATGGCGGCGGCGGTGCTGGCCCTGAAGGCGCCCCTGCGTGCAGCGGCCGAGGCGGCGCTGCCCGGGGGCGCGCTGGCCGCAGCCCTGATCGCGCTGGGGCTTGTGGGGCTTCCGATCCAGGCGGCGGGCAGCCTGCTTTTCTTGCGCGGCTGGCGCCCGGCCTGAACGGCGGCCCAGGCCGAAGCCCGCTCCCGGCGGCTTGCCCGGCGACGGAAACCCGCCCGCGGCCCGTATCAGCCTGCAACGCCCCTTTCGCCGCATTGCGAGCCTTTCCCGATGAAAACCAGACTGCGCCTTCTGATCCTTCTGGCCGCCGCCGCGCTGGGCGCCGGAGCCTGGGCGGTCTCGCTGCGCGACACCGCCACCGGCACGCCCGCCACCGCCGCCGCGACCCGCGGCACGGTCGAACGGACGGTTCTGGCCACCGGCACGGTCGAGGCAAGCCAGCTGGTCAGCGTCGGCGCGCGGGTCTCGGGCCAGATCGAGACGCTGGCGGTCGCACTTGGACAAGAGGTGACGGCGGGCGATCTGATCGCGCAGATCGACTCGCTCGACCAGCAGAACGACGTGCTGCAGGCCGAGGCCGATCTGGCCAATATCCTGGCCCAGATCGCGGCCAAGACCGCGAGCCTGAAGAAGGACGAACTGACGCTGAACCGGCAGGTCAAGCTGGCCGCGCAGAACTATGTCTCTGACGGCGATGTCGAGGCGGCGCAGGCCGATGTCGATGTCGACCGCGCCGATCTCGAGGCGCTCGAAGCCCAGCGCAAACGCGCCGAGGTGACGGTTTCGACCGCCAAGATCGCGCTGGAACGCACGCGGATCACCGCACCGATCACCGGCACCGTCGTCGCCATCGTCGTCGAGGAGGGCCAGACTGTGAATGCGGTCAACGACGCGCCGACCATCGTCAAGCTGGCCAATCTCGACCGGATGGTGGTGAAGGCCGAAATCTCCGAGGCCGACGTCGTGCATGTCAGGCCCGGGCAGGACGTGCGCTTTACCATCCTCGGCGAACCCGACACCCCGTTCACCGCGACCGTGCGCGATGTCGAACCGGCGCCGAGCGAGATCGAGGACAGCGACACAATCTCGACCGACGAGGCAATCTATTACAACGGCCTGCTCGAAGTCGACAATCCCGACCGCAAGCTGAGGATTGGCATGACGACCCAGGTCTCGATCGTGCTCGACCGCGCCCAGAACGTGCTGACCGTGCCCGCCTCGGCGATCAGGACCGGCCCGGGCGGCGCCGAGGTCGACCTGTACCACCCCGCCACCGGCAAGGTCAGCCCGCAACCGGTCGAGGTCGGGCTGAACGACAAGGTCACCGCCGAAATCGTCTCGGGCCTGTCCGAAGGCGACCGCGTCGTGACCGGATCGGCCGAGGCTCCGGCGGCCGAAGGCAGCGGATCGCGGCGGATGCGCCCGCCGATGGGGTTCTGAGATGGACGGCACCGAACCTGGCCAGCCGCTGATTGCGGCGCGCGGCATCACCCGCAGCTTTCAGGCGGGCGACGAGACCATCACCGTTCTCGACAGCGTGGATATCGAGATCCGCGCGGGCGAGATGGTGGCGATCATCGGCGCCTCGGGGTCCGGCAAGTCGACGCTGATGAACATTCTCGGCTGTCTCGACCGGGCGAGTTCCGGCCGCTACCTCTTCGACGGGCAGGATGTCTCGGCGTTGGGTCCCGACGCGCTGGCCGAACTTCGGCGCGAGCATTTCGGTTTCATCTTCCAGCGCTATCAGTTGCTGCCCGATCTGGACGCGGTCGGAAATGTCGAGGTTCCGGCGGTTTATGCGGGCGAAGGCGCCGGGCCGCGGCGCGCCCGGGCGACGGACCTGCTGCGGCGGCTCGGCCTCGGCGACCGGCTGGACCACCGGCCGAGCGCGCTTTCGGGCGGCCAGCAACAGCGCGTGTCCGTCGCGCGCGCCCTGATGAACGGCGGCGAGGTGATCCTGGCCGACGAACCGACCGGCGCGCTCGATTCCACCTCGGGCGAAGAGCTGATGGCGTTGCTGCTGGATCTGAACCGGCAGGGCCATACGGTGGTGATGGTGACCCATGACCCGCGCGTCGCCGCCCATGCCCACCGGGTGATCGAGATCCGCGACGGCCGGATCGTGTCGGACACCCCCACCGCCGCCCGGACCGGGGCGGACAGGCCCGACCGCCCGGTCCGCCGGATCCGCGCGGGCGCCGGGCTGAGACGCCAGATCGAGGCATTGGCCATGGCCGCGCGGGCGCTTCTGGCGCATCGGGTGCGCAGCCTGCTGACCATGCTGGGCATCATCATCGGCATCGCCTCGGTGGTGCTGGTGGTGGCGCTTGGCAATGGCAGCCAGCAGAAGGTGCTGGAAAACATCAGCTCGCTCGGGACCAGCACCATCACCATCCGCTCGGGCAGCGGCTTCGGCGCGCGCGACGCCAACCGCTTCGAGACGCTGGTGCCCTCGGATGCCGATGCGCTGGCACTGCAGGACTTTGCCGACAGCGTCTCGCCGGCGGTGTCCGACAGCCTGTCGGTGCGCTACCGGAACGTGACCTCGACCGCCTCGATCGGCGGGGTCAGCGGCGATTATTTCCAGGTCCATGCCTATACCACCCTGCAAGGCACCGTCTTCGGCCCCGAGGACATCGCCGCCCGCGAACAGGTCGCGGTGATCGACGAGGACACCCGCGACACCTTCTTCGGCGCGGGGGCCGACCCGCTGGGCGAGGTGCTGCTGCTGGGCCGGGTGCCGGTCCGGGTCATCGGGCTGGTGCGCGCGACCGGGGCGACCTTCGGCCCATCCTCGCTGAATGTCTGGATCCCCTACACGACCTCGATGGCGCGGGTTTCCGGGCAGGACCATTTCAGCAGCATCGCGGTCCGGATCGCCGATGGCTATGACATGACAAAGGCGCAGGACGCGATCCTGGCGCTGATGCTGACCCGCCATGGCAGCAAGGATTTCTTCCTCACCAACAGCGACTCGATCCGCGAGACCATCACCAGCACGACCCGGACCCTGACCGCGCTGGTCGCGATGATCGCGGTGATTTCGCTGATCGTGGGCGGCATCGGGGTGATGAACATCATGCTGGTGTCGGTCACCGAGCGGACCCGTGAAATCGGGGTGCGCATCGCCATCGGCGCGCGCCGGTCCGACATCGTCGCGCAGTTCCTGATCGAGGCGGTGCTGGTCTGCCTCGTCGGCGGGCTTCTGGGGATCGCGGGCGCGCTGCTGACGGGCGAGATCGTCGACCGGGTCGCGACCGAGGTGCGGCTGTCCTTCTCGGGCACGGCCATCGCGGTCGCGTTCCTGTCCTCGACGCTGATCGGCGTCACTTTCGGGTTTCTCCCGGCCCGGGCGGCGGCGCGGCTCGACCCGGTGGTCGCCCTGAGCCGGGAATAGGACCTCAGGCGGCCCGCATCGCCCGGCGGCGCAGCCGGATCGCGGCGATCCCGGCCCAGAGCATGCCAAGCGGCAGGGTCAGAAGAACGCCGAAGCCCAGCGTCGGCAGGGCGATGACGAAGGTCAGCACGATCATCACGATCGCCGCCATGCGGCTGACATAGAACAGTCCGAACGGCCCCAGCAACAGCGCGGCCAGAATGGCGACGGCGACATTCGGGCCGCCATCCGCGAGGGTGGAGCCGGAAACGGCAGAGATATCGGTCATGGCAGGTCCTCACACCCAGCGCATTCGCCCGGACCAGAGGAGGCCCGGACCTCGATGCATCCTGCCTCTGCCCGAAATCGGGCCGAAATCGCGCGCCAATGCGGGCGGAGGGCGACGGATAAAGACAATTCTATCGCCGCCCCGATCGCCCCGAAGGACGGCGGCCGCCCCGGTTTCGACAGCTGGATTGCGAAACTGTAATCCGGCCGACAGGGGCACGCGATCCGAGGCGTGCTAGGGTCCGCGCGCCCGGCGCGGCGCGGATGTTGCACCGGCCCCGAGACTCGGCCATGCCGCGGGAGCGGACGCCCGCGAAGCCGTAAAAGAACGGGCCGACGCATGTGCCCGGTAGAACAGGAGAGGGCGGGGCGATGAGGCTCGGTCGCAAACCGGTGCTCGCCGGGCTGGCGGTGCTGGCGCTGGCGGGGGTGCTGGTCTGGTGGTGGACCCATCAACGGGTCTATCCCGGCACCGACGATGCCTATGTCGGGGCCCATGTGCTGACCGTCGTTCCCGAGGTGGGCGGCCGCATCGCCGAGCTGGCCGTCGACGAGAACGACCATGTGGCGGCGGGCGATCTGATGTTCCGGATCGAGGATCGCGCGCTGAAGGCTGCGGTCGATCAGGCCCGGGCCCGGGCCGATGCCGCGCTGCAATCGGCGGGCGCCGCCGCCGAGGCCGAGCTCGACGTGGCCCGCGCCGCCAGCCGCGAGGCCGAGGCCGACTATCTGCGTCAGGAGGGGCTGTTTCGCCGGAACGACGTGTCGCAATCGGCGCTCGACAGGGCGCTGGCCGCGCGCGATCAGGCCCTTGCCGAAGAGACGGCAGCGGCCCAGCAACTGGCCCGGGCGCAGGCCAGCCTCGGCGACGAGGGCGACCGGAATGCCGGGGTCCGCGAGGCGCTGGCCGCGCTGCAGATGGCCGAGATCGACCTCGACCACGCGACCGTCACAGCCCCCGAAAGCGGCTGGATCGCCAATATCGACCTCAGGCCCGGGTCTGTCGTGACCGCCGGACAGGCGCTTTTCTCGCTGGTGGGCGATGCCGAATGGTGGATCGAGGCCAATTTCAAGGAAACCGATCTGACCCGCATCCGCCCCGGCCAGCCTGCGGCCATCGGCATCGACCTTTGCCCCGCGCTCGATCTGGAGGGCCGGGTCGCCAGCATCGGCCCGGGGGCGGGGGCGGTCTTTTCGCTGTTGCCCGCGCAGAACGCCACCGGCAACTGGGTCAAGGTCACCCGCCGCATCCCGGTCCGGATCGCGCTTGACCCGGTGCCCGAGGCCGCACGGTTCTGCCTGAAGGCGGGCGCCAGCGCGACCGCGACCGTCGACACCACGGCCGCGCCCGGACCATGAGCGCCGCGCGCTGGCCCATCGTCCTGGCGGTGGTGCTGACCGCGATCCTCGAGGTCATGGACATGACCATCGTCAACGTGGCCCTGCCCCATGTAAAGGCAGCCTTCGGGCTGACCTCGGACCAGACCGTCTGGATCGTCACCAGCTACATCGTCGCCTCGGTGGCGGTGATGCCGCTGACAGGGTTCTTCGTGCGGCGGGTCGGCCGGCGGCGGCTGATCACATCGGCGATCCTGGGCTTTGCCGGCTTCTCGATGCTGTGCGGGCTGTCCTGGTCGGTCGGCACGCTGGTCCTGTTCCGGATCGGCCAGGGGCTGAGCGGAGCCTTCCTGATCCCGCTGTCGCAATCGATCTTGTTCGACGCCTTCCCGCGCGAGAAACGCGGCCAGGCCATGGCCTTCTTCGGGCTGGGCGTGGTGGTGGCACCGGTCTTCGGCCCGACGCTGGGCGCGCTTCTGACCGAATATTTCTCTTGGCGCGCGGTCTTCTACGTCAACTTGCCGCTGGCGGCCTTCGCGCTGATGCTGATCGCGGGCGAGCTTGAGGCCGAAGAGACCCGGGCGCTGCCGGTCGACTGGGCGGGTCTGGCGCTGATGCTGACGGCCATCGGTTGTCTGCAGATGACGCTCGATCTGGGCGAGACCCGTGACTGGTTCGGCTCGAAGCTGATCCAGGTCACCGCGCTGAGTTCGGCTGTGGCGGGGGCGCTGTTCGTCGTGCGGGGCTGGCACAAGCGCGACAACATCGTCGATTTCTCGCTGCTGCGCGACCGCAGCTTTGCCGCGGCGAATGTGGCCATCCTGGGCTTCGGGGTGTCGATGTTCGGCGCCATCGCCATCCTGCCGCTCTTCGTGCAGGGGCTTCTGGACTACCCGGTGCTCGACGCGGGCTATCTGTTCATTCCGCGCGGGCTGGCAGCGGGCGTGTCGATGGTCCTGACCGGCGCGGTGCTTCTGAAACGGATCGATGCGCGGCTTCTGGTGGTCGCGGGGCTTGGGCTGACCGGGCTGGGCAATGTGCTGCTGAGCGGGCTGAACCTCGATGCCGGGTTCTGGGATCTCGGCCTTCCCGGCGTGGTGACCGGCTTCGGGATGGGGCTCTTCTTCGTGCCGATGTCGACGCTGGCCTTCCAGAACATCTCGTCGGCGCGGCAGGACGAGGCCTCGGGCATCTATGGCGTCACCCGGTCGATCGGCTCGTCGATCGGCGTCGCCATCCTGGGCTGGCAGGTGTCCGAGCGCAGTCAGGTGCACTGGGCTTTGCTGGGCGAGGAACTGACCGCGACGCGCCAGGCGGTGGCCCAGTATCTGGCGCCGCTGGGCCTTGCCCCCACCAGCCCGGAGGGGGCGGCCCAGCTGGCCCAGACGCTGCGTGCGCAGTCGGCCATGCTGGCCTATCAGGATGCCTTCCTGCTGGCGGGGCTTGCCGCCTTCGCGATGATCCCCGCCGCGCTGGTCCTGCAAAAGCCGCGCCCGGGCGCGCCCGCCGAGACCGCGGCCACCTGAACGTCCGCGGCCCCCGCTGCGACAACGCCCCGTTCGCGTTCGCCGGTCCAGATGCTTGCAGCACTCGCCCCAATCGCTAGGGTGCGACGCATGCGACACCACCCTTCGGCCCGTCCGGCCGGCGGCGGATCGCCCACCGGGACGGTATATGGAAGGCTTCCTGCTCAACGCCACGCTTTATCTGCTGTGCATCGTGCTTGCGGTTCCGCTGGCCACGCGGCTGGGGCTTGGCTCGGTCCTGGGCTATCTTCTGATCGGGCTGGTTGTTGGGCCGGTGCTGGGGCTTGCCGGTGCCGAGATGATCACGCTGCGCCATGTCTCGGAAATCGGCGTGGTGATGATGCTGTTCCTGATCGGGCTCGAACTCGACCCCCGCGCGCTATGGGCGATGCGGGACAAGCTGGTCGGGATGGGCGGGCTGCAGGTGCTGATCACGGTGGCGCTGGTCACCGCGGCCGCCATTGTCTTCGGCCAGACCTGGCAGTCGGCGCTGGCCATGGGGATGATCTTTTCGCTGTCCTCGACGGCCATCGTGCTGCAGACCCTGACCGAAAAGAAGCTGATGAACACGCCCGGCGGGCGCAGTGCGTTTTCGGTGCTGCTGATGCAGGACATCGCGGTGATCCCGATGCTGGCGATCATGCCCTTCCTCGCCTCGCCCGAGATGCGCGCGGCCGAGACCGAGGGCACCCATGGCGCGATGCATCTGATCGAGGAGCTGCCCGCCTGGGGCGTGACGCTGGTCACGCTGGGCGCGGTCGCGGGCACGGTGCTGGCCGGTCACTATCTGGTGCGCCCGCTTTACCGTTACGTCCAGGCGGCGCGGCTGCGCGAGCTGAACACCGCGATGGCGCTGGTGATCGTGGCGGGGATCGCCTCGCTGATGCTGATGGTGGGGCTGTCGCCCGCGCTTGGCACCTTCCTCGCGGGCGTGGTGCTGGCCAATTCGGAATTCCGGCACGAACTGGAAAGCTCGATCGAGCCGTTCAAGGGCCTGCTGCTGGGACTGTTCTTCATCACGGTCGGCGCGGGCATGGATTTCTCGGTGTTCTGGGACGCGCCGATCCTTCTGCCGGTCTATGTGACCGGCCTGGTGCTGATCAAGGTCGCGGTGCTGTACGGGCTGGCGCTCGCCTTCAAGCTCGACCGGTCGAACCGCTGGCTGTTCACGCTGGGGCTGGCGCAGGCCGGGGAATTCGGCTTCGTGCTGGTGGGTTTCGCCTCGTCCCAGCGGATCATGCCGCCCGACATCGTCGCCATGTCGAGCCTTGTGATCGCGCTGTCGATGCTGATCACGCCCGCGCTCTTCATCCTGCACGACATCATCGCCCGGGTTTTGCAGGCGCGCGGCGGGCCGCGGCCCGATGCCGACCAGATCGACGAACACCATCCTGTCATCATCGCCGGGATCGACCGGTTCGGGCTGACGGTGAACCGGATGATCGCGCTGACCGGCGGACGGACCACGGTGATCGACGACGACCTGCGCGCGGTGCGGCGAGTCCGGCGGCTGGGCTTCAAGGCCTATTACGGCGACGCGACCCGGCCCGCGCTGCTCGATTCCGCGGGCATCGACACCGCCGAGGTGCTGGTGGTCTGCATCGGCGACGCCCGGGCCGCGACCACGCTGGTGCGCTACGCCCGGCGCGTGCGGCCCGACCTTTTCATCATCGCCCGCGCCCGCGACCGCGAACATGTCTTCGAGCTGTACCGCGCCGGCGCCGACGAAACCGTGCGCGAGGTCTTCGACAGCGCGCTGCGCTGCGGGCGCCGGGTGCTGGAAAAGACCGGGCTTTCCGCCTACGAGGCCGAGAATGCCGAAGAGACGCTGTTCAGCTTCGACCGCACGGCGCTGCGCGAGCTGGCCAAGGTCTGGAAGCCCGGCGTGCCGCTCGAGGACAATGCCGAATACATGGAGCTGAACAGCAAGCTTCAGTCCGATCTGGAACGCGCCTTCGCCGAAAGCCTGCTGCACGAGGCCGCCGCGCTGCGAAGCGAAAGCGAGACCACGACGCCGACCGACGTGCTGGCCGAATCCGATACCCTGCCCGAGCCGCGCTGAGCGCCCGTCCGGGGTGCGGTGCTTGGCGCGCTTTACCGTCGCGGGCGCCGTCCCGCAGACTGGGTGGGCCGGCGCCGATGCCGGTCCCGACCAGACCGGAGCCAGCCCATGGCCAACCCGCTTTACGACCAGCTTTTCGGCCGCCATGCAGGGCGCGAGACGCCCTTCCTGCATCTGGCCGACGGCCGCACCCTGACCCATGCGGCCTTCCTGACCACCGCCGCCCGCTTTGCCCATGCGCTGAACGCCTTCGGGCTCGGCCCCGGCGACCGGCTGGCGGTGCAGGTCGAGAAATCGCCCGAGGCGCTGGCGCTTTATGCGGCCTGCGCCCAGGCCGGGGTGATCTTCCTGCCGCTCAACACCGCCTATACCCCGGACGAGCTGGCCTATTTCCTGTCAGACAGCGGGGCGCGGCTGTTCATCTGCGACGGCCGCCGGATGGGCGGGCTGACGCCGGTCGCCGAGGCTGCGGGCGCCCGGATCGCCACGCTGAATGCCGATGGCTCGGGCAGCTTCACGGTGATCGCCCGCGCCAGGACCGGCACCTATCCGACGGTGCCGCGCGACGCGGAGGATCTGGCCGCCTTCCTCTACACCTCGGGCACCACGGGGCGGTCCAAGGGGGCGATGCTGACCCAGGCCAACCTGATCTCCAATGCCGAGGTGCTGACCGATGTCTGGCGGTTCACCGCCCGGGACGTGCTGCTGCACGCCCTGCCGATCTTTCACACCCACGGGCTTTTCGTCGCCACCAACACCCTGCTGCTGGCCGGCGGGTCGATGATCTTCCTGCCGAAATTCGACACCGACGCGGTGATCGCGGCGCTGCCCCGCGCGACCGCGATGATGGGCGTGCCCACCTTCTACACGCGGCTTCTGGACGATCCCCGCTTCGACCGCGCACTGGCGGCGCCTCTCAGGCTCTTCGTGTCGGGCAGCGCGCCGCTTCTGGCCGAAACCCACCGCGCCTTCGAGGCCCGTACCGGCCACCGCATCCTCGAACGCTACGGCATGACCGAAACCAACATGTCGACCTCGAACCCCTATGAGGGCGAGCGCATCGCGGGCACGGTGGGCCTGCCGCTGCCCGGGGTCGATCTGAGGATCGCCGATCCCGAGACCCGGGCCGAACTGCCGCAGGGCGAGATCGGCCAGATCGAGGTCCGGGGCCCCAATATTTTCAAGGGCTACTGGCAGATGCCCGAGAAGACCCGCGAAGAGCTGTGCGAGGACGGCTTTTTCCTGACCGGCGATCTGGGGCGGATCGACGAGAACGGCTATGTGCAGATCGTCGGCCGCGCCAAGGACCTGATCATCTCGGGCGGGCTCAATATCTATCCCAAGGAGATCGAAGAGGCGCTGGACGCCCAGCCCGGGGTGCTGGAAAGCGCGGTGATCGGCGTGCCCCATCCCGATTTCGGCGAGGCCGTGGTGGCGGTCCTCGTGCCCGCGCCGGGTGCCGGGCCCGATCTGGACGCCATCGCCGCCGACCTCAGGACCCGGCTGGCCGCCTTCAAGCAGCCGCGCCGGATGGTGCTGACCCCGGCGCTGCCGCGCAACGCCATGGGCAAGGTGCAGAAGGCGGCGCTTCGCGCCGAGTATCGCGACAGCTTCGCCTGAGCACGCGTCGCGTCCGGGTCGCTATTGCAGGGCCATGATCGCGGCGAAAAGCCCGCCCGACAGCAGGGCTGTCGCCGGGACGGTGATGCCCCAGGCCGCGACGATGGTCATGAAATGCGACCGGCGCACCAGCTTGCGGCGGCGGCGTTCTTCCGGGGCCAGCCGCTTGGCCTGCGGCAGCGTCTGGTCCATCCGGCGCCAGCGCCGCTCGGCATCCCATTCGCGGAAGAACCCGACGCCGAAGACCCCGCCCACGGCGATATGGGTCGAGCTGACCGGCAGCCCCAGCCACGAGGCCACGATCACCGTCAGCGCCGCCGACAGCGCCACGCAATAGGCCCGGACCGGGTTCAGCTTGGTGATCTGGCTGCCGACCATGCGGATCAGCTTGGGCCCGAACAGCATCAGCCCGAACGAGATCCCGAAGGCGCCGATCACCATCACCCAGACCGGAATCGCAACCTGCCCCAGAACCTCGCCGTCCTGCTGGGCATGGACGATGGCCGCCAGCGGCCCGACCGCATTGGCCACGTCGTTGGCACCATGGGCAAAGGACAGAAGCCCTGCGGAAATCACCAGAGGCCCGGTGAACATGACCTTCAGCGACCGGTTCCGGTTCTCGAGCCCCACCGACTGGCGCCGGATCAGCGGCACCGAAACCAGCCCGACCAGGACCCCGACCAGCACCCCGATCAGCGCCGCATGCCCGAGCCCGATATCGAAGAGGTGTTTCAGCCCCTTCATCGCCAGATAGGTCGCAAAGGCGGCCGACATCACGCCGATCAGGACCGGCACCCAGACCCGGGCCGCCGCGATCTTGTCGTCCCGGTAGACGACCTTCCACTTGATGAAGGCCAGCATCCCGGCCGCGATCACCCCGCCCAGAAAGGGAGAGATCACCCAGCTGGCGGCGATGCCGCCCATGGTAGGCCAGTTGACCGCGGCAATGCCCGCTGCGGCGACGCCAGCGCCCAGAACGCCCCCCACCACCGAATGGGTGGTCGAGACCGGCGCCCCGATCCAGGTGGCGATGTTGACCCAGACGGCGGCCCCCAGCAGCGCGGCCATCATCGCCCAGGTGAAGGTGGCCGAGTCCGCGACGCTTTCGGGCGCGATGATGCCCTTGGAAATGGTCGAGACCACGTCGCCGCCCGCGATCAGCGCGCCCGCGCTTTCGCAGATCGCGGCGATGGCGATGGCCCCGGCCATCGACAGCGCGTTGGCGCCGACCGCAGGACCCATGTTGTTGGCGACGTCATTGGCCCCGATGTTCAGGGCCATGTAGGCCCCGAAGGCCGCCGCCGCCATCACGAACAGAAGGCCCGGCGTGTTTCCCGTCACCAGTGCCGCGGCCAGCGCCGCCGCGATGATGAAGGCCAGCGAGATTCCGACGCCCACCAGCGGACGCGACACGGATTGCGCGGCGGTTCCAACCTGCGACAGGCGCTTGAGGTCCTTGTCCAGCGTCTTCCACTGGCGGTCCTTGAAACTGTCTGACAAGGGAAGCCTTTCCTCGTTCGGCCGTCCGTCGGGGACGCACGCCGCTCACTGCTATGAGACACCCTGCGGCGGGGCCTCCTGCGATTGAGGGGCCCAGAAACCGCAGCGCGCCGCAGGTCCGCACGCGCGGACGATCCGTCACGGCGGGGTCAATGTCACTGAAACGTCACATTCACAAGACCCGCCGGGGCCGACCCTGGCGGTTTCTCATCCCAATCGGGCCGAATGGGCCCCAGAGCGTGTCGTATTTGCGGTTGATGACGCTATATTTTTGCACATCTCCCAAAGTATGGCGTCTATGATTCGCGACAGTCGGTCGCGCAAAGCGCGCCCCTCCGGAGAGGCCCGGAGGAAGAACAGCGCGGACGCAGCCCCGACCGCGCAGGATGCGAGCGGAAAAGATGGACGGGAATTTGGCGACCGAGCCAAAGTCACCGGTCGGCAGCCAGATCGCGGCGCTGCCGTTTCGACGTGACAAGAATGGCCGCCTGAGCGTGCTCATGGTCACCTCCCGCGGGACGGGCCGCTGGGTCATGCCCAAAGGCTGGACCATGGACGGGCGCAAGCCCTGGGTCGCCGCCGAGATCGAGGCGCTGGAAGAGGCCGGGGCCGAGGGCTTCATCGCGACCCAGAGCATCGGCACCTACGATTATGACAAACGGCTCGACGACGGCTCGGTGCTGCGCTGCCGGGTCGAGGTGTTTCCGATGATCGTGAAGACGCTCAAGCGCGACTGGAAGGAGCGGCGCGAACGCACCCGCCGCTGGTTCAGCCCCAAGGCCGCGGCCCGGCGGGTCGACGAACCCGAACTGGCCACGCTGCTGCGGTCGCTGTCGGGCAAGCCGCAGAAGGTGCCCGTGATCCGCGACCTGATCCGGTCGGCCTGACCCGGATCGGGGGCGCCCGGGGCGGCCGGCGTTCGCGCAGTGCCGCCGACAGCGTCATCGCCGCCCAGCAATGCGGCACGGCACGCCTGTGGGCCCGGCCGGACGGCGGATCGCTTGACGGCGCCGGGCCGAGATCCAAGGCTGGATCCCAGGAGCGCAAAGATGACAGCTGACACCGCCTATGACCGGTTGATGGCCGGGGCCGCCCGCGCCCGCTGGGACGCGGCCGACCTGCATGTTGCCGCCTCGATCCTGGCGCTCGCCCTGTCCGAAGCCCCGGTTCCCGAGGACCTGCCCGCCCATTGCGGTCTGGACGCGGCCGAACTGGCGGGGCTGCTGGGCGCCCTCTTTCCGGCGGCGCCGC
The DNA here is from genome assembly GCF_004365965.1 of Rhodovulum visakhapatnamense. GTDB lineage: Bacteria > Pseudomonadota > Alphaproteobacteria > Rhodobacterales > Rhodobacteraceae > Rhodovulum > Rhodovulum visakhapatnamense. The sequence goes on from NZ_SOEB01000002.1 coordinate 15,836, forward strand.
GCGAGTTTCTGCGCGGCATCGGCGCCGTCCCCCGCGGCATCGAGGAAGACTCGCTGCGCACGCTGCTGCTGGCGCATGCGGGCGGCACGGCGCTGGCGGTGCCGCTGGCCTCGATGATCGCCCGCCGCGCGATGGAGCCCGATCACCTCTGGCAGGATCTGGGCCTGCGCAACCGCGGCGAGCTTTCGGCGATGCTGACCCGGCATTTCGGCCCGCTCGCGGCCAAGAACACCGCCAACATGAAATGGAAGCGGTTCTTCTACCGGCTGATCTGCGAGGAGGAGGGCTTCGTTCTCTGCGCGACGCCGGTCTGCACCGACTGCGCCGATTTCGACATGTGCTTCGGCGAGGAAAGCGGCGAATCGCGGCTGGCCCGCGCGGGCCGGGCCGAGCCGCCGGACGGCAGCCCGCCCCCGGCACGGGCGGACGGCAGGGTCAGGTCTTGAAGATCCGGTAGATCGCCGGGATCACCAGCACCGTCAGCAGGGTCGACGAGGCCAGCCCGAACAGCAGCGACAGCGCCAGCCCCTGAAAGATCGGATCCGCCAGGATCACCGCCGCCCCGATCATCGCGGCCAGCGCGGTCAGCAGGATCGGCTTGACCCGCGTGGCCCCGGCCTCGACCAGCGTCTCGACCGTGATCCGGCCCTCGGGATCGGCATGGCGGATGAAATCGACCAGCAGGATCGAGTTCCGCACGATGATCCCCGCCAGCGCGATGAAGCCGATCATCGAGGTCGCGGTGAAGGGCGCATGGAACAGCCAGTGGCCCAGCATGATGCCCAGGAAGGTCAGCGGCACCGGCGTCAGCACCACCAGCGGCAGCCGGAACGACCCGAATTGCGCCACCACAAGGATGTAGATCCCGACCAGCGCCACCCCGAAGGCCGCGCCCATGTCGCGGAAGGTGACCCAGGTCACCTCCCACTCGCCGTCCCACAAGAGGGCCGGCTTGTCCTCCGACAACGGCTGGCCATGCAGGCGGATCTCGGGCGCGGTCAGGCCCTGCGCCTGCCAGTCGACCCGGGCCAGCCGGTCCTGAACCGCCAGCATGCCGTAAAGCGGTGCCTCGAAATCGCCCGCCAGATCGGCCTGCACCATCTCGGCATATCGGCCATTATGGCGGAAGATCGGGAACGAGGCCTGTTCCTCGGTCAGCCGCACCACATCGCCCAGTTCGACCACACCGCGCCCGCCGGGCAGCACATTGGCCGGAACCGGCGTCGCCAGCGCCCGTTCATCGAGCACCCGGTCGGCCTTGTCGCGCGCGACCACGATCGGGATCGGCGCCCGCCCCGCACCGCGATGCGAATAGCCGACCGTGGTGGCGCCGTTCAGCATCCGGAGCGTGTCCAGCGCATCGGCCTCGGCGACATCGAAGAAGGCCAGATCGGACGGATCGGTCTCGGCCCGGATGCGGCGGGCGCGGGTGCCGAAGCTGTCATCGACATCGACGATGAAGGGCGTGTCCTCGAAGGCCTGCCGGACCCGGGCCGCAACCGCCCGGCGGGTATCGCCATCGGGGCCGTAGATCTCGGCCAGCAGCGTCGCGATGACGGGCGGTCCGGGCGGCGGCTCGACCACTTTCAGGACCGTGCCCGCCGGCAGATCGAGCGCCCCCAGCCGCTGGCGCAGGTCAAGCGCGATGGCATGGCTGGTGCGGTCGCGGGCATCCTTGGGCGAGAGGTTGACCTGCACATCGCCCTGTTCGGGGCTTTCGCGCAGGAAGTAATGCCGGACGAGCCCGTTGAAGTTGAAGGGCGCGGCGGTACCCGCATGGGTCTGGGCCGAAACCGCCTCGGGCATGGCCAGCGCCACCCTGGCGGCTGCCTGCGCCACCGCGTCGGTCGCCTCGACCGAGGCGCCCTCGGGCAGGTCGATGACGATGGCCAGTTCCGACTTGTTGTCGAAGGGCAGCAGCTTGACCGTCACGTCCCTGGTGTAAAGCGCGGCCATCGAGCCGAAGGAGACCGTCGCCACCCCCAGCAGGAAAACGAGGCTGATCCATTTGCGCGACAGGATCGGCCGCACGAGATGGGTGTAAAGCCGCCCCAGCCGCCCGCCCGGATGACCCGCCCCCGCGCCCCCCGCATGCAGAGGCGCCCGTCCCGCGATCTTCAGCATCAGCCAGGGCGTGATCGTCACCGCGACGAAAAAGGAAAAGATCATCGCGGCCGAGGCATTGGCCGGGATCGGGCTCATGTAAGGCCCCATCATCCCCGACACGAACAGCATAGGCAAAAGCGCCACCACAACGGTCAGGGTCGCGACGATGGTCGGGTTGCCGACCTCGGCCACGGCCTCGACCGCCGCCCGCACCCGGCTGTCGCCCGGTTTCATCATCCCCCAGTGCCGGGCGATGTTCTCGATCACCACGATGGCGTCATCGACCAGAATGCCGATGGAAAAGATCAGCGCGAACAGCGACACCCGGTTCAGCGTGTAGCCCATGGCATGGGCGGCAAAGAGCGTCAGCAGGATCGTCACCGGAATGACGATGGCCACCACCAGCGCCTCGCGCCAGCCGATGGCAAAAAGCACCAGCGCCACGATCGAGACCGTCGCCAGCCCCAGATGGAACAGAAGCTCGTTGGCCTTTTCCGAGGCGGTATGGCCGTAATTCCGCGTGACCTCGACCGCGACCGTATCGGGGATGAGCCCGCCCTTCATCTGTTCAAGCCGCTGCAGGACCTGTTCGCCCACCACCACGGCATTGGCGCCCGCGCGCTTGGCCAGCGCCAGCGTGACCGCGGGGCGGCGGACGATCTCGCCCTCGGGGCCGCGGGCAAGGCTCGCCACGTGACGCTCGTCCAGATCCGAGACGAAGCCGATTTGGGCCAGATCGCGCAGATAGACGGTGCGTCCGTCGCGCGCGGTCAGCTCCAGATTGCCGATCTCGGCAGGGGTTGCCAGCGTCCTGCCCAGCACCAGCCCGACCTGCTGGCCTGCGTCGCGCACCAGCCCCGCCGGGGCGGCGGCATTGGCACCCGCGACCTTCTGCGACAGCTCTTGCAGGGTGATCCCGTACAGCGCCAGCTTCTGCGGATCGGGGGCGACGCGCAGCGCCTCTTCGGTCTCGCCGACCAGATAGGTCAGCCCGACATCGTCGATCCGGACCAGTTCGGTCTCGGCCTCGCGGGCAATCCGGGTCAGATCGGCTGCGGTCACCGCGGTCTGGCCAAAGACCGGGGTGAAGGTCAGCGTGACGATCGCCACATCATTGATGCCGCGCCCGACCACCAGCGGTTCGGGAATGCCGACCGGGATGCGGTCCATGTTGGCCAGGATCTTGTCGCGCACGCGCAAGATCGCGGTGTCCTGACTCAGCCCCACCTTGAACCGCGCGGTCACCGTCGCCCGGTCGTCATAGGTCTGGGAATAGACATGCTCGACCTCGTCGATCCCCTTGACGATGGTCTCGAGCGGCTCTGTCACCAGCTTGACCGCATCGACCGCCCGAAGCCCGTCGGCCCGGACATGGATATCGACCAGCGGCACCGAAATCTGCGGTTCTTCCTCGCGCGGCAGGGCGATCAGCGCGATCAGGCCCAGCGCAAGCGCCGCCAGCAACAGAAGCGGTGTCAGCGGCGAGCGGATGAACCCCTTGGTCAGGTATCCGGCAAGGCCGAGGCGGCGGGCGGCGGGGCGGGTCTCGTCACTCATCGGGGCTCACCACGCGGTCGCCGGGTTCCAGCCCGGTCAGGATCTCGACCCGGTCGCGGCCGTCATGGCGCAGCCGTTCGCCCGGCACCACCACGCGCTCGACCGGGCCATCGGGCCCCGCCACCGCGACGAAATCGAGCCCGCCCCGATGCGTCACCGCGCCCGGCGGCACCAGCAGGGCCTGCCGGGTGCCGACCGGCAGCCGGACCGGCACCCGGCGCCCGACGAAACGCCCGTCGAGCCCCTCGACCTCGACATCGGCCAGCACCCGGCCGCCTTCGATCTGCGGATAGATCTTGACCAGCCGCCCGCTCTGGCCGTCGCGCCCGGTGCTGTCGCCGACGGCGATCCGGTCGCCCGGGCGCAGCGCCAGCGCATGCCGTTCGGGGATCGCGAGGCGCAGGAACAGCCCGCCGCCGCCGATCTCGGCCACGGTGTCGCCCGCCACCAGAACCGAACCGGGCGAGATCGGCACCGACAGCACCAGCCCGCTGCCGGGCGACAGCACCGCGCCCTCGGCGACCTGCTGCTCGATCACCCGACGCCGGGCGGCGGTGCTGTCGATCTGGCCCTCAAGCTCGGCCACCTGGGTCGTGAGTTGATCCAGCCGCTGCTGGGTGACGACGCCCCGCTCGCGCAGCGCCCTGCCCCGGTCGAGATCCCGCCGCGCGGTGTCGAGCTGGGCGGTCAGCGCCTTCAGCGTCGCGTCAAGCGCGCGCATCTGGAAGGTCAGCTTGTCGTCCTCGATCCGCGCGATTTCCTGTCCGGCCTCGACCGGATCGCCCTCGATCACCTTCAGTTCGGCCACCGTGCCGCCGATCCGGCTGCGCGCGGGCACCCGGTTGCGGGTCTCGACCTCGCCATAGACCGGCTTCCATTCGGTGATCGTCACCGGCGCCAGCACCGTTTCGGCCGCCGCCGCGGGCACTGCCGTCAGCAGCACCAGAATCGTAATGAGTCGCCCGCCCATCGCCGCACCTTTCCCCGGATCGCACCTGCCCGGGCGAACCGGTTCGCCCCCAGATCAACAAATGCAATTTATTGAATGTATGGGCCGGTTCCGTCGCATTTGCAAGGCCTCCGGACCGGCCGCCCGCTCCGGATCCTGTCGGGCGCCCGGCGATCTGGTGTAAAAACCGATTTGTTACAAAACGATGACCCCACCGCAGCCGAATCCGGCGGGCTTCGCCAGGCCCGACTGCGACATTCCGCGCCGCCATTGGCCTGTCGGAATCCCGCCGGAAAGGCGCCATCGGCCGCGCAGCGATCCGCCTAAAAGGCGACTGATAAGCTTGTTTGGAAGGGGCCTGACGTCTATCTTTCTTTCCGTCTCGGCAAGCCGGAGGAGGCGGCACCGACACGACCGCATTTATAAAGTTATTTGTTAGCCGGGGAGGCGGGCACCCGGCGTGCAGCCCGGCCCAGTTTCGCGGATGATGTTGACGTTACGTGCCATGCCAGACTCAAGCTGTCCCGAGCCCGGGGTCGACCCCACCGAAGGGCTCACGGAATTTGCGCTTGAATCCCTTCTGGCCTCGCCAGAGGGATGGCGGTCCTTTGCCCGCGAAAGCGTGGCGGTCTGGCCCAATTCCCGGCCGCTGGCGGTGATCTTCGCGCTGGTCAACGCCTCTGCGCAGATCGAGGCGATCTTCTCCGAAGGCAGCCCGGCCCGTACCGCGGCGCAGAACGGGTTCCGGCTGGCGGGGCTTTTGTCGGCCGATCTTTACGCAATGCAGAGCCTCGGCCTGCCGCATGCCCGCGCGGCCGACTTCGCGGCCTACTGGCACAGCTCGGACCCCTATTTCCTGAACCTCTGATCCGCCCGGACGCCGCCTTGCCAAGCCCCGTGCCCGCATGCGAGCAAGGGGAACCGTGAACTTGCAGGGGGACGCATTTTGCCAGGCGAGAAGACCCCAACACCCGCCCGGACCGCCGGGACGCAGCCGGTGCAGAAGCACAATGCCGGCCTGCCGCTCGATACCGGCTGGGTCGCTGCCACCCGGGTGAACCGTCCGGCGGCCGAACGCCATGTGGCGGGTCTTGCCGCGCGGCGCCCGGCCGATCCGGCGGCCGAAGCGGCCTGGCTTCTGCGCGCGGTCGGGCTGATCGACCTCACGACACTGTCGGGCGACGACACGCCGGGCCGTGTCCGCAGGCTGTGCGCCAAGGCCCGGAACCCGTTGCGCGCCGATCTCAGGGCGGCGCTTGGCGCCGGGCCGGTGACCACGGCTGCGGTCTGCGTCTATCACGAGATGATCGCGCCTGCGCGCGCGGCGCTCGAGGGCTCGGGTCTGCCGGTCGCGGCGGTCTCGACCGGCTTTCCCGCCGGGCTGTCGCCCTTTTCCACCCGGCTGGCCGAGATCGAGGCCAGCGTCGCGGCCGGAGCGGCCGAAATCGACATCGTGATCTCGCGGCGTCACGTCCTGTTGGGCGACTGGCAGGCGCTGTATGACGAGGTCGCGGCCTTCCGCGCCGCCTGCGGCCCCGCCCACATGAAGGCGATCCTTGCCACGGGCGAGCTGGGCACGCTGACCAATGTCGCCCGCGCCAGTCTGGTCGCGATGATGGCGGGGGCCGATTTCATCAAGACCTCGACCGGCAAAGAGCCTGTGAACGCGACCCTGCCGGTCGGGCTGACCATGTGCCGGATGATCCGCGCCTATCGCGAGGCGACCGGCATCGACGTCGGCTTCAAGCCCGCGGGCGGGATCTCGACGGCGACGGATGCGCTTGACTGGCTGGGGCTGGTGGGCGAGGAACTCGGGCCGCGCTGGCAGGAACCCGCGCTGTTCCGCTTCGGCGCCTCCTCGCTTCTGGGCGCGATCGAGCGGCGGTTGGACGAGATCGCCTTCGGGGCGGGCAGCACCCCCCGCCGCCACGCGCCGGGCTAGACCGATGCCGCCCACCACTCTCGACCGCGGCCCCGGCCGCGCCCCCGATGCCGAGGCCCGCGCCTGGATCGCCCGGAAGCAGGGCCGCTTCGGTCCCTGGATCGGCGGGCCGGTTACGCCGGACGGGCCGCGCCGGACCCTGATCGCGCTCGCGACGGGGACCGACCTTGCCGAGCTGGCCGAGGCGACGCCGCCGCAGATCGCCGACGCCCGTGCCGCCGCCGGAAGCGCGCAAGCCGACTGGGCCGCGCTGTCCGGCCCCGCGCGGGCCGTTCGGCTGCGGGTCTGGGCCGAGGCGATCGAGGTCCGCGCCGCCTGCCTGACCCAGCTTCTGGCGCTGGAAACCGGGCGGCCGGTGCGGCATGGCCGCACCTGGCTGGCCGAGGGAAGAGCGGCGCTGCGACAAGCGGCGGATCAGGCCTTGCTGGGCCTGGCAAACCGACCGGGCCTCGTGCCTTTGGGGATCGTCGCGCCCGGCCTGTCGCTTGGCCGGATCGGTCCGGCGCTGGCGGCAGGCAATGCCGCGATGCTCGCGCCCGGCCCGGGCGGCGGCACGCTTGCCGCCCTGTGCCTGGCCGAGGCCGCGGCAGAGGCCGGGCTGCCCGCGGGCCTGCTGACGGTGCTGACCGGCCCCGCCGAGCCATTGCTCGGTCTCGCGCGGCCACCCGTCCCTGAGCTTGGCGGCCCTTGCCTGCATCTTGTGCTGGAGGATGCCGATCTCGACGCCGCCGCCGACGCCATCGCCGAGGCTCTGGGCAATCCGCCGCCCGGCACGACCGGGCAGCGCCTGCTGGTTCAGGACTCGGTGGCCGAGCGGGTCCATGCCCGGCTGGCCGGGCGCATGGCGCGGCTGATCGTCGGCGACCCGCTGGATCCGGCGACCGATCTGGGGCCGCTGCCGGGGGCCGGGCTGCGCGACCGGCTGACCGCCGCGCTGGCCAACAGCACAAGCACCCCGATCCAGCCGCTGCCCCGCTTGCCCGACACGGGCCTCCATTTCGCGCCTGCCCTGATTCCGGGCCTCGCCCCGGCCTCGCCCGAGATGGAGACCGGCCTGCCCGGCCCGGTGCTGCTGTCGATCACCTTCCGCAGCCCGGCCGAGGCCATCCTGCTGGCCAATGCCGGGCCGCCCGCACCCTCCGCAAGTCTCTGGAGCGAGACGCTGGCCGTCGCGCTCGATCTTGCCACCGCGCTTGAGGCCGGAACGGTCTGCGTGAACGGCACCGATCTTGGCCCCGCCCCGGACCCTCTGGAACTCTGGCAACGGCCTGCGGGTCTTGCCCCGGCCCGGCCCATAGCCCCCGCACCGGCCGACCGGGGCCCCGACCCAACGGCCGCGCTGACTGCGGCGCGCCGCGTGCAGCCCGGCTGGGCCGGGCGGGGCGCCACCGGGCGCGCCGCCGTTCTGGCCCGTGCCGCCGCCCGGATGCCCGAAGAGGCCGCCGCCCCGCTGGCCGCCTGCGCCGCGCGGGCCGCGACCGCCTGCGCCACCTGGTCCGAAGGGCCAGGCCGCGCCACGCTGAGACGTCACAGGCCGCTTGGCCTCATCGCCGCGCTTTGCCCGGCCGAAACCCCGGCCCTCGCGGCCGCCTCGATCCTCGGGCCGGTGCTGGCCGCGGGAAACGCCGCAGTGCTGCTGCCGCACCCCGGCGACGAGACCCGGCTGCGTCTTTTGGTGACGGAGTTGGAAGCGGCCGGACTGCCCGCCGGGCTGGTCCAGATCCTGTCGGGCGCGCCAGCGGCTGTGGCGCTCCGCCTCGCCGCACGGGTCGATCTCGATGCGCTCTGGTGTTGCGAGGGAGACGACCTGCCGGACACCCTGCCCGTCCGGGCGGCATCCGGCGGCCCGGCGCTATGGCTGGCGCAAGCCGCCCCCGGGGCCTGGTCGGACCCGGGGGACGCAAGCGAGGCCTTTCTGCGGGCGGCCACCCGCGCTCAGACGATCCGGACAAGCTGGGGCGCCTGAGCGCCCCGGCCTGGCGGTATGGCGGATCAGCGCGAGAACACCCGGCGCCAGAACCCCTCGGCACGGTCGCCCACCGTTTCGAGCGATTCGCCCATCTCGTCCAGCATCGGCTCGATCCGGTCTTCCTTGAACCGGGCCAGCATCTGCCAGATCCAGATCACCAGCGCGCCCAGCGCGCCGAGGAAGAGGATGTTGAACCACGGAATGGGGCTGTCATCCGGGCTGTCCACCGGACGGAGCTCGACCGCATTCGGATAGATCGACAGGTATTCGTTGCGCCAGCCGTAATGGGTCACGACCACCCATTCCGGATTTTCCTTGTCCGAGATCATGTCGCTCGCCTTGGCCTGAAGGTTCGAGCTGTCGAACTTGAAATAGGGCGGCCAGCCCCAGCTGGTATCCTCGTTGCGGAAGACGACCGGCTTGCCGTCGCGGTTGAACGTCTCGATGAAATTGACGAAGCGGGTATTGTCGCCTTCGCTGTTCCCTGCGCCGTCGCTGGCGAAGAAGATCCGGTTCTCGCCGAAGTTGATCTGACGTTCCTTGGTCGCGGTGATCCGCACCACGTCATGCTGGGGCAGCGTGTAGTGCAGGAAGCCCGCGATCACCAGGACGACGATGGTGACGATGGTCCATTTGACGTATGCCATTCGAGCCTCACATGTAATTCGTGATATAGATGATCGTGCCGACGACGATGGCCGGCACGACATAGACCCCGAGGATCAGCTTGCGCCGGAGCGAGCGGTCATATTGCCGGAGCCCCTCCTCGACGTAAGCATCGCGGTCGCCGATACGGATGTCCTCGTCCCATTCCCGTCCGAGCTTGCCGCGTCTGACCGCACGGGAATAGAGCGACACGGCAATATAGATCACCGTGAGGATCACGAACCCCGCAAGAGCAAAACGCAGGAATGCAAACATGGTTCCGTCCTCCCCGGAGATCCCGCCCTCGCTGCCGAATATAGGCATGCCCCGTGCGATTTGCACGACAGGCCAGCGGCCGGACGCAGCCTAGGCGCGATTGCCGCAGGGAGCGCGAGGCGCTAGGATCGGGCATGGACACATCTCCGGGGCATGGTCTGGAACGGGCGGTCGCGGCAAGGCGCGACGAGGTGGCCGCGCTGACGCGCGATCTGATCCGCATTCCCACGCTGAACCCGCCGGGGCGCAACTATCTGGAAATCTGCGAATATCTGGGCGAGCGGCTGGCCGCGAAGGGTTTTGAGGTCAGCTATGTCCGGGCCCGCGGCGCGCCCGCCGACAGCGACGCCCATCCGCGCTGGAACATGATCGCGCGGCATGAGGGCACCGAGGGCGGCGACTGCGTCCATTTCAACGGCCATCACGACGTGGTCGAGGTCGGCCATGGCTGGAGCGTCGATCCCTTCGGCGGCGAGATCCGCGACGGCCGGGTCTGGGGCCGGGGCGCCTGCGACATGAAGGGCGGCATCGCTGCGGCGGTGCTGGCGGCCGAGACCTTCGTTGCCACCTGCCCCGCCTATCGCGGCGCGGTCGAGATCAGCGCCACCGCCGACGAGGAATCGGGCGGCTTCGGCGGGGTCGCCTGGCTGGCCGAGCGCGGCTGGTTCGCGCCCGAGCGCGTCCAGCATGTCATCATCCCCGAGCCGCTGAACAAGAACCGGATCTGTCTGGGCCATCGCGGCGTCTGGTGGGCCGAGATCGAGACGAAGGGCCGGATCGCCCATGGCTCGATGCCCTTCCTCGGCGATTGCGCGATCCGCCATATGGGCGCGGTGCTGGCCGAGATGGAGGCCACGCTGTTTCCGCTGCTGGCGGGGCGACAGACCGCCATGCCCGTGGTGCCAGAGGGCGCCCGCGCCGCGACGCTGAACATCAACGCGATCCATGGCGGCGAGCCCGAACAGGAGGCGGACTATGACGGCCTGCCCGCGCCCTGCGTGCCCGACCGCTGCCGCATCACCATCGACCGGCGGGTGCTGATCGAGGAGGACCCCGAGGAGGTCAAGCGCGAGATCCGCGCGCTGATGGAGCGGGTCCGCGCCCGCCGTCCGGGCTTTGACTACGAGATCCGCGAGCTGTTCGAGGTCCGCCCCAGCATGACCGACCGCGGCGCCCCGGTGGTGCAGGCGGTCGAACGCGCCATCGGCCGGGTACTGGGGACTGCGCCCGATTTCGTCGTCTCGCCCGGCACCTATGATCAGAAGCATATCGACCGGATCGGGCGGCTCAGGAACTGCATCGCCTATGGGCCGGGCGTCCTCGATCTGGCGCATCAGCCTGACGAATGGGTCGGCATCGACGACATGGTCGAGGCCGCCCAGGTGATGGCGCTGACCCTGTCCGACCTGCTCGACGGCTGACGGCGCCTCAGCGCGCCGCCACCGGGATATTGTCGATCAGCCGCACCCCGCCCAGATGTGCCGCGACCAGCAGCCGGGCAGGCACGTCCGCAGCCTCGAGCGGCGCCAGATCGGCAGCCGCGCGCAGTTCGAGATATTCGACCTCGGCAAAGCCCGCCGCCATGATCGCGGCTCGCGCCGTGGCCAGTGTCGTCTCTGCCCCGGCCCCGGCCTCGAGCGCCTGTCGCGCGGCCTCGAGCGCCCGATAAAGGGCGGGCGCCATGGCGCGCGAATCGCCGGACAGAAGTGCATTGCGCGAGGACAATGCCAGCCCGTCGGGCTCGCGCACCGTGGGGCAGCCCACGATCTCGACCGGAATGTCCAGATCGCGCACCAGCCGCCGCACCACCATCAGCTGCTGAAAGTCCTTCTCGCCGAAAAAGGCGCAATCGGCGCCGGTCTGCAGCAACAGCTTGGTCACGACCGTCGCCACCCCGTCGAAATGGCCCGGCCGGTGCGCGCCGCAGAGCCCCTCGCTGACGCCCGAAACCGAGACCGAGGTCGCAAAGCCCGGCGGATAGACCTGATCGGCCGCGGGCACATAAAGCGCATCGACGCCGAGCGGCGCCAGTTTCTCGGCATCGCGCGCCTCGGTGCGCGGATAGCGCGCCAGATCGCCCGGATCGTTGAACTGCCTGGGGTTGACGAAGATCGTGACGATCACCCGGTCGGCGGCAGCCTTCGCGGCAGCGGCAAGGCTGAGATGCCCGTCATGCAGCGCGCCCATGGTCGGCACGACGGCGACGCGGGCGCCCTCGGCCCGCCACTCGGCCCTGACAGCGCGCAGCGCCTCAAGGCTGCGCAGGATCGGCGCGGTCATGCCGCACCTCCGGTCTCGTCGGCAAAGACATGCTCGGGGCCCGGAAAGCGCCGGGCGCGGACCTCTTCGGCGTAGAGGGCCACGGCCGCGCGGGCGGCACTGCCCAGTTCGGCATAGCGCTTGACGAATTTCGGCCGAAAGCCGGTGAAGACCCCCAGCATGTCGTCGACGACAAGGATCTGCCCGTCGCAGCCCGCCGAGGCGCCGATGCCGATGGTCGGGATCGGAACCGCGTCGGTGATCCGGTCGGCCAGCGCCGCGGGCACCTTTTCCAGCACCACCGCGAAGGCGCCGGCCTCGGCCACCGCCTGCGCATCGGCCAGCACCCGCGCCCCGTCCGCGCCGCGCCCCTGCACCTTGTAGCCGCCGAAGCCCATCACGCCCTGCGGCGTCAGCCCGACATGGGCCATCACCGGAATGCCGCGCGCGCTCAGAAACCGGATCGTCCCGGCCATCGCCGCCCCGCCTTCCAGCTTGACCGCGCCGCAGCCGGTCTCGGCCATCAGCCGCGCGGCATTGCGGAACGCCTGTTCGGGGCTTTCCTCATAGCTCCCGAAGGGCATGTCGACGACCATCAGCGCATGGCTCAGCCCGCGCGCCACGGCCCGGCCATGCATCAGCATCATCTCCATGCTGACGCCCAGCGTCGAAGGAAGCCCGTGCAGCACCATGCCCACGCTGTCGCCCACCAGAACGACATCGCAGGCGGCATCGACCGCCTCGGCCATCGGCGTCGTATAGGCGGTGAGGCAGACCAGCGGCGCGGCCCCCTTCCTCGCCCGGACCTCTGCCACCGTCATCTGGCGGCTTTCGGCACTTGCACTCATCCTCTCCTCCCCGGCGCTGCAATTGGCGCGCCTTATAGCGTGCTGCAGCGCAGAATCCAGCCCGCTGCCATGCCCTGGGCCTTGCCTTGCGCCCCCGCCCGGCCTCAGATGGGGACGGAACGGAAAGGAGACCGCAGGATGCGCCCCATTCGGATCATCGCCCGGACCCTGGTCCTGGCCCTGCCTTTCGGACTGAGCCTTGCGGCCGTCCCCGCCCGCGCCGCGCCACCGGATGCGATTACCCTCGGTATGGTGCTGGAGCCGCCGAACCTCGACCCGACCTCCGGCGCCGCCGCCGCGACCGACGAGGTGGTCTATGCCAATGTCTTCGAGGGGCTGACGCGCTTTGCCCCAGACGGCACCGTGGTGCCGGGCCTCGCCGCCAGCTGGGAGACGAACGGGACCGCCACGGTCTACACCTTCCATCTGCGGGAGGGGGTGCGGTTTCATGACGGCACGGCGATGGAGGCCGATGACGTGGCCTTCAGCCTCGACCGCGCCCGGGGCCCCGACAGCACCAACGCCCAGAAGGCGCTGTTCGACGGGATCGACAGCATCGCGGCAACCGATCCGCTGACCGTGACGGTGACGCTTGCCCGGCCCGACGGGGCGTTTCCCTTCAAGATGGCCTGGGGCGATGCGGTGATCGTCGCCCCCGAGACGGCCGGGACCGCGGCCACCGCCCCGGTCGGCACCGGTCCCTTCCGGTTCGACCGCTGGGTCCATGGCGACCGGGTCGAGCTGGTGCGCAACCCCGATTACTGGGGTCCGGCCCCGGCGCTCGCCCGCGCGACCTTCAAGTTCATCCCCGACCCGAACGCGGCCTATGCGGCGATGATGGCGGGCGATGTCGATGCCTTCCCGAACTTTCCCGCGCCCGAAACGCTGCCGCAATTCGAGGCCGACCCGCGGTTCAAGGTGATCGTCGGCACCACCGAGGGCGAGACAATCCTTGCGATCAACAACCGCCGCCCGCCGCTTGACGGCATCCGGGTGCGCGAGGCCATCGCCCATGCCATCGACCGGCAGGATGTCATCGACGGGGCGATGTTCGGCTATGGCACGCCCATCGGCACGCATTTCGCGCCGCACCATCCCGACTATGTCGACCTGACCGGCCTGTCGCGGCACGACCTCAAGAAGGCCCGCGCGCTTCTGGCCGAGGCGGGACAGACCGACCTGAAACTGCGGCTGGCGCTGCCCCCGCCAAGCTATGCGCGGCGCGGGGGCGAGATCGTGGCGGCCGAACTGCGCGCCGCGGGGATCGAGACCGAGATCACCAACCTCGAATGGGCGCAATGGCTCGACCGGGTGTTCAAGCGGAACGACTTCGACCTGACCATCGTCAGCCATACCGAGCCGATGGATATCGGCATCTATGCCCGGCCCGATTACTATTTCGGCTATGGAAAGCCGGATTTCGTGGCCCTCATGGACCGGCTTGCGGGCGCAACCGCCCCCGACGAGCGGTCCGAGATCCTGAAGGCGGCGCAGCGGATGATCGCCGAGGACCACGTCAACGTCTATCTCTTCCAGCTGGCCAAGACCGGCGTCGCCAATGCGAAGATCGAAGGGCTTTGGGAGAACGCACCGACCCAGGCCAACGACCTGACCGCCGTGCGCTGGGCTGACTGATCCAGACGGGCGCCTGCGGCGCACGCCCTCTGGCCTGCCCCTGACGGGGCAGGCGATCTTCGGGGTATATGAACCAAGAAGAAGGACCGAAGAGCCCCCCGCATGCATCTTCTTCTTGGTCCAAATACCCGGTTCGCGACAGCACGGCCGGGCGCCACGCCTCCGGTCAGGCGATCACGTTGAATCCGGGCCCGTAGGGATAGAGGGTGATGTCTTCCGCCCCGTCCCCGGTGACGATCAGGATGTCGTGTTCGCGGTAGCCACCCGCGCCGGGACGACCTTCGGGGATGGTCAGCATCGGCTCCATCGAGATCACCATACCGGGTTCCAGCACGGTCCCGACATCCTCGCGCAGCTCCAGCCCGGCCTCGCGGCCATAGTAATGCGACAAGACCCCGAAACTGTGGCCATAGCCGAAGCTGCGATATTGCAGCAGGTCCCTCTCGGCGAGGAAGTCGTTGATGCGATGGGTGATCTCTGCACAGGAAGCGCCCGGTTTCAGCAAAGATATGCCGTAGTCATGGGCCGCCACGTTGGCCTCCCAGATCCCCAGCGTCGCGGGGTCGGGCTCGCCCAGAACCATCGTGCGTTCCAGCGCGGTGTAGTAGCCCGAGATCATCGGGAAGGCGTTCAGCGACAGCAGGTCGCCACGCTGCAGGACACGGCCCGTGACCGGGTTATGGGCGCCATCTGTGTTCGGCCCGGACTGGAACCAGACCCAGGTGTCGCGGTATTCGGCCTCGGGAAAGCGGCGGGCGATTTCCAGCTCCATCGCATCGCGCCCGGCCATCGCCACGTCGATCTCGCGCGCCCCCTCGCGCACCGCCGCGCGGATCGCGTGGCCGCCAAGGTCGGCCACCGCCGCCCCGGCCCGGATCAGGTCAAGCTCGGCCGGGCTCTTGCGCATCCGCTGCTGCATGGTCGCGGGCGCCAGATCGACCGTGCCCGCGGGGGCGAGGAAGGTGTCAAGCTCGTCCCGCCGGGCCAGGGTCAGGTGGTCGGCCTCGATCCCGACGCGGCGGCCCTGCCCCGCGACATGGGCGACCGCACGCCAGAAATTGTCGCGCGCCCAGTCGGTATAGGTCAGCGCCTCGCCATGGCAGCGCCGCCAGGGCTGGCCCGCGTCGATGCCCGCGCCGATCAGGACCGACTGCGAGGCGGTCACCACCAGCGCATAGGGCCGGCCGAAGCTGCAATAGAGAAAGCCCGAATAATAGGCCACGTTCTGCATCGAGGTCAGCACCGCGACCTCGGCGCCGGTGGCGTCCATCGCGGCGCGAAGCCCCATCAGGCGGGTGTCGTATTCCTCGGGCGCGAAGGGCAGCGCGGCCTTCTCGCCATTCGCGAAACAGTAGAAGTCGGGTCGGATTTCAGGTCGGGTCATGGGAGCTCCCTGACAGGCCATCCCGGCGCGCGGGCCGGGACATCGGATGTTCCCGGCGTACAGGAGGACAGGCGGAAACCGCCGGGCATCGGGGGCGTCACGCCCCCCGCGCACGACGCCATCGGCACGGTGCCCGGGGCCGAGCATAGCCGGTCGGCGCCGTCTGGCAAGCGCTGGATCGCGGCCAGAGGCGGCGGCGATTGCACTGGCGCCAGGCCCGCGCCTTGGCCTAGATTCAGGCGCATGCTGCGTTACGCCCTGACCCGCCTCCTGTCGTTGTCGCTGAGCCTGATCGCGGCCAGCATCGCGATCTTTGCGGCGATCGAGGTGATCCCGGGCGACCCCGCCGCCTACATGCTGGGGCTGAACGCGGCGCCCGAGACGGTGGCGGCGCTGCGCGACGAGCTGGGGCTGTCGGGCTCGGTCTGGGCGCGCTATCTCGACTGGGCTTCGGGGCTTGCGACCGGCGATTTCGGCATCTCCTACACCTATCGCGTGCCGGTGGCCGATCTGGTGGCGCAGCGCCTGGCCGTCTCGCTGCCGCTTGCCGCCTATGCGCTGGCGCTGTCGACGGCGATCGCGCTGCCGGTCGGGCTCTGGGCCGCGGCGCGGCGCGGGCGGGCGGCCGATCTGGGGATCATGGCGGCGACGCAGCTGGGCATCGCGGTGCCGAATTTCTGGTTCGCGATGCTGCTGGTGCTGGTCTTCGCGGTCAAGCTGCGCTGGGTCTCGGCGGGCGGCTTTCCGGGCTGGGAGGCGGGGCTGGGCCCCGGGATCAAGGCGCTGACCCTGCCGGCGGTGGCGCTGGCCCTGCCGCAGGCCGCGATCCTCGCGCGGGTGATGCGCTCGGCGCTGATCGAGACCTTGGGGCAGGATTATATCCGTAGCGCCCGGGCCAAGGGGCTGAGCCGGGCCCAGGCGCTGCGCCGCCATGCGTTCCGCAACGCGCTTATCCCGGTCCTGACCATCCTCGGGCTGCAATTCTCCTTTCTGCTGGCGGGGGCCATCATCATCGAGAACGTGTTCTTCCTGCCCGGGCTCGGGCGGCTGATCTTTCAGGCCATCACCCAGCGCGACCTGATCGTGGTCGAAAGCGTGGTGATGCTTCTGGTCTTCGCGGTGATCCTTGTCACCTTCCTCGTCGACCTGGCCTATGCCGCGGTCGATCCGCGGCTGAGGCGCCGATGAGCGCACGGCCGACCCTGATCGCGGGCGGCGTGCTCAGCGGCACCGTGCTGGCGCTGGCGGCGCTGTCGCTGGTCTGGGTGCCCCATGACGTGACCGCGCTGAACATCGCCGAGCGGCTGCGCCCGCCGGGCGGCGCCTATCTGCTGGGCACCGACCAGCTGGGCCGCGACATGCTGTCGATGCTGATGGTCGGCGCGCGGTCCTCGATCGCGGTGGCGCTGGTCGCGGTCGGCATCGGCATGGGCGCGGGCGTGCCGCTGGGGCTGATGGCGGCGGCGGCCCGCGGCGGCTGGCTTGACGAGATCGTCATGCGGATGAACGACCTGATCTTCGCCTTTCCGGCACTGGTGATCGCGATCCTGATCACCGCCATCCTCGGCCCCTCGGCGCTGAACGCGATCCTGGCCATCGGCATCTTCAACATCCCGGTCTTCGCCCGGGTCACGCGGGGCGCCGCGCTCAGCCTCTGGACGCTCGACTATATCCGCGCGGCCGAGCTGGCGGGCAAGGGCCGGGCCCGGATCAGCGCCGAACATGTCTTGCCCAATATCGCCAACCTGCTGATCGTGCAGGCCACGATCCAGTTCAGCCTCGGCATCCTCGCCGAGGCGGGGCTGTCCTATGTCGGGCTCGGGGCGCAGCCGCCGACGCCCAGCTGGGGCCGGATGCTGGCCGAGGCGCAGACCATGATCTACACCGCGCCCCGGCTGGCGATCCTGCCGGGGCTGGCCATCGTGCTGACCGTGCTGGGGCTGAACCTTCTGGGCGACGGGCTGCGCGACGCGCTCGACCCGCGCCTCAGGAGAGCCGCCCGGTGATCCTGCTGCGCGATCTGGGGCTGAGCCTGCATGGCCGTGCGGTGCTGAACGGCGTCTCGCTCGAAATCGGGCGGGGCGAGATCCTGGGACTTGCGGGCGAAAGCGGATCGGGCAAGTCGATGACCGCGCTGGCGATCATGGGCCTTCTGCCCGAGGGCGCCGAGCTTCGCGGCCATCTGCGGCTGAACGGTCTCGATCTTCTGTCGCTGTCGGACCGGCAGATGTGCGCGATCCGCGGCCGCGATCTGGGCATGATCTTTCAGGAGCCGATGACCGCGCTGAACCCCGTGCAACGAATAGGCGATCAGGTGGCCGAGACGCTGATCGTGCATGGCGAGGCGACCCGGGCCGAGGCACGCCGCGCCGCCGCGCGGCTCCTGCACCGCGTCGGGCTGCCGCCCGAGCGGTTTCCGCCCACGCGCTATCCGCACGAGCTGTCCGGCGGCCAGCGTCAGCGGGTCTGCATCGCCATGGCCATCGCGCTGCGCCCGCAACTGCTGATCGCAGACGAGCCGACCACCGCGCTCGACGTGACCACGCAGGCGCGGATCCTCGATCTGCTGAAGGGGCTGGTGGCCGAGACCGGGATGGGGCTTTTGCTGATCACCCACGATCTGGCGGTAATCTCGGGGCTTGCCGACCGGCTGGCGGTGATGCGCCGCGGCGAGATCGTCGAGGAGGGCCCGGCCGCGGCCGTTCTTGCCGCCCGAAAGCACCCCTATACCCGCGCGCTGGTGGCAGCGTCTGCGCACCGGCCCGCGACGCCCCCGCCGCTGCCCGGCCCGCCGCTGCTGGAGGTGCGCGAGGCGCGGCGCAGCTATCCGGCGGCCCATTCCGGCCTGTTCCGGCGGCTGCCGCCCCATCGCGCGGTCGACGGGGTCAGCTTCGGGATCGCGCGCGGTGAAAGTCTGGGCCTTGTGGGCGAGTCCGGGTGCGGCAAATCGACCTTGGCGCGAGCCGTGCTGGGGCTCGATCCGCTGCAGGGCGGCGAGATCCGGCTGGACGGAGATGTCGTGCGGGCCGGTGCGGCGATGCCCGCCCGGCTGCGCCGCAAGATGAACGCGGTCTTTCAGGACCCCTATGGCAGCTTCAATCCGCGCCACCGCGTGGCCCGGCTGATCGCCGAGCCGTTTCATCTGGACGGGCGCCCGAGCGATGCCGCAGACCGCATCGACGCGGCGCTCGAGGCTGTGGGGCTTGATCCGAAGGACCGCGACCGCTTCATCCACGAATTCTCGGGCGGCCAGCGCCAGCGCATCGCCATCGCGCGCGCGCTGATCGCGCGGCCCGATCTGATCGTGCTTGACGAGGCGGTTTCGGCGCTTGACGTTCGCGTCAGGGCGCAGATTCTCGATCTGCTGGCCGATCTGCGCGCACGGTTCGGTCTGTCCTATCTTTTCATCAGTCACGACCTGTCCGTGGTCAGGTCGAGCACCGAACGAGTGCTTGTGATGCAGGCGGGCCGGATCGTAGAGGAAGGGGCGACAGAAAAGGTGCTGCACAACCCTGCGCATGCTTATACCAAGGCATTGTTGTCGGCCGCGCCGAAGCTGAAGGAACCGGATTAAGACGTATGCGCGAGCTTTGGTTCGAAACCGACCGCTGCTTTATCGGCGGGGTCTGGCAGCCGCCTGCCAGCCGCGATTTTCTTGCGGTCGAGAATCCCTCGACCGGCGCGCCGATCGGGTCGATCGCGCGCGGCAAGGTTGCCGATATCGACGCGGCCGTCACCGCCGCGGACGAGGCCCGGCAGGGGTCCTGG
The DNA here is from genome assembly GCF_004365965.1 of Rhodovulum visakhapatnamense. GTDB lineage: Bacteria > Pseudomonadota > Alphaproteobacteria > Rhodobacterales > Rhodobacteraceae > Rhodovulum > Rhodovulum visakhapatnamense. The sequence goes on from NZ_SOEB01000002.1 coordinate 35,174, forward strand.
GGCCGGATGACCGCGACCGAGCGCGGCCGGGTTCTGACCCGAATCGGCCAGTTCGTGCGCGGCCGTGCCGAAACGCTGGCGCGGATCGAGGCCACCGATGTCGGCAAGCCGCTGACCCAGGCACGGTCGGATGCGATGACGCTGGCGCGCTACCTGGAATTCTATGGTGGCGCCGCCGACAAGGTGATGGGCCACAGCCTTCCCTACATGGAGGGCTATACCGTCTACACCCTGCGCGAGCCGCATGGGGTGACGGGCCATATCATCCCCTGGAACTACCCGATGCAGATCATCGGACGCTCGGTCGGGGCGGCGCTGGCGATGGGCAATGCCTGCGTGCTGAAGCCGGCCGAAGAGGCCTGCCTGACCGCGCTCGCCTTTGCCAAGCTGGCCGAAGAGGCGGGCCTGCCCGATGGCGCGCTGAACGTGGTGCCGGGGCTGGGCGACGAGGCCGGCGCGGCGCTCGCCTCGCATCCCGGGGTCGATCATATCTCGTTCACGGGCTCGCTGTCGGTCGGACGCAAGGTTCAGGCCGAGGCCGCACGCCATGTGGCGCCGGTGACGCTGGAACTGGGCGGCAAGTCGCCCCAGATCGTCTTCGCCGATGCCGATCTCGACGCCGCGCTGCCGTTTCTGGTCAATGGCGGGCTGCAGAACGCGGGACAGACCTGTTCGGCCTCGTCGCGCATCCTGGTCGAGCGGCGGCTTTATGACGAGCTGGTCGAGCGCATGGCGGGCGCCTATCGCGCGCTCTGGGTCGGCCCCGCGCTTGAGGATCTCAATCTCGGGCCGCTGATCTCCGGTCGGCAGAAAGAGATCGTTCTGGACTATCTCGGCAAGGGGCAGGATCTGGAAACCGCGGCCGAGGGCCGGATCATCGGCAATGCGCCCGCGGGCGGGTATTACGTGGCGCCGCGGCTGCTGACCCGGGTGCCGCCCGGGCACCGGCTGGCGCAGGAGGAAATCTTTGGCCCGGTGCAGGTGGTGATCCCCTTCGCCGACGAGGAGGAGGCCGTGTCGATCGCCAATGGCACCGGCTACGGGCTGGTTGCCGCGGTCTGGACCCGCGACGGCGCCCGGCAGATGCGGATGGCCAGGAAGCTGCGCGCGGGCCAGGTCTATCTGAACAATTACGGCGCGGGCGGCGGGGTCGAGCTGCCCTTCGGCGGCGTGGGCCTTTCGGGCCATGGCCGCGAAAAGGGGTTCGAGGCGCTTTACGGCTTTTCGGTGCTGAAGACGGTCGCGGCCCGCCACGGCTGAGCCGACCGCAGGTCGGCCTTCCGTCGGGCGCTGTGCCGTGGGTATTTTTGCCAAGAAGAAGACGGAAGGGGGCGCGATGCGGCCGGGGCGGCGGAACCTTGTGACCGATGTGGCGGGGCTGAGGGTCGGCCAGGCCGGGGATGTGCGGGTGAAGACCGGCGTGACGGTTCTTTTGGGCGACGCGCCCTTCGTGGCCGGGGTGCATGTGATGGGCGGCGCGCCCGGCACCCGCGAAACCGATCTTCTGGCGCCCGACCGGCTGGTGCAGGAAATCGATGCGCTGGTGCTGTCGGGCGGGTCGGCCTTCGGGCTCGATGCCGCGGCGGGGGTGGTCGAGGGGCTGCGCGCCATGGGGCGCGGCTTCGAGGTCGCGGGGCAGCGGGTGCCCATCGTGCCGGGCGCGATCCTGTTCGATCTGGCGAATGGCGGCCACAAGGACTGGGACGAGGCGCCCTATCGCGCGCTTGGCCGCGCGGCGCTGGCAGCGGCAAGCGAAGAGATCGAGCTGGGCAGCGCGGGCGCGGGGCTGGGCGCCACCACGGCGGATCTGAAGGGCGGGCTCGGCTCGGCCTCGCTGGTGCTGGAGAGCGGCATCACCGTCGGCGCGCTGGTTGCGGTCAATGCGCTGGGGTCTGCGGTCATGGGCGGCGGGCCGGAATTCTGGGCCGCGCCCTTCGAGATCGGGGACGAGTTCGGCGGGCGCGGTGTCGGGCGGCACGACCCTCTGGCCGAGCCACGCCCCGAGGCAAAGCTTGGCCAGTCGACGACCATCGCCATCGTCGCGACCGATGCGGCGCTGACCCAGGCGCAGGCGACGCGGATGGCGGTCGCGGCCCATGACGGCATGGCCCGCGCGCTGGTGCCGAGCCATACGCCTTTCGACGGCGATCTGGTCTTTGCCGCAGCGACCGGGGCGAAACCGCTGCCCGAAGGCGGGTACGAGGCGCTGCGGCTGGGCCATGCCGCCGCCGTCTGTCTGGCGCGGGCCATCGCGCGCGGGGTCTATCTGGCGCGCGCAGCGCCGGGCGACACAAGGCCCTGCTGGCAGGAGCTGTTCGGCCAGGACTGAGCCAGGACTGAGCCAGGACTGAGCCAGGCCTAGAGCCCGTCGAGCAGCGCCCCGGTCAGCGGGCTGTCGGGCCGGGTCAGCCCCTCGATCACGTCGAAATGGTGGCGCCCTTCATCGACGGTCAGCGCCGCCCCCGGCCAGGCCTCGGCCAGCCAGCGCGCCTGATCGACAAAGACCGGGCGTTCGTCGCCGCCAACCCAGACATGGACCGGCACATCGGCCCGCGGCGTCATCAGCGCCGGGCTTTCGGCGGCCGCCGTTGCGGCATCGAGGTGAAGCGGGCCAGCCATCTGCGTGCTCAGAAGCGGCCGCAGGTCCGAGACCGGCGAGATCGGCACCACCCGGGCGATCCGGTCCGCGGACGCGCCCGGCGCGGTATCGCCGCAAAGCATCCGCGCCACCAGATGGCCGCCCGCCGAATGCCCGGCCAGCACCAGCGGCCCGCCGGGGACGCGGCTGGCGATGGCCTCGACCGCCGCGCGGATATCGGCGGTGATGTCGGGGATCGCGACCTCGGGGGCCAGCCGGTAGGACGGCATCGCCACCGCCCAGCCCCGCGCCACGGCCCCCGCCGCCAGATGCGACCAGAGCGAGCGGTCGAACTTCATCCAGTAGCCGCCATGGACAAACACCACGAGCCCGCTAGGTTCTGCCTCGGGCAGGAACAGATCGAAGCCCTGCCGCGGATGGGGTCCGTAACTTTGCCCCGTCTGGCCCCGTGCCCTGGCCCGGAATGCCGCGGCCTCTGCGGCCCAGCGCGGCGGGTAGGCTTCGGCGGACGGGATATAAGGGGCGTTGGCATAGGCGTCGTCCCAGTCGATGGCTTCTTCTTGCATCCCCGTTCCCCCTGCCTCCATGCTGCACCGAAAATATCCAAGGGAGAATGACCGATGCTTGCACGCGACCTCAAGAGCCTTCTCAAGGACCCGGGCCTGCTGGCCACCGATGCCTATCTCGCCGGGGACTGGGTCGGGGCCGATGACGGCGCGAGTTTCGCCGTGACGAACCCGGCCAATGGCGAGACCATCTGCCAGGTGCCCGACATGGGCCGGGCCGAGGCCGCCCGCGCCATCGAGGCCGCCGCCGCCGCCCAGAAGGGCTGGGCCGCGAAGACCGCGAAAGAGCGCGCCGGCGTGCTGCGCAAGTGGTACGACCTGATGACGGCCGCGCAAGAGGATCTGGCGCTGATCCTGACCGCCGAAATGGGCAAGCCGCTGGCCGAGGCCCGGGGCGAGATCGCCTATGGCGCCTCCTTCGTCGAATGGTTCGCCGAAGAGGCCAAGCGGATCTATGGCGAGACCATTCCGGGCCATCAGCCCGACAAGCGCCTGACCGTGATCCGCCAGCCGGTGGGGGTGGTGGCCGCGATCACGCCCTGGAACTTCCCCAATGCGATGATCACCCGGAAAGCGGCGCCCGCGCTGGCTGCGGGCTGCGCGATCCTGATCAAGCCCGCGGGCGAGACGCCGCTTTCGGCGCTGGCCATGGCGGTGCTGGCCGAACGGGCGGGCCTGCCCAAGGGGTTGTTCTCGGTCATCACCTCGTCGAAATCCTCGGATATCGGCAAGGAGTTCAGCGAGAACCCGGTGGTGCGCAAGATCACCTTCACCGGGTCGACCGAGGTCGGGCGCATCCTGCTGCGCCAGGCCGCCGACCAGGTCAAGAAATGCTCGATGGAGCTGGGCGGCAACGCGCCCTTCATCGTCTTCGACGACGCCGATCTGGATGCGGCCGTGAAGGGCGCCATAGCCTGCAAGTTCCGCAACAACGGCCAGACCTGCGTCTGCGCCAACCGGATCTACGTGCAGTCGGGCGTCTACGACGCCTTCGCCGCCAAGCTGGCCGAGGCGGTCGGCAAGCTCAAGGTCGGCGACGGCATGGATGACGGCACCGATCTCGGCCCGCTGATCTCGGACGCCGCGCGCGAGAAGGTCGAGGCCCATCTGGCCGATGCCACCGCCAAGGGCGCCAAGGTGATCCTGGGCGGCAAGCCGCATCAGCGCGGCGGCACCTTCTTCGAACCCACCATCGTCACCGGCGCCACGCAGGAGATGCAGTTCGCCACAGACGAGACCTTCGGCCCGCTGGCGCCGCTGTTCCGGTTCGAGACCGAGGACGAGGTCATCGCCATGGCCAACGACACGATCTTCGGGCTGGCCTCGTATTTCTTCGCGCGCGACCTGAGCCGGGTCTACAAGGTGGCCGAGGCGCTGGAATACGGCATCGTCGGCGTCAATACCGGGCTGATCTCGACCGAGGTCGCACCCTTCGGGGGCGTCAAGCAGTCGGGGCTGGGCCGCGAGGGCAGCCGCCACGGGATCGAGGATTACCTCGAGATGAAATACATCTGCATGTCGGTCTGAGACCGGCGCCCGCAGGGCGACAGAGCGCCGCAAGCGGGCGGGTCCCACCTGCCCGCTTGCGGTCATTTCCGCCTTGACCCCGAAGGGTTAAAGGGCCGAACATCGCCCCATACGGGGCAGCGGCCCGACGCCATTGGCGGCCGCACCCGACCTCCGGGACAGGCCCTTCGCGCCCGTGCCGGACCCGGGCGCAGGACTTCCGTGACGCGGCGGCGCGACCCGTCCGAAGCCACCGATGGGAGGATTTCATCACATGCGCTGCTTCACCATCCTGGGCCCCTCGCAGTCGGGCAAGTCGACGCTGCTGAAGGCCCTGGGCGAGCTTGAGGGCCGACCGGTCACGGCCGCCTTCACCGACGCCCTGACCGTCAGCCAGTTCTCCTATCTGGGCGAATCCTGGGCCGGGTTCGACATCGCGGGCGGGCCCGACTTCCTGGGCCATGCGGGCGAGGCGCTGGCCGCCTCGGACGCCGCCATCCTGTGCGTGCCGCCCGACCCCGAGGCGGCGGTGCTGGCCGCGCCCTATCTGCGGCTGGTCGAACAGTCGGACGTGCCCTGCTTTGTCTTCATCAACAAGATGGACCAGGACGAGGCCCGCATCCGCGACATCGTCGGCGCGCTGCAGGCCTATGCCAACCACCACATCGTCCTGCGCCAGGTGCCGATGCGTGACGCCGAGGGCCATGTGGTGGGCTCGGTCGATCTGGTCTCGGAACGCGCCTTCCAGTACCGCGAGGGTCAGCCCTCGAAGCTGATCGAGATCCCCTCGGACATCCAGGACCGCGAACAGGAGGCCCGGGCCGAACTGCTGGAACATCTGGCCGATTTCGACGACAGCCTGATGGAACAGCTGATCGACGACCGCGAACCCGCCTCGGGCGAGGTCTACACCATCCTCGCCGAGGCCCATCGCGACAGCGCGATCATCGCCGCCTATCTGGGCGCCGCCAGCCATGGCAACGGGCTGACCCGGCTGATGAAGGCGCTGCGCCACGAGGCGCCGGGGCGCGAGACCATCGGGCTCCGGCTCGGGATCGAGGCGCCGCTGGCCGTGGGCGTCGCCTCCGACACCCGCAAGCATGTCGGCAAGTCGATCCTGATCCGGGCGCTCGGCAGCTCGATCCGGCATGGCGAGCCTCTGGCCGGCGGGTCCATCGGCAACCTGACCGGCATCGACGGCAAGCCGGTGGCCGAACCGCTCGACCCCGGCACGCTGGCGGTGGCGGTCAAGTCCGACCATCTCGATCCGGGCATGGCCTATACCGCCGAGGGCAGCCAGCCGCTGCCGCGCTGGACCCGGGGCCGGCCGCCGACCTATCCGCGCCTGCTGTTGCCCGCGAACGAACGCGACGATGCCCGGCTTTCCGCGGCACTCGGGCGGATGGCGGCCGCGGATCCGGGGATGGAGACCACCCAGGACGGCGAGACCGGCCATGCGGTGGTTCATCTGCAAGGCCCGATCCATCTGCGCCGGGTGCTGGCCAAGCTGGCCGAGGATTTCGGCATCGAGGCGGCCGACCAGCCGGTCTCGGGGATCTACCGCGAAACCATCACCCGGCCCATCGAGACCCACTACCGCCACCGCAAGCAGTCGGGCGGCGCCGGGCAGTTCGCCGATGTGGTGCTGACCGTCCGGCCGCAGGGCCGGGGCGCGGGCTTTGCCTTCGACGAGACGATCAAGGGCGGCACCGTGCCCCGCAACTACATTCCCGCGGTCGAGGCCGGGGCGCGCGAGGCGATGGAACGGGGGCCGCTCGGCTTTCCGGTGGTCGATGTCGCGGTGACGCTGCTCGACGGCAAGACCCATGCGGTCGACAGCTCGGACCATGCGTTCCGCACCGCGGCCAAGGCGGGGGTGCGCGAGGCGCTCGAGCAGGCGGGCTCTGTGGTGCTGCAACCGATCGAACGGGTCGAGATCCATGTGCCGACGATCCATTCGGGCTCGCTCGTGGCACTGATCAGCAGCCTCAAGGGCCAGGTGCTGGGCTTCGAGGCGCATCGGCGGGCGCGCGGCTGGGACGTGTTCCAGGCGCTGATCCCGGCCGCCGCCAAGGAGGAACTGTTCCAGGCGCTGGGCGGGCTCAGCCACGGCACCGCCTGGTTCGAAAGCCATTTCGACCATTACGAGGAACTGCACGGCAAGGATGCCGACCGCATCCGCGAAGCCCGCGCCGCCGAGCTGGCCTGACGCGATCCCGTCACCAACCGGCCCCGGGGGCCCGGGAGGCGCCAGCCTCCCGGGCCCCCGGTCGCCTTGCGCAGCAAGGCGAAAAACCTCTTCTTCCGGCGTCCCCGCAATGACCGCTCGATGCGAAAGGCGCGCGGGGGGACCCGCGCGCCGCATGGGCTGTCAAGCTGGCGGGGTCGATCAGACCGCCGCGCCCTCGGGCTGCTCGGCTTCCGCGCGCGCCTCGATGCGCTGCGCGCCGCCGCTCGAAATCTCGATCCGGCGAGGCTTCAGCGATTCCGGCACTTCGCGCACCAGATCCACATGCAGCATGCCATCGGCATGGGTGGCGCCGGTGACGCGCACATGATCGGCCAGCGCAAAGCGGCGTTCGAAGGCGCGGGTCGCGATGCCGCGATGCAGGAAGCTGCGTTCGGTGTCCTCGGGCGCCTTGCGGGCCGCGATCACCAGCGCACCGTCCTTGACCTCGACCGACAGCTCATCCGCAGCAAAGCCCGCCACGGCGACCGAGATCCGGTAGCCCTGATCCGAGGTCTTCTCGATGTTATAGGGCGGGTAGGTCGGCTGGGCCATGTCGCTGGCCATCACCCGGTCCATCAGGTCGGCCACCCGGTCGAAGCCGACGGTGGCACGGTAAAGCGGGGCAAAATCGTAGTGACGCATTGTATCATCCTCCATTGAGCGATGTCGTCTATGTGTTGGCCCTCCCGATGCGGGACGGGCCGGTCTCGCGGACCCCGAAGGCGCCCGCAAAGGACAAGCTGGGAATGGACAAAATCGGTTTCAAGACCCCACGCACCGCTCTTCCAGCAGATTTTTGGGGCCGGCCCGGCCGCCGTCTCTCCGGGTTCAGGGCCGCAGGAACCTGGCCCCCGCGCTACGCGCCGTTCCCGCGCCGAAGCGGCGCATCGGCGAAAGCGGGGCCTCAGACACAGGGGGCGCCGCGCTCTCTGTCCCGCCCCCCGCCAGCCGCGCGCGCAGGATCTCGAGCCCCTCCTCGACCGTGCTGCCCAGCGCCACTTTCCGCGCATCCATCTCGGCCTTGGCCGAAACCACCGACACGATCCGGGGCACCCCGTTCTCGACCCGGAAGACCGGCGCGCCCGAGGCGCCGAAATCGACGTCGCAGGACAGCATCACCACCCCGTCGATCCCGGCCAGGACGTGGCAGACCTCCTGCAGCGAGGGCACCTCGGACCGGTCGAGCGCATAGGACACCACGCCCACCGCATCGCCCTGCCCGGGCTGCGGCGCCACCCCGAAGGGCACGAGCCCCGGCAGCCGGATCGCCCGGTCAAGCTGCAAAAGCGCCAGATCGTGCCGCACCCGGCCGACCGAGGCCTCGGCGCCAGGGACATAATCGGGATGCACCGCGCCGCGCCGGATGCCGCGATAGGCCTCGGCCCGGCCGTTGCGCCAGCCCGCGCGAAACTCCATCCGCTCCAGCGGCAACCGCCCGCCGGTCGTCTTGTCGAACAGGCAATGCGCGGCGGTCAGCACCAGATCGGTGGCGATCAGCGCGCCGGTACAGAACCCCCCGCCGCCCAGTTCCAGCCGCCCGACCCCTTCCCAGCCTCGCGACTCGTCGCCGGTGACCAGCGCGTGCAGCGGCCGGTCGGCGGCTGCGGCCCATGCAGGCGGGACCGGCACCAGCGCCCCCAGGGCCAGAAGCCCCGCCCACACCGATGGCGCACGGGCTCTGACCCTCGGTCGGGGCCGGTCCGCAAGACGGGGGCAAAGGAAACGGCGCAGGCACATCGCTCTGCCCTAGCACCGGCTCGCGGCAATACTGCGGCATCCAGGGCGCGGCGGGGCCGCGCTGTCAGTCCCGGCGTGACAACGCCCGCGGCTTCGGCCCGCCGGTCGCCCAGTCGACCAGCTCGACCGTATGCAGGACCGGCACCCCGGTGCCCGACCCGATCTGCGCGATACAGCCGATATTGCCCGCGGCGATGACGTCCGGCGCCCTGGCCTCCAGCGTCCGCACCTTCCGGGCCTTCAGCTGCCCGGCAATCTCGGGCTGCAGCAGATTATAGGTCCCGGCCGAGCCGCAGCACAGATGCGCATCGACCGGCTCGACCACCTCGAACCCGGCGCGGCGCAGCACCGCCTTGGGCGCTTCCTTCACCTTCTGCCCGTGCTGCAGCGAACAGGCCGCGTGATAGGCCACCCGCAGCCCGCCCCGGCCCGGCGGCAGATCCAGCCGTTCCAGCAGCTCCGTGATATCGACGGCCCGCGCCGCCACTTCCGCCGCCGCCTCGGCCAGCGGATCGCCCCGGAACATGTGACCGTAATCCTTCACCGTGGTGCCGCAACCGCTGGTATTGACGACGATGGCATCAAGCCCCTCGCCCGCGATCTCGGCCGACCAGGCCCGGATTGCCCGCGCGGCCTGGGCATGGGCCTCGGCGGCCCGGCCCATGTGATGGGTCAGCGCCCCGCAACAGCCCATGCCCTTCGCCACCACCACCTCGACCCCGTGCCGGGTCAGCACCCGGATGGTGGCATCGTTGATATCGGGGTCGAGCGCCTTCTGCGCGCAGCCGGTCAACAGCGCCACCCGCATCCGTCGCGCACCCTTGGCGGCAAAGACCTGCGGCCGGTCGCTTTCGCCCGGCTCGGGCAAGCGGGCAGGCGCCATGGCCAGCATGGCCCTGAGCCGCGGATCGGGCATCAGCCGCGCAAACGGCCGCCCCAGCCGCGCCAGCCGCAGCGCCGCCCGGAACCGCCCGGGATAGGGCAGCGTCTTCGCCACCAGCCAGCGCAACGCCCGGTCGCGCCAGGGGCGCCGGTAGGTCGCCTCGATATGGGCGCGGGCATGATCGACGAGATGCATGTAATGCACGCCCGAGGGACAGGTGGTCATGCAGGCCAGGCAGGACAGACAGCGGTCGACATGGCGCACGGTGCGCGCATCCGCGGGCCGCCCGCTCTCCAGCATGTCCTTGATCAGGTAGATCCGCCCACGCGGGCTGTCGAGCTCGTCGCCAAGCACCTGATAGGTCGGGCAGGTGGCGGTGCAGAACCCGCAATGTACGCAGGCCCGAAGGATCTCGTTGGCGCGCGCGATCCCGGGGTCCTGCAATTGCTCTTCGGTGAAATTCGTCTGCATCGGCTCAGCCCATCGCCCCGGGATTGAAAAGACCCCTGGGGTCGAACTCGGCCCGAAGCCGCGCGGCCAGCGCCGCCAGCGGCGCCGGTTCCGGGCTTGCCAGAGGGCCCGCCCCCCGGACCCGAACCGCATGTCCGGCAATGCCCGACAGGGCCGGGCGGATGTCATGGCCTTCCGGCACCAGCACCCAGACAAGCCCCCCGCCCCAATCGAAAATCGCCGCCTCGGCCGCAACCGCCGCCGCCGCGCGCGGCCCGTCCGAGGGCCGGACCGAGATCCGCCAGACATCGCCCGGCCGGTCGGCGAAATCCTCCACGTCTCGAAGCCGCCGCATCATCGCCGCGACCTCATCCGGCGCCTCGACGACCCGCGCCGGGCCGAACCGGTCCAGAAGCGCCCCAAGCCGCCCGGCGCGATAGGCAACCGACGCCGCGAATCCCTCCAGCCGCAACCAGGTCTCGCCCGCCTCGGGCAGATGCGCCGCCGCCGACACCTCGAAGGGCGAGCCCAGCGCGGCCGACATCGCCGCGACCGCCGCCTCGGACGTCAGACCCTCCATCACCAGAACCGCCGCCGCCTCGGGCACCGGCAGCACCTTCACGGCCAGTTCGGTCAGCACGCCCAGCGTGCCCCGGCTGCCCGCCATCAGCTTGACCAGATCGTAGCCGGTCACGTTCTTCATCACCCGCCCGCCATTGCGGATCACCCGGCCGCGCCCGTCGACGAAACGCACCCCCAGCATCGCGTCCCGGCAGGCCCCCGCCTGCACCCGGCGCGGCCCCGAGACATTCGCCGCCGCCACCCCTCCAATCGTCGGAACGCCGTCGCGGCCCAGAAGCCGGCGGTGGTCCATCGGCTCGAAGGCCAGCCGCTGCCCCTCGGCCGCCAGCACCGCCCCGACCTCGGCCAGCGGCGTCCCCGCCCTGACGACCAGCGTCAAGGCGCCGGGCTCGTACAGCACCACGCCCGAAAGCCCCGCGACGCTCAGCCGGTCGCCATCTCCCGGAACGGTCATGCCGCGCGTGCCCCCGCCCTCGATCTGCAAGGGCCGTTCCGCCCCGGCCACGATCCCGGCCAGTTCGGCCTCTGTTTCAGGTCTCATCATTCTTCTTGGTCCAACTACCCTCGGGGGGTGAATTGTCCGTCAGGACAAGAGGGGGGCAGACAGCCCCCCTACCCCGCGCGCCGCCCCGCGCTGACCTCCAGCGGGAACACCTTTGCCGGGTTCAGCAGCCAGCCCGGATCGAACACGTCCTTCACCCGCATCTGCGCGTCCAGATCCTCGGGCCGGTACTGCACCCCCATCAGATCGCGCTTCTCGACGCCGACGCCATGCTCGCCGGTCAGACAGCCGCCCGCGTCGACACACAGCTTCAGGATCTCGGCCCCCAGCGCCTCGCAGCGCTCCAGATCGCCAGGCGCATTGGCATCGAACAGGATCAGCGGATGCATGTTGCCGTCGCCCGCATGAAAGACGTTGGCCACCCTGAGCCCGGCTTCGGCCGACAGCTCGCCGATCCGCCGCAGCACGTCGGGCAGCGCCGAAACCGGGATCGTGCCGTCAAGACACATGTAATCGCCCAGCTGCCCCATCGCCCCGAAGGCCGATTTCCGTCCCAGCCAGATCCGCGCGCTTTCCTCGGCCGACCCGCTTTCGCGCAGCTCGACCGGATCATGCGCCATCGCGATCCGCTTGATCAGTGCCAGCTGGTCGTCGATCTCGGCCGGGCTGCCCTCGACCTCGACGATCAGAAGCGCCTCGCAATCTGGATAGCCCGCGCCCGCGAAAGCCTCGGTCGCCGCGATACAGGGCCGGTCCATGAACTCGATCGCGACCGGCAGCACGCCCGCGCGGATGATGTCGGCGACACAGGCGCCAGCCCGTTCCGAGCAGTCAAAGCCCATCAGCACCGGCCGCGCCCCTTCGGGCTTGGGCAGGATGCGCAAGGTCGCCTCGGTCACCACGCCAAGCTGGCCTTCGGACCCGCAGATCACCCCCAGCCAGTCATAGCCAACCGCATCCAGATGCGCGCCGCCGATCTCGACCACGGTGCCGTCCATCAGGACCAGGGTCACGCCCAGCAGGTTGTTGGTCGTGACCCCGTATTTCAGGCAATGCGCACCGCCCGAGTTCATCCCGATATTGCCCGCGATGGCACAGGCCAGCTGCGAGGACGGATCGGGCGCATAGAACCAGCCATCGCCCTCGACCGCGCCGGTGACCGACAGGTTCGTGCGCCCCGCCTGCACCCGGATGAAGCGGTTGGGGTAGTCGACCTCCAGCACCTCGTTCAGCCGCGCCACGCCCAGGATCACGCTATCGGCGGTGGGCAGCGCCCCGCCCGCCAGCGACGTGCCGGACCCGCGCGGCACCACCGGCACGCGCTCTTCGTGGCAGATCTTCAGAACGGCCGCGACCTCGGCGGTCGAGGCGGGCAGCACAGCGGCCAGCGGCGGGCAGCGATAGGCGGTCAGCGCATCGCATTCATAGGCGCGGGTCGCGGTGGGGTCGTGGATAACGGCGTCTTCGGGCAGCACCGCCATCAGGCGGCGCAGCACATGATCCTTCTTCGCCATCACCCGGGCATCCGGTGCGGGCATCTGCATGTCCGGCTCTCCTCCCTCGAACCGGTCAAAAAATATGACCAGTTTTGCAGCTTGGCAAGGACCTTTCCCCGCCCGCCCCGGGTCAGCGCCGCCCTTCGCGCAGCCAGGCCCCGACGCTCAGCAGGGCAGCCAGAAGCAGGAACGCCCAGGCGGGCGCCAGCGGCATGACGGTGACATCGCTGGTCAGATAGGCCCCGCGCGGAGTGATGCCCAACCAGCCCCGGCCATGGGCGCGGCGGCCCTCGCGCACCGTGCGCAGATCGGGCATGCCCGCATGAAGCGGCAGGATCCCGCCGCGCGTGGCCGCAACCGGCGCATCCAGCCGGGCACCGCTGGCAATGGTCTCCTCGAACTCGCGCGGCGCCGCCGGTCCCAGCGCAATCACCGTGTCGAGCGTGCCGTCGGTCAGGCGGTAAAGCCCCATCTCGGGACCTTCATAGGTCGCGGTGAAACGGCCGGGCGCGGTCTCGGTCAGTTCAAGCCGGTCGGTGCCGCCATCGGGGCGCGCGATCTCGACGCTCCGCGGCTCCTCGGACAGCGACCGGCGGGTGACGGTCATCACCTGCCCCTCGGCCGTGGCGCTCAGCGCCTCTTCCTCCAGCTCGGGCTCCTTCATCATCCAGTGCGCGAGCCGCCGCAGCAGTTCAAGCTGCGGCCCGCCGCCCTCGAAGCCGCGGGTCCAGAGCCAGGCATGGTCCGACCCCAGCAGCGCGACCCGACCCTCGCCGACGCGGTCAAGCACCAGCAGCGGGCGGTCGTCGATCCCGCTCATCACCACCTCGCCCCGCTTCGGCACCAGGTCGACCAGCCGGAACCAGCGGCCCCAGGCACCGCCCGCCTCGGCCTTCAGCCCCTCGGTCACCGGATGGCGCTGGCCGAGATCGGTGATCTCGGGACGATAGCCCTGCTCGATCACCCGGGCGCTGGGCTCGGCAGGCAGGATGTCGGCCAGGGGCGAGCGGTAGATTGACTCGGCCCCGGCGAAATCGGGTCCGGCCGCGATCAGCAGCGCGCCGCCCTTCTCGACATAGTTGCGCACATTGTCGAAATAGACCGCCGGAAGAATGCCGCGCCGCTTGTAGCGGTCGAAGATGATCAGGTCGAACTCGTCGATCTTGTCGAGGAACAGCTCGCGCGTCGGAAAGGCGATCAGCGAAAGTTCCGACACCGGCACGCCGTCATGCTTGTCCGGCGGGCGCAGGATGGTGAAATGCACCAGATCGACGGAACTGTCCGATTTCAGCAGGTTCCGCCAGGTCCGTTCGCCGGGATGCGGCTCGCCCGACACCAGCAGCACCCGCAGCCGGTCGCGCACGCCGTTGATCTGTACCACGGCCGCGTTGTTGCGGTCGGTCAGCTCGCCCGGCTGCTCGGCCACCGAGAACTGGATCACGTTGCGCCCGGCATGGTCCAGCACCACCGGCACGTCGAGATCCTCGCCGATCGGCACGCGATAGCTTTGCGGCTCGCCGCCATCGACCGAGACGGAGACTGAGGTCGTGCCGCCCATGGTCTCGGGCACCGCGCCCTGATCCTCGATCTTCAGGGTCAGCGTGACCTCCTCGCCGAGGATCGCGAAGGCGGGCGCGTTCTCGACCAAGAGCCGCCGGTCCCAGTCGTCCTCCTGCCCGGTCAGGAGCGCATGAAGCGGCGCGGGCAGCGACGGCGCGCGGTCCAGATCGTGCAGCTGCCCGTCGGTCAGCAGGATCGCGCCCGCAAGCCGCGACCGCGGCACCTCGGCCAGCGCCTCGGACAGGGCCGTCATCAGCATCGTGCCCTCGTCGCCCGCGCCGTCCCCGAAACGCACGACCCGCAGCTCGGTATTGTCGAGCGCAGCCACCTCGGCGCGGACCCTCTCGACCGCACGGGCGGTCTGGTCGGGCCGGTCCGCCAGCCGCTGCGAGGCGCTTTCGTCAACCACCAGAACCACGATGTCGGACAGCGGTGTCCGCTCTTCGGTCTGCAATGACGGGTTGGCCAGCGCGGCCAGGATCGCCACGGCGGCAAGCCCGCGCAGCCACCAGCCCGCAAGCCCGCGCCAGAGCGCGAAGCCCACCATCAGAGCGGCCAGCGCCGCCGCCGCCCAAAGCAAGAGCAGCGGCACCAGCGGGTCGAAGATCACCTCGCCGGTCATTGGCCGAGCCTGTCGAGCAGCGCGGGCACATGGACCTGGTCGGATTTGTAGTTGCCGGTCAGCACATGCATGATGAGGTTGACCCCGAAGCGGAAGGCGATCTCGCGCTGGCGTTCGCCCGCATAGCCGCGCCCGACCGGGAACATCGCTGCGCCCTGCCCGTCGATGGCCCAGGCCGAGGCCCAGTCATTGCCGCCGATCACCACCGGCGTCACCCCGTCATTGAGATCGCGGAAGGGCATGCCCTCGGCCTGTTCGGCATCGGGGGGGGGTGCTGCCTCGACCCACACGTCGCGCCCGGCATTGCGGCCGGGAAAGTCCTGCAACAGGTAGAAGGTGCGGGTCAGCACATGATCGGAAGGGATCGGTTCCAGCGGCGGAATGTCGAGCGGGCGCGCCAGTTGCTGCAGCCGCCGCCCCTCGGGCGAGCCGCCGCCATAGGCCGCGACATCGGCATCGCGCGTGTCGAAGAGAATCATGCCCCCGGTCCGCAGATAGCGGTTGAGCCGGGCATAGGCCGCGGGCGAGGGCATCGGCTGCCCGGCGGTCACCGGCCAGTAGAGGAAGGGAAAGAACGACAGCTCATCGGTCTCGAGATTGACGGCGATGGGCTCGGCGGGCTCGATCGAGGTGCGCTGGGTCAGCTTTTCCGACAGGCCCCGAAGCCCCGCATCGGCGATCTGGTCGACCCGGGCATCACCGGTCAGGACATGGGCCAGGACAACCTCGCTGGTGGCGCGCAGTGCCAGCGCGTCGTCGGCGGGCGTACCGGGCTCCTGCGCCCAAGCCCCCTGCGGCACCAGCATCACAAGCCCCAGCGCCAGAACCGCCGCGCGGCCCGCGCCGCGCCCGCCCCGAAGCCGCCCCGACAGCCAGAGCGAGGCCAGGATGTCGGCCGCGAAGATCGCCAGCGCCGCGGCCAGAACCCAGCCCTTCAGCACCGTCTCGCGCGCGACAGTCAGCCCCTCGACCGCGATCCGGGCGGGCCAGGCGGCGGGGCTCAGCACCGTGTCCGTCCCGATCACGTTCAGCGCCAGCCGCCGGTCCTCGCCCGCATAAAGCCCGGGCGGCAGATCCGGCCCCGGCACCGCCCTGGCCAGCATTTCGCCCGGCACCCCGGGCAACTTGCCGGCCTCGGCCAGCTCGCCGAAGGCGTCGATCACCGCTTGCGGCACCCAGGTCGTCCCCGCCAGTTCGGCCGCATCGGGCCGTGCAGGCCGGGTCGAGACCGCCAGCCGTTCCAGCATCTGCACGAACAGACCCGACAGCGGCAGGCTCGACCATTCGGCATTGGCGGTGACATGGAACAGCACCACCTGCCCCTGCCCCATCTTCTTGCGCGTCACCAGGGGCGTGCCGTCGCTGAGCGCCGCTATGGACCGGTCGGCCAGCGACGGGTCGGGCTGGGCCATCACCTGGGCATTGACCCGCACATCGTCGGGCACCGCGAGCCCGAAGAAGGGCGAGCCCTCGCCGAAGGGCCGCAGCGTCTTGGGCTCGCCCCAGCTCATCGCCCCGCCGACCGTGCGCCCGCCCGCGCGCAGCCGCACCGGCATCAGCGGATCTTCCTCGGCACGGCTGACATCCGAGGCGGCAAGCCGCGGCCCGGCAAAGCGCAGCAAAAGCCCGCCCTTCTCGACCCAGCCTTGAAGAGTCTCGGATTCGGCCGGTGAGAGGGTCGCCACATCGGCCAGCACGATCACATCGGGATTGGCCAGCACCACATCCGACAGGGTGCCCTCGATCAGATCGGCGGTGGGGTCCAGCGCCTTGTGCAGATAGTGCAGCGGCGACAGCAGTTGCAGCCCCTCGCGGTTCTCGTTGCCCGCGATCAGCGCCACCTCGCGCCGCTTGAGGCTGTCATCGGTCAGGCTGACCGCCCCGGCCGAGCGGACGCCCTCGATGGCAAAGCGGCTGATCCGGTTGCGCAGCTCGGGCGGCAACACCAGATCGGTCGCTGCCTCGGTCTCGCCGGGGGCGAAGGCCACCGGCACCCGGGCCAGCACCCGCTCGACCCCGGCGGGATCGCGGCCGGTGGCGGCCAGCGTGGCTTCGGTCGCGGGGCCGGGCCGGGCACGCAGCGCGGTCAGCCCGATGGCCCCGTCCCGAAACGCGGCCGGACGCATCGCCACAAGCGGCCGGGGGCTTTCGAAGACGCTGACCTGCCCGTGCCGTTCAAGCGCCGACAAAAGAGCCGTACGCCCCGGCCAGTCGAGCCCCCCCGACAGCCAGAACGTATCGAACCGTCCCTCAAGCGTCCGGGTCCAGTCAGCCAGCGCATCCGCATCGGGCAGCCAGGCCGCCGGGCGGAAGCCCGCGAGCCGGGCCGACCAGACCTCGGCCGCCTGGAAGGGCAGCCCGTCGCCGGGCAGGTCGGTCGCCTGCACCACCGCGACCGGCCGGCCGTCGCGGGCGGCCTCGTCCAGCATTGCCTCAATCCGGTCGATGCGGCGCGGCCAGTCCCGGGCATCGGCCCAGCTGCCGTCGATCATCACCAGAAGCGGCCCGCGCCCCGGCGTCCGGTCCTGCGGGTTCAGCACCGGCCCGGCAAAGCCCAGGATCAGCGCGGCCACCGCCAGCATCCGAAGCAGCAGAAGCCACCAGGGCGTGCGGTCGGTCTGGGTCTCGTCATCGGCCAGCCCCAGCAGCAGCGCCACCCCCGGAAACCGCCGCCGGATCGGCGCGGGCGGCACCGCCCGCAGCAACAGCCACAGCGCGGGCAGCAGCACCAGCCCCCAAAGCAGCAGCGGCGCGGTGAAACCGAAGGCCCCGACGGTCCACATCAGCGCCCGCGCTCCAGCGCGCGGAACAACCACAAAAGCGCGCCCTGCGCGCCCTCGCCGGTGTGATGGGCCGAATAATGCCAGCCGGTGACCCGCGCCAGATCGGCCAGCCGCGCCTTGCGCTCGGCCAGCCGCGCCAGATAGCGGCCGCGCAGATCACCCGCTTTCAGCGTTTCATGGCGCAAGGTGCCGCCCATGCTTTCGAAGATGGTCCGCCCGTCGAAGGGAAAGGCCTCTTCGGCGGGGTCCAGCACCTGCAGCAGCGCGCCCTTGACGCCGCGGTCGGCGGCCTCGGTCAGCGCGGTCTCGACCGGAGCCAGATCGCCGAGAAAATCGGACAGGAAGACCGCGCGGGAATGGGGCGGCATGCCCCGGGTCGCGGGCACGCCGTAATCGCTTTGCGACAGGTCGCGGCCCAGCACCTCGGTCAGCCTGAGGATCTGATGCTGACCGCGCCGGGGCGGCAGGTCGGACCCCAGAAGCCCCACCCGTTCGCCGCCCCGAATCAGCAGAACCGCCAGCGCCAGCGCCAGCACCCGCGCGCGCATCGCCTTCGGCGGGTGGTTCCCGCCCGAAAAGCCCATCGAGGCCGCGTCGTCGACCCAAAGCAGCACGCTTTGCGCCGCCTGCCATTCCTTCTCGCGCACGAAATGCGCATCCGACCGGGCCGACCGGCGCCAGTCGATCATCCGCGCCTCGTCGCCCGCATGGGCCGGGCGGTATTGCCAGAACTCGTCGCCCTGGCCTGCCCGGCGTCTGCCATGCTCGCCCAGCAAGACCGCCTGGGCCAGATGCTCGGCCTCGGCCAGAAGCGGCGGCAGGGCCTCGGCCAGCCCCTCGGCACGGGCGCGGAGGGCGGCGGCAGAGATCACGCGGCGGCCTCGACCCGCACGGTGTCGCGCGCGACCTTTTCGATGATCCGGGGCAGGTCCTCGCCCCGGGCGCGGGCGGCGAAGCTCAGCGCCATGCGGTGGATCAGGACCGGCCCGGCCATCTTCAGCACATCGTCGGCCGAAGGCGCCAGACGTCCGTCCAGCAGCGCCTGCGCGCGCACCGTCAGCATCAGCGCCTGGGCCGCGCGCGGCCCCGGCCCCCAGGCCACGTTCTCGCGCACGGCCTGCGGCGCCTCGGGTTCGTTCGGACGGCAGGCCCGGACCAGATCGAGGATCAGCTCGACCACGCCCTCGCCCACCGGCATCTGCCGCACGACCTTCTGGGCGGCGATCAACTCGGCGGCGGTGAAGACCGGATGGGCCTCTTCCTCGGCGACCCCGGTGGTCGCCATCAGGATGTCATGCTCGGTGCGGCGGTCGGGATAAGGCACGTCGATGCGCACCAGAAACCGGTCGAGCTGGGCTTCGGGCAGCGGATAGGTGCCCTCCTGCTCGATGGGGTTCTGGGTGGCCAGCACATGGAAGGGCGGGGTCAGCGCATGCGACTCGCCCGCGATGGTGACGGATTTCTCCTGCATCGCCTGCAAAAGCGCCGATTGCGTCCGGGGGCTGGCCCGGTTGATCTCGTCGGCCATCAGCATCTGGCAGAAAATCGGCCCCTCGATGAACCGGAAGGCGCGCGAGCCGTCAGGCGCCGTCTCCAGAACCTCCGAGCCCAGAATGTCCGCGGGCATCAGATCGGGCGTGAACTGGATGCGCCCCCCGTTCAGCCCCATCACCGTCGACAGCGTGGCCACCAGCCGGGTCTTGCCCAGCCCGGGCAGGCCGATCAACAGCCCGTGCCCGCCGCAAAGCAACGCGGACAGGGTCAGGTCGACCACCCGTTCCTGACCGATGAACCGCTTGGTGATCGAGGCCTTCGCCTCGGCCAGCTTCTCGCCCAGCGCCTCGATCGCGGCCACCAGTTCGGTCTCGTCGGGCATGACTTCTCTCCTGTCCGGCTTACATGAGCCATTATCGGCAGATATCCTGTTCACCTCAAATGGCAAAAAACCGACAGGGACAAATGATCGTGAAACCTGTTACCGAATGCCTCGCCGAAGCGGCCCGCGCGGCCTCGGGCAAGGGTCTGCCGCCGGTGCACCTGTGGAACCCGCCCTTCTGCGGCGACATCGACATGCGGATCGCCCGGGACGGGACCTGGTTCTACCTCGGCACGCCGATCGGCCGGGCCCCGCTGGTGCGGCTGTTCTCGACCATCCTGAAACGCGAGGGCGACCGCCATTTCCTCGTCACCCCGGTCGAGAAGGTCGGCATCACCGTCGACGACGCCCCTTTCGTCGCGGTCGATGTGGACCGTTCGGATGAGGGTGGCGAACCTGTCCTGACCTTCACGACCAATGTCGGCGACCGCGTTGCGGCTGGCCCGGGCCACGAGATCCGGGTGACGCGCGATCCTGGAACCGGCGAGCCCGCGCCCTATCTCCATGTCCGCGCGGGTCTTCAGGCGCTGATCGACCGCAAGAGCTTCTACCGGATGGCCGAGATCGGAGACACCGTCCGGCACGAGGGCCGGGACTGGTTCGGGTTCCGCTCCAAGGGCCTTTTCTTTCCGGCAATTCCCGCCGAGGAACTGACCTGAGCGCAAGCCATGCTGCACGCGCGCGACATGGGTATTTGAGCCAAGAAGAAACCGGGAATGGGTCTTCGCCAAAGCTCCCCGCCCCCGCAGAACCTATGGGCGAGGCCCCAATTCTTCGCAGAAGAATTGCGCCTAATGCGCCGCGGCCCAGTTCGGCCCCTGCCCGGCATCGACGACCAGCGGCACGTCCAGCGCCACGGCAGGAAGCCCGGCGCGTTCCATGACCGCGCGCGCGCACTCGGCGACATCTTCTGCCGCCCCCGCCTCGACCTCGAAGATCAATTCGTCATGGACCTGCAGCAGCATCTTCGCAGGTAGCCCCGCGATCGCCGCAGGCATCCGGATCATGGCGCGGCGGATGATGTCGGCCGCCGTCCCCTGGATCGGAGCGTTGATCGCCGCACGCTTCGCAAAGCCCGCCTGCGGCCCCTTGGCGCCGATCTCGGGCGTATGGATCCGCCGCCCGAACAGGGTCTGCACATAGCCGTGCTCCTTCGCGAAGGCGACCGTCGCGTCCATGTAGTCGCGGATGCCCGGAAACCGCTCGAAATAGCGGTCGATGAAGCCCTGCGCCTCGCCGCGCGGAATGCGCAGGTTCCGCGCGAGGCCAAAGCCCGAAATCCCGTAGATCACCCCGAAATTGATCGCCTTGGCGCGGCGGCGGATCTCGGGCGTCATCTCGGCCATCGGCACGTCGAACATCTCGGACGCCGTCATCGCATGGATGTCCTGGCCCTCGCGGAACGCCGCCTTGAGCGCATCGATCCCGGCGACATGGGCCAGGATGCGCAGCTCGATCTGCGAATAGTCGAGGCTCAGCAGCACCTTGCCCTCATCGGCCACGAACGCCTCGCGGATGCGGCGCCCCTCTTCGGAACGCACGGGAATGTTCTGCAGGTTCGGATCGGTCGAGGCGAGCCGCCCGGTCACCGCCCCGGTGATCACGTAAGAGGTATGCACGCGGCCCGTCTCGGGGTTGATGTGGTCCTGAAGCGCGTCCGTATAGGTCGATTTCAGCTTCGACAGCTGGCGCCAGTCCAGTACACGCGCGGGCAGGTCATGGCCCTCGGCCGCCAGATCCTCCAGCACATCGGCGCCGGTGCCATAGGCGCCGGTCTTGCCCTTCTTGCCACCCGGGAGGCTCATCTTGTCAAAGAGGATCTCGCCCAGCTGTTTCGGCGAGCCCACATTGAAGCTTTCCCCCGCCAGCTCGTGGATCTCGGCCTCAAGCGCGGCCATCTTCTGGGCAAAGGCGTTCGACATCCGTGAAAGCGTGTCGCGGTCGACCTTGATCCCGGTCATCTCCATCTCGGCCAGCACCGGCACCAGCGGGCGTTCGAGCGTCTCGTAGACGGTCGCGACCTTCGCCCGGTGCAGCTGCGGCTTAAAGAGCTGCGCAAGCCTCAGCGTCACATCGGCATCCTCGGCGGCGTATTTCACGGCCTCGGCGACCGGCACCTTGTCGAAGGTGATCTGCGACTTGCCCGAGCCCAGCAGCGACTTGATCGGGATCGGCTCGTGCCCGAGATAGCGTTCGGACAGCGCATCCATCGAATGGCCGTGCAGCCCCGCATGCATCGCGTAGGACATCAGCATCGTGTCGTCGATCGGCGCGACCGCGATGCCGTGACGGGCAAGGATCTTGGCATCGTATTTCATGTTCTGCCCGATCTTCATCACCGCCGGGTCCTCCAGCAGCGGCTTGAGCAGAGCCAGAGCCTCGTCCATCGGCATCTGCCCCGGCGCCAGCGCCGCCGAGCCGAAAAGATCGCCCTCTCCCTCGCGATGGCCAAGCGGGATGTAGCAGGCCTGCCCCGGCTCGACCGCCAGCGAGATCCCCACCAGATCCACCCGCATCTCGTCCAGCCCGGTGGTCTCGGTATCGACCGCGACCCAGCCCCGGGCCTGCGCGCGCGCGATCCAGACCTCAAGCGCGGCCGCGTCGCGCACGCACTCATACCCCTCGGGGTCAAAAGGCAGCGCGGCCGGCGCCGCGGGCACGTCGGGCGCCGCGGCGGAGCTTGGCTCGGACAGAACGGGCGGCTCGGCGCCCAGCGCATCGGCGACCCGCTTCAGCAGGGTGCGGAACTCCATCTGTGCCAGAAACCCCAGCAGGGTCCCGGCATCGGGCTCTTTGACCTCGAGATCGTCCAGAGTCTCGTCAAGCGGCGTATTCGCATCGAGCGTCACCAGCTTCTTCGACAGTTCGATCTGGGCGCGGTGCTCGATCAGGGTCTGGCGGCGCTTGGGCTGCTTGATCTCCTCGGCCCGGTCCAGCAGCGTTTCGAGATCGCCATACTCCTGGATCAGCTGGGCCGCGGTCTTGATCCCGATCCCCGGCGCGCCCGGCACGTTGTCGACCGAATCGCCTGCCAGCGCCTGCACATCGACCACCCGGTCGGGGCCGACGCCGAATTTCTCTTCGACCTCCTCGACGCCGATCCGCTTGTTCTTCATGGCGTCCAGCATCTCGACCCCGTTGCCGACCAGCTGCATCAGGTCCTTGTCGGAACTGACGATGGTCACCCGGCCGCCCTTCTCGACCGCCAGCCGCGCATAGGTGGCGATGATGTCGTCGGCCTCGTAATTCTCCTTTTCGATGCAGGCGATGTTGAAAGCGCGCGTGGCCTCGCGGGTCAGCGGGATCTGCGGGCGCAGATCGGCGGGCATCTCGTCGCGATTGGCCTTGTAGTCGGGGTAAAGATCGGTGCGGAAGGTGTGGCTGCCCTTGTCGAAGATCACCGCCACATGGGTCGGCGCATCAGGGCCGCGATTGTCCTGCACGTATTTGTGGATCATGTTGCAGAACCCCGCGACGGCCCCGATGGGCAGCCCGTCGGATTTCCGCGTCAGCGGCGGCAGCGCGTGGAAAGCGCGGAAGATAAAGGCCGAGCCGTCGATCAGATGCAGATGGCAGCCGGTGCCGAAACCCTCGGTCATGTCGTTCTCCCCGTCGCTGGCCCGTGTCACTGGCCCGTGTCACCGGCCCGCCTGCCGGACCTGCCTGCGGTCTTGCCATGAAGCGCACGGCTTCGCCAGTGCCGGACGCGCTCAGCCACAGGCGGAGCCGGGCGCCGCGCGTCCTTCGGCGATCAGCCGGTCCAGCATCGGCCCGTCGACCCCGCCAAGGATCGCCACGCGACCGACCACAAGGCCGGGAGTGCCGACAAAGCCGAAAGCCGCGGCCAGCGCCCGGGCCTCGGCCAGCCGCGCCTCGGTGCGCGGATGGGCCATGTCCCGCTCGAAGGCGGCAATATCGAGCCCCATCCCGGCGGCAATCTCGCGCATGCCCCTGGGGGTCGGCACCAGCGCCCCGCCCATGGTGCGCTCCTGCCAGTCGAGCGCCGCGCCCTGTGCCTCGGCCGCCAGCGCCGCCCGCGCGGCCAGGACCGAGCTTTCGCCCAACAAGGGCAGCGGCTGCCAGGCGATGCGGATCGCGGCCGGTCGGCGCGCCGCGCGCGCGATCAGCAGGGGCGTCAGCTGGCGGCACCAGGGGCAGCGGATGTCGATGAAACAGGCGACCGGCACCGCTTCCGGGACCTCAGGCGCGGGACCGAAAAGCGCGGCGCAGGGGTCTTCGGGCAGCGGCGGCGGGGGCTCGGCGGTCAAGCCGATCAGAGGCGACAGCGCAGGGCCGGGCCTCGGCACGCGGCGAAAGCCGGGCAGGCCCGGCACCGGTTCGGTCTCGATCTCGGGAGGGAAGGCCAGCCGCCAGAGCCCCGGCCCGGCCGAAAGGCCAGCGGTCAAGCCCACGGCCCCGATCAGCCAGGCCAGCCCGCGGCGGGTGACGGTCATCGGACCAGCGCGCGGCCGGTCAGGTCCTGACCTTGTCGGCAAAGCTCTGATGCACGAACTTGCGGTCGCAATAGCCGCATTCGACAAAGCCCGTCTCGGGCGGGATCGACAGCCAGACCCGCGGATGACCCAGACCCGGCCCGCTGCCATCGCAACAGACCCGCCATTCGCTGGTGTATGTCGTTTCGGGAGGGATGCTGTCGGTGTCCTGTCCGGGGGCTTCTGGGGGCATGCGATTAAGCTCCGCGCGTTGCCGAGGCGACCGGATCGCCTTATGTCCGGGGCCATGATAGCGAATGAAGCGGCACGGGCAAGCGTCAGAGGCAGGGAAATGACTGGGAACGCGATCGAGATCGAGGGATTGACCAAGACCTATGCCGCCAGCGGCAGCCAGCCGCCGAAACAGGCATTGAAGGGCATCGACCTCGACATCCCTGCCGGGTCGATCTTCGGACTGCTGGGGCCGAACGGCGCGGGCAAGTCGACGCTGATCAACATCTTGGCCGGTCTGGTGCTGAAAACCAGCGGCAAGGTCAGCATCTGGGGCTTCGATCAGGACGTGAACCCGCGCCAGTCCCGCGCCTCGATCGGGGTGATGCCGCAGGAGTTGAACATCGACCCTTTCTTCACGCCGCGCGCAGCGCTCGAGGTGCAGGCGGGGCTTTACGGAGTGCCGAAATCCCAGCGCGTCACCGACCGGGTGCTGAAGGCGATCGGGCTCGAGGACAAGGCCGACGCCTATGCCCGGAACCTGTCGGGCGGCATGCGGCGGCGGCTGTTGCTGGGCAAGGCGCTGGTCCACCGGCCGCAGGTGCTGGTGCTGGACGAGCCCACGGCGGGCGTCGATATCGAGCTGCGCCAGATGCTCTGGGCCAATATCCGGCGGCTGAACGAGGAACAGGGCACCACCATCATCCTGACCACGCATTACCTGGAAGAGGCGCAGGAGATGTGCGGCGAGATCGCCATCATCAACCATGGCGAACTGATCGCGCGCGATTCGACTTCGGCCCTGATCGGGAGGATGGATGCCAAGACGCTGGTGATCCAGCCCGAGGACGAGGTCGCGGCCCCGCCCGAGATGCCCGCCCCGGTCGAAACCTGCCTTCGGCCCGACGGCGCGCTTCGCTTTACCTATCGCCGGAGCGAAATCGGCACCGGCGCGGTGATCGAGGCGGTCCGGAACGCGGGCATCTCGATCCGCGACATCGCGACCGAAGAACCCAACCTCGAGGACGTCTTCGTCGCGTTGACCTCGCACAAGGGCGCCGCGTGAGCCGGGTGATCCTTTTCAACAAGCCCTGGGGGGTGCTGTCGCAATTCACCGATGACGGCCCGCCCCGGCCCGACCGCCGGACGCTGGCCGCCTTCATCGACCAGCCCGGGGTCTATCCGGCCGGACGTCTCGACCGCGACAGCGAGGGGCTTCTGGTGCTGACCGATGACGGGCGCCTGCAGGCCCGGATCGCGAACCCGAAGGCAAAGACCGAAAAAACCTATTGGGCCCAGGTCGAGGGCATTCCCCCGGACGGGGCGCTCGACGCGCTGGGGCGCGGCGTCACCTTGAAGGACGGGCCGACCCGTCCGGCGCGGGTCCGGCGGATCGACGAACCGGCCGGGCTCTGGCCGCGCGACCCGCCGGTCAGGGTCCGCAAGTCGGTGCCCGATTGCTGGATCGAGCTGACCATTTCCGAAGGCCGGAACCGTCAGGTCCGCCGCATGACGGCCGCCGTGGGCCACCCGACGCTGCGGCTGATCCGCTACCGAGTGGGCGACTGGACCCTCGACGGGATTGAGACCGGAACCTGGCGCGCGGCCTGAGGCCTCAGCCCTTCGCCAGCATCCGCCCCAGAACGCGCCCGCCGAGGATGTGCACATGCAGGTGCGGCACTTCCTGCACCCCATGCTCGCCCGCGTTCGAGATCACCCGGAAACCGTCCTCAAGCCCCTTCATCTCGCAGACCCGGGCGATGGTGCGGGTGAAATCGACGATCTCGGCATCGCTCGCCTCGGCCGCGAAATGATCGTAGCAGACATAGGGCCCCTTCGGGATCACCAGCACATGCACCGGCGCCTGCGGCGCGATGTCGTTGAACGCAAGGCTCATCCCGGTTTCCAGCACGGTGTCGTTCGGGATCTCGCCCCGCAGGATCCGGGCAAAGACGTTCTGGTCGTCATAGGCATAGGTCATGTCGGTCCTCACTCACGCGCTGTCGAAAGGGCTCAATCGTCGAACAGGGTCGCCGTATCGGCGATCCCGCGGGCCGTGTCATAAGGGATTGCAAGGAATTGCGCCAGCACCAGCGCCGCCTCGCTCAGCTTCTGGCCCGGGCTCAGACGGTACAGCGCCGGAAACCCGGCCGCCCTGAGCCGCGCGGTCTCGCGCTCCAGGTCCTGGGCCAGCGCCGGCAAGACCCGCGCGGCCACCCCCGGCGGACTTGCGTCCGACAGAAGCCCCAGCCGCCGGGCATGGCCCAGAAGGTCGGCATGGCTGAACGGGCAGACGATTTCCAGCACCCGCACGGTCGCCCCGTCGGCCTGAAAATCCGCCATGATCTCCAGATCGGCCGGGTCGAGGCAGAGGATCAGCCGGTCGGTGCCAAGGCTTTCATAGACCAGCCGCAGAAAGGCGCGGGGGTGGCGGCTGCGCTTGGCCCGACTGCGTTCTATCCCGCCCAGATCGGGCAGGTCGACCGCCTCGTCATCGAAGGCGAAATCGGCGGAAGCCAGCCCCGTGGCCTGACGCACCCGTTCGACCAGACGGCGTGCGACATGCCATTTCTTGCAGGTCACCAGCATCAGCTGGCGCCCCTGCCCCAGTCCCGCGCTGCGTTCCCAGGCGCGGCCGCCAAAGCGCTGTCCGATCCGGCCGCGCCCGGTCAGGAACCGGTAGACCTCGGGGCCGCCGCCCGAGGCCGCGGGTCCCGGATCGGCCGAGGCGTAGACCGCCGCCAGCCGCGCCCGCAACGGCACGGCCTCGACCGAGATCTTGCGGGCGAAATAGCCCTCCTGCGCCACCAGCAGGTCGTAGTGGTCGTTGTAGAAGGTCACCGGCATCCCGTAATCGGTGAACATGAGGAAGGTCGGCGCGCGCGACCGGATCTGGCCGGTCGGCACCAGATGACGCACGAGCGTCTGGAAAAAGGTCTCGTCCGGGATCCAGCTGGTGCGGAAGAACCGGACCACATCGGGCCGCCGCACCAGGAAGGCCAGAATCGCCTCGACCGTAGACCGGCGCAGACACCACCACTGGCTGCCGATCATCACCTGCAGATCGGGCGGCGGCGCCCGCTGTAAGCCCAGCGCCTTCTGCACCGCCATCGAGGCATGGAACAGCCGCCTCTGGCGGCGCTCGTTGAAGAAATGCCGGTAGATCAGCCGTTCGTCCTTCAGCCCGGTCCGGATCCAGCCCGACTCGAAGAAATCGACGCTTTCGATGTGATCCGACCCGCTGTCGTCCAGATCCGCGCGCAGCCGCACTGCAGGCTTGATCGGGAGGCAGTCGCCTGACAGCAGGTAAAGATGCGTGGCCTGCGGAAACGCCGCCAGCGCGGCGCGGGCCGCGTTCAGCGTCGCCTGCACCGGCGACCAGTCGCCCCAGCCACAGCGCACCCGCCGGGCGAAGACGGCCGAAGGATTTCCCGCCAGCGCGGCACGAATCTCGGCGAAATCGGCATCCGGCGCGCGGCGGTCCAGATGGATGGCGACCAGATCGCCCGCCGCCGTCAGCCGCCCGGCCTGAGCGACGATCGTGTCCGGGTCCCTGTGACAGAGCAGCAAATAGGCGACGGTCGCCATGCAGATCCCCCGAACGGGCGGCCGCAGTGTCGCCAGGGCCGCATTTGCCGATTATTACGGGCTCTGAGGACAGAAGTCACCGCAGGCGGTTCGGTTCCGCCCGCATCGACCAGGCGGAAGACGGGCTTTCCCGGCACCTGGATTGACCTTGAGCGAAAGCATGCTTGCCGCGTGGTGCCGAAATGCGCCTGCTCGACCATCGGCCAGATCATGTATTTCTCGGATCGCGGCCGGTTCTATGACGGCGATATCCACGAGGCCGCCGAGGGTCTGCACAAATGGGCGTCCGAGGACAGCCAGCCCGCGATCGACCGCCGCGCCCGCGCGCGGGACACGCTGGCCTTCACCTGCATGCGCACGCCCTATGCCCGGGTGCTGTCCTCCCTCTTCAACAAGATCTGCGGTATCCAGCGCAGCGGCACCCGTTACCGCGGCAAGCTGGTGTCGGCGCTGATCGAACCCTACGGCATCGAGCTCGGCGGCCCCGACGGCCAGCAGGAATTCGACCAGATCGCCAGCTTGCGCCGTTTTCTGCTGTCTGCCCGCGACCCGATCCGCTGGCGCCGCCCGATGGAGCCCGACATCCACTGGTCCGACATGTCGGGCCATGTGGCGACCTTCATCGCCAATGGCGGCCGCCACGACCGGATCTTCGCCACCGAATGCGCCGATACTGGGATGCAGGCGGTGCTCGACGCCGCGCCGATCCGTCACCCGGTCGACCTCGCCCAAATCCCCCGCTTCAACGAATCCGAAGGCTACGGGCCGCGCCGCGCCCACCCGGTCGGGGCCTATTTCGACGACCTGTCGCGCCATCTCGTCTACGAGATCTGACATCGCGACTTCCGGCTCTTTCGCTACGACGCGGAACACCCCGCCAATCAGCGTCCGCTGGGCGAGATCGACCTCGACGCGGTCCACGCCCATCTCGGCGACCGAGCCCCGGGCTCATCCCGTCGCGGCCTTCTTCTTGGCCGAAATACCCCCGCCGGAGGCGCGCGCGTCAGCGCGCCCGGCCCAAGGCCGGCCCGCACGGGGCGCGCGCAGCGCGCGCGCCCCGTGCGGGCCGGGGGCGGGAGCGCCCCCGCCGCCTTCAGATCAGTCCATGGGTGCGGAACAGATGGGTCAGATCGGCCTCGGCACGCGCGCCGATATGGCTGATGATCTCGCTGGCCGCAACGCAGCCCATGCGGCCGCAGCTTTCCAGATCATGGCCCTGCGTCAGCCCCCACAGAAACGCCCCGGCGAACAGATCGCCCGCGCCGGTCGCGTCGACCACCCGGGTGTTCAGCGCCGGTGCATGCCAGCGCCCGGTCCCCGACAGGATATGCGCACCATCGGCGCTGTCGGTGCAGGCCACCAGCCCGATCTCGGCCGCGGCATGGGCCAGCGCGTCGTCGAAGACCTCGGTCTGGTACATCGACAGGATCTCGGCCCGGTTCGCGAACAGCAGGTCCACATCCTCGCGGATCATCCGGCGGAAGGCGTCGCGGTGGCGGTCCACGCAGAACGGGTCGGACAGGGTCAGCGCCACCTTGCCGCCCGCGGCCTTCGCGGCCGCAATGGCCTTGGCGAAGGCCGCATGGCTCTCGGCCCCGTCGAAACGGTAGCCCTCCAGATAGATCCACTCGGCATCGGCGATCTGCGCCGCGTCGATATCGGCCGCCGACAACCGCTCGGACAGCCCCAGATAGGTGTTCATCGACCGTTCGCCATCGGGCGTGACCAGAATGATGCAGCGCCCGGTCTCGCCCGGTTCTGCTTCCGGCGCCATGGGCGTCGCGAAATCGGCACCCTGCGCGCGCAGGTCATGGGCGAAGATCGCGCCCAGCTGGTCGTCCTTGACCTTGCCGACATAGGCGGTGCGCCCGCCCAGATGCGCGATGCCCGCGATCGTGTTCGCGGCCGACCCGCCCGAGATCTCCTGCGCCGGGCCGATCCGGCCGTAAAGCTCGACGGCGCGCTCGGTGTCGATCAGCTGCATGATGCCCTTCTCGACGCCGTGGTCGGTCAGGAAAGCCTCATCGGCATGGGCCAGAACGTCGACCAGCGCATTGCCGATGCCGACGACGTGATAGGTCTTGGTCATACTGTCTTGTCCTCGTATGGGCAGAGATCCCGGATCGGGCAGGTCCCGCAGATCGGCTTGCGCGCCTTGCACAGGTAACGGCCGTGCAGGATCAGCCAGTGATGCGCATGGCGCTGGAATTCGGCCGGCACATTGTCCTCGATCGCGCGCTCGACCGCCTCGACGGTCTTGCCCGGCGCGATCAGGGTGCGGTTGCCGACCCGGAAGATATGGGTGTCGACGGCCTGGGCGGGCAGCCCCCACCACATGTTCAGCACCACATTCGCGGTCTTGCGCCCGACCCCGGGCAGCGCCTGCAGCGCCGCGCGCGAGGACGGCACCTCGCCGCCATACTCCTCGACGAGGATCCGGCTCAGCTTGATGACATTCTTCGCCTTGTTGCGAAAAAGCCCGATCGTGCGGATATGCTCGATCAGCCCCTCCTCGCCCAAAGCCAGCATCTTCTCGGGCGTGTCGACCCGGGCGAACAGCGCCCGCGTCGCCCGGTTCACCCCGGCATCGGTCGCCTGCGCCGACAGCGCCACCGCGACCAGCAGGGTATAGGCGTTGACATGTTCAAGCTCGCCCTTCGGCTCGGGCTCGGCCGCCTGAAAGCGGGCAAAGATCTCGCGGATCGTATGATAGGGCAGAGCCTGGGCCATCGGCCTTCCTATGCCCGTGCGGCGGGGCAGAGGCAAGGCCGCAGCGGGGCCGCCTTTTGGCGCAGGTTCCGGGTCGCGCGGGCAGGCAACCGGGCCTATCCTGAGAGCCAGCATCCGAAAGGAAGGACCATGCCGAAGGACACGGACCGGGACGACAGCCAGGCCTATCATTTCTCGGTGATCCGGCGCGCCATCGACCGGATCGACGCGGCCGGCGCCGAGGCGCTGCCGCTTGACGCCCTGGCAGCCGAGATGAACATGAGCCCCGCGCATTTTCAGCGCGTCTTCTCGCGCTGGGTCGGCGTCTCGCCCAAGCGCTATCAGCAGTATCTGACGCTCGGCCACGCCCGGGCGTTGATGCGCGAGCGCTTCACCACGCTCGAGACCGCCGACGCGCTGGGGCTTTCGGGCGCGGGGCGGCTGCACGATCTGTTCCTGCGCTGGGAAGCGATGAGCCCGGGCGATTATGCCAGGGGCGGCGCCGGGCTCGAAATCCGATGGGGCTGGGTCGACAGCCCGTTCGGCCCGGCGCTGCTGATGGCGACCGACCGCGGGATCTGCGGCATCGGCTTTGCCGCCGAAACCGGGCCCGAACCGGCGATGGCCGACCTGAAATCGCGCTGGCCGCGCGCCAGCTTCGTCGAGGACCCGATGGCGCTGGCGCCCTGGGCCGAGGCCGCCTTCGGGCGGCGGGGCGGCGAGGCGCGCCTGCACCTGATCGGGGCGCCCTTCCAGATCAAGGTCTGGGAGGCCCTGCTGAGCGTGCCCTCGGGCCAGGTCACGACCTATTCCGAAATCGCCCGCGCCATCGGCCATCCGGCGGCGGTGCGCGCGGTCGGCACCGCGGTCGGGCGCAACCCGATCAGCTATCTGATCCCCTGCCACCGGGCCTTGCGCAAGACCGGCGCGCTGGGCGGCTATCACTGGGGCCTGCCGGTCAAGCGCGCCCTTCTGGCCTGGGAATCGGCCCGGGCCGAGGCCGCGGCGAGCGGCCCCTGACCGCCCCCCGCCCCCCGTCCCCCGCCGATCGGCCATTTGCCGCCCGATCTGCCCCTCTGCCCGTCTCGCCCCCCTCGAAGACCGCCGCCATCCGACTATATTCGCGGGCAACGGTCCCCGAACGGGACTCAAGCAGAGAGGCAGTCATGATCCGCGCCAGCAAACCTATCCTTCTGACCATCGCCGGGGCGCTTGCGCTCGGCGCCTGTACCGATCCCTCGGTCCAGACCGGCGATGCCCGGCAGCGCACCAAGGAAGGGGCGGCTATCGGCGCGGGCCTTGGCGCCGTGACCGGGCTTTTGGCCTCGAACCGGGGCGGCAACGACGCCAAGAGCGCGCTGATCGGCGCGGCGGTCGGCGCGGCGGCGGGCGCGGCCATCGGCAACAACCTCGACAAGCAGGCCGCCGAGTTGCGCCAGAGCTTCGACAACAACCAGATCGGCGTGGTCAATACCGGCAACGCGCTGATCGTGACGATGCCGCAGGATATCCTGTTCGACACCGACAGCGCCGCGGTGCGTTCGGGGCTGCGCGCCGACCTGCAGACGCTGGCCTACAGCCTGAACGACTATCCCAACACCACCGTCGATATCATCGGGCATACCGACAATACCGGCTCGGCCAGCTACAACCAGCAGCTGTCGACCCGCCGCGCCACCGCCGTGTCGTCGATCCTGACCGGGGCGGGCGTCAATTCCGGCCGCCTCCGCGCCTATGGCCGGGGCGAGGAACAGCCCATCGCCTCGAACCTCTCGCCCGAGGGCCGGGCCCAGAACCGCCGGGTCGAGATCGTCATTCGCCCGATGTCCTGACGCGGTCCGGGCCCCCGGGTTCCGGCCCGGGGGCCCGGCCATTGCCGCCGGGCGTCCGCGGTCATATCTTCTGACCGGTTCAACGGAGACCGCGCGGCGCCATGCCCTTCCAGAAAGTCCTGCCCGAAAAGCTGTCGGCGGCGGTGGTGCGCCAGATCGAGCTTTTGATCCTGCGCGGCGTGCTGCGGCCCGGCGAACGGCTTCCGGCCGAACGCGATCTTTCGGACCGGCTTGGCGTGTCGCGGCCG
Source organism: Rhodovulum visakhapatnamense (assembly GCF_004365965.1). GTDB lineage: Bacteria > Pseudomonadota > Alphaproteobacteria > Rhodobacterales > Rhodobacteraceae > Rhodovulum > Rhodovulum visakhapatnamense. The sequence continues at coordinate 67,607 of NZ_SOEB01000002.1, forward strand.
TCGCTGCGCGAGGCCATCGAGGCGCTCGAGGCGCGCGGGCTTCTGGTGCGCAAGGCCGGCGCCGGGATCTTTGTGGCCGAGGTGCTGGGCGCGGCCTTTTCCGACGCGCTGGTGCGCCTCTTCGCCAGCCATGACGAGGCGTTGTTCGACTATATCGCCTTCCGCCGCGACCTCGAAGGGCTGGCTGCCGACCGCGCCGCCCGCACCGCATCAGACACCGACCTCAAGGTCGTCGACACGCTGTTCGCGCGGATGGAGGCCGCCCATGCCAAGCGCAACCCGGCGGACGAGGCGCGGCTCGATGCCGAATTTCACCTGTCGATCATCGAGGCCAGCCACAATGTGGTCATGACCCACATGATGCGGGCGATGTTCGACCTTCTGCGCGAAGGGGTCTTTTACAACCGCCAGATCATGTTCCGCCAGCGGACCACGCGCACGAGCCTGCTGGACCAGCACCGGGCGATCAACGCAGCACTACAGGCCCGCGACGGCGCCGCCGCGCGCGCGGCGGTCGAGCGGCATCTGGACTTTGTGGCCGAGGCGCTGCGTGCAGATCAGGCCGTCGCCCGCAACGAGGAGGTCGCCCGCCAGCGGCTGGAACAGGCGCTGGGCAAGGGCTGACCGCGATCCGCAGGCGCCGTCAGTTGACGCTGGTCGCCAGGTTCGCGTGAATCCGGCAGCGTTTGTGCAGCGCCCAGTAGGTCGCGAAGTCGAGCTCGTCCTGAACCGCCAGCATCCGCCGCAGCGAATCGAGGTTCATCCGCACCAGATAGGGTTCGGGCGCATGCATGTCGCCGCCCCGGAAGGTGATGCAGGCCAGCTTTTCGGGCGTGGGCGTGCGGATGAAGAACCCCGCATCGACCTTGGCCCCGGCAAAGCGGCGCGCGCGTTCGGTCATGTCCTGGCGGCGCTGATTGATCGGGTCGGTGGCCATCACCGCCTCGATCGCCACCGCATGCTGGGCGGCGCGGACACCGCTGTTGTGATCTTCCAGGAAGCGCTGCGCAGGGCCGACTCCGTAAAGCGCCAGCAGGGCGCAAAGACCCACCCCCAGCAGGATCGCCGAAAAGGTGCCGGGCCGGAACAGGTTCCGCGCCGGGGCCCCGGGCGGCGGGACGGCCGCCGCACCGCTGTCCGCACGCGGATGCCGGGCCGAGAGGGCCGCGGGGCGGGGCGGGGTATGGGTCAGGCTGGACATAGGAGGCTCCGGAGCCGGTAAAATGGAAAAAGCGGGCACTACCCCGATCGGCGCCCGCGGACCGCCGCCCGCACCGGAACCCGCAGCGACCGGCGCAAGCCTCCTCCGAGGGACGGGAAGAGCGTCAGGGCGAGCAACCCGACGAACAGCGCGAGAGGTGTTGGGGCGAGGATGAGGACGGCGGTCATCACGGGACTCCCTGCGAAACTGCGCCGGGGCGAGTCCCCGCGCGTTCGACAGTAGAAACCGCGAATGTGGCAGGGTCATGCCCCGGACAGGACAAATCGCGATTAAAGCGATCATTCGCACGTATTTCCCGCGTCACGTGCATTCGGGTTCCGGCGCGGTCCCCTGAAGCGAAAAACCCCAGCCTTTCGGCCGGGGTTCTATCGGGACCGGCAGCCGGGCGCGATGGCCCCGCCGGTTCGGATCAGTGCAGATGCAGCTTGCCGCGAACCTCGCCGATGGCGTCCTGCACCAGCTTGTCGTTGGTCTGGTCGGTCATCTGGCGCACGATCACCTCGCGCGCGGCCGCAACGGCGACCGCGATGGCCCGGTCGCGCACTTCCTTGACCGCCCCGGACTTGGCCGACTCGATCTGTTCGTCGGCGGCGGCCAGACGGCGGGCGATGGCGACCTTAAGGTCGTCCTTGGCCTTGGCGGCGGCCGCTTCGGCTTCGGTCCGCGCGGTCTCGACGATCCGCTCGGCCTGGGCCTGCACTTCCTTCTGCTTGCGCTCGTAGGACGCCAGCACGGTCTGCGCCTCTTCGCGCAGGGCCCGCGCCTCGTCGAGATCGGACTTGATCTCGGCCGCGCGCTTGTCGAGCATCGCCATCAGCTTGCCCGGCACCCGCAGGTAAACGAGCAGGGCAAGGAAGGCGACGAAGCTGATGGTGACGACGAATTCGGCGTTGTTCAGCGAGAAGAACGGGCCTTCCGCCGCCAGCGCCGGCGAAGCCGACAGCATCAGAGCGACTGCGAGTTTCTTCATCGGATCACCCTTTCAGCTTGCCGTCGACGGCGGCGTCGACAGCCCCCGACTCGGCCCTGAAGCCCATCGCGGCGATCACGTCGGCCGTGGTCGCACGGGCAACCTCGCTGACGCTTTCCAGCGCGCCCGCGCGGATCTCGGCGATCTGCTTTTCGGCCTCGGCGGACCGCGCCGCGATTTCCGCATCGGCCTTGGCGGTGGCGGCGTCGAGGTCGGCCTTGATCTCGGCCTTGGTCTCGGCGACGATCCGCTGCGCCTCGGCGCGGGCATCGGCCAGCGCCTTCTCATAGGCGCGCTCGGCCTCCTGGGCCCGCAGCTTCAGCTCTTCGGCGGCGGCGATGTCGTTCGAGATCGTGCCCTGGCGCTCGGCCAGAACCGCTCCGATCCGCGGCAGCGCGATGCGCGACAGCACGAAGTAGATCGCGAACAGCGTGACGACCAGCCAGAAGATCTGGTTGGGATAGGTCGAGAAGTCGAGCTGCGGCATGCCGACGGCTTCGGCGGCGTGACCGGCAGCTGCGGCGGTCTCTAGTTCTGTTGCCATGTCGTCCCCCTGGAACCCCGGATCACACCGGGTGGGTGCGTCTTGTCACGCCCCACCCGGCCGTAAGGATCGGTTCAGTCGGAGATCAGACGGCGAACATCAGCAGAAGCGCGACGAGGAACGAGAAGATCCCCAGCGCTTCGGCGAACGCGATACCGATGAACATGGTGGCGGTTTGCGAGGCAGCCGCCGACGGGTTGCGCAGGGCGCCGGAGATGTAGTTGCCGACGACGTGGCCGATGCCGACCGAGGCGCCGCCCATGCCGGTACAGGCCAGACCAGCACCGATATAGGCACCCATTTGAACGATATCGCCTTCCATGTCGATTTCTCCTTACGTTGGAATTGGCAGATTCAGTGTGTGATACTCAGACCGGCGTCAGTGGTGCGGATGCAGCGCATCGCGCAGGTAGACGCAGGTGAGGATCGCGAAGACATAGGCCTGGATGAAAGCCACCAGGAATTCGAGCGCGTAGATCGCCCCGATCGCCACGACCGGGAACACCGCGCCCACGCCCAGAACGCCCGCGAAGCCCGCGAACACCTTCATCACGGCGTGGCCGGCCATCATGTTGCCCATAAGCCGGATCGAGTGGCTGACCGGGCGGACGAAGTAGGAAATGACCTCGATGACCGCCAGGATCGGGCGCAGCGCCAGCGGCGCGGCGGTGATCCAGAACAGGCTGAGGAAGCTCGCGCCGTGCTTGACGAAGCCCAGAACCGTCACGCCGATGAACACCGCCAGCGCCATGGTCCCGGTGACCGCAAGATGCGAGGTGGTGGTGAAGGCGCCGGGGATCAGGCCGAGGAAGTTCGCGAAGACGATGAAGATGAAGAGCGACATGATGTAGGGAAAGTATTTCAGGCCGTCGCGGCCCGACACGTCCTCGACCATCTTGTAGACGAAGCCATAGGCCAGTTCGGCCACCGACTGGATGCGCGAGGGAACGATCGCGCGGCCCCGGGTGCCCATCACCAGCAGCAGCACCGTGCACAACACAGCGATGCCCATCCAGAGGGTCACGTTGGTGGGGGTGTACCAGTGCACCGCCCCCTCGCCGAAGAGCGGGCGCACCATGAACTGGTGCATGGTATCGATGTTCACTCCGCCGGTCGCGTCTTCGCTCGCCACGTTCAATCCCTCTTCTCGTCCTCAGCGGCGGCCGCCGCCTGTTGGCCCTGGACCTCCTGCGCGGTGCGCAGCATCACCCGGATGCCCGCCGCAAGGCCCAACAATATGAACAGCACCAGAAAGATCGGCTTTGTCCCCAGCCAGGAGTCGATGCCGAACCCGATGCCGAAGCCGATCCCCAGACCGGAGACCAGCTCTATCACCATTCGCCAGGCCAGCTGCGCCTGGGTGTAATGCGAGTCCATGTGAGAGGGCGCGGGATCGGCCTTGGCCTTCTTCAGCGCGGCCAGCCTGGCTTCCAGCCGGGCGAGCCGTTCCTTTTCGGCCGGGTCCATCATGCGAACGTCCCCCTCGGACAGTCGCGGCGAAGCTAGTCAGCGGGGGGAAATGAGTCAAGCGGATTGCGACGCCATCAAGCCATTGAAAAAACATGGTTTTGCCGAATGCTGCCGCGCGGAACCCGGCCCCGGCACGGCTTTGCCATATTCAACCGGACGGTTGACGATCGGGCCGGTGCAGGCGCATCCTGCGGCGATGGAAGACCGGCTCGACATCGTCTTTGCGGCGCTCGCCGACCCCACCCGCCGGGCGATCCTCGCCATGCTGCTGGAAGACGACATGGCGGTGACCGACGTGGCCGAGCCGTTTCAGATGTCTCTGGCCGCCGTTTCCAAACATCTGGCGATCCTGACCCGGGCGGGTCTGATCAGCCAGGAAAAGCGCGGGCGGGTGAAATGGTGCAAGCTTGAACCCGACGCGTTGAAGGACGCCTCGATCTGGATGCAGAGCTTCGGCCAGTTCGAGGCGGTGAACCTCGACGCCTTCGAGCGCTTCCTCGCGGCGGAACTGAACGGCTGAGGCCGGGCGGCCTAGTCGTCCTTCAGCAGCATCGCCAGCGCCAGCACGGTCAGCGCGACCCCGCCCAGCACCAGCGCGCGCGGCGCCCCGTGGCCCAGCGCGAATTCCCACAGGATCACCCAGGACGGCGTCAGGTAGGTATAGGCCATCACCTTGGCCGCGGGCAGCCTGAGCGCCGCGTATTGCAGCAGCACGAAAGTCATCGCGCTGGCGCAGACCGCCAGATAGGCCAGCACCGCCCAGACCAGCGGCGGCAGCGCACCCCAGTCGGTCGCGACCAGCGCGGGCGCGCCGTAAAGCGTCAGCACCAGCAGGGCCGCCAGCATCATCCCGAAGGTGAAGACCAGCGCGGGCTCGCCCCGGTTCAGCTTGCGCACCAGCGGCGTATAGGCGGCATGCGCGATGCAGCCGATGAAGAAGACCGCCTCGCCCCGCCCGATCTCGAACCGCAACAGCGCCCCGAGATCGGCGCGGAAGATCACCCAAACCGCCCCGGCCCCGCCGATCGCCAGCGCCGCCGCCACCCGGGGCGTTGCCCGCTGGCGCAGGAACAACCAGCCGAAGCCCGCCGACATGACCGGGGTCAGGGTGAAGACCGCCGCCGTCGGCACCGGCGCGGCCGTCTTCAGCCCCTCGAACATCAGCACGAAATACAGCGCAAAGACCGTGCCCAGGACCAGAAAGCGCCAGGGCGCGCGGAACTGCCCGCGCCTCAGCCCCGGGCCCAGCGCCGCGGCCAACCCGATCAGCACCCCGGCCAGCAGGAAGCGCAGGGCGGTCAGCGCCACCGGGTCGATGTCATTGGCAATCAGGCTGCCGAAGCTGAACGATCCCGCCACCAGCGCCGAGAAGCTCAGCATCGCCAGATGGCCGCGCAGAGCCGCGCCGCGCGGGACCGCGGCCGGGCTCAGGGCCATTCCTTCGCCGCATCCTTCAGCCGCGTGGTCAGGGACTGCACCTTGGCGGTGCGATGCAGATCGACATGGGTCACAAGCCAGAGCGGCACATCCCATTCGGCCAGCGGCGGGTGCATCTGTTCGAGCCCGGGCAGCCGCTCGGCCCACCAGACCGGCACGAAGCCGATGCCCGCGCCCGCAACCACGGCCTCGACCTGCGCCCGCGCGTCCGAGGCGCGAAAGCCCACCCGGTCCGACGGCGCCCTGGCCTTGAGCCAGCGGTTGAAGGGCGCCCGGTGATCCTCGTCGGACGGGCCCACATAGAAATGCGCCGACATGTCCTCGCCCAGTCGGCCATGCGCGGCGACATAGCCGTTGCTGGCATAAAGCGCGTAGCGCAGCGTATAGAGCCGTTGCACGATGTTGTCGGGCTCGTCCGGCTGCCCTCCGGCGCGGACCGCGACATGGGCCTCGCCATATTCCAGCCGGTACAGCCGGGAATCGGCCATCAGGCGCAGGGTCAGTTCGGGATGTTCGGCCTGGAACCCGGACAGCACCGGCACCAGAAGCGGCGTCAGGCTGTCGACCGTCGTCACCGTCAGATCGCCGGTCATCGCCGCGCCGCGCCCCCTCAGCCGCCCGGCAAGCTGGCTGAACTGATCGGCGGTGACCTGCGCCACGCGCAAAAGCTCTTCGCCCGCCTCGGTCGGGGTGTAGCCGCGGGCATGGCGCTGGAAGAGCTTGACGCCCAGCCGGTCCTCCAGCGCGTCCACATGGCGGATCACCGTGGCATGGTGCACCCCCAGCGCATCGGCGGCACCGCTGACCGTGCCCAGCCGCGCCACATGATAGGCGGTGCGGATCTCATCCCAGTTGTCGATATCCATCTCGGTCCATCTTGGTAACGCAACCTGTGCAAAAAGTCACAGTTCGCGGCGATGCTGGCCAATTGCGTTCACCAAGGCAAGGGCGATGTTCCGGGCGCCCCTTCGATCGGCGGCCCTCTCGGCCCGGCCGGGCGGGACCCCGGACCGGGTCCAGCTTGACTCGGACGGCGTTTCGTGGCTTAAGCGCGGCCATTCCGGAACGGTGCAAACCCTTCCGGTCCCGGCCCCTGTCCGGGATCGCCCCCCGTCAGCGAGGTTTCGCCCACGGGGGCAAATCGCGTTTTGCGCATCGCGACGCGCTGACAAACCGGTCGTTCCCGCCCACATTGCGGGGACAGGTGCAACGGTCGAAGGAGGGCCAGGGCCATGTTCGAAAGTCTTTCCGACCGCCTTTCCGGCGTATTCGACCGGCTGACCCGGCAAGGGGCGCTGACCGAGGAGGATGTCGCGACCGCGCTGCGCGAGGTCCGCGTCGCGCTTCTGGAAGCCGACGTGTCGCTGCCGGTCGCCCGCGATTTCGTCAAGTCGGTGCAGGACAAGGCCACCGGCCAGGAGGTGACCAAGTCGGTCACGCCGGGCCAGCAGGTGGTCAAGATCGTCCACGATGCGCTGGTCGAGGTGCTGACCGGCGAGGGCGAGCCGGGTTATCTCAAGATCGACAACCCGCCCGCGCCGATCCTGATGGTCGGCCTTCAGGGCGGCGGCAAGACCACCACCACCGCCAAGCTGGCCCGTCGCCTGAAAGAGATCAACGGCAAGCGCGTGCTGATGGCCTCGCTCGACGTGAACCGCCCGGCGGCCATGGAACAGCTGGCGATCCTCGGTGTGCAGATCGGCGTCGACACCCTGCCCATCGTCAAGGGCCAGAAGCCCGTCGACATCGCCAGACGCGCCAAGCAGCAGGCGGCGATGGGCGGCTATGACGTCTACATGCTGGACACCGCCGGCCGTCTGTCCATCGACGAAGAGCTGATGGCCGAGGTCGAGGCCGTCCGCGATGTCGCGACGCCGCGCGAGACGCTTCTGGTGGTCGACGGCCTGACCGGCCAGGATGCCGTCCACACCGCCGAGAATTTCGACGAACGGATCGGCATCACCGGCGTTATCCTGACCCGGATGGACGGCGACGGCCGCGGCGGCGCGGCGCTGTCGATGCGCGCGGTCACCGGCAAGCCGATCAAGTATGTGGGTCTGGGCGAGAAGCTCGACGCGATCGAGGAATTCCACCCCGAACGGATCGCGGGCCGCATCCTCGGCATGGGCGACATCGTTTCGCTGGTGGAAAAGGCGCAGGCCACCATCGAGGCCGAGCAGGCCGAGCGGATGATGAAGCGCATGCAGAAGGGTCAGTTCAACATGAACGACCTGAAGATGCAGCTGGAACAGATGCTGAAGATGGGCGGGATGGAAGGCATCATGGGAATGATGCCCGGCATGGGCAAGATGTCCAAGCAGATGGCCGATGCGGGCTTCGACGATTCGATCCTGCGCCGCCAGATCGCGCTGATCAATTCGATGACCAAGAAGGAACGCGCCAATCCGCAGCTCTTGCAGGCCAGCCGCAAGAAGCGGATCGCGGCGGGTGCGGGCCTTGAAGTGCCGGAACTGAACAAGCTTCTGAAGATGCACCGGCAGATGTCGGACATGATGAAGAAGCTCGGCCAGAAGGGCGGCCGCGCGATGCTGAAGAAGGCGCTGGGCGGCATGTTCGGCAAGGGCGGCATGCCCGACATGGCCAATATGGATCAGGCCCAGCTGGAAGAGGCCGCGCGCAAGATGGGCGCGGGCCTGCCCGGTGGAATGGGCGGTCTGCCCGGAGGCATGGGGGGCGGCATGAGCCTGCCCCCGGGGCTCGGCGGGCTTGGCGGGTTCGGCAAGAAGAAGTGACGTGACCGCAGCACCCATCATAGACACCGCGCGGCTTCGCCTGCGCCCGCACCGGGTCGAGGATTTCGGCCCCTATGCGGCGCTGTTCGCCTCGGAACGCGCGCGCTTCATGGGCGGGCCGCTGTCGCGCCGACAGGCCTGGCAGGTGTTTGCCGCCGATGTCGGGCAATGGGCGCTGATGGGCTTCGGCGCCTGGGGCGTCGAGCGCCGCGAGGATGGCGTGGCGGTGGGACAGGTGGCGCTGAACAAGCCCGACCATTTCCCCGAGCGCGAACTGGGCTGGCTGGTCTTCGACGGCCATGACGGCCGCGGCTATGCCACCGAGGCCGCAGAGGCTGCCCGCGACCACGCTTTCGGCGCGCTCGGCTTCGACACGCTGGTCAGCTACATCTCGCCCGAAAACCGCCGCTCGGTCGCGCTGGCCGAACGGCTTGGCGCAAGACCCGACGCGACCGCCGCCCGGCCCGATCCGGGCGATCTGGTCTATCGTCACCCGCGCCCGGAGGCAGCGGCATGAAGATCACGATCGACTGCCCCGAGATCGAGACAGAGAGGCTGATCCTGCGCGGCCCCAGGGCGGCCGACTGGGAGGCCCACGCCGCCTTTGCCGGGTCCGAACGCGCACGCTACATCGGCGGGCCGTTCTCGCGGCGCGACGCCTGGACGAAATTCGCCTCGCGCTGGGGCCATTGGGCGCTGCATGGCTATGGCATGTTCACCGTCACCCGGAAGGGCTCGGACGCCGCCATCGGCGTGATCGGGCCGCATTTCCCCGAAGGCTGGGCGGAACCGGAACTGGGCTGGATCCTCTATCCCGAGGCCGAGGGTCAGGGCCTGGCGCGCGAGGCCGCGCTGGCCTGCCGCCGCTTTGCCTATGACACGCTCGGCTGGACCACCGCGATCAGCTATATCGACGCCCGGAACGACCGCTCGCGGGCGCTGGCCGAACGGCTGGGCTGCCGCCTCGATCCGTCGGTGCCCTATCCTTTCGACGAGGATTGCGTGGTCTACCGCCATCCCGGACCGGAGGCCGCCGCATGACCTTTCTGCCCGTCGTTCCCGCGCTGACCACGGCGCGGCTCACGCTGCGCGGTCCCGAACCGCGCGACTTTCCGGTGCTCCGCGCCTTCTATGCCTCGGACCGGTCGGGCTTTGTCGGGGGCCCGAAAAGCCCCGAGGGCGCCTGGCGCCAGCTTGCCACCGAAATCGGCCACTGGGCGCTGCGCGGCTACGGGCGCTGGATCGTGACCGAGCGCGGAACCGGCCACACCGTCGGCATGGTCGGGCTCTGGAATCCCGAGGGCTGGCCCGAGCCCGAGGTCGCCTGGGATCTCTTCGAGGGGTTCGAGGGCAAGGGCTATGCCACCGAGGCCGCCCGCGCCGCCCGCAGCCATGCCTACGGCGCGCTCGGCTGGCCCACGGCGATCAGCCTGGTCAACCGCGCCAACATTGCCTCGGCCCGGGTCGCCGAACGGCTGGGCGCGGTCTACGAGGGCGAGGTCACCCACGAAACCTATGGCAGCATCGGCGTCTACCGCCATCCGGCCCCGGAGGCGTGTCGTTGATGGCCCATTCCGCGATTCCCGTCCTGGAAACCGAGCGGCTGGTGCTGAAGGGCCCCGCCCCCGAGGACTATCCGAATTTCGAGGCGACCTTCACCAGCTACCGCGCGCGCTTCATGGGCGGGCCGCTCAGCGAATACGAATCCTGGATGCTGTATGCCGCCGAGATCGGGCATTGGCAGATCCACGGCTTCGGCATGTGGATGATCCACGACCGCGAGACCGACGCGACGCTGGGCATGGCGGGCGGCTGGTATCCCAAGGGCTGGCCCGAGCGCGAGATCGCCTGGGTGATCTGGCCGCGGGTCGAGGGCCGGGGCATCGCGCTCGAGGCCGTCCATGCCGCGCGCGGCTGGTGCTACGACCGGCTCGGCTGGACCACCGCCGTCACCTATGTCGATCCGAAGAACGCCAGTTCGGTCCGGCTGTGCGAACGGCTTGGCGCGACGCTCGACGCAGACGCCCGCACCGTCGACAGCCATGACATCGTCTATCGCCATCCCAGCCCCGCGGCGCTGGCGGCGGCGCCCCTTGCCGCCCGGACCGCGGCCGAACTGGCCGACCATATCGACCCCTCGTGCAAGCCGAAAGGAGTGCCCCTTGACTGACGACGTCCGCCGCGCCGCCGAGCTTCTGAAGGAGCACCGCGCCAGCATCGACCGGCTTGACGCCATCCTCGTCTACACCCTGGGCGAGCGGTTCAAGCACACCCAGGCGGTCGGCCGGCTGAAGGCCGCGCACGGGCTGCCGCCCTCGGACCCGGCGCGCGAGGACCAGCAGATCGCGCGGCTCGAGGATCTGGCCCACCAGGCCGATCTCGACCCGGAATTCGCCAAGAAATTCCTGAACTTCATCATTCAGGAAGTGATCCGTCACCACTTCGAACACCAGAAATAGGCAGACCCCTGCCCCCCAAGCCAACGAACAGGAGAAACTGACATGGCTCTGAAACTTCGTCTCGCCCGCGGCGGCTCGAAAAAGCGTCCCTTCTACCGGATCGTCGTCACCGACAGCCGCATGCCGCGGGACGGCCGCTTCATCGAGAAGCTGGGCGTCTACAACCCGCTGCTGGCCAAGGACAGCGAAGAGCGCGTGAAGATGGATACCGAGCGCGCCCAGTACTGGCTCGGCCAGGGCGCCCAGCCGACCGACCGTGTCGCCCGGATGCTGGAAGCCGCGGGCGTGCTGGCCAAGACCGAACGCAGCAACCCCAAGAAGGCCGAGCCCGGCGACAAGGCGAAGAAACGCGCCGAAGAGAAGGCCGCCAAGGCCGCTGCCGCCGCCGAGGCCGAATAAGCCATGGCCTCCGAGACAGCCCGGGCCGACCGGTTCGCGCCCGCCTTCCGCGACGAGCTTTTCGAGCTGATGCGGTGGCGGCGCGACGTGCGCCATTTCCGCACCGATCCGGTCGCGCCCGAGCTGCTCGACCGCTGCCTTTCGGCGTTCCGGCTGGCCCCCTCTGTGGGCCTGTCGGAACCCTGGCGGCTGATCCGGGTCGAAAGCCCGGCCGCCCGCGCCGCCGCGCGGGCCAATTTCGAGGACGCCAATGCCGCGGCCCTCAAGGGCTATAAGGGCGAGAAGGCCGCGCTTTACCCGCGGCTGAAACTGTCGGGCATGGACCGCGCGCCGGTGCAGCTTGCGGTCTTCTGCGACGAGGAAACCGCGCAGGGCGCAGGCCTTGGCGCCGCCACCATGCCCGAGATGCGGCGCTATTCGGTGGTCGCGGCCATCTCGATGTTCTGGCTTGCCGTCCGGGCCGAGGGGCTGGGGCTTGGCTGGGTGTCGGTGCTTGACCCCGACCGGCTGGCCCGCGATCTGGGCGCGCCCGAGGGCTGGAGCCTCGTCGCCTATCTCTGCCTCGGCTGGCCCGAGGTCGAACGCGACAGCCCCGAACTGGAAGAGGTCGGCTGGGAAAGCCGTGCCGCCGGCCTGATCGTCGAGGAGCGTTAGGACATGACCGACAGGGTCTGCGTCGGGGCGGTCTCCGGGTCCTTCGGGGTCCGGGGCGAGGTGCGGCTGAAAAGCTTCTGCGCCGATCCCGCCGCCATTGCCGATTACGCGCCGCTCTATTCCGAGGACGGCGCGCGAAGCTTCGATCTGGAGATCACCCGCGCGGTCAAGGAGGGCTTCGCCGCCCGCCTTTCGGGTGTCGTCACCAAGGAAGAGGCCGATGCGCTGAAGGGCCTGCGGCTCTACGCCGACCGCGACCGGCTGCCCTCGCTGCCCGACGACGAATTCTATCATGCCGACCTGATCGGGCTGACCGTGGTCGATCCGGGCGGCAAGGTGCTGGGCACTGTCCATGCGGTCTTCGACCATGGCGCGGGCGACCTGATCGAGGTGCGCGGCCCGGGCCTCAAGGCCGCCGTTCTGGTGCCCTTCACCAACGCCATCGTGCCCACCGTCGATCTTGAGGCCGGGCGGATGGTCATCGACCCGCCCGACGGGCTTTTCGAGACCTGAGGCGATGACCTGCGGGCGCCGCGCGAATTGCGGCGGGGCGCCTCATTGCGGTTCCGCCCGATCGGGTGTTCCCCTGCCCGCGCCCCATATCCGACCACAAGGAGCGTCAAGCCCATGAACCTGCCCCAGATCTTCTACGCCGTGATCCTGTTCGGCGCCTTTCTCGGCGGCACTGCCGGGATCGATGCCTGGGTCATCCTCGTGATCGCCGCCTTCGCGGTCGTCGCGACCGTCTTCGACCCGGCCGCCAAGGCCAAACGCACCGCCGAGGGCAAGACCCTGACCAAGGCGCTGCCGATGATCGTCGTCAACCAGGTGATCTGGGCGAACCTCGCCTTCCTGATCGGCCTCGGCCTGGCCTGGCCCTTCGGCGGCAGCATCCTCGCGCTGCCCCTTCTGGTGCCGCTGATCGTCTCGGGCATCGGCTGCGCCGGTGCACTGGCCGTGGGCATGAAACCCGGCGCCAAAGGCTGAGCCTTCCGCCGCCTCTGAAAACCCGCTAGAGACCCGCCCATGACGGAGAATGCCAGATCCCATGGGCGGCTGTCGGTGTCGGCCAGCCTCAAGCCCCGCGACCTGATGGCCGAACGTCCGCGCCTGAGGGGCGCCTGGACCGCGCGCGTCATCACGCTGTTCCCCGAAGCCTTTCCCGGCATTCTCGGCCTGTCGCTGACCGGCAAGGCGCTCGACCAGGGTCTCTGGGCGCTCGAACCCATCGACCTGCGCCCCTTCGGCGAGGGCAGGCATCGCAACGTCGACGACACGCCCGCGGGCGGCGGCGCCGGGATGGTGCTGCGCGCCGACGTGGTGGCGAAGGCGCTCGATCAGGCGGCCATCGGCACGCCGCCCGACCGCGCCCGCTGGCCGGTCGTCTATCTCTCACCCCGGGGCGCGCCGTTCACGCAGGCCACGGCCCGCCGCTTCGCCGCGGCCGAGGGGCTGACCCTTCTTTGCGGCCGGTTCGAGGGCGTCGACGAGCGGGTGCTGGAGGAATACGCAGTCGAGGAGGTCTCGCTGGGCGATTTCGTCCTCACGGGGGGCGAGATCGCGGCCGAGGCGCTGATCGACGCGACCGTGCGGCTTTTGCCGGGCGTGCTGGGCAATGCCGCCTCGACCGAAGAGGAAAGCCACTCGGCCGGGCTGCTGGAACATCCGCAATACACCCGCCCCGCGGAATGGCACGGCCGGGCCATTCCCGAGGTGCTGCTGTCGGGCAATCACGGCGCGGTCGAGCGCTGGCGCCGCGACATGGCCGAGCGGCTGACCGAGTCCCGGCGCCCCGACCTTTGGGCGGCCTATCGCCGGAAGCCCGACTAGACCGCTTGCGCCTTCAGAACAAGGCGCCAAACGGCTTGATTGCAGTCCCCGCCTTGTCTATACACCGCCCGTCCGGGGCTTTCGCGAGTCGGCCGGGCACTTTCTTTTTGGCCTCGTGCTTCTTCGGCACGGCCCGGGCCGGGGAAAGGACCATCGAACAGGAAACGCAACCTGAAACTCTGGCGGGCGCCCCCGAATGGGACGAAGGCGGACCCGGACGAAGGCACAGAGCTCTGAGGCGGCAAGAAAACTTCGCGGACCAGAACCGCGAGCGAAACCGGAGACATGCGATGGACCTGATCGCGCAACTGGAGGCCGAGCAGATCGCCGCGCTCGGCAAGACCATTCCCGACTTCAAGCCGGGCGACACCATCCGGGTGGGCTACAAGGTGACCGAGGGCACCCGCACCCGTGTGCAGAACTACGAAGGCGTCTGCATCTCGCGCAAGAACGGCAAGGGCATTGCCGGCTCGTTCACCGTGCGCAAGATCTCTTTCGGCGAAGGCGTGGAACGGGTGTTCCCCCTCTTCTCGACCAATATCGACTCGATCGAGGTCGTCCGCCGCGGCCGCGTTCGCCGGGCCAAGCTTTACTACCTGCGCTCGCGTCGGGGCAAATCGGCCCGGATCGCCGAGGTCTCGAACTACAAGCCCAAGTCCGCGGAATAAGGAACAGGCCCATGCGCAAGGACATCCACCCCGATTACCATGCCATCGACGTCAAGCTGACCGACGGCACCGTGGTCCAGATGAAATCGACCTATGGCAAGGAAGGCGACACCCTGTCGCTCGACATCGACCCCAGCGTGCACCCGGCCTGGACCGGCGGCAGCTCGCGTCTGATGGATACCGGCGGCCGCGTGTCGAAGTTCAAGAAGAAATACGAGGGCCTCGGCTTCTGAGCCCAGCCCTTCGAAGATTGCCGAACGCCGCCCCTCGGGGCGGCGTTTTCGTTTCACGCCCTGGGCAGTGACGCGTTTTGATTTAAAATTATTCTACTTTCTGACGTCCTTGCGCCCTTCCTCGGACAAGTTCCCGGCTTTTTCCCTTGGAACGCCGCAATCGCGCCACAATCCGGGCGCCCTCTCACGAACATAAAAGTTTATTCAGATTGATGAGGTTCAGCCGATGTCCCTCCCCATTTCCCGTTCGACGGCCGAGGCCCTGGAGGCCGCCATCCAGTCTCATTTGCTCTTGAGGGGCCGGCTGCGCCAGGCGGTGCAGACCGGCCGGGCCGGAATTTCTCCGGAAGAGGCCAGCGCCCAGGGCGGCTGCGACCTCGACCGGCTGCTGGGCGGCGGCGATCTGGCCGCCGCTGCGCGCGGCGCCCGACATGTCCGCGAGATCGCCCGCAGCCATGCCGAATTTCACGCCTGCGCGGGGCGCATCCTGCGGCTGGTGGCCGACCGGCGGGTCGGCACGGCCGAATGCGCGCTGGGGGTCGAACTGCGCGACATCTCGAACCGGATGATCGCCGAAATCGAGGCTTTGCAGGACGAACTGAAAGCCCCGACCGGCGCGTGACGACCGGGGCGGCCCTGCGGCCGCTTCCAATCCCTGCCCCCTCACCGTAAGGTGAGGGCGGGTCTTTCGGGGGTTGGGACCGGCAGAAAAGCGAGGTTGGCAGTGGCGCATATCATCGTCGTCGGCAATGAGAAGGGCGGCGCGGGAAAATCCACCGTGTCGATGCATGTGGCGACGGCGCTGGCGCGCCAGGGCTTCCGGGTCGGCGCGCTCGATCTCGACGTGCGGCAGCGTTCGCTGGGCCGCTTCTTCGACAACCGCAGCGCCTATCTGGCCCAGACCGGCGTCGATCTGCCCTCGCCCGATTTCCGCGAGCTGCCCGAGATCGACGCGGCGACCCTGGACGAAAGCGAAAACGTCCACGACCGGCGGCTGTCGACCGCGATCGCCGAGCTGGAACGCGAAAAGGACTTCATCCTGATCGACTGTCCCGGCTCGCATACGCGCCTCAGCCAGGTCGCGCATACGCTGGCCGACACCCTGATCACGCCGCTCAATGACAGCTTCATCGACTTCGACCTGCTGGCGCGCCATGACGGCGCGACCGGCAAGATCCTCGGCCCGTCGATCTATTCGGAAATGGTCTGGAACGCCCGGCAGATGCGCGCGCAGGCCGGGCTGAAACCCATCGACTGGGTGGTGCTGCGCAACCGGCTGGGCGCCCAGCAGATGCACAACAAGCGCAAGATGGGCAAGGCGCTGGACAATCTCTCGCGCCGGATCGGGTTCCGCGTGGCACCCGGCTTTTCGGAACGAGTGATCTTCCGCGAACTGTTCCCGAACGGGCTGACGCTGCTCGATCTCAAGGATACCGGGGTCACCACGCTGAACATCTCGAACGTGGCCGCCCGGCAGGAGCTGCGCGACCTGATGGCCGCCCTGAAACTGCCCGAGGTCGAACAGGTCGCCTGACGAGCGCCCGGCCCGGTTCAGGACATGCCGTGGCCCGCGACCCGGGCCGAGACCTCCTGCAGCCCGTGAACGAGGAAGATGCCCATCAGCGCGTGATAGAGGATTGCGCCGCCCAGCACGTGCAGCATGAAGATCCAGCCGCCCGAAACACCCGCCGCGACCACCACAAAGAGCGACGACACCGCCGAAACCACCAGCGCGATCAGCATCGCCCGGCCGTTCGGACCCAGCCTCCGGGCGACGATGGCGCGGCGTTCAAGCTCGGCGGCGCCCAGCAGCAGCACCAGCGAAAAGCCAAGATACAAGGCGAAGACCTGCATCATCCCTGACATCCTTTCTCTTGCGGCCGGCCCCCGCCCCGGCCTTTCGCGAAAGGGTTACTCCTGTGCGGCCTCTTTCGCAATGCGCGCTATGGCCGGCCCCGCCTCGACCGCTTGCCGGGCATGGGCGACCAGATGGTCGAGAAACGCCTCTGCCACCACCGACAGATGCTTGCCGCGCGGATAGGCGACCTGCCATTGCCGCAAAAGCGGAAAGCCCGCGACATCCAGCACCTTCAGCGCCCCGGTCGCGCCTTCCAGCGCCAGCGTGTCGCGCGACAGGGCGCCGAGGCCCAGGCCGCCGATCACCGCCTGCTTGATCGCCTCGTTCGACCCCAGCTCCATCCGCATCGGCAGCGTCAGCCCCCGCGCCCGGAAGAACCGTTCGACCGTCAGCCGCGTGCCCGACCCGCGTTCGCGCAGAAGGAACGGCTCGCGCGCGACCCGTTCGGGCGGAATGTTGACCTCGGCGGCCAAGGGATGATCGGGCCGCGCGATCAGCACCAGCGGGTTGTCGGCAATGGCCCGCGCGACGACGTCGAGCCCCTCGGGCGGGGTGCCGAGGATGCACAGATCGTCCTCGCTGGCGGCAAGCCGGGCCAGCACCGCCTGCCGGTTGGTGACCGTCAGCGCCACCTCGATGCCGGGATTGGCATCGCAGAACTGGCCTAGCAGGCGCGGCAGGAAATATTGCGCGGTCGAGACGATGGCCAGCGTCAGCCGCCCCTCGCGCAGGCCGCGCATGTCGGCCAGCCGCATCTCCATCCGGCCGACCGCATCCAGCGTCTCGCGCGCGCCCTCGACCACCACGCGCCCCGCATCGGTCGGCTGCATCCGCTTGCCGATCCGGTCCAGAAGCGGCACGCCAAGGCTGTCTTCCAGCTGCTTGACCTGGGTGAAGACGGCCGGCTGGGTCAGGTTCAGCTCTTCGGCCGCGCGGGTATAGCTTTGGTGCCGGGCCACCGACAGGAACACCGACAATTGCCGCAGGCTGATCCGCATACTAGGCAATTCCCTATTATCAACCTAAAAACTATTCAGTTTTATAGAGGCATTCAAGCGCTCATAGTCCCCCCGAGCCGAAAACGGCCCGCCATGAACCGCGGAGGAGGACAGATGGCCAAGACCTATGACGCCGGTGTCAAGGAATACCGGTCGACCTATTGGGAACCCGACTACACGCTGAAGGACAGCGACATCCTCGCTGTCTTCAAGGTGATCCCGCAGCCCGGCGTGTCGCGCGAAGAGGCCGCGGCCGCCGTCGCCGCCGAAAGCTCGACCGGGACCTGGACCACGGTCTGGACCGACCTGCTGACCGATCTCGACTATTACAAGGGCCGCGCCTACGCCATCGAGGACGTGCCGGGCAGCGACGAGGCCTTCTATGCCTTCATCGCCTATCCGATGGACCTGTTCGAGGAAGGCTCGGTCGTCAACGTCTTCACCTCGATCGTGGGCAATGTCTTCGGCTTCAAGGCGGTGCGCTCGCTGCGTCTCGAAGACGTGCGCTTCCCGCTGTGGTTCGTCGCCACCTGCTTCGGCCCGCCCCACGGCATTCAGGTCGAACGCGACAAGATGGACAAATACGGCCGGCCCCTGCTGGGCTGCACCATCAAGCCCAAGCTGGGACTTTCGGCCAAGAACTATGGCCGCGCGGTCTATGAATGCCTGCGGGGCGGGCTGGACTTCACCAAGGACGACGAGAACGTCAATTCCCAGCCCTTCATGCGTTGGCGCGACCGGTTCCTGTTCTGCCAGGAGGCCATCGACAAGGCCGAGGCCGAGACCGGCGAGCGCAAGGGTCACTACATGAACGTGACCGCGCCCACCATGGAAGAGGTCTACAAGCGCGCCGAATTCGCCAAGGAGCTGAAGACCCCGATCATCATGTCGGACTACCTGACGCTGGGCTGGGCCGCACATAACTCGCTGTCGAAATGGTGCCGGGACAACGGCCTGCTGCTGCACGTTCACCGTGCCATGCACGCGGTTATGGACCGCAACCCCAATCACGGTATCAACTTCCGGGTGCTGGCCAAGATGCTGCGGTTGCTCGGCGGCGATCACCTGCATTCGGGCACTGTCGTCGGCAAGCTCGAAGGCGACCGCGAGGCGACGCTGGGCTGGATCGACCTTCTGCGCGACCGCCATATCAAGGAGGACCGCTCGCGCGGGATCTTCTTCGATCAGGACTGGGGCGCGATGCCCGGGGTCTTCCCGGTCGCCTCGGGCGGCATCCATGTCTGGCACATGCCGGCGCTGGTCTCGATCTTCGGCAACGACTCGGTGCTGCAGTTCGGCGGCGGGACGCTTGGCCACCCCTGGGGCAACGCGGCTGGCGCCGCGGCGAACCGGGTGGCGCTCGAGGCCTGCGTGCAGGCCCGCAACGAGGGCCGCGAACTGGAAAAGGAAGGCAAGGAGATCCTGACCAATGCCGCGAAGCACAGCCCCGAGCTGAAGGTCGCCATGGAGACCTGGAGAGAGATCAAGTTCGAATTCGACACCGTCGACAAGCTCGACACCCAGCACCGCTGAGCGCCCGGAGGAAGAGAGAGAATGAGCAACGTTCAGGACTACACCTCGCGGCTGTCGGACCCCGCGAGCCGCAAGATGGGCACCTTTTCCTACCTGCCCGAGATGGACGACGCGCAGATCCGCAAGCAGGTCGAATGGATCGTGAAACATGGCTGGAACCCGGCCATCGAACATACCGAGCCGCAATTCGCCAAGTCCAACTACTGGTACATGTGGAAGCTGCCGATGTTCGGGGAAACCGATGTCGACACCATCCTGGCCGAGCTGAAAGCCTGCCACGAGGCGAACCCCGACAACCATGTCCGCCTGATCGGCTACAACAACTACACCCAGAGCCAGGGCGCCAACATGGTGGTCTATCGCGGCACGCCGGTCTGACCGGACCCACGACCGTAGACCGAAAGACCGTGCCCCGAAGGGCGCGGTCCGAACCTGCGAACGCACTCCCGGGGGAGGACGGACCATGACGGATATGCTCGACCAGTACCGCGTCGCGGAAGAACCCTATTACCGGCCCGTCGCCGACGAGGTGGCGCTTTACGAGGCCGCCTATGCCGCCAAGATGCCGGTGATGCTGAAAGGCCCGACGGGCTGCGGCAAGACCCGCTTTGTCGAGCACATGGCCTGGCGGCTGGGCAAGCCGCTGATCACCGTCGCCTGCAACGAGGACATGACCGCGTCCGACATCGTGGGCCGGTTCCTGCTGGATGCCGAGGGCACGCGCTGGCAGGACGGGCCGCTGGCCTTCGCCGCGCGGCATGGCGCGATCTGCTATCTCGACGAGATCGTCGAGGCGCGGCAGGACACCACCGTCGTCATCCACCCGCTGACCGACAACCGCCGCGTCCTGCCCCTTGAAAAGAAAGGGGAACTCTTGCGCGCGCACGAGGACTTCCACCTCGTGATCTCGTACAACCCCGGCTATCAGAGCCTGATGAAGGACCTCAAACAGTCCACCAAGCAGCGCTTCGGCGCGCTCGATTTCAGCTATCCCGACCATGCGACCGAGGTCGAGATCGTCTCGCATGAATCTGGCGCGGACCCCGGGGATGCCGACAAGCTGGTCTCGATCGCGGAACGGGCCCGCAACCTCAAGGGTCACGGGCTGGACGAAGGAATTTCCACCCGGATGCTGATCCATGCGGGAAGCCTGATGGCCCGCGGGATCGAACCGCCCGCCGCCTGCCGCATGGCGCTGGTCCGCCCGATCACCGACGATCCCGACATGCGCGACGCGCTGGACGCCGCCGTCGCCACCTATTTCTGACCGCCATGGCCACGCTTGAGGACTATGCAGAGCTCCTGGCCGATCTCGACGCGCCCCAGCGCGAAAAGCTGGAGGACGTCTGGCCCGAGGCGGTGCGCCAGCTCAGCCCGCGCGGGCTCGACAACTGGCTGAAGGGCACCGCGGCGCTGTCACATATGGGGCGCGGCGACCATATCGTCCGCACCTGGATCGAGACCGTGCCCACCGTCGCCCGCGATCTGGGCGAGGATATCATCCCCGATCTGGCGCAGGCCTGTCTGGGCTTTGCTTCGCGCACCTCGGGCGCGGTGATCGAACGGGTGCTGGCGACCGCCCCCGTGGCCTCGCGCCGCCTTTCGGACCCCGATCTGTTCCGCGCCTATCTGCAATTGCTGAACCAGTTGCTGGCGCAGGCGCCCCGGGGCCTGCGGCCGATGCTGGACCATCTCGAAGAGCTTCTGGGCGTGCTGACGCTGGGCGGCCTGCGCCGCTGGGCCAGCTGGGGCGCCGAGGCGCATCGCACCGATTACGAGGAGCTGACCCGCTATTTCGGCCTCGAAAGCGCGGAATCGCAGGCGATCCTGCAAAACGAACGCAAGGGCACGCTGTTCGTCGACATCCACCGCCGGATCGGGATGTATCTGCGCGCGCTTTGGGGCCGCGATTTCCTGATGCGCCCGACGGCCGGCGATTTCGAGGCCCGCGAAGGCATCCGCCCGCATATCGCGGACTATTTCCTGCACCTGCCCGACGCCTATGACGACTGGGAGGGCGTGCCGGGGCTCGACCTTTACCGCGCCGCCGCCGCCCATGCCGCGGCCCATGTGGCGGCCACGACCGCGCCCTTGAAGGGCGACGAGCTGAACGCGTTGCAACGTGCCGCTATCGGCCTGATCGAGGATGCCCGCGTAGAGGCGCTGGCCATCGCCCGCTTTCCGCGTCTGCGCGACCTGTGGCTGAGGTTTCACAGACCCGCGCAGGATGGCTCGATGACCGCGCGTTTCGGCCGGATCGCGCTGGCGCTGCTGGATCCCGACGCCGCCACCGGCGACGAGATCGCGGACTGGGCGCGGGCGGCCTTTGCCGGGGCCGATCTGGGCACCGCACAGACATCCTTCGATCTGGGCCTGCAACTGGCGCATCGTCTGCGCAACGAGCCCTATTCCGCCTGGCGCGACGGGCAGGCTGCGCCCTACCGCGACGACAACCGCTATATCTGGGAATTCGAGGAGTCGGTCGACTGGGAAAAGGGCATGGCCCCCGACCAGCAGGTTCGCAGATATGTCTCGGTCTCGGAAATGGTGAACGAGGTCGAGGTCGAAACCGCCGGCGAGGACGCGCAGGAGATCTGGGTCGCCGAGACCGAGCTGTTCGACGATGACGGTGTCTCGTTCAACGAGAAAGAGGGCAAGGAACCGACCGCGCCGCCGGTCCCCTATGACGAGTTCGACTACAAGATCCAGATGCACCGCCCGGCCTGGGCCACGGTGCTGGAAAAGCGCCCGCGCCTGGGCGATCCGGCCGATATCGACGCGATCCTGACCGAAAACCGCAAGCTCACCCAGCGGATGCGGCATCTGCTGGACGCAATGCAGCCGCAGGGCGTCCAGCGCATCCGCAAGCTCGAGGACGGAGACGAGATCGACCTGAACGCCGCGACCCAGGCCCTGATCGACATCCGCATGGGGCTGCAACCCGACCCGCGGGTGATGATGCGGTCGGTCCGCAAGACCCGCGACATCGCGGTGATGGCGCTTCTGGACCTGTCGCAATCGACCAACGATCCGGTGGCGGGGCAGGAGCGGACGGTGCTGGACCTGACCCGCACCGCGACCGTCCTTCTGGCCGAGGCCATCGCGAAGGTGGGCGACGCCTTCGCGCTGCACGGCTTCTGCTCGGACGGGCGGCACAACGTCTTCTATGCGCGCTACAAGGATTTCGACCAGCCCTGGGGCGAGATCCCGAAGGCGCGGCTGGCGGGGATGGAGGGCCGCCTGTCGACCCGCATGGGCGCCGCGATCCGCCACGCGGGCGCGCATCTGGGCCGGGTCGCCGCCGCCAAGAAGCTGATGCTGGTGATCACCGACGGCGCGCCGTCCGACATCGACGAACGCGACCCGCAATACCTGCGCCAGGATGCCCGCGCCGCCGTGCAGGAGGTCGCCAGGACCGGTGTCATTCCCTTCTGCCTGACGCTCGACCCCCGCGCCGATCAATATGTCGCGCAGACCTTCGGACAGCGGAACTTCCTCGTGCTGGAAAATGTCGAGCGTCTGCCCGAACGCCTGCCCCAGCTTTACGCGGGCCTGACCCGGTAGCCTTCTGACTGAAAACGAAAACCCCGCCCCGGCAGCGCGGCCGGGACGGGGCTTTCGCGGTCGGCGCCGGGCGTCAGACCCGGTGCGGCCTCACTCTTCGGACAGCTTCGCGATATAGGCGTAGATGTCCTTGACCTCTTGCGGGTCCTTGGCGTTGTAGGTCATCAGACCGCGCGCCTTGGGATCGTCGAGATAACCGCGCAGGAAACCGGTCGGGTCCTGAGCATAGACCGACACCTGTTCCTCGTCCCAGACCAGACCGGCTTCACCGGCGGCGGTCATCGATTTCGAGTAGCGGAAGCCCTCGACGATGCCCGCATGGCGGCCCGGCATGCCATAGAGGTTCGGACCGACCTTCAGGCCGCGACCGGCCAGCATCTCGCCCGAGGGGCTGACGACGCTGTGGCAGGTGGCGCACTGGATGAAGGCCTTTTCGCCCTTGGCGGCATCGCCGGTGATCGCGGCGGCGGCGGCGACAGCCCCGGCAGCGGCAGCGGCATCGTCAGCCGCGGGCTCTTCCGCAGCGGCGGGCTCTTCGGTCGCGGCAGCTTCCTCGGCAGCAGGCGCTTCGGCGGCCGGTTCGGCAGCAGCCGGTTCTTCCGCAGCGGGCGCTTCGGCAGCCGGTTCGGCTGCGGCTTCCTCGGTCGCGTCGCCGCCGATCAGGGGCTCTTCGCTGCCGGTCAGGGCTTCACGGGTGTCCTGCACGGCTTCGGTCACGGCTTCGCCCGCGCTGTCGGCAGCGGCTTCGGCGGTATCGACCGCATCGGCCACGGCGTCCCCGACGGTCTCGGCAGCGGCTTCGGCGTTATCGGCCACGTCGGACGCGGCTTCGGCCGTCTGATCGACGACGCTGGGCTCCTCGGCAGCCGGTTCTTCCGCGGCAGCCGGTTCCTCGGCGGCGGGAGCTTCCTCGGCGGCGGGAGCTTCCTCGGCCGCTGGCTCTTCAGCCGCAGCGGGTTCTTCGGCGGCGGGTTCTTCGGCAGCAGCGGCTTCTTCGGCAGCCGGTTCGGCAGCGGCTTCTTCCCCGGCAGCGGCGATGGCGTCGAAGGCTTCCTCAACGGTCGCAGGCGCTTCGGCCGCAGCTTCGGCAGGCTCTTCGGCGGCAGCGGTCAGGGCCGCGGACTTGCCAGCCAGCGCGGCGGCACGCTCGGCGAGATCGGCATATTCGGCAGCAAGAGCCGCCGCCTGGTCAGCCAGGGTCAGCGCCGAGGCGACGGCCTCGGGGGTGTCGACCGCAGGCGCTTCGACGGCTTCGGCCTCGGCGGCGGGTTCTTCCGCGGCGGGTTCCTCCGCGGCGGGGGCTTCCTCGGCCGGGGCTTCGGCGGCCGGTTCCTCGGCAGCGGCAGCCTCTTCGGCGGCCGGCTCTTCGGCGGCGGGCGCTTCGGCGGCCGGCTCTTCGACAGCGGCGGGTTCCTCGGCGGCCGGTTCTTCAGCGGCAGCAGCTTCCTCGGCGGCCGGTTCGGCGGCAGCTTCGGTGGCTTCGGCAACGTCAGCGGCGGGCGCTTCGGCCGCAGCTTCTTCGGTCGCTTCTGCGGTGGCTTCCTCGGTCGCTTCTGCGGTGGCTTCCTCGGTCGCTTCTGCGGTGGCTTCCTCGGTCACTGCCTCTTCGGCGGTGGCTTCGGGCGCTGCCGCTTCGGTGGCTTCGGGCGCTGCCGCTTCGGTGGCTTCGGCGGCGGGAGCTTCGGCGACCGGCGTCTCGATCGCGGGCTCGGTCGTGGGTTCCTTGCCGCCGCTGAAGCTGACGGCGGCGATCGCGATGCCAAGCGCCGGCGCGGCGACGATCAGCCGGATCAGGTTCTGCGAATTATTGGACATGGTTCATCCTTTTTTCGTTCCGCTGCCCACGGCTGGGACCACCCCCTCCGCGGCAGGACGTCCTCCTGCGGGTTCCGACGGGAGCCCCTGATGCCTCCCGCATCGGCCAGAAGACCCGCCGGACCGCCCGCAAAAGGCATGCCGGCGTCCCTTGGCCGCCATGCAGGACCATACCCAACGGCGCACGGGATGGCAGCCTTTTGTCGTCGCCTGCGACTCTGATACGCGGGCGAACCCCCTTGTCAGCCCGCAGAGGGTGACCCGGCACCGGGTTTCGGCCCGGTCCGATCAGGTTCGCGCCGGATGCGGCCGGGCGAAACGCGGCATTTCGCCCCCGAATCGCTTGCACGGCGACAGCCGGGCGGCAGGTGTCGATTCCCCGCGCCGCAGCGGGTCGCGCCTGAAAAGATGCGTCTTTCCCGCCGGTTTTCGTCAGCCGCTTCAGCCAGCCGTCAGGCAGGCGACGCCATATGCGCGCATCGGCCCGGCCCCGCATCAGGCGACCGCTGCCGGAATAAAACTGCTAAGGAGAACGACCATGCGCAGCCTTCTCATGCGCTACGCCACCCCGTCGATCATCGGCCTCTTCCTGGTGTCGCTGGTCACCGGGACCGCCCTTTTCTTCCATGTCGGCCCGTCGGCCTTTCATGGCATCCACGAATGGCTCAGCATGGTGCTGATCCTCGGCTTCGCGCTGCATGTCTGGCGCAACTGGCGCCCGATGCTGGCCTATATGAAGGGCAAGCCGCTGGCGGTGTCGCTGGTGGTGTCCCTGCTGCTTTCGGCGGTCTTCTTCCTGCCCGGCCGCAGCGAAGGCGGCCCTCCGGTCTTCGGACTGGCGGCCCAGGTCATGGCGCATTCCGCGACCGAGGTCGCCCCGGCGCTGGGCACCACGCCCGACGCGCTGATCGCGCGGCTGACGGCCGCAGGCTATACCGTGGGCGGCCCCGACCAGCCGCTGGCCGAAATCGCCAGCGCCTCGGGCCGCTCGACGATGGATCTTGCCGCCACGTTGATCGGCAGCGCGCGCTGATCCCGCCCACACAGATGCCGACAGCGAAACGCCTGCCCGTCCTAGGCAGGCGTTTTGGTTTCGATGGGACCGGGGATCAGGCGGCAAAGCCCGGCCCGATGGCAGTCTCGGCCAGACCGGCGCCGTCGCGCTCCAGAAAAAGCACCGAAAGCCCCAGCCGCCGCGCCAGCGCCGCGCCCTCTTCGCGGCCCAGCACCATCAGCGCGGTCGCCCAGGCATCGGCCTCCATGCAGCGGGGCGCCAGCACCGTGACCGAGGCCGGAGAGGCCGCAAGCGGCGCGCCCCGCCGCGGGTCCATGGTATGCGACAGCCGCCGCCCGCCCAGATCGACCCAATGCCGATAGTCGCCCGAGGTCGCCACCGCCCCGGACTCGAGCGCCAGAACCGCATGCGCCGCCCGCTGGCCGGGATCGGGGCGTTCGACCGCCACCGCCCAGGGCTGGCCACCGGGCCGCGGGCCCAGCGCGCGCAGTTCGCCGTCGATCGACATGAGCGCGCTGCCGATGCCGAAGGCCCGCGCAGTCTCGGCCAGCCGGTCGACCCCGTAGCCCTTGGCGATGCCGCACAGATCGAGCGCCAGCGGCCCGTGCTTGCGCGCCCGCCGGTTGGCGCAGTCGAGTTCCAGTACCTCGCAGGCAGGCCGACGCGGCTCCTTGAGGGCCGCGCGAATGCGTCCCGGATCGGCCGCGGCGCCGGAAAAGCCCCAGGCCGCGACCGCATCGCCCATCCCGATCTCGAAGGCGCCGCCCGAGGCTTGGCCGATGGCAAGCCCGGCCGCCAGCACCTCGACCAGATGCTCGGGAAGGTCGATCCAGCGATCCGGCCCGGCGCGGTTCAGCCGCATCAGGTCGCTCTCGGCGCGGCGGGTCGTCATCTGCGCCTCGACCTCGGCGACCGCCGCGGCAAGGGCTGCATGCAGCGGGGCCGGATCGACCCCCGCCCCGACATGCAGCACCGCCGACCAGCGCGCGCCCATGGCCGGCCCGTTCAGGACCAGCCGACACAGGCATCCGGGGTCAGTAGACGTCCTCGACATAGCGCCCCTCCGCCTTCAGCCGTACCACTGCCAGGCCCGCCGGATCGAGGATATCCTCCAGCGCCTCGGCCACGCCCCGGGCCATCTCTCGGCCGCCGCAGACCATGATCCGTGCGCCCTGGGACACCAGCGCGGCCACCCGGTCGGCATCGCGGCGCAGCAGATCCTGCACATAGGCCCGGTCGGCGGTGCGCGAGAACGCCGTCGCGACCGAGGCAAGACGCCCGTCCTTCTGCCACTCCACCAGATCCTCGCCGAAGAGAAGATCGCTTTCCGGCGCACGCGCCCCGAAATAAAGGTGCAGCGGCCGTTGCGCGCGGTTGCCCCGGGCAAAGCCCGCAAGCGGCCCGATGCCGGTCCCGGCCCCGATCAGGATCAGCGGCGCCTCGTCCTGCCCGGCATGGAAGGCCGGGTTCGGGCGCAGCACCGCCGCCACGCTGTCGCCGGGCGCCAGATCCATCAGCTGCCCCGAGCACAGCCCGCCCGGATGCTTGCGCACGCAGATCTCGGCGAACCCGTCGGACGACCCCGAGGCCAGCGAATAGTACCGCGGACGGCTGTCGCCCTCGGGCAGCACGGCCAGCAGATCGCCCGCAAGGAACGGGCCGAAGCCGCCGCCGGTCAGGCGCTGCCAGAGGCTCCGGCGCGGCAGGGCAAAGCGCAGGATCGCCGTCGGCGCCTGCACCTCGGCGCCGTAATCGCGGCGCGAGACCAGCCGAAGACGCACCGGTTCGGGACCGGCGCTGGCGGGCAGAAGATCCAGCTCAATGCCCAGACGATCGGCCAAAGCCCGGACCCAGCGGGCGAAATCCTGCGGAGACTGGCGATCGACGCGGGCGGGGGTCATGAGCTCGGCCCAGCCCGCCGCGCGGGCGGCCGCGCGCACCTTGTCGGCATAACCGCAGAAGGCGGGAAAGGCGCTATCGCCGAAGCCCAGCACGGCGAACGGGGCTGCGGGCGCCACGCCCAGCGCGGCCACCCGGTCGAGAAAGCCCTGCGCCGAGCCCGGCGCGTCGCCATCGCCCGAGGTCGCGGCCAGGATCAGAATCCGCTGCGCACGCAGATACCGTTCGGGCGCGAAACCGGACATCGGCCCGACATGGACGCGGCTTCCGGCGCGGGTCAGCGCGGCGCGCAGGCGCTCGGCAAAGCCCCAGGTGGTGCCGCCCTCGGACCCGACCAGAAGGATCGTGTCGGCCGCCTCGGGCGCGACCGCGCGAACCCGCCGCCCGGCCGCCCCGGCGGTGCGGCGGCCCGCCTGCTGCGCAAGCCCGGTCAGACCCAGCACCGGCACGCTCAGCGCGGCCAGCCCCAGCAGAAGCCCCAGCAGGGCGGCGCCCCGACCGGTATGAAGCATCATCGCCAGATCGCCCAGCCGGTCGGCCCAGCCGCGCGCGGTCCAGGCCAGCATCTGGCCGCTGGCCGGATCGACATAGCCGGTCCCGGCCACGGTCCTCAGCGTGAAGACGTCGCCCGCACTTCCCGGGCGCGGAAAGGTCAGTTGTCGCAGATCGGCCAGCGGCAGATCGCGCAGCGCCGCCATCGCGGACGGAGACATCTCCGCCGCGCCGCCCGGCACGAAGCCGGGCAGGCCGGTCTCCGGCAAAAGCCCGAAGGTGCCCGCCGCCAGCCAGATCCCGGTCAGCGCGGAGAGGGTCAGCGCCGCGCCGCCCAGCCGCGCCAGATCGAGATGCAGCCGCCGCGACAGGGGCCCGCGCGCGGGCGCCAGCAGCCGCGACCAGCCGCCCAGACGCCGCGCGGTCAGTGCCAGCCCCGACAGCGTCAGCGCCAGCATGGCAAGGCTTGCCGCTGCCACCACCAGCCGCCCGGCATCGCCCAGAAACAGCGACCGGTGCAGGTTGGTCAGCCAAAGCTGCAGCGCCGACCGCTTGGCCGGGGCAAGGATCTCGCCGGTCGCGCCATCGACAGCCCAGCGCAGGGCCGTGCCGTCCTGAAAGGCATAGGCGGTGATGCCGCCCGCGGCCGACACCCGGATCTCTTCTAGGCCCGGCACACTGTCCTGCAGGGTCGCGGCCAGGTGGCCCGCGGATATATCGGGCAAGGGCACGGCACTCAGCGCCCCCGCCGCGGGATAAAGCGACAATGCCGCCCCGCTAAGCGCGGTCACGGACAGGATCAGGGCCGCGCCAAGCCCGGCCCAGCGATGCAGCGGACGGATCATCGGGGTCTCCTCACATCTCGTAGGCGAAGCTGGCGATATAGCCGCGGCCCGCGACCGGCTGGCCCGCGCCCCCGGTGGTCAGCGGCACCACGATCTCGGAGGGGCTGTCGCGCATGTCCTCGACCGCCGCGTCCACATGCAGCTGATAACCCGCGTCGAAAAGCGCATCGGCCAGATCGAAACTGACGGTCAGCGTCCGTCCGGCGCCGACGCTGGCGCCGGTGATCCCGGCCACCTCGGCGGCATTGCCGCCGGTGGCGCGGTACCAGTCCGAGAGGCTCTTGTAGTATTTGGCCTTGGCCCCGGCCATCCAGAGCGAGCCCACATAGGCGCCGGAGGCATCGGTGACGTAATAGGCCAGATAGGCGCCGTCGCCGCCGTAATTCGCCATCCGGGTGGTAAAGGTCACCTCCTTGGCAAAGGCCAGACCGGGCGCGGTCAGCGCCGTGGTCAGGGCAAGGGCAGAAAGCAGGGTCTTCATGGTCGGATCTCCTTTGGCCGGGCGAGCCGGGATCAGTTGGACTGCGCGCGCGGCGCGGCGCCGTTGTTGAACAAGCCGTTGGCGGGCGGCGCGACAGATCCCGGCGCGGGCTGCGCTTGGGCGCGGGCCCGGCCACCGCGCGTGTCGCAGTCGCCAGAGCGGCGCGTCGCATGCGACCGGTCGCGGCGGCCTCGGTCGTCATCGTCGCGGCCGAAGCCGAACCAGCCACGGTCGTCGTCATCATCGTCGGCCCAACGGCCATGGTGACGGTCGCTGCGCCCGGCGCCCCAGTAGGCCTGACCGCCTCCGTCCTGCTGCGCCATCGGCGCGGCCGGGCGCGGAGCGATCCGGGTGGTTCCATCCGCCTGGGCGAGTGCGGTCCCGGTCATCCCGAGGGCGAGAATCGCGGCCAGCAGCGGGGCGGATTTGAGGGTCGGTGTCATGGCTTTGTCCCTTTCAGGTGAACCTTCGATGGGACCGTTTTCCGCCCCGCGCCTGATCGGCGCCTGACGCCTGTGCGAATTCCGCTTCAGCTTCCCGTCAGGGAGGGGGGGCTATAGAGTGCCCCCAGCACGAAGGACGAACCGATGCGCATCCTGCTGATCGAGGACGATACGGTACTGGGGGCCGCAGTGGCCGACCAGCTGCGGGCCGACGGCCATTCGGCCGACTGGGCCAAGCGGCTTGACGCCGCCGACGACACGCTGGCGGTCGGGGCCTTCGATCTGGTGCTGCTGGACCTGATGCTGCCCGACGGGCGCGGCATTCCCTTCCTGCGCCGGATGCGGGCGCGGGGCGACGCGACGCCGGTCATCATCCTGACCGCGCTCGACCAGGTGTCGGACCGGATCGAGGGGCTGAACGCTGGCGCCGACGACTACATGGTGAAACCCTTCGATCTGGACGAGCTGTCGGCCCGGATCGGATCGGTGGCCCGGCGCTATGCGGGCAACCCGAACCCGCTGATCAATCTGGGGCCGCTGGAAATCGACCTGGCCGCCAAGGCGGTGCGCCGCTACGGCCGCCCGGTGACGCTGACCCATCGCGAATGGGCGCTGTTCGAGGCCTTCGTGCAGGCGCCCGGGCGGCTTTTGTCCAAGGCGCAGCTTGAGGAGCGGCTTTATTCCTTCGACGACAGCATCGAAAGCAACACCATCGAGGTGCATGTCAGCCGGTTGCGCAAGAAACTCGGCCGCAGCGTGATCGATACCGAGCGCGGGCTCGGCTACCGGCTGGGCAGCCCGTGAGGGCGCCGCGCTCGTTGCAGGGGCGGCTGGCGCTGGCGGTGGGGCTGGCGGTGACCGTGCTGTGGATCGCCGCGGCGGGCGCCACGCTGCGCGAACTGAGCCACGAGATGGACGAGGTCTTCGACGGCGCCCTGCGCGATGCGGCGCACCGGCTGCTGCCGCTGGCGGTGCGCGTCCATGAGGGCCGCGACCGGGGGCTGGCGCTGGGGCCGCTGGTCCGGGGCGAGCGGGACGGACATCGCCGCAAGGATGACGATGACGACGACTGGCACGAGGACCGCCGCAACCGGCATGCCGAGGAATGGTCGGAACGCATCCGGCAGTTCAACGGCGATGTCGAGGATCTGAGCTATGTGGTGCGCGACGGCGACGGCTCGATCCTGCTGATTTCCGAGGATGCCGAACCCGACGATTTCCCGCCATTCCGGCGCGAGGGCTTCAGCCGCACCGCGACCCACCGTCTGTTCTACGAATCCGCGCGCGGCGAGGACGTGACCATCGCCGTGGCGGAACCCCTGTCGCGCCGCAGGGACATTGCGCGCGAGATTGCGACGAACCTCGCTTTGCCTCTGGCGGTGGTGATCCCGCTCAGCCTGCTGGCCATCGTGATCGCGGTGGGCACCAGCCTGCGCCCGGTGCGCAGCCTTCGCCAGCAGCTGGCGGAACGCGGCTCGCGCAATCTTTCGGCGCTGGGCGATGGCGGCCTGCCGACCGAGCTGCGCCCCATCGTCGGCAGCATCAACGACCTGCTGTCGCGCCTGCGCGCCGCCTTCGAGGCCGAACGCAGCTTTGCCGCCAATGCCGCGCACGAGCTGCGTACCCCGGTCGCGGGCGCCATTGCCCAGGCCCAGCGACTGCGCGCCGAGACCGCCGACCGCAGCGCCGCAGCCCGCGCCGCCGAGATCGAGACCACCCTGAAACGGCTGAACCGCCTGTCCGAAAAGCTGATGCAGCTGGCCCGCGCCGAGGGTGCGCGACTGCGCGTTGCCGAGCCCTCGGACCTGCGCCCGGTGCTGCGGATCGTGGCGGACGATCTCGAACGGCTGGGCTCGGCCGGGCGCATCGCCCTGACGATGCCCGAGACGCCGGTGCTGTCCGATCTCGACCCGGACGCCTTCGGCATCCTCTGCCGCAACCTGATCGAGAACGCGCTGAAACACGGCACGCCCCAGGGCCCGGTCGAGGTCGCGCTCGGCCCGGGCGGCGTGCTGTCGGTCGCCAATGACGGCGCGCCGGTCCCGCCCGAGGAACTGGCGCGGCTGACCGCGCGCTTCGCCCGCTCGAATGGCCGGGCCGAGGGCGCGGGGCTGGGGCTTGCCATCGTGCGCACCATCGCCGACCGGGCCGCGGGCCGGATCGAGCTCCTGTCGCCCCGCCCCGGCAAAAGCGACGGGTTCGAGGCGCGGTTCACCCTGCCCGCCCGGCCCTGAGCCGGGCGCGCGGCCTCAGGCCAGAACGATCCCGGCGCTGCTGGCGGTGTTGCGGATATGCGCGCCCATCGCCGCCGCGCTGCCCGCCCCGTCGCCCGCCCGAAGCGCCGCGATGATCTGGCGGTGTTCGGCGATCGACTGCGCCATGCGGGCGCAGGCGGTATTGGGAACAGGCTGGCGCTGGCTTTCGGTCAGAAGGCTCTGCACCGACTGGTACAGCCGCCACAGCATCCGGTTCGGGCAGGCCCGGGCGATGGTTTCGTGCAGCCGCAGGTCGGCCTCGACATGGGCCACCAGATCGCCCTGGTTCCAGGCGCTTTCGAAGGTCGCGTTGGCATGCTCCAGCGCGTCGAGATCGGCCGCGCCCAGATGCCCGGCCGCCAGCCGGCACAGCTCGGTCTCGATCAGCAGGCGCGACTGGAACACGTCGCCGATGCTGAACGCCCCGTCATAGCGCCACGGCGAGGGCAGCCGGTCCTCGCCCTCGGGATCGACCACGAAGGTCCCGCGCGCGGGCAGCGTGCGCACCAGACCCAGCGTCTCGAGCGTCAGAAGCGCCTCGCGCAGCGTCGGGCGCGACACCTTCAGCCGGTCCGACAGCACCCGCTGCGACGGCATTTTCTCGCCGCGCTTCAGTTCGCCCGACCGGATCATCTCCTGCAGATGCCGCGCCGTGGCCTGCGCGACCGGCACCTTGTCGTCATGGGAAATCATCGCACCCTCCAGCCCGGCCATCCTATCGCCCGCGCCGCAAGGTCCGCAACTTGGGCTCTTGCATTCGGACCGGCCTCATGGTCCCATACTGGTCAGACCGGTTTGTCCGGTCAATCCAGAATCATAACCAACGGGGATCGACAATGACCAAGACAGGGATGACCGCCGCCGCGCTCGGGCTGGCGGTACTGGCGGGCGGCGCACTGCCCGCGGCGGCGCAGGACACGCTGACCGTCGGCGCCAATATCGGCAACGTTCCGTGGGAGTTTCAGGACGAGACCGGCGCCTTCGTGGGCTTCGAGATCGACCTGGTGAATGCCGTCGCCGAAAAGCTGGGCGCCGAGGTCGAGATCGTGAACATCCCGTTCAACGGGCTTTTCTCGGCAGTCCAGTCGGGCCGGATCGACATCGCCATGTCCTCGATCACCATCACCGACGAGCGGTTGACGTCGGTCACCTTCGCCCAGCCCTATTATGACAGCGACCAGTCGCTGACCGTCGTCGCGGGCGGCCCGGCCTCGCTGGACGAGATGTCGGGCAAGACCGTAGGCGTCGATACCGGCTCGACCGGCGACATGTGGGCGACCGAACACAACGCCGAATACGGCTTTGGCGATATCCGCCGGTACGAAGGTCTTGCGCCCGCCATGCTGGACCTGACTGCGGGCCGGATCGACGGCTATATCTCGGACATTCCGGCGCTGCTTTACTACGTCAAGGACAAGCCCAACCTCGAAGTCGTCCAGCGCATCGAGACCGGCGAGAAATACTCGATGATGTTCGCCAAGGACGCCCCGCTGGCCCAGACCGTGAACGATGCGATCACCGCGCTGAAGGACGAGGGCGCCATCGCCGCGCTGCACGAGAAATGGTTCGGCAAGGCGCCGGAGGACACCACCTCGACGGTGCGCGTCCTGCCGATTCCGTCGCTCGACTGACCGAAGACCGGGGCCGCGCCACCGCCGCGCGGCCCCCTTCCAGAGAAAGACACCCATGGGAATCGTCGAGACCTTCCTGAACGCCGAGGTGTTCGTCCGGACCTGGCCGCTGCTGGTCAAGGGGCTCTGGGTGACGCTGCAGCTCGGCGCGTCGAGCATCCTTGCCGGGCTGGCGCTGGGCCTCGGCCTGTCGATGGTCCGGCTTTACGCGCTGTGGCCGCTGCGGCTGCTGGCCCGGATCTATATCGACGTGTTCCGCTCGATCCCGGTGCTGGTGCTGCTGATCGTGGTCTATTACGCCCTGCCCTTCGTCGGCCTGCGGCTGTCGCCCTTCGTGTCGGCCATGACCGCGCTGTCGCTGGTCTCGGGCGCCTATACGGCCGAGATCTTCCGGGCCGGGATCGAGGCGATCCCGCGCGGCCAGTTCGAGGCGTCGGCCGCGCTGGGACTGACCGCGCGCCAGACCATGATCGACGTGATCCTGCCGCAGGCGATCCGGGTGGTGATCCCGCCCCTGACGAACAATTCGATCAACGTCGTCAAGGACACGGCGCTGGCCTCGGTGGTGGCGATGCCCGACCTGCTGAAACAGGCGACCCAGGCCCAGGCGCTGGCCGCCAACCCGACACCGCTGATCGGGGCGGCGCTGATCTATCTGGCCTTCCTCTGGCCGCTGGTCGCGCTGGTCTCCCGGATGGAGCGCCGCTTCGGCGCGAGGAGGCGCTGAGATGTCCGGCTTTGTGAGCATCCGCAATCTGCGCAAGTTCTACGGCGATTTCGAGGTGCTGAAGGGCATCGATCTGGAAATCGAGAAGGGCGAGGTCGTCTGCGTGATCGGCCCCTCGGGGTCCGGCAAGTCGACCCTGATCCGCTGCATCAACCGGCTGGAGGAGTTTTCCGACGACAGCGCGATCCTTGTGGACGGGATCCATGTGACGCCCGGCCGCTCGCTGGCCAGGGTCCGCGCCGAGGTCGGGATGGTGTTCCAGTCCTTCAACCTCTTTCCGCATCTGACCGTGCGCGAGAACGTCATGCTGGCGCCGCGCCGGGTCCGCCGCACCCCCCGCGCCGCGGCCCGCGCGCAGGCCGACCGGCTGCTGGCCCGGGTCGGCATCGCCGAGCAGGCCGACAAATATCCCGAGCTTCTGTCGGGCGGCCAGCAGCAGCGCGTGGCCATCGCCCGGGCGCTGGCGATGGAGCCGCAGGTGCTGTTGTTCGACGAACCCACCTCGGCGCTCGACCCCGAGATGGTGGGCGAGGTGCTGGACGTGATGCGCGCGCTGGCCGGGACCGGCGTGACCATGGTGATCGTGACCCACGAGATGGGCTTTGCCTCGCAAGTCGCCGACCGGGTGATCTTCATGGATGGCGGCCGCGTGCTTGAGGTCGGACCGCCCGATCAGGTGCTGGGCGCGCCGCAAGAGCCCCGGACCCGGAATTTCCTCAGCGCGGTGCTGAACCACTGACGCGATCTTACCGACAAGGACAGACGATGACCGAACCGACCGACCCGCTCGACATGGCGTTCGTGCAAAGCCAGTTTCCCGGCCTGCGCGATGACTGGGTGTTCTTCGACAATGCCGGGGGCGCGCAGACCGCGCGCGGCGCCATCGAGCGGGTGACCGAGTTCCTGACCCATCGCAACGTTCAGATCGGCGGCAGCTATCAGGTCTCGCTCGACGCGGCCGAGGCGCTGATGCGCGGGCGCCGGGCGGCGGCGACGCTGGTCAATGCCGCGCGCCCCGAAGAGATCGTCTTCGGCCCCTCGACCACGGTGCTGATGCAGACGCTTGCCGCCGCGATGCGCAGCCAGTTCCGGCCCGGCGACGAGATCGTCGTGACCATGGCCGATCATGAAAGCAATATCGGCCCCTGGATGCGGCTGCGCGAATTCGGGGTCGAGGTCAGGGTCTGGCCGCTCGACCCCGAGACCCATGAACTGAAGCTGGAGGATCTCGCGCCGCTGATGTCCGACCGGACGCGGCTGGTCTGCGTCACCCATGTCTCGAACATCCTCGGCCATATCACCCCGGTGGCCAGGATCGCGCGGTTCGTCCATGACCATGGCGCACAGATCGTCGTCGATGCCGTCGCCTATGCGCCGCACCGGCTGATCGACGTGCAGGGCTGGGATGTCGATTACTACGTCTTCAGCCTCTACAAGACCTACGGGCCGCATACCGCGATCATGTATGGCAAGTACGACCTGCTGTTGCGGCTCGACGGGCTTTATCACTACTTCTACGGCAAGGACAAAGTCCCCGGCAAACTCGAACCCGGCAACCCGAATTACGAACTCGCCTACAGCACAGAAGGGGTGGTCGAGTATCTGGCGGCGCTGGGCACCCGCGCCGGGGCGGCCGCCGATGCCAGCCTGCGCGACCGGGTGGCCGCCGGTTACGCGGCCATCGAGCGCCACGAGGCCCGGCTGACCGACCGGCTGCTGTCCTGGCTGAACGCCCGCAACGACTGCCGGGTGATCGGCCCCGCCCGGACGGGCGACGCGGCGCGGGTTCCGACCGTGTCCTTCCGCTTCGACGGGCTCGATTCGGGGGCGGTGACGCGGGCGATGGACGGTTACGGCATCGCCATCCGCCATGGCGATTTCCACGCCCGGCGGCTGGTCGAGGCCCTGGGCGAAACCGGCGATGGCGGCGTCCTGCGGGTGTCGATGGTGCATTACAACACGCTGGCCGAGGTCGACCGCCTGACCGCCGCCCTGGCCGAGATCGTTCAGGCCGCCGCGGCCTGAACCGTACGCGCTTCGGCAGCGCCCGCCGGTCCTGCGGCCCACCCCCTGGTCGCGCGGCGCGGCCTGCCGGAAGGACCCGGGCCGGAGGACTTTCCCCGGCCCGGGCCCGGTTCAGGCGCCCATGAACGTGTAGTCGTGCACGAAGTCGATATTCGCCGCCGTCACGCCGCTGCCGCGGATATAGATGGCGTCGTCCTGGCCCAGCGGATCGTCGAGATAGACCACGACGCTGGTTCCGGACTGGACGATCCCGGCGATCTCGACCCCCTGGCCCAGCGCGATCCGGTCGACCCCGACCTCGTAGTCCAGCACGATATCGCGCTCGCGGCTGCCGTTCAGCGCCTCGTCGCCGAAGTAGAACAGATCGGCCCCGGCCCCGCCCAGCATGGTTTCGTAGAAGCCCGCGCCCGAGACCACCAGATCGTCGCCATCGGTGCCCGTCAGGCGGTCGTTGCCCGCGGTACCCATCACCAGCGTCAGCGCCGGGGCGTCGATCACCGTGTCGTCGCGGTAGTTGAGGTTCTGGATCCGCTCGTCGCCCTCGGCCCCGGTATCGGCCAGATCGAAGGCGCTGTCGGCATCGCCGAAATTGGCGGCCAGATACTCGGCCAGCGCATCCTGTTCGGTGCCGTCTGCCGCGAAGGTGGCGACGCCCGACAGGGTGCCGTCCGTGGTGCCGTCGCCATCGAGATCGGCCAGATCGACCCGGTCGGTATAGGCCGCCTCCTGCGGGAAGGGATAGCCGTCGCCGCCATCGGCCATGAAGTTCAGAGTCACGACGCGGACAAGCCCGTCGGCATCGCCCACCAGTTGGCCGTCGCGCACCAGCACGTCGATGTCGTTGCCATCGGCATCGGTGATCGCGGCCGAGACGATCCGCGCCCCCGCCGGCAGGTCGGGGTCGAAGCTGAACTGCACGCCCGAAACCTGCGGGAACTGGCCCGCCGCCGAGGGTGCCGCGGCGACCCCGTGTTCGAGGATCGCGACCAGATCGGCCCGGGTCACCGTGACCAGCGACAGCGCGTTGTTGAAGGCCAGCGTCGCCTTGATGTCGGTCTCGCTGATGCCGCCCTCGGGTTTGACGATTTCGCCGTCGGCATCGACAATCTCGCCATTGGCCTGACGCACATAGCCGGTGCCGCCCGGAGGCACCACGGTCTCGCCGATCGAGGCGCGGATGCCGCCGCCGTTCTTGATCGAGACCAGCACCGTATCGTCGACCGCCCTGGCCGCCGCGAGGTTGGCATCGGCGGTCAGGTCGCCCAGGTTGGTTTCCTGGGTGCGGACCCCGTCGGCGTCGCCCTCGGCGCCGGAGCCCGAGCGGTTGCCGTTCAGGAACACCTCCGAGATGCCGAAGACATTGCCCTCGGTCGCCACGATCTGCGCGCCGATGGCATCGGCAATCGCCTGGATCTCGGGATCGACAAGATCCCCGGCGCCCAGATCCGCCACGCCCTGATCGTCGGTCGCATAGGCGCCCGAGACCTCGGCGTCGTAGCTGTCGGCCAGGATGTGCCCGTCCTCGTCGAAGTCGATGACCAGCCGGCCCACGTATTTGTAGGACCCGTCGGTATTGACCACGGCAACGGTGTTGCCATCGGCATCGGTGACGAATTGCGGATAGGTGCCCTGCGCCGCGTCGTCATCGCGCAGCCGGTCGGTTTCATCGGCCAGCAGCGTGTTCGACCCGCCCGCCAGGATCACATCGACATCCGACAGCCGCGAGGCCAGCGCCAGCTCGATCCCGAGGATCTGCATATGCGCCATCAGAATGACCTTGTTCATCCCCGGATTGGCGGCCAGCACCGCGTCGACCTCGGCCTGGATCACCGCGGCCAGCGCGTCAAGCTCGGCCTCGGTCGGCTGGGTCCCGGCCCAGTCGGGCGAGATGGTCACGCCGCCGGGGCTAGAGATCCGGCCCAGCGTGGGCGTGGTCGCGCCCACGACACCGATCAGGTCGCCGTTGACGTCTAGAACGGTCGACGAGGTGATCGAGTTGCCCTGCGGCGCCTGCCCGCCCGCCACGGCAAGCGGGCCGAGGTTCGCGTCGGTCGAGACGTCGAGATTGGCCGAGAGATAGGGGAAGAGCGTGCCGGCGAAGTCCTGCCCGGCCAGCGCGGACCCCGTCAGCGCCGAGAAATCGCCCGCCGCATCGCCCGAGATCAGACCGGCCAGCACCGCCGTGCCCTTGTCGAATTCGTGGTTGCCCAGCGCGACGGCCGCAAAGCCAAGCTCGTTCTGGATCTGGATATCCGCGATCCCGCCCGACCCGAAGACAGCGGCCGAGGCCTCGAAGAAGACGCCCGGGATGAAGGCGTCGCCGGAACTCAGCCGGATGGTGTTGTCGGCCACTCCGTCATGGCCCAGATCCTGCGCCTCAAGCGCGTTCATCACCGCCGAGAGGTTGGGCGCCGCCGCGACCGAAGAGGCGCTGCCCTCCTGGTCCGAGACATGCAGGATTTCCAGTGTGAAGATGCGGGGCGCGCTTTGCAGGTCGAGCCCGACCACCACCGGATCGTGATCCGAGGCGCGGTAGGGGTCGGCGGTGTAAAGCGATCCGTCGCGCCCGTAATCGAGGTTGTAGTCGAGCGCGTCGGCCTCGTCGGCATTGATGTTCCAGATCGTGGCGCCGGTCACCTGACCGGCAAGGCTGCCGCTGGCCAGCGCATGGTCGAGCGAGCCGGTCATGCCATCGAAGACATAGGAATAGCCGTCCGGGTCGTATCGGGTGACCACGTTGACATAGTCGTCCGCGGTGCCCGCGATGTCGTCGGCGCCCGCCTCGATGGCGCGCACCGGGTCTTCCTTCGTATAGGCGTTCAGATCTCCGATGATCAGGACATCCGGGTCGCCCGAGCCGGTCGGATCGGAGGCCAGCCAGTCGGCCAGCGCCTTGGCGGCCTCGGTGCGGGTCGCGTTGTTGGCCCCCTGCCCGTCGCCAATGTCCTCATCGCCCGGCAGCACCGAGCCCTTGGATTTCAGATGCGTGACGACGGCGGTGAAGCTTTCGCCGCTGGCGGTCTCGGTGAAGGTCTGGGCCAGTGCCGGGCGCTGTACGCCCTCGGTCGCGAAGCGGCTGTCGACGGTTTCGTCGAGCAGGGCGAAATCGCCGGTCAGCGACACGGTATCGGTGTTGTAGAGGAAGCCCACCTTGATCGCGTCGCCTTCAAGCGCGCCGCCCATGGCGCCCTCGATCGGGCCGGTCTCGACATAGGCATAGCTGCAGCCCTCGGCGTTCAGCGCCGCGACCAGCGCCGCCAGCGAGGTCGAGCCCAGCGGGTCGTTCTCGATCTCGATCAGGCCCACCACATCGGCCGCGACCGCCTTGATCGCGGCCACCAGCTTGGCTTCCTGCCGGTCGAACTCGGACATCCCGTCATAGGAGAACGCATTCGCGCCGCGCGGCTCCAGGTCGCCCGCAGGCCCGGTGACGTAGGGGCCGTTATAGCTGCCGGGAGTGGTGTCGATGGAGGTGAAGTAGTTCAGCACGTTGAAGGACGCGACGGTCAGGCTGCCGCCCACATCCTCGGGCGCTTCGCTGCGCGGATTGGTGGCGGTCAGTTCGCCCGCCTGCGGCAGGTGGATGCGGTATTCAGGCTCTTCCGAACTCGAGGCGCTGTCCTCGGAATAGCTGAGAACGCCGGTCAGCCCGGTATAGACATCGCCCATCCGGATCACGTCGCCCCCATCGAGCCTGCCGTCCTCGCCGAGGAAGGGCACCAGGATCTCGGCCGGGTTCTGCACGTCCGACCCGTCATCCAGCACCAGCGACCGCGCCGCCACCTCCTTCAGATAGGCGGCATAGCCCTCGACGCCGGGCTCGAAGATCTCGGTATAGGTGGCAAGCTGGCCCTCCGAGCTGATCCGGATCGTGCCGAACCGGTCCAGCTGGAACATCTCGGTCACGCTCATCTCTTCGGGAATGGCGACCAGCATGCCCTCGTAGGCCTCGAGATTGGCGACATAGTCGCCATCGGCATCGACCAGCACCGTCGCGGTGGGGAACTGGATCACCGTGGCCTCGGGCAGCGCCGCCGTGCCGTCGACCGAAACGGCATCGGCGTTGATCCGGGTCTCGCCGCCGGTTTCGGCAACAAGGCCCTCGACCGTCACCAGATCGCCCGCCGAA
Organism: Rhodovulum visakhapatnamense; assembly: GCF_004365965.1. Classification (GTDB taxonomy): domain Bacteria; phylum Pseudomonadota; class Alphaproteobacteria; order Rhodobacterales; family Rhodobacteraceae; genus Rhodovulum; species Rhodovulum visakhapatnamense. Next base: position 107,956 of record NZ_SOEB01000002.1, read on the forward strand.
ACCGCCCGCGTCGAGGCAACGAAGATCCCTTCCGAGGTCTTCGAATTGCCATCGGCATCGCTGTCCTCTTCCTGGATGTAGAAGCCGCCAAGCCCCGGCATGACCTGGGTCACGACCGCCTGCACCCGGACCGCCGCCCCCAGCAGCGGGCTTTCGTCGGCCGCCCCGGCCAGCCCGACCAGCGTGCCGTCGGCCAGATCGGTTTCGCCCTGAATCTCGTGGATGAGGACATCGGCATAGTCCCCGCCGATCTCGCGCGTGGCGGCGGTGGGGGTGTTGGCCGGGCCGAGGTTGAAATCGGCCAGCACGAAATCGGCCGCGCTGTCGGTATCGACGCCATCCTCGGCGCGGCGCGCGCCCGCGGGCAGGAAGCTGCCATCGGGGCCGACGACCGGCGCGCCGAAGGCGAAGGACCCCGCGCCCTCGCCATCGGTCACGCCGAGGCTGTCGATCACGGTCTCGGCGCCGGTGACGCTGTCGCCCGACAGCGAGGCGGTCTCGACCAGCGCCAGCGTGTAGCTGGAATTCTCGATGGTGTTCGTCGCAATCACCAGATCGGGCGTCACGCCATAGACCTGTGCGACCGACGCGGTGCCGACCAGGAAGAAGCCGTTGGTGCCCAGCGCGTCCCCGGCACCGAAGTCGATCCGGGCATCGATATGGCCGTTATCCGACTGCGCGTCGCTTTCGACCACGATCAGGCTCAGCCCCGCCAGCGACTGACCGGGCGCGCCGTAAAGCTCGACATATTCGACATCGGTGCCGGTGGTGCTGCCCAGCACCTCGTTGATCACCAGCGCCTGCGCGGCGCCGCCGTAACCTGCCAGCGGCACCGGCGCGGCGGCGGTGGCATTGGCGGTCGCGTCGTCCAGCGCATCGGCGCCCGAGAAGGTCCAGTCGGCGGGCTTGAAGACCGGGCTCGGGCCGGTGCCCGGATTGCGCGCGGCCCAGCCGTCGCGATAGTCCCAGACGGTGCCGCTGCCCGAGGCGTCCGGCGTACCGAAGGTATCGACCACGGTGCCGTTCAGGAACAGCTCGATCGCGTCATCGCCGTTGATCGAGGCGGCGCTTGGCGCGACGAAGTCCGGGGCAAATCCGAAGAAGGCGGCAAAGCCGGTCGATTCGGTCGCAACGTGAAGATAGCTGCCCGCCTGCACCGAAACGGGGGGAAACACGAATTCCTGCCCGTCCGTACCACCGCCATTATTGGCAGAGCCAAGCCCGTAGACCGAAAGATCGGCAATGTCTTCAATGGCATAAAGCTCGATGGCCTTGGGCAGCCCGCCGCTCAGCGGGCCGTCGACGATGGCGGTCAGCACAAGACCGGACCCGGTCGATGCGAGTTCAGGCATGGTGAATTCTCCCCGTTGCGAGGACCGCCCCCCGCGACCCCCTGCGCACCCCCTTTCGGGGCCGAAGCCAGCCCTAGCAGCGACACATGACGGAAATGAGAAGGTTAACGCCCGGCGAACAGGCCGCCGCGTCAGGCCTCGGCGGTGGCCAGCGCCAGCCCGTCGACGACGGCGGTAAAGGCCTCGGACCGGCGCAGCGCGGCGCCGGGGCAGACCGCGCGGGCCTCGGCCTCGACCAGCCCCATCAGGCTCGACCCGCCGACCAGCACCACCGCGCCGATCTGGTCGGGGCGCGCCTGGGCCAGCATCAGGGTTTCATAGATCGCCATCCTGAGCGGCTCGCGGCAAGGCGCGAGCGCCGCGTTCAGCGAGCCCGCCGTGATCGGGGCGCCAAGGCCGCGTTCGATCCGGCCCATCTCGATCCGCGCGGCCGCGCCGCCGCCATTGGCCGCGATCTTGCCCGCCTCGACCGCGAAGGCCAGTTCGTGACCCAGCCGCGCGCCGATCACATGGCCAAGCCGCCCCATCGCCACCGCGTCGACCGCGTGGCGTTCCATGTCGGCCACCGCCCGTTCGGTCTCGCGCGTGTAAAGAAAGGGGATCATCGCCCAGGTCGACAGATCGACATAGATCGCCTTCGGCACCGGCAACAGCCCCTCGCCGAAGCTGCGGCGCAGCTCGCCGCCAAGCCCCAGCAGCGGCATCGCATGGGCCATCGAGACGGCATGGTCGAAATCGGTGCCGCCCAGCCGGATCCCGTGGCTGGCGAGGATCTCGATGCCGCCCGGCGCCGCACGGAAGACCGAGAAATCCGAGGTGCCGCCGCCGATATCGACAATCAGTCCCAGCTCGTCGGCCCGGGCATCGGCGCGGGCGGCCAGCGCTGCCGCCTCGGGCTCGAAGCGGAAGTCGACGGCGTGAAAGCCCGCCGCCTCGTAGCAGCCGCGCAGATCGGCCTCGGCGGCGGCGTCGCGGGCCGGATCGGCGCTGTGGAAATGCACCGGGCGGCCCGACAGGACCCGGTCGAAGCGGGTGCCCGCATCGGCCTCGGCCCGGGCCTTCAGCTCGGCCAGAAAACCGGTGACGATCTCGGCCAGCGTCCGCCGCTTGCCGCCGATCGGGCGCGCCTCGTGAAAGAGCGGCGTGCCCAGCACGCTTTTCAGCGCGCGCATGTAGCGCCCTTCCTCGCCCGCGATCAGCGCCTCGGCGGCGGCCGAACCGATCCGCATCGCCGACCGGTCCTCGGGGAAGAAGATGGCGGTGGGCAGGGTCTCGGCGCCGGGCTCGATGGCCAGCCTGCGGACCTGACCCCCGGCCAGCATCGCCGCGGCCGAGTTCGAAGTTCCGAAGTCGATGGCAAGCGGAGCGGAGGCAAGCGGGGCGGACATGGCGGGACTCCCTGACGCACGAAGCCTGCCGAGGTAGCGGAAACCGCGCGGCGGCGCAAGGGGCGGCACCCGCCGCCCGAAGCCAGTCTTGGTTTTTGGGGCTTTCGCGCGCATACTTTCCGCAGGGGATTTCAGGGGGGATTTTTTGATGACGCTGGAATTGCTTGTTGCCGCGCAATCGGTCGCGGCGCCCGAGGCCGAGCCCGGCCTGCCGCCGGATCGCTTGAGGTTCACGCTCGAATACGCGTCGCCGCCCGATTGCGACGCCCAGCGCACGCGCCTTGCGGGGATGCTGGGAGGCGACCATTTCAGCCTTGAGCCGCTCGACCCGCTGCTGCCGCAATTTCTGGTGCTGCAGTTTCCCGGGGTGCGGCGGCGGGTCTCACCCGAGGCGCTGTTCGACGCGGCCGACACGCTGGTCGAAGAGATGCAGCTGGTCTCGGCGGTGCCGGACATCCGCGCCAGCTTCGTCGGCGCGCCCGAGGACCCCGAGCGGGTCGAAAGCGTGGCCGATGCCTTTCTCACCCTCACCTGCTGGGTGGCGAAGGACGAGGCGCTGCCCGACGACTGGGCGGTAAGCGCGATCAACGTCAAGCCGGTCTGGGCGCGCGGCATCACCGGGCAGGGCGTCCTGGTGGCCCAGCCCGATACCGGGGTCGCCGACCATCCCGAACTGGCGGGGGCGCTGGATCTGGGACACGCCTGGAACACCCTGACCGGCACCGCCGACCCGACCGATCCGCTGTCGACGGCCATGGGCAATCCGGGCCATGGCACCGCGACCTCCTCGACCGTGGCCAGCCGCGCGGCGGGCCGGGTCTTCGGCGCCGCGCCGGGGGCGAAGGTGGCGCCGATCCGCTGTCTCGACGCGGTGGTTCTGGGGCTCGACCCGACGCCGGTGGCCAGGGCGATCCTGCATGCGGTGCATGCGGGCGCCGACGTGATCTCGATGTCGCTGGGCGGCGCGCTTTATTCCCCGGCGATGGCGGCGGCGCTGCGGACGGCCGCGCAGGCCGGGATCGTGATCGTCTCGGCTGCGGGCAATTGCGTGCAGCCGATCGTGGTCTATCCCGCGCGCGACCCGAACGTGGTGGGCATGGCCGGGACCAACCATCTGGACAAGCCCTGGAAGGGCACCAGCCGCGGCCGCCAGGTGGCCGCCGCCGCCCCGGCCGAGAATGTCCGCGTCGCGCGCCGCAAGCCCGGCGACAACGGTCAGGGCACGACCGAGCCCAGTCAGGGCACGTCCTTCGCGACCGCGCTGACCGCGGGCGTGGCCGCGCTTTGGGTCCAGCATCTGGGGCGCCAGCGCGTCCGGGACGAGGCCGCGCGGATCGGCATCACCGTCACCGACCTCTTCCGCACGGCTCTTAAGGCAACGGCGCGGCGGCCCGCGAACTGGCCGCAGGGCATGGGCGCGGGCATCGTCGATGCCGACGCGCTTCTGCGGCTCGACCTGTCGCGCATCAGCCCGCTCGCGGCCCCCGAATCCGCGCCCCCGCCCGACGACGATGCGATCCTTGCCGCGCTGGAGGACAGCTTTGACGCCATCGAGATGGGCGACGGCGACTGGCCCCGGGTCGGAACCGAGGCGGTCTATCTGCTGAACGACGCCTGGCTGCGCGAGAACCGGGCCGCCGGCGTCGCGGTCGAGACCACGGCGAGCCCGCGCCCCAGCGCCGGTCTTGTCCGCCACATGCCCGAGCCGGTCATGCGCGGGCTGGCCGCGCGGTCCGACGCGGGCGCCTTCACGCCGCCGCTGATCGCGGCCACCGGCCCCTCGGCGCAATATGCGAAGCTGCTGGCGGCAGGCCAGCCCGGCACTGCGGAATCGAGCGCGAACCTGACCGAGCACGAGGCCCGGGCGCGCCTTGCGGGCGAGGGCGCGGGGCGGCTGATGGCGCGCACCCGCGCCAGTCTCGACCGGCTGCAGGCCACCGGGCTTGGCGACCGCGACGCGCAGGCCCGGATGCTGGAAGGCGCCGAGGAGGTGATCCGCATGGCGGCCGAGAACCGGCTGGACGAGCTGGACCTGCCCGGCCGCATCACGCTCGAGGCGCTTGTGCGGATCCAGGACCGCCCCGCCTTCCGGGTGATCGACGGCAGCGTCGATACCGACGATCCGCTGGCGGGCGACTGGGCGCCCTTCCTCGGGCTGGTGGTCGACCTGCCGGACTGGACCCGCTCGGTCGGGCGGATCGACCTCGACGGCACCCATATCGGCACCGGCTTCCTGATCGGCGGCGGCCGGGTGATGACCAACCGCCATGTGCTGGAAGCCTGCGCCGACGAACTGGCGGGTCCCGGCGGCAGTCTCTGGCGGCTGGGCCGCGGGGCGGTCACCATCGACTTTTCCGAAACCGCCGATGGCAGCCAGCGCCATGCCCTGACCGGCGTCGTCATGGCCGGGCCCGATCCGATCAATGGGGTCGAGCGGCTGGGCCATCTGGACATGGCGCTGCTGAGCCTTGACGCGACCGCCCCGGGCCTGCCGCGCGCGTTGCCGCTGGCGCGGCAGATGGACGAGGCGGCCGATATGGTGGTGATCGGCTATCCCGCCCGGCCGGGGCGGTCGGCCTTCGTGGACCCCGCGACCGGCGCGGTCAGCCGCGAGATCGGCAATCGCCTGCGCGAGATCTTCGGCACCGATTACGGGCGCAAATACGTGGCGCCCGGCCGGGTCATTCAGGGGCCGGGCATGCTGCCGGGCGACAGCGAGGGCTGGGCCGCCAGCCATGACTGCACCACGCTCGGCGGCAATTCGGGCTCGGTGCTGGTGCAGTTCACCGCGACGCCCTCGGTCGCGGGGCTGCATTTCAGCGGCGCGCCCCTGACCGCCAACAAGGCCCATGCGCTGGGACGGGTGGACCAGAGCAGCCTTGGGCCGATCCCCGGCGCCGCCTGGATCTGACGGCGATGCCCGACGCCATTCCGACGGCGGCGATCATGCGCCTTGCGCGGGGCCTGCGGGTCTCGCGCAGCGTCTTCGAGACCGCCTTCGACGAGATCGGCGCCCGGCACCGGGCCCCGACCTTCATGCAGCTGGCCGAGACCCGCAACCAGATCGACCCGTTGCCCGCCGGAGCCGAGCGCGACCGGATGGATTTCGCCGCGGCGATGGAGCGGGCCAATGCCGATGGCTGGCTGGTCGCCTTCGTGTTCCAGAAATTCTCCGATCTCTCGGCCGGGGTCAGCGACGACGCCCGGCCCGAGCTGCAAAGCATGGTCAATGCGCATCAGCATTTCGCCGCCGCGCTGGACGTCACCACCGGCACGATGAACGCGCTGCGGCGCTGCTGTCTCATCCTCAGCGAAAGGCCCGACCCGAATTCACCCGGCAAGACCATCGCCGACGAGCTGGGATCGGGCTTTCTGATCGGCCCGCATCTGGTGCTGACCAACCACCATGTCGTGGCCGGGTTGCTCGATCCGGTCACCGGGACGCCAAAGCCTGACGCCGTGCCGCTGGTGCGGTTCGACTATCACATGGGCCAGCGCGAACTGGTGCCGCCGGTCAATATCCGGGGCAGTCCCGACTGGCTTTTCACCGCCAGCCCCAGCGTGCCGGGCGCCAGTGCCGAAACCGCCGCCGCGCTGGCCGGTCATCTCGACTATGCGATCCTCCGGCTTGACGGACGGCCCGGGCATGCCCGCGGGCATTACGACATCGCCGCCGCCCCCGCCCCGCCCGCGGTGGGCGTGGGGCTTGAGCTGTGGCAGTTTCCGAAAGGCCAGCCGATGAAGGTGGTCGGCAATGTCCGTGCCCCCGCGCCGCAGGGCCTGGGGATCGACGCGGACCCGATGCCGCCCCGCATCCACTACCTGATGAACGCGCTGCACGGGTCCTCGGGGGGGCTTGTGCTTGACGGCGACAAGCGACCGGTCGCGATGCACGATGCCGGGTTCGAGGCGGGCGCGCTGGGCGGCGACCGGGTGAACCGGGCGATCCCGCTGGCGCTGATCGCGCGCCATGCCGGGGCGGCGCTGACAGCGGAACTGGTCCGGACCCCGCCCCGGCTTTACTGGAGCCCGGGCCGCGCCCTCCCGATCCTGGGGCGGACCCAGTTGCAGGAGCATATCCACCGCGCGATCGACGGGCGGGCGCGCATCATCGCGGTGCTGACCGGCCCCGACCAGACCGGCGCGCGGCGGCCCCGGATCGGGCGCAGCTTCACCCACCGGGTACTGTCCGCCTGCCTGCCGCCCGACCGCCACCATGTCCTGCTGATAGAGACCTCGCAGATCGACCCCGACCCCTTCGTCACCGCGCGCCGGATCGTCGGGCTGATGGGTCCAGAGGCCCGGGTCGAGCTGCCCGGCGCCTCGGGCGAGACCACGCTGGATGCCGATGCGACCGGGGTGCTGGTCGACCGCACGGTGCAGGCGCTGCTGACGGCAGCGCCGGGCAAGACGGTCTGGCTGATGATCGACGATATCGACGCCGACCCGATCGGCACCCAGTGGGGCGCATCGGACTATCTGGTCGCGCTTTACCGCCGCGCGGTCAGCGAGCCCCGGCTGAGGATCGTGCTGGCCGGACTGCCCAAGCGGCTGGAGGGGCTGGGCGATCTGCAGGACGCGACGCTGGTCGAATACCTGGCCGCGCCCCCCGGCCCGGCCGAGCTGAACGCCTGGATCGAGGGGGTTCTGACCCGCGACATGCCGCCCGACGAATTCTCGCCGCGGCTGGCGGCGCTCTTGCGCGATCTGGCCGAGGCCGGGCTGGCGGCCGGGGATGACATGGTGCCGCCCGGCTGCCCGACCGAGGCGCTGGCACGGTTGCTGACCCGCCATGCGCAAAAGGCCTTTCTGGGCACGGGCGGCGCGCCATGACCGATCCAGCCCGCCGTGCCATCGCCCATGCCGCGCTGTCCGGCCCCTTCGCCCCGGCGCGGTTCCTTTATGCCGCGACCGATGCCGCCAGCCGCGCCGAGGCGCTGGGCCAGCTCGCGCCCCTTTGCCACGAGGTGGTTCGCGACGGGGACATCCTCTGGACCATGCACACCGCCGAGCGCGCCCAGACCCTGAAGGCGCTGGTCCGCCAGCCCGATCTGCTGGCGCGGCTCTGGCGCAAGCGCCCGCCCCTGAAGGACGACGCCTTCGGCCACGCGCTGAAAGCCTGCCTGACCGGGACAGGGCCGCTCGACGCCGACGCGCTGTGCCCCGAGGGCGACGACCGCCAGCCCCGGCTGCGCGCCGCAATCAGCGCGGCGATCCTGGCTCAGGCGCTGGTCCCGGCCGACCGCCGCGCCGAGGTCCGCGCCTTCGAGATGGGGCTTTATCGCCGCTCGCTCGAGCTGGCCGAGGCGGCGCGGCGCAAGCTGGTGCTGCCGCGCGCGCTGTCCGGGCGCACCGACGAACGGACAGCGGCGCTGGCCTTCATGACCGGGGCCGCGGCGCCCGCCCCGGCCGAAACGCTGGCGGGCGATCCGGGGCGGCTCGCGCGGGTGATGCTGATCACCGGCTCGCCCGGCATGGGCAAATCGGCCTTTCTGGCCGATCTGAGGCCCCGGCTTGACGGGCTGGTGCCGCCGCGCTGGGTCATAAGCTTCGATTTCGACAAGACGACGCTGGCCCATGGGGGGCCGGTCGCCTGGACCGAGGAGGTCACCCGCCAGATCGGCATGCAGGCGCCCGATCTGGCCGGGCCGCTGTCGGCCGCCCGCGGCAATCGCGCGCTGGAACGCCAGTCGATGACCGGCGAGGCCACCATCAGCGCGGCCGACCTGCTGCTGGAAGATACCCGCGCGATCCTGACCGAGGCCGGGCCCCGGCCCTTCGCCGTGGTGCTGGATACCATCGAGGAAATCACCGCGCAGGACATGCGCGACGCCTTTGCCGAAAGCCCGACCTTCACGCTGTTCTACCGGCTGCTGGCCTGGCTCGACCGGCTGGCGTCGCTGGCCGGCGAAGGCCCGGGCGCGGTCACCGCCATCGCCTCGGGGCGCACCGCGCCGCCGGTCGACGATCGCCTGCGCGCGCTCTGGTTCGACGCCTGGCTGGATCTGGCCGCGCTTGCGGCCGAAGACGCGCGGGAGCTTCTGGCGCTGCGCTGCCCCGAACTGCCCGAACCGGCCCGGGCGGCACTGGTCGCGGCGGTGGGCGGGCATCCGCTGCACCTGCTGCTGACCGGGCGCCATCTGGACGGGCTTGCCGCGAAGGACCGCGCCCGTGTGATCGACGATCTCGGCCGCGAGGGTCTGGCCGGGATGCCTGCCGAAACCGTCCTGCGGACGCTGTACAGCCGGTTTCTCGACCGGCTCAGGGTGCGTGGCCTGCCCGAGGGGCTGGACCGCGACGCGATCAAGGCGCTGGCCCATCCGGGGCTCTTGCTGCGCGAGGTGACCGAACCGCTGCTGGCCGAGGTGATCGCGCCCGCGGTCGGGGTCGACCTGAGCCCGCCGGGCCATGCCGCCGCCGCCTTCAGGGCGCTGGGCGAACAGGTCTGGCTGGTCAGCACCGAACCGGGCGGCACCCGCATCCGCCACCGCCGCGACGTGCGCCGGGTGATGCTGCCGATGATGCTGAGCCGGCCCGAGCCCTCCCATCTGCGGGTGCTGGACGCGGCCATCGCCCGGCATCAGGCCGACGGCCTGCCCGACGAGGCCGCCTATCTGCAGGCGCTGAAGGGCGATACCGACTGGCTGCGCGCCCATCCCGAGCGCGCGGGCGCGGTGCTGTCGCTGGCGGGCGAGGATCTTGAGGTGATGCGCCTGTCCGTCCGCGCCCTGCTGAAGCATTTCGCGCCTCAGGCCGGGGCCCTGTCGCGCGCCGAGATCGACGCGCTGCCGCCAGATCTGGCCCGCGAGGCCCGCGAGGCGGAGGATCTGCGCAGCATGCGCCAGACCGGCGCCCGCGCCATGCCCCCGCCCCGCGCGTCCGCGCCGCCGGACCTGCACGAGGCGTCCGAATTCGTGGTGGTCAACCGGCGCCGCGATATTCGGCACCCGCCGATGCAGAACCTCTTCCCGCCCGAAGACGCGGCGGCCGCAGCAGATCCCCTGCCCCGCCTGGCCGACTGGATCGACCCCGATAGCGATGGCGGCGCGGTGCTGAATGACCGCCGCCTGCAGGATGCGATGGAACTGGCCTTCGACGAGGCCGATTTCGAACAGGTCTCGGCGATGGGCTGGGACGCGCTGGCGCGGGTCGGGCAATGGCCCGACCTGACCCGGCCGCTGCCGGTCGAGACGCCCTGGCAGGATCACTGGCTCTGGCGATTGACCCTGACCGGGATGATCGTGCCCCCGCCCTCCGGCTGGCGCGAGATCGGGCCGTTCGGCCTGATCGCCTCTGGCGAGGTGGATGCCAAGCTGATCGCGGCCGAGGGCGTGGATCTTGGCGCAGCGTTCTACGATTTCGACGCGCTTTGCCAGGATCGCCCGCATGGCCTGCCCGAAGTCGAGACATCTCCGATGCTGCAATCGCCCTCCGGGCTGCGGCTGGTGCGGGTTCTGACCGGCGCGACGCTGGGGCGCGCCGTGCTGCGGGCTGCGACGCGGACCGACAAGAGCTTTCTCGCGGTGCCCGCGCATCTGCCGCTTCTGGCACGCGATCTGCTGGACTGGCTCGCCCGGTCCAGCGACGTCCCGCGGCTTGTCAGCGGGCTGGTCGAGGGCCATCCCGGCAAGCCCGATTTCGCGGCTTTGGCCGAGGCGCTGGCCGCCGATCCCGGCCGGGTCGAGAGCGAGGCCGAGCGCATCTTCGCGGGCGCGGCCTTCGCGCCCGGCGATACCGAGATCCGGGCGCTGGTCCGGCTGGACGGGCCTGTCCCTGCCCCTGTGCTGCGCCTGATCGCACGCGGCCAGACGCCCGAGTTGCATCGCGCCGTTGCCGCCGCGCTGTTGAACCGTCTGCCCCGCGCCCGTGCCGCCGCCTGTTTCGAGCCGGTGGCCGCGGCCGCCCCGGTCTGGCCAAAGCGGGCCGCGCGGTCTCTGGAAGAACTGGTCGCGCCCCGCACCAGCGAATTCGACCGCCACGACCGCGCGCTTGAACTGATCCGCTATGCCGATATTTGCGGGCTGCTGCCGCGGCTGGTCACCGAGATGGCCGCGCGCGGCCCGGCGCCCCAGCTGAAGGCCCTGAAGGCGCTTTTCGACGAGATGGACCGCCGCTGGACCTGGCCCGGCGAGACCGGCTGAGGGATCATGCCTCGAGCGGTTCGATCAGTTCGGGGCCGTCAGTGCGGTTCGAATTCACCGCCGTCCCGACCCGATGCAAAGACAGCACCCCATCGTCTGCCGGACGCATCAGCGCCGCCGCGCCATGCCCCGCCTCGCCCAGCCAGAGCGGCCAGTCGTCGGGGTCGAGGATCACCGGCATCCGGTGATGGACCGGTTGCATCGCCCGGTTGGCCTCGGTGGTGACGATGGCGCAGGTCGTGAGGCTGTGGCCGTCGCGCTCCCAGTCCTGCCAGATCGCGGCGAAGGCCAGGGGCGCGCCGTCGCTGCGCGCGATGTACCAGGGCAGCCGGGCGTCCTGCGGCCCTTTCTGCCATTCATAGAAGCCCGCAGCCGGGATCAGACAGCGCCGCTGGCGCGCGGCGGCGGCGAAGGCGGGCTTCTGCGCCACGGAATCGGCGCGGGCATTGATCAGAAGCGGCCCGTCGGTCGGCGTCTTGTACCAATGCGGCAGGAACCCCCAGCGCATCGGGCGCAGCCGCCGAAGCCCCTCGGCCGAGGTCACGGCGGCCACCGTGTCGGTGGGGCAGATGTTGTAATCGGGGCCGCCGGAAAGATCGTTGCCGGGCACCGCCCCGAAAAGCTCGGCCATCGCCTCTGTCGGCATCGTGATCGCGAAGCGTCCGCACATGCGCCATGGAAGCCGCGCCGCGCGCGGGCTGTCAACAGCCGCGCGCCCGGCGCAACCCAGCCGACCGCGTCGGCGCGCCCCCTTGCCCTTGCAGGGAGCGGGGGGCTAGATGGGCGCAACAGAAATTTCCTGTCCCAAAAGGCATTCCCATGACCAAGAACCCCCCTGTCGATTTCAACGACCGGATGCTGTCCCTCGGGCTGGCTCGGGTCTCCGAAGCGGCGGCCATGGCCTCGGCCAAGCTGATCGGCCACGGCGACGAGAAGGCGGCCGACCAGGCGGCGGTGGATGCAATGCGTCGGCGGCTGAACGAACTCGACATCAAGGGCGTCGTGGTCATCGGCGAGGGCGAGCGCGACGAGGCGCCGATGCTGTTCATCGGCGAAGAGGTCGGCACCGGCGACGGCCCGGCGGTCGACATCGCGCTCGACCCGCTGGAGGGCACCACGCTGACCGCCAAGGACATGCCGAACGCGCTGGCGGTGATCGCCATGGGTCCGCGCGGCACCATGCTGCACGCCCCCGACGTCTACATGGAAAAGCTGGCCATCGGGCCGGGCTATCCCGAGGATCTGGTCACGCTCGACATGTCGCCCTCGGAACGGGTCAGGGTTCTGGCCGAGGCCAAGGGCGGCGGCGCCGACGACATCACCGTCTGCATCCTCGAACGCCCCCGGCATGAGGACCTGATCGCCGAGGTCCGCGCGACCGGCGCCGCGATCCGGCTGATCACCGATGGCGACGTCGCGGGCATCATGCATTGCGCCGATCGCGGCCGCACCGGCATCGACATGTATATGGGCTCGGGCGGCGCCCCCGAGGGCGTTCTGGCCGCCGCCGCGCTGAAATGCATGGGCGGGCAGATGTGGGGCAAGCTCCTGTTCCGCAACGACGACGAGCGCGGCCGGGCGGCCAAGGCCGGGATCACCGATCTGGACCGGGTCTATGCCCGCGACGACCTGGTGCAGGCCGATGTGATCTTCGCCGCGACCGGCGTCACCGACGGGTCGCTTCTGCCGGGGATCAAGCGCGAGGTAGGGTATCTGACCTCCGAAACCCTGCTGATGCGGTCGAAGACCGGGTCGGTGCGGCGGATGTTCTACCGCAACCCCACCAAGTAAGGCATGACGCGCGCGTATCTCGGGGTCGAGACATCGGCCACCGGGCGGCGCTGGGTCGGCCCGTCGGAGGAAGAGGCGCGCCAGGCCGAGGCTCTGGCGCAGACCGCCCTGCTGTCGCCCGCCGTCGCGGCCGTGCTGGCCCGGCGCGGGGTGGCGCCCGAGGCGGTGCCCGCCTTTCTGGACCCGACCCTCAAGGACCTGCTGCCCGACCCTCTGTCGCTGCGCGACATGGGCCGGGCCGCCGAACGGCTGCTGGAGGCGCTGATCGGGCGCCAGCGGATCGCGGTCTTTGCCGATTACGACGTCGATGGCGGCGCCTCGGCGGCGCTGCTGCTGACCTGGCTGCGCGCCATGGGCCACGGCGCCACGCTGTATATCCCCGACCGCATCGACGAGGGCTATGGCCCCAACGTGCCCGCGATGCAGGCCCTGGCGCGCGATCACGATCTGATCGTCTGCGTCGATTGCGGCACGCTCAGCCACGAGCCCATCGCCGCGGCCGGTGGCACCGATGTCGTGGTGCTGGATCACCACCTCGGCGCCGAGACCCTGCCCCCCGCCCTGGCCGTGGTCAACCCCAACCGGCAGGACGAGGATGGCAGCCTTGGCCATCTCTGCGCCGCGGGCGTGGTCTTCCTGCTGCTGGTCGAGGTGAACCGGCAGATGCGCGAGCGCGGGCTGCGCGGCCCCGACCTGCTGCAATCGCTGGATCTTGTGGCACTGGCCACCGTGGCCGACGTCGCGCCGCTGACCGGCGTCAACCGCGCGCTGGTGCGCCAGGGGTTGAAGATCATGGCCCGGCGCCAGCGCCCCGGTCTGGTGGCGCTGGCCGACGTGGCGCGGATGAACAGTGCCCCCACGCCCTATCATCTGGGCTTCCTGCTCGGCCCCCGGGTCAATGCGGGCGGGCGGATCGGCCAGGCCGATCTGGGCGCGCGGCTGCTGGCGACCGCCGACCCCGACGAGGCCGCGGCGCTGGCCGAACGGCTCGACCAGCTCAACACCGAGCGGCGCGAGATCGAGGCCGCGGTGCGGGCCGCAGCCCTCGACCAGGCCGAGGCGCGCGGCACCGAGGGTCCTCTGGTCTGGGCCGCGGGCGAGGGCTGGCATCCGGGCGTCGTCGGCATCGTCGCGAGCCGTCTGAAAGAGGCCACCAACCGCCCCGCCGTGGTGATCGGTTTCGATGGCGACGAGGGCAAGGGGTCCGGACGGTCGGTTTCAGGCGTCGATCTGGGCGCTGCGATCCACCGGCTTGCCGCCGAGGGGCTGCTCGTCAAGGGTGGCGGGCACCGGATGGCGGCGGGGCTGACGGTCGCACGAGACCGGCTGGAGCCCGCCATGGTGCGGCTGGGCGAGCTTCTGGCCCGTCAGGGTGCGGGAACGATGGGACCGGCCGATCTGAGGCTCGATGCCCTGCTGATGCCGGGCGCCGCCACGGTCGAGCTGATCGACGAGATCGAGCGCGCGGGCCCCTTCGGTGCCGGGGCTCCCGCCCCCCGCTTTGCCTTTGCCGACTGCGCCATCCAGCATGTCCGCCGGGTGGGCGAGTCGCATCTTAAGATCAGCTTCGGCGACGGGCTGGGCGCCCGCATCGGCGCCATCGCCTTCGGCGCCTTCGACGGCCCGCTCGGTCCGTTTCTCGAAGGCCATGGCGGCGCCCGGGTCCATCTGGCGGGGCGGCTCGAGGTCAATATCTGGAACGGCCGCCAGTCGGTTCAGCTTCGGCTGGAGGACGCCGCGCTGGCGGACTGAGATCCACGCCGCGGCACATGAAAAATCTGTGTCACGGGTCGAAAAAACCTCTTGCGCCCCCCCGAGGATTTGCCTACTTACCGCGCCACGCACAACGCTGGCCCGTTCGTCTATCGGTTAGGACGCCAGGTTTTCAACCTGGAAAGAGGGGTTCGATTCCCCTACGGGCTGCCAGTTTGTGCGTTAAGTCATTGTTATTCATTGGCTTTTCCCTCCTTCCCGTCCGACTCTTCCGACAGGTTGGACATTTTCACCGCCCTCAGCTTCGCAGATCCGCTGTCCGCAAGACGCGCCCGGTTGGCCCTCTTGGTGTAGACTGCCGCTTGGGTCGTATCGGTGTGGGCAAGGTAGGAAGCGATCTCCCATTCACTTGCCCCGGCATCCGCAAGCCGAGTGGCCCCGGCCTTGCGCAAGCCATGCAGCGAGCCCGGCACATTGGCTTCGACGCACCTGTCCCGAAACCAGTTGCCCAGCGACGCGACGGCATAGGGCTTGGCGCTGTTGTCCTGCGTCACAAACAGCATCCTTTGCTTGGGGACATGGCGCAGTTCCTCGGCCAGCTCCGAGAGAATCGGCAGATCGGCCGCCACGGAGGTCTTGTGCCGACGATAGTCGATCCGACCCTCTTTCTTGATGTGCTGGCGGCCGACGCAGGCGAGGTCCTGCCGCGCCATGCCCGTATTGAGCGCCAGCAACATGACAAGGCGTGCCTTGGTTCCCGGCCCGTGCCGTTTGAGGAAGCGGTCCACCTCCTCTTCCGTCCAGGTGTGCAACCCGTCCGGGTTCGTCTTCATCCGCTCCGCATACCGCGCCGGATTCGAGCCGGTATGGCCGAACTTCTTGGCCGCGAAGTTGAAGAGCATGGGCAAGGAAGCCTCAATCCGCCAAACGCTCGTGCCAGCGAGGCCGCCCTTGTGGCGGCGCTGCTGACCGCCACCCCAGACGAGCGGGCGCGCTGGCCGGACTTCAGCCGCCAGACTCATCAGAGGCACGGCCCTGCGCGCGACGGACGGAAGGATAGGACAGGGACGAGCGATCCTTTTCGGCAAGTGCGCGACGCCTACAACGGCTCCGAAGCCGTGATCTCGAACCTGAGCGGACTGGTGACCGCCTTGCGGCTCGCGGCTGAGGGTCTGCCCGGGTCGACCGGCGGCGCGCCGGAGTGGGACGCCTTCCATGCGATCCTTCGCTCGGCAGAGCGGCGCGCGGAGCACCTGACCGAGGTCCGCGGGAAAGAATGGGCCGCGCTCACCCGCTTCGGGGCGAGGTCTGAGGGCGACCGGGAGGAAGTGCTGGACCTGCTGATCGCGGCCCGTCGCGCCTCCGGCCGGTCGCTGGATTTCTGGGCTGACCTGACCTAAGGGCTGCCGGTGGCCTGCGTCCGCACGCTGGCGGCGCCGGCGGCGATGCTGGCGCCCGAAGGCAGCAAGTCGGTCGGCGGCTGACTGCGGCGCGACGGAAGGCTCCCCCGACCCCGGGGGGGCTTTGTCCGAGGGGGGAAATCGGGCCTTCGCGCTGACGCACTCCACCCCCTGCCGCGCGAATTTTCATTTTCCATTTTCCCTGATCCTGGCAGGCTACCAGCGTTGGAATTTAGGGGATGGTCCATGCGAGTTTTCCTGCTGCTGGCTTCGGTCCTTCCGCTCGTGGCCTGCCAACCCGCGACAACCAAGGAAGGTTGCCCGATCTACCTTTCCGAGTTGGGGCGCGCTGCCACGGAGGCATGCGTCGCTGCCTACTACGAAGAAAGAGCAAGGTCGGCCGGCGGAAACGTCACGCAGTGCAGACCAGTTGGAAACAGCATGTCCTGCGTGACCTACTGAGCGCACAAGTGCATGCCGCGCCTTATGGCCCTACCCCCCATAAATAAGCACTTCAGCGCCTTACGGACCGATGGCGGAATATACCACCGCGTCCGCCACGCAGTGCGCGAGAGCCGCGAACCGGGCTTGCGGCTCTTCCCCGGGACCCGGCAATGAAAGGCCGCGCCGCCGACGGGGTCCGATCTGCGATGGTCGCGAGGCGGCCTCCGTTATCCGGCCTGATCCGGGGAATCGCCCCAAAGCGCGTCGATCAGGTCGAACAGGAACTGCAGGGCCAGCGTCCCGAACCCGAGCGGCAAAAGCGCGTAGGGCAACACCATCGGCGTGCCGAAACCGGACGAGACCCGTTCGCCATAGTCCCAGGCCTGCTCTGCCATCAGCGCGCCGCGCCAGGTCAGGATGCCCGCGAAGGCGATACCGGTCAGCGCGACAACGGCGCGTGCGGCGCGGCGGATCAGGGGCGCGGCATTCTCGACGAAGAAGGTGATGCGGATATGGCCGTCGGTGCGCTGGACATCGGCCGCGACCATGACCGCGACATAGATCAGCAGGAAGGTGTTGACCTCCAGCGACCAGGAGGTGGGCGCCGCGAAGGCGTAACGCTGGATCGCGTCATAGCAGATCGTCACCACGATGAAGACCAGCACCAGCTGGCCCACGATCCGGGTGCCCTGAACCATGCGGGTGAAGACCTGTCTCACGGCGCCCCTCCCCGGTCAGCCGGCCTGGCCGGTGGCCAGCGCGATGGCGCGGTGGCCGGTCTCTTCGCCGACATCCGCGATCCAGGCCGCGCGCACCTCTTCGGCGGCGGCGTCGAGCGCGGCGAGATCCTCGCCGGTCGGGTCGATCACCTCGATCCCGGCCGCCTCGATGGCAGGCCAGTAATCGTCGCGGTAGATCACCTCGTTGGCCTCCTTCGCGCCATTGGCGTCGAACCAGTCGGCCGCGGTCTCGAAGGCCGCGCGCACCTCGTCGCCCATCTTTTCCCAGCGCTGCGGCGTGACGAAAAGCCCGATGCCGAAGCCGGTGATCGGCAGGCGGTAGACATGGTGCAGCTGTTCCTGCAGCGACCGGCCGATGATGGTCGAGATATTGGCCACCGCCGCATCGACGGTGCCGCGCTGCAGCCCCAGATACAGCTCGGACGAGGGCAGCCGCACGGCCGCGCCGTCGAAGCCCTCGACGACCTTGGTGCCCTCGAAGCTGACGACGCGGACCTTCTTGCCCTTTACGTCGGCGATGGACCGGATCGGAGCGCCCGCGCTCGACCAGAGATATTCGGGCTCGAGCACATTGCCCATCATCGAGACCATGTAGAGGTCTTCCCTGGCGAGCTCTTCGTTGATCAGGTCGAACAGCGGGCTGCCCTTCCTCAGGCGCTCGGGGTTCTCGTACAGCGCCTCGACCACGCCGGGCAGGCCGGTGATGCCCAAGATCGGCACCGAGCGGGTGATGTAGCTTGTGGTATGGAACATGAAGTCGATGGTGCCGGCCCTCAGCGCCGCCAGCTGTTCGTCGGCCTTCAGAAGCTTGCCGCTGTCGTAATAGTCGACATCGACCGCGTCGCTGGCATTCAACCGCTCGACGAACCCGGCAGAGCCGAAGGACAGCGCGCGATAGCTGGGCGGCAGGTAGCTGACGCCGGTCAGCCGGGTTGCGGCCAGCGCGGGTCCGCCGGTCGCGCCCAGCAGGGCCCCCGCACCCATCAGCGCCGTGCCGGTCTTCAGGAAAGTGCGTCTGGTCTGGGTCATCTCTGGTTTCCTCCCCTTTTGGTATCCTGATGTGAAACGGGTCACAGAAGTCCGGGCAGCCAGAGGCTCAGCCCCGGAAACAGCACGAAGATCATCAGCATCACGAACTGGACCGCCACGAAGGGCAGCACCGCGCGGACGATCTCCTCGACGCTGAGCATCGGGCAGACCCCGCGCAACGCATAGAGGTTCAGCCCGACCGGCGGGGTCACCACCGCGATCTCGAGGTTCATCACCAGGATGATGCCGAACCACAGCGGGTCGTAGCCCAGCGCCAGGATCAGCGGCAAGAGGATCGGCGTCGTCACTACGATCAGCGACACGGCGTCGACCAGCATCCCCAGCAGCACGAGCGCCAGCATCAGCACCACGAGGATCGCCCAGTCGGGCAGGCTGGTCGCGGTCAGCCGCTCGGTCACGATCTCGGGGACGCGCACGAGGTTGAGGTAGTCGCCGAAGATCTTGGCGCAGCCGATGATCAGCAGGATCGTGCAGGAGACCTTGACCGACGAGGCCAGGATCTGCCCGAAGCTGCGCAAGCTCAGCGAGCGGAACACCAGCGCCGCGATCAGGAAGGCCCCGGCGGCGCCGAAGGCCGCGGCCTCGGAGGGCGTGGCGATGCCCTTGTAGATCGCGCCCAGCACGATCACCACCAGCAGCAGCGCATGCCAGATCCCGCCCAGCGCGCGCAGCATCTCGGCCGGGCGGGGCGGCGAGCCGCTTTCGCGGGGCGCCTGGTCGGGATGGCGGCGAACGCGGATGTAGATGTAAAGCGCCAGCGCCCCGGCCAGCGCCAGTCCCGGCACGATGCCGCCGACGAAAAGCGCGCCGACCGACACGCCCGAGACCGCGCCATAGATGATGAAGGGCACCGAGGGCGGGATCAGCATGGCCAGCGCCCCCGACGAGACCACCGCCCCCGCCGCCAGCCCGCGCGAATAGCCGCGTTCCAGCATCTGCGGCACCGCGATCGAGCCCACGGCGGCGACACCCGCCACCGACACGCCCGAGACCGCCCCGAACAGCGCCGAGGCGCCCACAGTGGCGATGGCGAGCCCGCCCCTCAGCCAGTACAGCCAGATCGCTGCGGCGCGGAAGAGGTTGGTGCCGACCGGCGTTGCCGACAGCAGGTTGCCCATCAGGATGAACAGCGGCAGCGCGATCAGTTCGAAGGAATTGAGCTGGCCGAAGATCGAGGTCGGCGCGAAGAAGAAGGCCAGCGGCCCGCGCGCCATCCACAGCCCCAGAAGACCGCTGGCGCCAAGTGCCAGGAAGATCGGCGCGCCCATGCCGATCAGGCCGATCAGCAGGACCACCACGAGGACGGGTTCGATCATCGGGCGGTCCCTTTCGGTTCAATATCGGTGGTCATGCGCATCACAGCCCGTAGGGGATCAGCAGGGCCAGCCCCGGCAGGGCGCACATCAGGACCGCGATCAGCAGCATCAGCAGGACGAAGGGCGTGACGCCCCGGATCACGGTGCCGATCCCGGTCCGGGCAATCGCCTGGATCACGAAGAGGTTCAGCCCGACCGGCGGCGTGATCAGCGCGATCTCGATCAGCAGGACGAAATAGACGCCGAACCAGACCGGGTCGATGCCGAAGCCCAGCACCGTCGGCAACAGCACTGGCACCATGATCAGAAGCATCGACATGCTTTCGAGAAACAGTCCGACGAACAGCAGGATCGCCGAGACGATCAGCAGGAACACCCAGCGGCTGTCGCCCGCGACCGAGAACATCTCGGCGACCTCGGCCGGGATCTGGTACAGCGTGATCGCGCGGCCGAAGATCTTGGCGCCGACGACGATCAGGAAGATCACCGAGGTCGTCATCACCGAATCCCGCAGCGCCGCCAGGAAATCCTGCCAGCTCAGCGAGCGTTGCAGCACCGTGATCAGAAGGGCGGCCGAGGCGCCGATGCCCGAGGCCTCCGTGGGCGTGAAGGCGCCCGAATAGATCCCGCCCAGCATCAGCACCGCCAGAAGCGCGGTCGGCAGGGCTCGGCGGCTGGCGGAAAGGCGCTCGGACCAGCTGGCCTTCTCGCTCCGGGTGGCGCGGCTGCCGAAGGTGGCGGCGAAGACCGCATAGATGCCGAAGACCAGGATCAGCGCGAGACCGGGCCCGATCCCCGCGAGGAAGAGCTTGCCGATGCTTTCCTCGGCGATGACGCCGTAGACGATCAGCGGCACCGAAGGCGGGATCAGGATGCCAAGCGTCCCGCCCGCGGCCAGCAGCCCCAGCGTGAACGAGGTGCCATAGCCGCGCCGGATCATCTCGGGGATGGCGACGGTGCCGACGGTGGCGGCGGTCGTGACCGAACTGCCCGAGATCGCCGCGAAGATCCCGCAGGACAGAAGCGCCGCGATGCCGAGGCCGCCGGGGAAATGGCCGACCCAGCTTTGCAGCGCCACGAAGAGATCGCGCCCGACCCCGCCCCGCAGCAGGATGTTCGACATGAACAGGAACAGCGGCACCGCGATCAGCACGAAATCGTTGACGCCGCCAAAGAGGTTCGCGGGGATCAGCGCCAGCGGCAGCCCCTTCAGCACGATCAGCAGCGTGCCGAGCGAGGCCAGCCCGAACGCGACCGGCAGCCCGGTCAGCAAAAGCGCGATCAGCCCGACGATGATCAGAACCGGGGTCATGCGGTATCCCTTTCGCCGGGCAGGTCGCCTGCGTCGCCATGGCCGAAATCGGGTGCGGGCCGCAGCCACAGCCGCGCCGCGTCGGCGAAGGCCTGCAGCGCCAGCAGCGCGAAGCCGATCACCACCGGCGCCTCGACGATCCATTGCGGCAGTTGCAGCATGCTGGCGGTGCGCCGCCCCATGGCGATGCTTTCCAGCATCTCGCCCCAGCAGAGCCAGACCGCCATCGCCGAGAACCCGCCGATGACCACCAGCGAGAACAGCTCGATCAGCCGGGCCGCGGTCGGGCTGCGCCCGCCGATCAGCGCGGTGATGCGGATCATCCGCCGCTGCCGCAGGCTTTGCGCCATGGCGACGAAGGTCAGCCACAGCAAAAGCGTGGTCGCCACATCCGAGGTCCAGCGCGTGGGGGCGTGCAGCACGTAGCGCGCCAGCGCCTCATAGGTGACCATCGCGCAGATCGCGACGAGCGCCAGATCGGCGCCTCTCCCGGCGATGGCGGACAGCCGGTCGACGGCCCGCAACAGGGCGGGTCCGTCCAGGCGTTCCGGGACCCGCGAAGGGTCCCGGGGCGGCGGCGCGTGCGTGCCTTCGGTCATGGCGGAGCGCGATCAGTACAGCGCGCGGATGTCGTCGACGAGCTGCTGTCCGGTGGCGCCTGCATCCTTGATGAAGATGTCGATGGCGGGCGCGGAGGCCTTCTGCCATTGCGCGATCTCTTCCGGGGTCAACTCGGTCACCGTCGCATTGCCGGTCTCGACCAGCCAGGCCGCGGCCTCCTCGTTCTGCTGCCGGGTCTTGGCGCGCAGGTCGGCCTCGGCCCGCTGGGCGGCCTCGTCGACCCAGGCGCGTTCCTGATCGCTGAGCCCGTCATAGGTCGCCGGGTTGATCACCACGATGAACTCGGCCAGAGAATGGTTGGTCATGGTGACGTGGTCCATCACCTCGTAAAGCTTGCGCGACTTGACGGCGGTGGTGCCGCTCATGCCGATATCGACGGTGCCGCGCTGATAGGCCATGAACTGTTCCGACCCGCCCATGACGACCGGCGTGCCGCCGACGGCCTCGATGAAATCGCCAAGCGGCTTGCCCAGCGCGCGCACCAGCTTGCCCTTCATGTCGGCAGGCGTGCGGATCGGGTGGTCCTTCGACAGGATCTGGACGGGCCCGTAATCCTGCCACCACAGCACCTTTGTGCCGGTCTCGCCGATCAGCCGGTCGAAGGTCTGGCGCACCGGGCTTTCGGGCTCGGCGGCCTTGGCCAGCACCTCGTAGCTGGGAAACAGGAACGGCTCGCTGAAGATGCCCGCGGCAGGCACGGTGCCGGAATATTCGTCGGCCAGCACCACCCCCATGTCGATCGCGCCGCTGGCGACCGCCTTCGGCACCTCGCTGCCCTTGAAGAGCTGGGCGCTGTCGTAGATCTCGACCTCGATCTCGCCGCCCGAAAGCTCTTCGAGCGCCTCCTTGAAGGTGACGACATTGGCGCCGATCGGATGATCGACGGACACCTGAACGGTCGCGCGCAGGGTCTTTTCGGCCAGCGCCTGCCCGGTCGTGCCCGCCAACGCGCTTCCCGCCAGCAGGGCGGCAATAATATAGGGTTTCATGGTAATCCTCCCAGGATGTGCCGGTTCCTCGACCGGCGAATGACGGACGGTCGGTGCCGCCCAATGTCTCCCGCGCGGCCCTCCTCCGGAGCGCGGGAGCCCGTCAGAACGTCAGATCACGCCCTCCGCACGCAGCCGGTCCAGCCGGTCGGGCGAAAGCCCCAGATCGTTCAGCAGGATGTCGTCGGTATGCTCGCCCAGCTCGGGACCGGCATGGCGGATCTCGCCCGGCGTGTCCGACAGGCGCGGCGCCACGTTCTGCATCTTGATCGAGCCGAAATCGCGATGCGGCAGCTCGACGATGGCCTCGCGCGCCCTGAAATGCGGGTCGTCCAGCATTTCCGCCGCGCTGTAGATCAGCCCGCAGGGCACGCCGTTCTCGTGCAGCGTCTCTTCCAGCGGCTTCAGATCCAGCGTGCGGGTCCAGTCGTTGATCAGGGCGTCGAGTTCGGTCATGTGCGCACCCCGCGCCGAATGGGTGGCATAACGCGGATCCTCGGCCAGATCGGGCCGCCCCATCGCCGAGGCGAGCCTGCGGAACACCGTGTCCTGATTGGCGGCGATCAGCAAAAGCTTGCCGTCGCGGGTCTCGAACACGTTCGAGGGCGAGACATTGGGCAGCGTCGCGCCGGTCCGTTCGCGGACATAGCCCGCGACATGGTACTCGCTGACGGTGCTTTCCATCATCGCCAGAACCGCCTCGTAGATCGCGCTGTCGACGACCTGGCCCTGGCCGGTCCGCTCGCGGGCATGCAGCGCCATCAGCGCGCCCATGCAGGCATAGACCGCCGCCAGCTCGTCGCCGATCGAGATCCCCATCCGGCTGGGCGGGGTCGAGGGGTCGCCCACCACATAGCGCAAGCCCCCCATCGCCTCGCCGATGGCGCCATAGCCCGCGCGGCGGGAATAGGGCCCGGTCTGGCCGAAGCCGGTGACGCGGACCATGATCAGCCGCGGATTGATCTTCTTCAGATCCTCATAGCCGAGGTTCCAGCGTTCCATCGTGCCGGGGCGAAAATTCTCGATCAGGATATCGGTCGAGCGGATCAGCTCGCGCACGATCTCCTGGCCCTCTTCGGTGCGCAGGTTCAGCGTCAGCGATTTCTTGTTGCGCGCCACGATGGGCCACCAGAGCGACTTGCCATAGGGCTTTTCCTGCCCCCAGACCCGAAGCGGATCGCCCACCCCCGGCTGTTCGCACTTGATCACCTCGGCGCCGAAATCGGCCAGCAACTGCCCGCAGAACGGCCCCGCCAGCAGCTGCCCCATTTCCAGCACGCGGACATCGTTCAGCGGCCCGCGTCGCGCGGCCGTTTCTTCGCTTGGCATTGGTCTTCCCTCTCCCTTGTCGCGGCGCAGCATGCCGTGCCTCGACTCTCTTTGGAAATAATGTATACAAATCTGAAAGAGGGTCTCAACGGATTTCTTGCTCGGGGAGGGAAAAATGAAGGATGTCGTTGAAATTGTGGATGTCACCTTGCGAGATGGCATTCAAAACGAGAAGACGTTGCTTGATCTGGATACAAAAAAGCGCATGCTGGCCGCGATCATCGACGCCGGAGCAACCCGGATCGAGGTCACCAGCTTCGTCAATCCCGCGCGGGTGCCGCAGATGGCCGATGCCGAGGCCCTGTGTGCCGATTTGCCCCGCGAAGGGCTGCGCCATATCGGTCTGGCACTGAACCACCGCGGCTTTGCCCGCGCGCTGGCGGCCGGGCTCGACGAGGTGAATTATGCCATCGTGCTCAGCGACACGTTCAGCCAGCGCAATCAGGGCATGACCACCGCCGAGGGCATCGCGCTCTGGCACCGCCTCGCGGCCGAGACCGAGGGCCGGGTCGGCACCAATGTCACCCTGGCCGCCGCCTTCGGCTGCCCGTTCGAGGGCGAGGTCCCGGTGGCGCGGATGATCGAGGTGCTCGAGAAGGTGATGGAGGCCGCGCCCGACGAGCTGACCCTGGCCGACACCATCGGCGTGGCCACGCCCCGCGACATCGAGGACCGCGTGGGCGCGGTGCGCGCGCGCTTTCCCGACCTGCCCATCCGGCTGCATCTGCACAACACCCGCAACACGGGGCTGGCCAATGCCTGGGCCGGGTATTGCGCCGGGGTCCGGTCCTTCGACGCCTCGCTGGGCGGCGTCGGCGGCTGCCCCTTCGCGCCGCGGGCGACCGGCAACCTGCCGACCGAGGATCTGGTTTACATGTTCGAGCGCTCGGGGATTGCCACCGGATACGATCTGGACCGGGCGATCGCGGGGGCTGCGGCGCTTGAGACCGCCCTCGGACACCCGGTTCCGGGTATGCTGATGAAGGCGGGCGGCTTCCCGGCAACCGCCGTGGCCTGACTTAAGCCGAGGGTGGGGGAAGATGACACGGGCAGAGGATGGCGGCGAACGGATCGGCGCGGCCGAACTGGCCTATCGGGCAATCCGCAAGCGGATCTTCTCGGGCCGCTATGCCGAGAACGAGCGCGTGACCGAGGCCGAATTCGCGGAAAGCCTTGCGATGTCGCGCACCCCGGTCCGCGAGGCGGTCAAGCGGCTGATCCTCGAGGGCTTGCTGACCCGCGAGGCCGGGCCCGGGCTGCGCGTGGTGGGGCTGGGCGCGGACGAGATCGAACAGATCTTCGCGATGCGCCTGCTGCTTGAATCCTACGCCGCCCGGCGCGCCGCGGGTTTTGCCAGCGCCGAGGAACGCGCAACGCTGGCCGATCTCGCCCTGCAGATGCAGGCCCATGTGCCGCCGCGAAACGATGCCGATTACGAGGCCATCACCGAGGCCAACCGCGCCTTTCACCAGCTGATCCTGACCGCCGCGCGGTCGCCCCGGCTCGAGGCGATGCTGTCGCTGGTGGTCAATCTCGGGCTCGTCTCGCTGACCTTCAAAAGCTACGACGAGGCCGCGATCCGCCGGTCGGCGGCGCATCACCGGGAAATCGCCGACGCGATTCTCGCGGGCGATGCCGACTGGGCGGGCGCCGCGATGCAGACCCATCTGCATGCGGCCACGGCCGCCGCGCGGCGGAATTTCGGGTCCTGAGCCTTCGGGACCGCCGCAGGGCCGCGTGTGACATCACGTCCGGCCCGCGGCCCGCGGGCGGCTTGCCCCAGATCAAGGACCGCACCGTCGTCCGGGCCGAGGATCGCCGTACCTAAACTGCTGCGGCAATCCGCGCTTTGTACGAAAATTGCCCAAAGACTAGAAGCTGGGCAATTTTGTGCAATTCCGCGCGCGACACAGGACGACGCCAATGACACATGCCCTCCGGCAGGGTGCCACCGAGCCGCTTGGCGCGGGACAGTCCCGCCCGATGACCGGCAACGAAGCCATCGCCCGCGGCGTCTGGGAGGCCGGCGCCAGGGTCGCCGCCGCCTATCCCGGCACGCCCTCGACCGAGATCCTGGAAAGCCTCGCGGCCTATCCCGCCGCCGACATCCACGCGCAATGGTCGACCAACGAGAAGACCGCGATGGATGTGGCCATCGGCGCCTCCTTCGCGGGGACACGCGCCTTCACCGCGATGAAGCATGTCGGCATGAATGTCGCGGCCGATGCGCTGATGTCGTTTTCCTATATCGGGGTCAATGGCGGGCTGGTCGTCGCGGTCTGCGACGATCCGGGTATCCATTCCTCGCAGAACGAACAGGACAGCCGGATCTATGCCCGCTTCGCCCATGTGCCGGTGCTGGAGCCCTCGGACGGGCAGGAGGCGCTCGAATTTACCCGAACGGCCTTCGATCTGTCCGAGGAATACGACTGTCCGGTCTTCGTGCGCTCGACCACGCGGCTGTCGCATACCCGAAGCGCGGTGACCCTGGGCGCCCGCCAGACGCCCGCCGCGCGGGTCTTCGAGGACAATCCCCGCAAGAACGTGATGATCCCGGCCCATGCCCGGATGCGCCACGGCCATGTGCTGGCGCGCGAGGCGCGGCTGCGCGAGGCGCTGTCGGACAGCCCCCTGAACCGGGTCGAGCCGGGCGATGCACGGGTCGGCATCATCACCTCGGGCATCCCCTATACCTATGTGAAGGAATGCCTGCCCGACGTCTCGGTGCTGAAGCTCGGCGTCACCTGGCCGCTGCCCGACCGGCTGATCCGCGAGTTCTGCGCGGGCGTCGAGCGGGTGATCGTGGTCGAGGAACTGGAACCCCTGATCGAGGACGCGCTGAAGGCGATGGGGATTGCCTGCGAGGGCAAGGCCTTCTTCCCGCGCGAGGGCGAATTCTCGCCCGAGATCGTCCATGACGGGCTGGCGAAAGCCGGGCTGATGCCCGCGCGGGTCCATGCGGCGCCTTTCGAATTCGCGCCGATGGTGCGCCCGCCGGTCCTGTGCGCGGGCTGCCCGCATGTGGCCTGCTTCATGGCGCTGGGCGCGATCGACGCGCGGGTCGCGGGCGATATCGGCTGCTATACGCTGGCCGTGGTCGAGCCGCTGAAGTCGATGGATACCTGCGTCTCGATGGGATCGAGCATCGCCAATGCGGTCGGCATGGCCAAGGCCGGGACCGAGACCCGGCCGATCGTCGCCACCATCGGCGATTCTACCTTCCTGCATTCGGGCATCCCGCCCCTGATCGACGCCATCTACAACGACGCCGACATCACCGTCTTCATCCTCGACAACCACATCACCGCGATGACCGGCGGGCAGGATCATCCCGGCACCGGCCGCACCCTGAGGGGCGATCCCGCGCCGCGCGTCGACTTCTTCGCGCTGGTCAAGGCGCTGGGCGTGCGCTGGGTGCAGAAGGTCGACAGCTACGACACCGCCTCGATGCAGCGCCAGTTGCGCGAGGCGGTCGCGCACAAGGGCGTGTCGGTCGTGATTTCCGACCGGCCCTGTGTGCTGGACCCGGTGCGGATCAAGGGTCCGGCGATGGCGGTCGATCAGGACAGCTGCATCGCCTGCCAGGCCTGCATGAACCTCGGCTGCCCGGCCATCACCTGGGCCGAGGGCTGGCATGAGGGCCGCCACAAGGTGCAGATCGACCCCGAGGCCTGCATCGGCTGCAGCCTCTGCGCGCAGCTTTGTGCCTCGCATTCGATCAAGCCCGCCGACATTGCCGAACAGGTCTGAGCCATGGACAAGCGCAACCGGACGACAAACGTTCTGATCGTCGGCGTCGGCGGACAGGGCGTCATCATGGTCTCGAAGGTGCTGGCCCAGCTCTGTCAGGAGGCCGGCCATGACGTGAAGCAAAGCGAGGTCCATGGCATGGCCAAGCGCGGCGGCGGCGTCTTCAGCCATGTCCGCTTCGGGCCGAAGGTCTGGTCGCCGACCATCCCCGAGGGCGAGGTCGACATCCTCGTCGCGCTGGAATGGGCCGAGGGCCTGCGCTGGATCCGGCACCTCAAGCCCGAGACCGGCACCTTCATCGCCGATTGCCAGAAGATCGTGCCGCCCTTCGCCTGCCGCAGCCGCAAGCGCGGGGCCGAACCCGCCTATGCGCCCCAGACCCCCGAGGAAATCATCGATCAGGTTCATGCGGGCTATGTGATGGACGCGACCGGGCTTGCGGCCAATCTGGGCAATGCACGCGCCGCCAATACCGTGCTGCTGGGGGCGCTGTCGACCGCGCTCGACTTCCCCGAAGCGGCCTGGGCGCAGGTCATCGCCGCCACCGTCCCGCCGAAATCGGTCGGGATCAACGCCCGGGCCTTCACCGAGGGCCGGGCCTGGGCGCTGGGCGGGACCAAGCGGATCGACGTCACCGCCAGCGGGCTGCAGAAATCCCGCGCCGAGGTCCATCACCCGCAGGTCGAGACCGTGGTCGAGATCACCGCCGACTGGTGCAAGGGCTGCGACATCTGCGTGAAAAGCTGCCCCGAACGCTGCCTGAGGCTGAACGACCAGCTCAAGGCCGAACTGGCGCTGCCCGAGCTGTGCACCGGCTGCCAGCTCTGTTCCTGGCTGTGCCCCGACATGGCGATTTCCGTCACCAACACGCCCGTCCAGGAGGCCGCGTCATGACCGCCCCGTCCCTCGCCGCTGCGCCGGCGGCCCTGACCGGCCGTCGCAATCTGGAAGGCAACGAGGCCTGCGCGCTGGGCGCGATCCGGGCCGGATGCCGGTTCTTCGCGGGCTATCCGATCACGCCGTCCTCGGAAGTGGCCGAGACCATGGCCCGCGAGCTGCCGAAAGTGGGCGGTACCTTCATCCAGATGGAAGATGAAATCGCCTCGATGGGCGCGGTGATCGGCGCCTCGATGGGGGGCGTGACGGCGATGACCGCGACCTCCGGCCCCGGCTTTTCGCTGAAGCAGGAAAACCTCGGCTATGCCTGCGGCGCCGAGATCCCCTGCGTGATCGTCAATGTGATGCGGGGCGGGCCCTCGACCGGGATGCCCACGCGCCCGGCGCAGGGCGACATCCTGCAGGCGCGCTGGGGCACCCATGGCGATCACGCGGTGATCGTGCTGGCCCCGGCCTCGGTCGGCGAGGCCTATTCCGAGACGATCCGCGCGGTCGAGCTGTCGGAAACCCTGCGGGTGCCGGTCGTGGTGCTGCTGGACGAGGTGATCGGCCACCTGACCGAAACCGTCGATCTGGGCGCCGTGGCCGAGGCGCCCGGGATCGCCCGGCCCTTCGCCACCGGCCCGCGCGAGGGCTTCCTGCCCTATGCCGAGACCGCCGATCTGGTGCCGCCGATGCCGCGCCCGGGCGACGGCTATCGCAGCCATTGCACCGGCCTGACCCATGGCCCCGACGGCTTTCCGACCCAGAATCCCGCCGTCGCTGCCGCCGCGCTGACCCGGACCACCGACAAGCTGGTCCTGCACCGCGCCCGGATCGAAAGCTGGCGCGAGCAGGCCACCGAGGATGCCGATCTGCTGATCGTCGCCATCGGCATTTCCGCCCGCGCCGCGCGGCAGGCGGTGAAGGATCTGCGCGCCGAGGGGCTGAAGGTGGGGCTGTTCCGGCCGGTCACGCTCTGGCCCTTCCCCGAGACGCCGCTGCGCGAGGCGGTCGCGGCGGCGGGCACGCGCAAGGTTCTGGTCCCCGAGATGAACCAGGGCCAATTGGTGCTGGAGGTCGAGCGGGTGCTGGCGGGCCGGGCCGAGGTCACGGGGCTGTCCCGCATCGACGGCGAAACCCTGACCCCCGACGAGATCGCCGGGGCGGCGCGGGAGGCGCTGAAATGAAGGACACCAAGACCGAAACCGCCGCGAGCTTCGATGTCAACGACTACCTGCGGCAGGACCGGATGCCGCATTTCCTCTGCCCCGGCTGCGGCCATGGCATCGCGCTCCGGGCGCTGCTTTGGGCGGTGCATGAGCAGGGCATTCCGAAGGACCGGCTGGCGGTCGTCTCGGGCATCGGCTGTTCGGGCCGGCTGTCGGCCTATATCGACGCCAACACCTTCCACACCACCCATGGCCGGCCGCTGACCTTCGCCACCGGGCTCAAGCTTGCGCGGCCCGACCTGCATGTCATCGTCATCACCGGCGACGGCGATTGTCTGGCCATCGGCGGCAACCATCTGATCCATGCCTGCCGCCGCAATCTCGACATCACCTGCGTGATGCTGAACAACGAGATCTACGGCATGACCGGCGGTCAGGTCTCGCCGATGACGGCCGAGGGGCGGTTCACCACCACGACGCCCGAGGGCAATACAGAACCCAATTTCGACGCCTGCGCGCTGGCCGCCGCGGCCGGGGCCAGCTTTGTCGGGCGCGAGGTGACGGCGCAGGTTCTGGCCTTGAAGACGCTGCTGGGACAGGCCATCGCGCATGAGGGCTTTTCCTTTGTCGAGGTGCTGTCGGACTGCACCGAGATCTATGGCCGCAAGAACGATCTTGGCGCCTCGCCCGAGATGATGCTGGCCAAGAAAAGCGCGATGCGGCCCTATGCCTATCGCAACACGGTCGATGTGCCGTTCCGGCCGAACGCGCTGCGGACCGGCGTGCTGACCCGGACCGACCGGCCCGAATACGGCGCCGCCTGGCGCGCCATGGCCGCCCGTATCCGCGAGGAGGAGTAAGCGATGGAGATCCGTTTCAGCGGCAGCGGCGGTCAGGGGCTTTTGCTGTCGGCGCGCATTCTGGCCGCGGCCCTGACCGAGGCCGGGCTGACCGTCGCGCAGTCGAACGCCTACGAGCCCGTCTCGCGCGGGGGGCTGTCGCGGTCCGATCTGGTGATCGGCGAGGCCGAGGCCGATTACCCGCTGGCCCAGCGGCTCGATGTGCTGCTGATCCTCGACGAGGCGGCGGCCACGGTCTCGACCGGGCTTCTGACCCCGGCGTCGCTGGTCCTGTGCGATGCCGAGCGGGTGACGACGCCCCCTCAGGGTCCGTTCCGCACGCTGTGCCTGCCCTTCACCGAGACCGCGCGCACCCTCGGCACCCCTCGCGTGACGAATATCGTGGCGCTCGGCGCGCTGACCGCGCAGACGTCCATCTGCCCGCCCGAGGCCCTGATGGCCGTGATCGTCGCCCAGACCCCCGCCCGGTTCGAGCGGTTGAACCGCGAGGCCTTCGCGGCGGGGCTGGCGATGGGTGAAACCGAACCGGCCTGAGGCCGCTCAGCCCCGGCCGGTCCAGTGCATCGGCCCGCCCTTGCTGCGCGGGAAGCCATAGCCGTGGATCTCGACCAGATCGATCTCGGCCGCGCTGTCTGCAATCCCTTCCGCAAGGATCGTCGCACCCTCGTCGGCCATGGCGCCGACCAGCCTCTCGGCAATCGCGTCGGGCGCAGGCACCTCGCCCCCGGCGATCCGGTCCGCCAGAAGCCGCGCGACCGCGTCCGAGGCGACCGGCATGCGGCCGCCCTCGGGATAGTCGTACCAGCCGCCTCCGGTCTTCTGGCCCTTGCGCCCGGCGCGGACGAGGATGTCGGCCAGCGTTTCGGGCACATCCCGGCCTTCGGCGCGGGCCGCCTCGCGCTGCAGGAAGGCGATGTCGAGCCCGCCCAGATCCTGCGCCTCGAACGGCCCCATCCGGAAGCCGAAGCCGCGCATCGCGGCATCGACCGCCGCCACCGGCACGCCCTCGGCCAGCAGGTCCTCGGCCGCGGCGCGATGGCGTTTCAGGATGCGGTTGCCGATGAAGCCCTCGCAGATCCCGGCCCTGACCGGCATCTTGCCAAGCCGCCGCGCCAGATCGAAGGCCGTGGCCAGCACCTCGGGCGCGGTGCCGGGCAGCGGCACGATTTCCAGAAGCTTCATCACATGGGCCGGACTGAAGAAATGCAGCCCGATCAGACGCTCGGGCGCGGGCACCCCCTCGGCGAGACGGCGCGGGTCGAGATAGGAGGTGTTGGTGGCCAGGATCGCATCCGGACGGCAGACCCGGGCCAGGTCGTCAAAGACCGCCCGCTTGACCGCCAGATCCTCGAAAACCGCCTCGATGGCCAGATCGACATCGCCAAGCGCCGTAGGGTCATCGGTGCAGATCAGCCCGTCCGACAGCGCCTTGGCCTCGTCCCCGGTCAGCTTGCCGCGCGCGGCCGCGCCATCGAAGATGCGGGAAACGGCGGCATGGGCGCGGGCGGCGGCACCGGCGTCGCGCTCGATCAGCGTCACCGGCATCCCCGCCATGCGGAAGGCCGCGGCGATGCCCGCCCCCATGGTCCCGCCACCGACCACCCCGACCGAGCCGATATTGCGCGGCGCGACACCCTTCAGCGCGGCGGGACGCAGGGCGGCCCGTTCGGCAAAGAAGACATGGCGCAGCGCCGCCGCCTCGGGGCTGTCGCGCAACGCAAGGAAAGTGGCGCGCTCGAAAGCCATGGCCTCGTCGAAGGACGCCTCGGTCGCCTTCCGGACCGCCTCGAGCGCCCGGAGCGGCGCCGCCTCGCCCGCCTTTTCCAGCCGCGTGCGGCGCTCGGACCAATAGCTGTCGGGCCGGGTCTCGACCGGCCGGGCCGAGACCGGCTCGGGCAGCGCCCCCCCGATCATCGAGGCGGCATAGGACACCGCCGCGCCGCGCAGATCGCCCGTCACCATCGCATCGACCAGCCCCAGCCGCAGCGCCTCGGGCGCGGGCACGGGCTTGCCAGAGGTGACCATCTCGACCGCCGCCTCGATGCCCGCGAGGCGGGGCGTGCGCACCGTGCCCGAGGCGCCCGGAATGATGCCCAGACCGACCTCGGGGAACCCCACGCGGGCTTCCGAATCGATCAGCCGGAACCGGCAGCCCAGCGCGACTTCCAGCCCGCCGCCCAGCGCCGCGCCATGAATGGCGGCGGTCCAGGGCTTGGCGGCAGCCTCGATCCGGTCGACCAGATCGGGCAGGTGCGGCTCGACCGGCGGCTGGCCGAATTCCTTGACATCGGCCCCGGCGATGAAGCTGCGCCCGGCGCAGACCAGCACCACGGCGCGGATCCCGGGGTCGGCATCGAGCGTCTCGACCGCCTGCCAGAGCGCGCAGCGGACCTCGGCCGAGATCGCGTTGACGGGCGGGTTGTCGAGGATCGCTACGGCAATTTCGCCCTCGCGGTCGATGGTCAGTACGGACATGTCGGATCAGATCCCCAGATAGGCTTCGCGGATGCGCGGATCGGCGATCAGCGCCTCGGCCGGCCCCTCCATCGCGATCCGCCCGGTTTCCATCACATAGCCCCGGTCGGCGACCTTCAACGCCCCGAAGGCATTCTGTTCGACCAGCAGCACGGTCACCCCCAGCGCCTTGAGCCCGGTGACCACGTCGAAGATCTGCCGCACCAGCAGCGGCGCCAGACCCATCGAGGGCTCGTCAAGCAGCAGGCAGGCGGGCCGCCCCATCAGCGCGCGGGCGATGGCCAGCATCTGCTGCTGCCCGCCCGACAGCCCGCCGGCGGCCAGGTTGCGTTTCTCGCGCAACATCGGGAACAGGGCGAAGGCCTCGTCCATGTCGCGGGCCACGCGGTCATCGTCGTAAAGAAAGGCGCCAAGCCGCAGGTTTTCCTCGACCGAGAGATTGGTGAAGATCTGCCGCCCCTCGGGCGAATGCGCCAGCCCGTGGCGCAGCCGCTTGTGCGCGGGCGTCGTCACATAGGTCTCGCCGCGAAAGACGACGCGGCCGTCGGTGATCGGCTGGATCCCCGACAGACAGCGCAGAAGGGTGGTCTTGCCCGCGCCATTGGCCCCGACGACGGTGACGATCTCGCCCGAGTTGACCGTCAGGTCGATGCCGTGCAGCACCTCGATCCGGCCATAGCGCGCGCGCAGGTTCTCAACCGTCAGCATGGGCGGCCTCCGGCTCGGCGACGGGCGCGCCCAGATAGGCGGCGATCACATCGGGGTTGCGGCTGACCGTGGCCGGGTCGCCCTCGGCGATCTTCTCGCCATGGTCCAGCACCACGATATGGGTCGAGATTCGCATCACCAGCTTCATGTCATGCTCGACCAGCAGGATGGCGATGCCCGATTGTGCCATCCCGGCGATCAGCCGGTCGATTTCCTCGGTCTCGACCGCGTTGCAGCCCGCGGCGGGTTCGTCCAGCAACAAGAGCCGCGGCGCGGTGGCCAGCGCCCGGGCGATTTCCAGCCGCTTGAGCGCACCATAGGACAGCTCGCCCGCCTCGCGGTCGGCCGCGCGGTCGAGCCCGACCCGGGCCAGCAGATCGCGCGCGCCCGCAAGCGCCCCGGCCGACCGGCGGCGCGCGCCCGGCAGCGCCAGCAGGTCGGCCATCAAGGCCCCGCTTTCGCGCAGATGAAACCCGGTCGCGGCGTTTTCCAGCACGCTCATCGCCGGAAAGATCTGCAGGTTCTGGAAGGTGCGCGACAGACCACGGCGCGCCAGAAGATGCGGCGCCATCCCGGTCACGTCCTCGCCGTCAAGCCGCACCCTTCCCGCGCCGGGCAGGTAGACGCCCGAGATCATGTTGAACAGCGTGGTCTTGCCCGCCCCGTTCGGCCCGATGATCGACACGATCTCGCCGGGCGCGACAGTCAGGCCCACATCATGGACGGCGCGCACGCCGCCGAACGCGATGCCCAGCCCCTCGACCGACAGAAGGCTCATTCGCCCCTCCCCCTCAGCTTGCGTGCCAGCGACGGGATCAGCCCCTCGGGCAGGAAGATCATGACGAGGATCATCACCGCGCCCAGCACCATCTGTTCGTAGTCGGCAAAGACCGTCAGCACCTGCGGCAGCAGCGTCAGGATCACCGCGCCGAAGATCGCGCCGATGACCGAGCCGACGCCGCCCAGCACCGCCATGGTGACCATCTCGATCGAATGCATGAAGCCCGCCACGTCGGGCGTGATGAACCGGTTCTGCATCGCCAGCAGCGAGCCCGCGACCGAGGCATAGACCGCCGAAATGGTGAAGGCCTGCAGTTTCAGCCGGGCGACGTCGATGCCGACGGTCCGCGCCGCCACCTCGGACCCGTGCAGCGCCCGCAGCGCCCGGCCGGTCGGGCTGGCCTGCAGGTTCAGCGCGGCCCAGGCCCCGATCAGCAGGCACAGCCCGCAGCACCAGTACCAGAATTCGCCGCCGGTCAGCTTCAGCCCCAGATCCTTCAGCAGATCGCGCAGCCCCGGATCGGGCACCGCCATGCCGTCGGGCCCGCCGGTCAGCGCGCGTTCGTTGCCGAGAACCATGGCGACGAGGATGCCGAAGCCGAGGCTTGCCACGGCCAGGTAATAGCCCTTGAGCCGGAGGATCGGGCGGCCGACGAGCCAGGCCACCGCGGCGGAGACGAGGGCGCCGAGGACCACCGCCAGCAGCGGATGCAGCCCCAGATGCCCCGGCGCCAGCGCCGAGGCATAGGCTCCGATCCCGGCGAACCCGGCATGGCCGAGGCTGATCTGCCCGGCATAGCCCGTCAGGATCACGATGCCGATCACCGCCAGCCCGTTGACGAAGATCAGCGCACCGACCCGGAAGTAATAGCCCGAGGGAAAGAACAGCGGCAAAAGCGCGATCAGCAGGAAGAGGATCAGAAGCTGGGTCCATTTCGCGGAAGGGCGCATGCCGGTCACACCCTCTCGGTCCCGGCGCGGCCGAACAGGCCCTGCGGCATGGCGAACAGCACCCCGAGGATGACGATGAAGGCCACCGCCTCCTTGTAGTGCGAACTGACATAGCCCGCCGTCAGCGCCTCGAAGAGCCCCAGCAGGATCCCGCCCGCCAGCGCCCCCTTGGGATTGCCCATGCCGCCCAGCATGGCGGCCGCGAACCCCTTCAGCGCAAGGCCCACACCCACATCGTAGCTGACCAGCGTGATCGGGGTGACGAGAACGCCCGCCAGCGCCCCGATCGCGGCCGACAGCCCGAAGGCCAACGTCATCACCCAACCGGTATTGATGCCGACAAGCTGCGCCGCCGTCCGGTTGTTCGAGGTCGCCAGCACCGCCTTGCCGGTCAGCGTGCGGGTGAAGAAGGCCCAGAGCCCGACGAAGACCGCCAGCGCCCCGCCGATCACCCAGAGGCTTTGCGGCAGGATCGTCGCCCCCATCACCCGGATCGGATCGTCGCCCGAAAAGGCCGGCAGCCCGTGCAACTGCTTGTCGAAGATCAGCTGGGCCGCGCCCCGGATCAGGATCGAGGCGCCGATGGTGATGATGATGACCGACACGACCGGCGCGCCGCGCGCGGGCTCGATGGCGAGCCGATTGAGCGCGACCCCCAGCGCGGCTGTCGCAAGGATCGCCCCAAGCGCCGCCAGCGGCAGCGGCAGCCCCGCGAGATGCGCGAAGACCGTGATCATGCCCCCCAGCATGACGAATTCGCCCTGGGCGAAATTCACCACGTCGGAGGCGTTGTAGATGATGGTGAAGCCGAGGGCGACCAGCGCATAGACCGCGCCGACCGTCACCCCGGAAAAGACAAACTGCATCAGCGCGTCCATGGACGTCTCCGTGCCTCGGGCGTTCGGGGAAGGGGGCGGCGCGGACCCGGCGCCGCCCGGAGGGGCCTCTGTCGACAGGATGTCAGTCGACGGGCACCCAGCCGCCGTCCCGGATCTCGAGCAGGCGGAAGGCCGACAAATCGAGCCCCAGATGGTCGTCGGCGCTGAAGCTGTAGGTGCCGGTGGTGCCGACCAGCCCCGAGGTCGCCTCGAGCGCGTCGCGGATCGCGACCGGATCGTCGCCGCCCGCCCGCGAGATGGCATCGACCAGAAGCGCGAAGGCGTCATGGGCATAGCCGCCGAAGGTCGAGACATCCATGCCGTAGGCGGCCTCGAACTCGGCCTTGTAGGCCTGCACCACGGCGCGCTGCGGATCGTCCTCGGCCAGCTGGCCCGCGATCAGCAGCGCGGTGCCCGGCAGCCGCAGCCCCTCGGCCGCATCGGCGCCCGCCAGCTCGATGAAGGCGTCCGAGGCCACCCCGTGCGACTGGTAGAAGGGCAGGTCGATGCCAAGCTGGTGGTAGTTGCGGGTGACGATGGCCGGGCCCTGGCCGAAGCCCGGGTTCAGCACCGCCTGCACGCCCCCGGTGCCGCGGATCTTGGTCAGCTGGGGCGTCACGTCGGCATCCTTGGGGCCATAGGTCTCGTCGGCGACGATCTCGATGCCGAACTGGCCCACCACGTCCTTGCACTGGGCCTGCATCGAGGCCCCGAACCCGTCCGTGCCCGAGATCATGCCGATCTTTTCGATGCCCCGCGCCGCCATGTCGGTGAAGATCTTCTCGCAGGCCATGCGGTCGGTATGGGGCGTCTTGAAGACGAAGGGCCGCACCGGATCGACGATGCTGACAGCACCCGCCAGCGATACGAAGGGGATCTCGTTGTCTTCGGCCACCGACAGGATCGACATGGTGGTGCCGGTGGTCGAGCCGCCGATGATCGCCACCACCTCGTCATCCTCGACCAGCCGGGTGGCGAAGGTCAGTGCCTTGTTCGGATCGCCGCCATCGTCATACAGCACCAGCTCGACCGGCTCGCCATCGATGCCGCCCGCGGCATTCAGCGCCTCGACCATCATTTCCAGCGTCTTGGCCTCGGGATCGCCGAGAAACGAGGCGGGGCCGGTGGCCGACAGGCTTGCGCCCAGCCGGATCTCGGCAAGGCCTGGCCCGGCCGCGCCAAGCGCGGCGATCAGCGCCAGGGCTGTCGTCGTGAGGGTCTTCAAGGTTCTGTCCTCCCAGATCAGATCTTTTTTGGTCCTGCGCTCCCGGCAGGGCGAAACCGCGTCGCGCCAAGGGCCGATGCGCGCGCGGGCCACACCATGGCCAACGCGTTCCTCCCCACACGGCCGTGCCGATCTGCCCCGATCCTCCTGACGGATATTATTGACCGACCGGACGGTTTATGCAAGAAGATTTTGAGGAAGACGGGAGGAGAGAGATGGCAGACTCGCACAGCGTTCTGGCGACGCTGGACCGGGGGGTGCTTCGGCTGGTGCTGAACCGGCCACAGAAGCTTAACGCCTTCAACGAGGACATGCATAGGGCGCTCCGGTCGCAGCTGGACCGCGCGCATGAGGACGCCGCCGTCCGGGCGGTGCTGCTGACCGGGGCCGGGCGCGGCTTTTCGGCGGGGCAGGATCTGGGCGACCGCGATCCGCGCCGGGGTGGGCCGCCGCCCGATCTGGGCCATACGCTCGAGACCTTCTACAACCCCATGCTCCGCCGTCTGCGCAGCCTTGAAAAACCGGTGATCTGCGCGGTGAACGGGGTCGCGGCCGGGGCCGGGGCGAATATCGCGCTGGCCTGCGACATCGTGCTGGCCGCGCGCTCGGCGACATTCATCCAGGCCTTTTCGAAAATCGGACTGGTGCCCGACGCCGGAGGCAGCTGGTCGCTGACCCGAATTCTGGGCGAGCCCCGCGCCAAGGCGCTGGCGATGACCGCCGAGCCCCTGCCAGCCGAGACCGCCGCCGAATGGGGGCTGATCTGGAAGGCGGTCGAGGACGAGGCGCTGATGGACGAGGCGACCGCGCTGGCCGAACGGCTGGCGGCCGGTCCGACGCTGGGGCTTGGGCTGACCAAGCGGCTGATCCAGACCGCCTCGGGCGGCAGCTTCGATGCCCAGCTCGATCTGGAACGCGACGCCCAGCGCCGCGCCGGGCAAAGCGCCGATTATGCCGAGGGCGTCACCGCCTTTCTGGAAAAACGCGCGCCTGTCTTCCGGGGGCAGTAGGATGGAGGCCCCCGATATGAAACCTGAAAAGACCCCGCAGGACCTGGCCGAGGCCTGCGCTGCCGCGATGTGGAACGACGACAGCGCGGCGCGGCGGCTCGACATGCGGCTTGAGCACATCGCGCCCGGGCAGGCGACGCTGTCGATGACCCTGACCGAGGCGATGACCAACGGTCATGGCATCGCCCATGGCGGCTATATCTTCACGCTGGCCGACACCGCCTTCGCCTATGCCTGCAACAGCTATGACGCGGTGACCGTGGCGCAGCACTGCGCGGTCACCTATCTGGCGCCCGGCCATGTCGGCGATCGGCTGACCGCCGCCGCGCGCGAGCTGTCGCGCAGCGGGCGGTCGGGCCTCTACGATGTGCGCGTCACCAATCAGGACGGAACCGCCATCGCCGAATTCCGCGGAAACTCGCGCACGATCCGGGGCCATCTGCTGCCCCGGACCGATGCCTAGACCTGGGCCGAAAGGGAGGACCCAATGACCGATCTGACCCCGACGAAGGACATCCTCGATCCGATCGAGACCGCCTCGCGCGACGAGATCGCGGCGCTTCAGTTCCACCGCATGAAGCGGACGCTGAAGCATGCCTATGAAAATTCCGCCTTCTACCGCAAACGCTTCGACGATCATGGCGTGCATCCCGAAGAGCTGCACTGCCTCGCCGATCTGGCCCGCTTCCCGTTCACGACAAAGACCGACCTGCGCGACAGCTATCCGTTCGGCATGTTCGCCACCCCGCGCGAGGCCCTCGTGCGCATCCATGCCTCGTCGGGCACCACCGGCAAACCCACGGTGGTGGGCTATACCCAGCACGACATCGACGTCTGGGCCGATCTGATGGCCCGCTCGATCCGCGCCTCGGGCGGGCGCAAGGGCGACATCGCCCATGTCGCCTATGGCTACGGGCTCTTCACCGGCGGGCTCGGGGCGCATTACGGCGCCGAGCGGCTGGGTTGTACCGTGGTGCCGATGTCGGGCGGCATGACCGAACGCCAGGTCACGCTGATCCAGGACTTCCGCCCCTCGATCATCATGGTCACGCCCTCCTACATGCTGTCGATCCTCGACGAGTTCCGCCGCCAGGGGATCGACCCGCGCGCCAGTTCGCTCAAGGTCGGCATCTTCGGCGCCGAGCCCTGGACCAACGCCATGCGCCGCGAGATCGAGGAGGCCTTCGACATGCATGCGGTCGACATCTACGGCCTGTCCGAGGTGATGGGGCCGGGCGTCGCCTGCGAATGCGTGGAATCGAAGGACGGGCTGCATATCTGGGAAGATCACTTCTACCCCGAGATCATCGACCCCGAGACCGGCGCCGTGCTGCCCGATGGCGAGATGGGCGAGCTGGTCTTCACCACGCTAACCAAGGAAGGCCTGCCCATGGTGCGCTACCGCACCCGCGACCTGACCCGGCTTCTGCCGGGCTCGGTGCGCTCGATGCGGCGGATGGAAAAGATCACCGGGCGCACCGACGACATGATCATCCTGCGGGGCGTCAACGTCTTCCCGACCCAGATCGAGGAGCAGATCCTGAAATGCCCCGGGCTCGCGCCCCATTTCCAGATCGAGCTGACCCGGCAGGGCCGCATGGACGCGATGACCGTGCATGTCGAATGCCATGCCAGCCACGGCACCGCCGAGGCACGGCACGCCTCGGCGGGCGAACTGGCCCATCACATCAAGTCGGTGATAGGGGTCAGCACCCGGATCGAGGTGCACGACCCCGAAGGCGTCGAGCGCTCGGCGGGCAAGGCCCGGCGCGTCGTCGACCGCCGGCCGAAGGATTGAACAGGACGGGCGGGGCCGGACCCCGCCCCCGAACTTGAGAAAGCAGGACCGGATGGCACGGACGCGGGCCGAGGATTTCGAACGGAAACAGCGCAACCTTCTTCTGGACGCGGCGCGCGTCTTTGCCGAACAGGGCATGGAAAAGGCCTCGATGGCCCAGATCGCGGCCGAGGCCGGGGTCTCGAAGTCCTTGCTTTATCACTACTATCCCAGCAAGGACGCGCTGATCTTCTCGATCATCGAAACCCACCTGACCGAGCTTGACGATGCGCTGGCCGAGGCCGACAGACCGGACGCAGCCCCCGAGGACCGGCTGCGCCTGCTGGTGCGCACGGTGCTGGAAAAGTACCGGGGCGCGGACGATCAGCACAAGGTGCAGCTGAACGCCGCCGCAGCGCTGTCGCCCGACCAGCGCGCATGTCTGACCGAGATCGAGCGCCGGATCGTACGCCGCTTCTCGGCGGTCTTGACCGAGATCCGGCCAGAATTGAAAGGCCCGGGCACGATGCTGATGCCGGTGACGATGTCGCTCTTCGGGATGATGAACTGGGTCTACATGTGGTTCAAGGAAGGCGGCCCGATCAGCCGCGACGACTATGCCGATCTCGCCACCAGATTGATGCTGGGCGGTCTCGGAAACCTCGACTGATCGAGCCGTCTCGTGCCGGAGACGGTCCGGGCAGGTGCCGCGGATACGCAAGCATCATCTGTCGCTCAGTTCGAGCGACAGATGATCCTTGAACGGCAACGGGAGCGGATCGCCAAGGCGAAGGCTGACGGGAAGTACAAGGGTCGGAAGCCCAGCGCCCGAATGAAGAAGGCGGATGCCCTGGCATTTCTGGGGCAGGGGGTCGGCAAACGGCGGGTCGTACGGAACCTCGGTATCTCGGAAAGGTCGGTCTACCGGATCACTTGCCAGTATGTCGTAAAGGCTGACTTAAATGGGGGCTGAGGGACGGAGAAGGGGTCGAAGGGGCGGGAGATCCTTCAAGAAAGGGGCGTGTGTGGTAGACGTGTGCGGTTGAAAATATCTCCGCCAAAAATTCACACTTTAAATCAACACGATGCATATTTTTCGCAGAGTGGCGGAAGGGGTGGGATTCGAACCCACGGATGCTTGCACATCGGCGGTTTTCAAGACCGCTGCAATAGACCTCTCTGCCACCCTTCCGTCGTTGGCTCTCAAGACTGAAGCCTTCAGCCACTCGGCCACGGTTTCGTGGTTGTCGGCCCCCGGTTCCCAGGGAAACCGGGGGCCGCGCAAACCTCGTCAGGCTTAGCCGGAACCGCCGGGCGCGACAACAGGCTTGTGCCCCGGGCGCGACCGCGCAGGCCGGCGGGGCGGGCAAATGCGGCGCCCGTCGGGGCAAGCCTTTCCTTGCATCACCTCTGACGATATGATTCGCGCGGATCTTGCACCGGTCGGCCAGCATTTGGCCGGAGTCGGCCGGGCGCAGAGGACGACGACGCCGCACGGCAAACGTGCGCGAAACAGGGGCGATGCATGCAGGGATACCGGATCGCGCGGATGGCGATCCTGCTGGCGATGACGGGCGTCCTGGCCGGCTGTCAGGGCGGCGCGGGCGCGGGGCTTTTCGGCAGCAAGGGCGGCGCCGATGTAGCCGGGCCGCAGACTTTGCCGCGCGAGGCACGCGATGCGGGCGAGGATGTCGAGGCGCCCGAGGTGTTTCATGCCGAAGAGACCGGGCTCTGGGACGGACGTCCCTCGCTGGGCGGGATCTGGATCGCGCATCCCGACGTGACCGACCCCGAGCGCGTGATCATTCGCAATACCGCAACCGGCCAGTCGGTTGTCGGCGCGCTGTTTCGCCGCGAACGCGAGAGCCCGGGGCCGCGCATTCAGGTGTCATCGGACGCGGCGGCGCAGATCGGGCTTCTGGCCGGGCAGCCGACCGAGCTTAGCGTCACGGCGCTGCGCCGGCCCCCCGACCCCGATCCGCAGACCGCCGCGACCGCGCGGGACGACGACGCCGAGGCCGCGCCGACGGCCCTGACCCGGCGCTTCGTGCAGGTCGCCACGGTCGACAGCGCGGACGGCGCCAAGGAGACCGCAGCGCGCCTGATCAGAGCCGGGCTTTCGGCCGAAATCCGCGCGCCGGACCCGGGCGGGCGGGCGCTCTGGCGTGTCGTCTCCGGCCCCGTTAAGACCGAGGACGACCGGGCGGCGCTGATCGAGGCGGTGCGCGGGCTGGGCTTCAAGGATGCCTATGCCGTGACCCGCTGACCTGTCCGCGCGACGCCGGACCCAATGCGAGAGGTGACCATGCGACCGACCTTCCTGTCCGCCCTTGCCGGGGCCCTGGCGCTGATGGCGCTGTCCGTCCCCGCAGAGGCCAGCTTCGAGACCCGGGCGGGCGCGGCCTATGTGGTGGACCAGACCACCGGGACCGTCTTGTTGTCGAAGAATGCCGACCAGCCGGTGCCGCCCGCCTCGATGTCCAAGCTGATGACCCTGAACATGCTGTTCGAGGCGCTGCGCGACGGGCGGGTGACGCTCGAGACCCAGTTCTCGGTCTCGGCCAGGGCGATGTCGATGGGCGGCTCGACGATGTTCCTGAATGAACGCGACCGGCCGACCGTCGAGGATCTGATTCAGGGCATCATCGTGCAGTCGGGCAACGATGCCTGCGTGGTGGTGGCCGAGGGGCTGGCGGGCACCGAAGAGGCCTTTGCCCGGCTGATGACCGAGCGCGCCCAAGCGCTGGGCATGACCAATTCGACCTTCGCCAATGCCAGCGGCTGGCCGCACCCGAATCAGCGGATGAGCATGCACGATCTGGGCATCCTCGCGACGCGTCTGATCGACGAGTTCCCCGAATATTACGGCTTCTTCGGCGAGCGCGAATACGACTATGACGGCCGCGCCCCGCAGAACAGGTTCAACCGCAACCCGCTTCTGAAACTGGGGATCGGGGCCGACGGGCTGAAGACCGGCCATACCCAGGAGGCAGGCTACGGCCTTGTCGGCTCGGCCCTGCAGAACGGGCGGCGGGTGACCTTCGTGATCTCGGGGCTCGAAAGCACCGAGCAGCGCGCCGAGGAGGGCGAGCGGATCATCAACTGGGCCTTCCGTCAGTTCGTGCAGCGCGGCGTGCTGCGCCGGGGCGAACGTCTGGCCGAAACCGATGTCTGGATGGGCGAGATCGAGAAGGTCGGGCTGGTCGCGAAGGACGATCTCGATGTTCTCCTGCCGGCGGTGGTGCGCGACACGGTCGAGGCCGAGGTGCATTTCCACGATCCGGTGCTGGCGCCGATCGAGGCCGGGCAGGAGCTGGGCGAGTTGGTGATCCAGCGCCCCGACATGGAACCGCTGCGGGTGCCGCTGGTGGCCGAACGCGAGGTGGCGCGGGGCGGGTTCGTGCCGCGGCTGCGGACCGCGACCGAGGTCTTCCTGCGCTGGGCCGAGAAGAAGGCCGCCGACCTCTGACATGGCCGGGCGCGCGCGGTTCATCACCTTCGAGGGCATCGACGGCTCGGGCAAGTCGACCCAGGCGCGCGCCCTGGCGGAACGGCTGCGCGCGGGCGGGCATGAGGTCGTGCTGACGCGCGAGCCGGGCGGCAGCCCCGGCGCCGAGGACATCCGGCGGCTGGTGCTGGAGGGCGACCCCGACCGCTGGTCGCCCGAGACCGAACTGCTGCTGTTCACCGCGGCGCGGCGGGACCATCTGGAGCGGACGATCGGCCCGGCGCTCGATCGCGGCGCGGTGGTGATCTGCGACCGCTTCGCCGATTCCACCCGGGTCTATCAGGGCATCACCCGGGGCGATCTGCGGGCCACGGTCGACCGGCTGCACGATCTGATGATCGGCCGCGAGCCCGACCTGACGGTCATCCTCGACATGGCGCCCGCGACCGGGC
Source organism: Rhodovulum visakhapatnamense (assembly GCF_004365965.1). Taxonomy (GTDB): domain Bacteria; phylum Pseudomonadota; class Alphaproteobacteria; order Rhodobacterales; family Rhodobacteraceae; genus Rhodovulum; species Rhodovulum visakhapatnamense. The sequence continues at coordinate 151,904 of NZ_SOEB01000002.1, forward strand.
TTGCGCGCGCCAGGGGGCGCAACGGCTCCGAGGAACGGTTCGAGGATTTCGGCGAGGCGCTGCAGGCCCGAAGCCGCCAGGGCTTCCTCGATCTCGCCGCCGAGTTTCCCGGCCGCTGCCGCGTGGTCGATGCCGACCGCGCGCCCGATGAGGTCGCCCGCGACATCGCGCGGCTGGCCGAGGCGGCGCTGGCATGAGCGAGGCCGAGCTTCCCGAACCCGACCGCGTCGAGGGCGCCCCGCATCCCCGCGACACCCTCTGCCTGATCGGGCAGGAGGCGGCCCAGGCCGCGTTTCTCGATGCCTTTTCCGGCGGGCGGATGCATCACGGCTGGCTTCTCAGCGGGCCGCGCGGGGTCGGCAAGGCGACGCTGGCCTGGTCGGTCGCGCGGTTTCTGCTGACCCGACCCGCGGTGGCGGGCGGCGCAGGGCTGTTCGGGGCCGAGGCCGCGCCCGACAGCCTTGCCGTGCCCGCCGATCACCCGGTCGCACGCCGGATGGCGGCGCAATCCGAGCCGGGGCTGTTCGTTCTCAGGCGCGGGCCCAACGACAAGGGCAATGCGCTGTCGGCCGAGATCCGGGTCGACGATGTGCGGCGGCTGAAATCCTTCTTCGGGCTCTCGTCGGCCGAGGGCGGACGCCGGGTGGTGATCGTCGATTCCGCCGACGAGCTGAACGTGAGCGCGGCCAATGCGCTGCTGAAGCTGCTGGAGGAACCGCCCGCGAATGCCACGCTGCTGCTGGTCAGCCATTCTCCCGCGCGGCTTCTGCCGACCATCCGCTCGCGCTGTCGCGAATTGAGGCTGGGGCCGCTCGGGCCCGCCGACATGGCCCGGGCGCTTGCGCAGGCGGGCCACGAGGCGGGCGACAGCGCGGCGCTGGCCCAGCTTTCGGGCGGATCGGTGGGCGAGGCGATCCGGCTGGCCCGGCTGGACGGTCTGGCGCTTTACGCCGATCTGGTCGGGCTTCTGGCCGGGCATCCTCGGCTGGACCGGTCGCGACTTCTGAAACTGGCCGAAAGCACCGCCGGACGGGGGGCCGAGGCGCGGTTCGATCTGGTGCTGAGGCTGATCGAACTGGTGCTGGCCCGGCTGGCCCGGACCGGGGCGACCGGCGCGCCCCCGCCCGAGGCGGCGCCGGGCGAGGCCGCGCTGATGACCCGGCTTGCGCCCGATGCCACTGCCGCCCGCGCCTGGGCCGAGGCCGCGCAGGACCTGACCGCGCGGGCGCGCCAGGGCCGGGCGGTGAACCTTGACCCGGCTTCCCTCATCCTCGATACGGTTCTCAGACTGGACGAGACCGCCGGCCGGCTGGCCGCCTGAGGCGAGATGAGCGACACCGAGACCCCCGAAATCACCGACAGCCACTGTCACCTCGACTTTCCCGACTTCGCGAACGAACTGGACCAGGTGCTGGCCCGGGCCGAGGCCGCGGGCGTGACGCGGATGGTGACGATCTGCACCCGGCTTCGTCAGGAACCGCAGGTGCGCGAGATCGCCGAGACCCATGCCTCCGTCTTCTACGCCGCCGGCACCCATCCGATGAGCGCGGCCGAAGAGCCGATGGCCACGGTCGACGAGTTGCTGGCGCTGGCGAGCCATCCGAAATTCGTGGGGATCGGCGAGACCGGGCTCGATTATCACTACACTGCCGACACGGCCCGGGTGCAGCAGGACAGCCTGCGCATCCATATCGCCGCCGCGCGCGAGACCGGGCTGCCGCTGATCATCCATTCGCGGGCTGCCGATGAGGACATGGCTCGGATCCTCGCCGAGGAATACCGCAACGGCGCCTTTGGCTGCGTGATGCATTGTTTCAGCTCGTCGCCCGAACTGGCACGCGCCGCGCTCGATCTGGGCTTCTACCTGTCGATGTCGGGCATCGCGACCTTCCCGAAATCCAAGGAGATCCGCGAGATCTTCGCGGCGGCCCCGCTCGACCGGGTACTGGTCGAGACCGACGCCCCCTATCTCGCGCCGCCGCCCCATCGCGGCAAGCGCAACGAACCGGCCTACACGGCCCATACCGCGCGGGTCGGGGCCGAGGTCTTCGGGCTCGACTATGCCGACTTCGCGGCGCGGACCCAGGCCAATTTCGACCGGCTCTTCGCCAAGGCCGCCAGCTGGCGGGCCGCCGCGTGAAAGCCGAACTGCGCTTCACCATCCTCGGCTGCGGGTCGTCCGGCGGCGTGCCGCGGATCGGGGGGCATTGGGGCGCCTGCGATCCGGACAATCCGAAGAACCGCCGCCAGCGCTGTTCGATGCTGGTCGAGCGCATCGCGCCGGAGGGCACGACGCGGGTGCTGATCGACACCTCGCCCGATTTGCGCACGCAACTGCTGCAGGCCGGGGTGGGCGAGCTTGATGCCGTCGTCTACACCCATTCCCACGCCGATCATGTCCATGGCATCGACGATCTGCGCCAGATCGTCTTCAACCTGCGCAAGCGGCTGCCGGTCTGGGCCGACGGGCCGACCCAGGACGCGCTGATCGCACGCTTCGGCTATGCCTTCATCCAGCCCGAGGGCTCGCCCTATCCGCCGATCCTCGATCTGCATCCGATCGACGGGCCGGTGACCGTTCTGGGGGCGGGCGGTCCGGTCACGCTGGTGCCGTTCCGCGCCCGGCACGGGTCCATCGACGCGCTCGGTTTCCGGATCCAGGGGCTGGCCTATCTGCCGGACGTGGCCGAGCTTTACGAGGAAAGCTGGCCGATGCTCGAAGGGCTCGAGATCCTCGTGCTGGACGCGCTGCGCTATACGCCCCATCCGACCCATCTGAATGTCGAGGAGGCCCTGGCCTATATCGACCGCGCCCGGCCCCGCCGCGCGGTGCTGACCAACATGCATATCGACCTCGACTATACCCGGCTCGACGCCGAGACCCCCGAGACCGTCACCCCCGCCTATGACGGGATGGTGCTGAGCCTCGCCGACTGATGGAAGCGCTGATCGAGGTCATCCTTCCGGTCTTCCTGGTCCTCGGTTTCGGCTATGTCGCGGTCTGGCGCGGGCTTTTCTCGGATGCGGGCGTCGATGGGCTGATGAAGTTCACCCAGAACTTCGCCATCCCCTGCCTGCTGTTCCGCGCCGTCTCGACGCTGGATCTGGGGCAGAATTTCGACTGGCGGCTGCTGGTCAGCTTCTATTCCGGCGCGCTGACCGGCTTTGCGGTGGGAACGTTCGGGGCACGGCTCCTGTTCGGCCGCACCTGGGAGGACAGCGTCGCCATCGGTTTCATCGGGCTCTTCTCGAACTCGCTGCTTCTGGGCGTGCCGATCACCGAACGGGCCTTCGGGGCCGATGCGCTGCAGGCGAACTATGCCATCATCGCAGTGCATTCGCCGATCTGCTACGGCGTCGGGCTGACCGCGATGGAGATCGTCCGCAACCGCGGCGCGGGGCTCGTGCGGACCTCGGGGGCGATCCTGCGCTCGATGTTCCGCAATGCGCTGGTGATCGGCATCGCGCTGGGGCTGGTGGTCAATCTGGGCGGGCTGAGCGTGCCGGTGGTCGTGCAGGACGCGCTGGACCTGATGGTCCGGGCCGCGCTTCCGGCGGCGTTGTTCGGGCTTGGCGGCGTGTTGTCGCGCTACCGTCCCGAGGGCGATCTGCGCACGGTGCTTTTCGCCTGCGGCCTGTCGCTGGTGCTGCATCCGGCCGTGGTCTGGGGCATGGGCACGGCGCTGGGGCTGTCGACCGGACAGTTCCGCTCGGCCGTGCTGACCGCGGCAATGGCGCCGGGGGTCAACACCTACATCTTTGCCAACATGTACGGCGCGGCCCGGCGGGTCGCCGCCTCGGCGGTGCTGATCGGCACGCTGGGCTCGATCCTGACCGTCTGGGTCTGGCTGGCGCTGCTGCCCTGACGGGCGGAGGGCCCGCGGTCGCGGGCCATCGCACCGGGTCAGCAGCGGGACGGCCAGGACCGGACCATTTCGATCACGGCCTCCAGTTCGGTCCGGTAGAGATCGCCAACGGCGCCGAGGGCGAGGTGCCGGTCGAGCTGGCGTTCGAGATAGGGCAGCACCCCCTCGCCGCGGGCATCGAGCGCACGCGGATCGGCCCCGTGGGTCAGCAGGCTTTCCGCCATCGCGCGGCAGGCGCCGGCCATCTGCAAGGGCAACCGGCCGGGCGAGAACCAGGGCTCGGAGCTGTCCGCGAAGGGCCGGTTGGGGTCCGCACCAAGGCGCAGCAGCGCGTCCAGAACCTGCGGCGTGCCTTCCAGCAGCGCGCGGTGCAGCGGCGTCCAGCGATAGGTCCCGGCTTCCGCCTCGAGATCGGCGCCCGCCTCGACCAGAAGCCGGGCCAGCGTGGCGGTGGTCTCGGCCGGTTCCCATGGGCGGGGATAGACCCCGAGTTCATGCAGCGGCGTGACGCCCTTCGCGAACCCGGCATTCGGGTCGGCCCCGGCCGCGATCAGATAGCGCAGCACCGCGGGCGACCGGCGTTCCACCGCCAGGGCCCGGCCCAGCGCGGTCTCGGACCGGGCGCCATAGCGGGCATTCGGGTCGCTGCCCGCCAGCGCCTCTTCCAGCCGGGCAAGATCGCCCGTCGCGATGGCGTCGAACAGCGCCTGTCCGGGCTCGGGCAGCAATTCGAACCGCGCCTCGGGGGTGCGCATCGCGGCCAGCAGCACCGCGCTCTGGCGCCGCAACGCCTCGGACAGCGCCTCGGCGCGGCGGGTATCGCCGTTGCTTTCTGCCTCGGCATGAGCGGTCCTGAGCCGCGCGTTCCGTTCCCGGAAGGCCTGGCTTCCGGCAAGCCTCGACCGTTGAGCCGCGATCTCGCGGACGATTTCAGGTCGCAGCCAACCGTTGGCCACAGCCCTGGACCGCAACTCGTCCGCAATGGTCTCGAAACGGTCTATATCGGCGGTCCCGGCGGCCTCAGCGAGCCGATCGAGGTACTCTTTAAGATCCAAACCCATATCCACACACCAAAAAACAAAGGGAATTAGCCCCCAATGCTCGGGATAGTTGTGGAATGGGGCGATTTTGCTGAACAGGTGAGACAAATTTTAGGCAACTCGTCCCGAATTCAGACCTGAGCAAGCAGTCCCTTCTGTGTCGCGAGATCCTTCATTCGCTTCTGCAGCTTCTCGAAGGCCCGCACCTCGATCTGCCGGATCCGTTCGCGGCTGACATTGTAGACCGCCGACAGATCCTCCAGCGTCACCGGCTGATCCTGCAGGCGGCGCTGCATCAGGATGTCCTTCTCGCGGTCGTTCAGCACGTCCATCGCTTCGGCCAGAAGCGCGCGGCGGCTTTCCAGTTCGTCCTTCTCGGCATAGGCCTCGGCCTGGTTGGCGTCTTCGTCCTCCAGCCATTCCTGCCATTCGGTGGTGGTGTCGCCGTCGCTGCCGCCCACCATGGCGTTCAGCGAGGCGTCGCCCCCCGACAGCCGGCGGTTCATGGCGATGACCTCGTCCTCGGTCACGTTCAGGTCATGGGCGATGCGCTGCACGTTCTCGGGGCGCAGGTCGCCGTCTTCCAGGGCGCCGATCCGGGCCTTGGCCTTGCGGAGGTTGAAGAACAGTTTCTTCTGCGCCGAGGTGGTCCCCAGCTTCACCAGGCTCCAGGACCGCAGGATGTATTCCTGGATCGCGGCGCGGATCCACCACATCGCATAGGTCGCCAGCCGGAAGCCCTTTTCCGGATCGAAGCGCTTGACCGCCTGCATCAGCCCGACATTGGCCTCGGAAATCACCTCGGCCTGGGGCAGTCCGTAGCCGCGGTAGCCCATGGCGATCTTGGCCGCGAGCCGCAGATGCGAGGTCACCAGCCGGTGCGCGGCATCGGTGTCGTGATGGTCCACCCAGCTTTTGGCCAGCATGTATTCTTCTTCCGGCTCAAGCAGCGGAAACTTGCGGATCTCCTGCAGGTACCGGTTCAGCCCCTGTTCCGGAGACGGGGCGGGAAGGTTGGCATAGTTGCTCATGCGGGTCCCTTTTGCTCCTGCGTCACTTGTTAGGCAGGTAATGATCGAACCGGTCGGTTCAAGCTCTGCCCGGTCCCTTCATCGCACGGACCATGTGCGGGTTTCCGTCGAATAACCGTGAATGCTGCAAACGCTCACGAAGGCGTGCTTGGTTGTGTCAACCCCCGAGCATGCGGGCAAGTTCCTGCATGTCGGCGGGCAGCGGCGCGGCAAAGCGCAGGGTCTCGCCGGTCTCGGGATGCACGAAGCCAAGCGTCGCGGCATGCAGCGCCTGACGCGGAAAAGCGGCGGCCGCGGCGGCGGCGGCGGGCCCCAGCGCCTTTTCCGAAAGCCGCCGTCGCCCGCCATAGACCGGATCGCCGATCAGGGCATGGCCGACATGGGCCATATGCACGCGGATCTGGTGGGTGCGGCCGGTTTCCAGCCAGCAGGCGACCAGGGCCGCCGCGGGCGGCGTGCCGAAGGGCGCGACCACGCGGACCCGGGTCACCGCGTGCCGCCCGTCTGCCGCCAGCACCGCCTGACGCTGCCGGTCGGTGCGGTGCCGCCCGATCCGGGTCGCGATCCGCAGCACGCCGCCGGTCTCGAAGCTGGCCCCGGCCAGCCCGTTCAGCCGCGGGTCGGCGGCATCCGGGACGCCATGGACCAGCGCCTTATACTGGCGTTCGACCGTATGCGCGGCGAACTGGGCCGCCAGCCCCGCATGGGCCTTGTCGGTCTTTGCCGCCACCAGAAGCCCGCTCGTGTCCTTGTCGATCCGGTGCACGATGCCCGGCCGCCGCTCGCCGCCGATGCCCGCGAGGCTGTCGCCGCAATGGGCCAGAAGCGCGTTCACCAGCGTCCCCGACGGGCTGCCCGGCGCGGGATGGACCACCAGCCCCGCAGGCTTGTCGATCACGATCAGGGCGTCGTCCTCGTAGACCACGCTCAGCGGGATGTCTTCGGGCGCGGTGCGGATCTCGACGGGCTCGGCCAGCTCGATCTCGATTTCCTCGCCCTCGGCCACCTTCGCCCGGGCATCGGTCAGGGCCGCGCCGTTCCGCCATACCGCGCCCGCCGCAATCAGCTTGGCCAGGCGCGAGCGGGTCAGCCCGGCCTCCTCTGGCACATCGCGGGCAAGCGCCTTATCAAGGCGGCCGGGCGGGGCCGGTCCGATCAGGACGGCAATGCGGCGAGGCGAGGAGAGCGGCGAGGACATGGACGACAAACCCGAACCGGAGGCGCTGCCCCCCGATCTGAAACTGCTGCGGATGCTGGTCACCCTGCTGATGGTGACGATGATTGCGGGCTTTCTAGTGATCGTCGCGCTCTTTGTCATCCGCATGCCGGGGCAAAGCGGCGCCCTGCCGCTGCCCGAGGCGCTGACCCTGCCCGTCGGCGCCAAGGCCGAGGCGGTGACGCGCGGCCGCGACTGGGTGGCGGTGGTCACCGAAGACGACCGCATCCTGATCTATGACGCCGCGACCGGCGCGCTGCGCCAGACCGTTGAGATCCGCCACTGAGCCGGGCGCGGCGCGCCTTCGTGTCTATTGCACCCGCTTCCAGCGCCCGCCGTCGCGGCAGATGCCGATGACGCAGCCCGAGACCGACAGGAACTCGCCCTCCAGCGCCATCTTGGAATTGTAGGTCTTGTCGCGGTCGGGTGCCCAGACCTTGCCCTGGCCATAGCGGCCGTCGCCCTGGGGTTTCATGTCCCAGACGATCTGCTTGCCGACATTGTCGCTGTCGATCTGGTGTCCGGTGCCGTCATAGGCCCGGATCAGCGTACCGCACAGCGCGGCGCCGCAAGGCGCGATCCGGATATGCCCGAAATTGCCGTTATCGTCGAGCGGCGTCTGCCAGACCCCCTCGACCGGGTCGGCATGGGCGGCGGTGGCGGCCAGCGTCAGGGCCGCGATCAGAACGGTGATGCGCATCGTGCTCCTCCCAAAGCATGCGGGCAAAGTCTGGCGCGGCGGCCCCTTTCGGGCAAGGGTGACGTGAGGCGAGCCCCCTTCCCCGCGCGCGCTCGGTCCCGTTGCATTCCGGGGCGGTTCCTGCGACAGAGCCCCGACTCGGACCCGGAAGGACAGCGCCATGATCCTCTACCCCGCCATCGACCTGAAGGACGGCCAATGCGTGCGGTTGCTGAGGGGCGACATGGACAAGGCGACCGTGTTCGGCGAGGACCCGGCGGCGCAGGCGCTCGCCTTCCAGAAGGCGGGCTGCGACTGGCTGCATCTGGTCGATCTGAACGGCGCCTTCGCGGGCGCGCCGGTCAATGCCGCGGCGGTCGAGGCGATCCTGGCCGCGACCGAGGTGCCGGCCCAGCTGGGCGGCGGCATCCGCGACATGGCCACCATCGAGATGTGGCTGGGCAAGGGGCTGGCCCGGGTGATCCTCGGGACGGTCGCGGTCGAGAACCCCGATCTGGTGCGCGAGGCGGCCCGCGCCTTCCCGGGCCGGATCGCGGTCGGCATCGACGCCCGCAAGGGGCGGGTCGCGACCAAGGGCTGGGCCGAGGAAACCGACGTGACGGCGACCGATCTGGCGAAATCCTTCGAGGATGCCGGGGTGTCGGCGATCATCTATACCGATATCGACCGCGACGGCGCGATGGCGGGCCCGAACGTGGCCGCGACCGAGGCGCTGGCCCGCGCGGTCTCGATCCCGGTGATCGCCTCGGGCGGCGTGTCGTCGCTGGCCGATCTGACGGCGCTGCAGGCGACCGGCGCGATCGCGGGCGCGATTTCGGGCCGCGCGCTTTACGACGGTGCCATCGACCTCGCCGAGGCGCTCGCGCTGCTGAAGAGCTGAGGCCCGGGCCGAGGCACCGGTCCTGTCTGTCCCGGGGTCAACGTCGTCCGACCGGCCGTCACGCGACACCCGGCATCGGAAGACGCCGGAGAGCGAGCGGGAAACCAAAGGCTTGCAGCGCGTCCGCACACGTCGGGGCGCGATTCATGGCGGGAGGAAAGCGTTCTGGTGGTTGCGGCCTTCTGGACAAGGGCCAGGGCGGTGTGAAGACCCACCCGGATGGCCTGGAGCCCCGGGAAAGTCGGCAAGGACTTGCCGGATCGCCGCATCCAGACCCTCGGTGACGTCGGGCGCCGCGATCTTCCCGCCCGGATCTGCGGTGCCCCGGCCTCTCAAGCCGACCGCAGGCCACACGGATTGCGAGTCGGTTTGATCGGGTCGAACGGGACGGATCGTTCGGCCGGCCCCGGTCGAGCCGCTGTGCTCGTCACGTGCGGGGGACCCTATCGGAATCCCTCATCCCGATGTCTGCCGGGCGGCCGAGGCCTGGCCGCTCGCGGTGGCCGGCCATGGCGGCGGAACCGCGCTTGGGTAAGCCATGCCGGAAGGCGCCTCTTGCGCATCGCCTCCGGGCCGCATCGGCGAAGGCATCGGAGGCGCGACGGGAACGGGCCGCCCGAGCGGCCCCGGCGACTCTGGATTGGCGGGAAGTCGGGGCTTCGGGCAAGATCTCCTTTCCGGAACTGGACGAGCCGTCGAACAAGCGGGGGCGGCGGGTCGCGATTCGGCGACCTGGCGACATCCGAGGCCTGGCATCCTCAGCCGCTGCGCTGCGACAAGCACAGAGCCTGGCCCGTGCCGGGGGAAGGACGCTGGCCGGGCCCTTGAATCCAACTCGATGAATCAACCCGGGAGGCTGCGGCCGGACCTTGGGGACGGCATACGGCGGCCTCTGCTGCCCCGCCGCATTCAGGGGCTTTCCATCGCCCCCAGTTCCTGATAAAAACAGTCAGGTAAGGTGCCGGTTCATCACGCGACCGGTGCCTTACGTGAATTCCGCATGTCAGGTCCCAGCGTTCCGCCCGGCCCCCTGCGCTTATCGCTTGGCCGAGGTGCGAATGGACGGTCCGAGAACAGACGCAGCACAAAGCCCCTGGGCGCCGCCCCGGATCGCGGGCAACCGGGCCGATCCGGTCCCAGCCGCGCCCGAGGCGCGCCGCCAATTCCAGGCCTGCGGGGGCCGGTCCGCTGGCGGCGCGCGCTCTGACTTCGGTCGGGGGAGTCCGCCAGGCCGCCCGAACCGCGCGCCGGACCGATGCGTTTCTGATGCTCACCCCTTCAAGGAGACCGCATGATGACCCCGTCCCCCGACACTGCCGCCGCAATCCGTGCCGATCTTGCGGACCATCCCGGCGCCGCGCTCGAAGACGTCGCCGTCCGCACGGCGACAAGCGTCGCAGAGGTTCTGGCCTGCCTGCCCGCGGGCGAAGCGGTGCTTGCACCCGGCGCGGCCTTCGAAGAGGTCATGGCCGAGATCGCGCGCTGGGGCGAGATCACCCTGGTGATGAACACCGGCGACGTGATCCTCGAGGCGAAGGGCCCGCTCCCCGAGGGGCGCGTGGCGCAGGGGTTCTTCAACCTGCAAGGGCGTCCCATCGGCGGGCATATCCGGTCGGGCGCCTGTGCGCAGGTCGCCTTCGTGGCGCGCTCGCTTTTCGGAATGGACACACGGTCGGTGCAGTTTCTCGATGCGCGCGGCGGCGTCCTGTTCAAGGTCTATCTCGGGCGCGACGCGGCACGCGCGCTGATCCCGGCCCAGATGACCGCCTTCGACGCCCTGCGCGCGCGGCTTGCCCCTGGGGTGATGGCATGACCGGGGCGCTGGCGGGACGGCATCTTTTCGTGTTTGGCGCGGGCTATGCGGCGGGCCGGACCGCAGCGCGGGTCCGGGCGGCAGGCGCGCAGGTCTCGGTCACCACGCGCGATCCGGTGCGCGCGGCGGATCTGACCCTGGCCGGACTGCGCGTGCATCTTTTCGATGCGGACCGGCCAGCCGCCGCCGACAGTCTGCGCGACTGGCTGAACGGGGTGACGGACATCCTGGTGTCGATACCGCCGGACGGCGCGGCCGCGCCAGAAACGGCCTGTCCCGCGCTTGCCGCGCTTGTGGCCTCGGGCGCCGAAGTGCCGGATCTGTGCTGGATCGGCTACCTGTCCTCGACCGGCGTCTATGGCGATTGCGGTGGCGCCTGGATCGACGAGACGCGCACTCCCGCGCCTGCCACCCTGGATGCGAAAGGGCGCATCGGGGCCGAACGGGGGTGGCAAGCGCTTGCCGATCGCAAGGGGGCCGCGCTCGACATCCTGCGGATCGCGGGGATCTATGGGCCGGGCCCGCGCAACGCGCTGGCACAGATGCGGTCGGGCCGGGCGCGGGCCATCGACAAGCCCGGTCAGGTGTTCAACCGGATCCATGTCGACGACATTGCCGGTGCCATCGTCGCGGCGATGAGCCACCCCAGGGGCACCCGGCTTCTGAACCTCGCCGACAACCGGCCGGCGGCCAGCGCCGACGTGCTCGACCATGCCGCCGACCTTCTGGGGCTGCCCAGACTGCCGCGACTGCCCTTCGATCAGGCCGATCTGCCTCCGATGGCCGGTGCGTTCTGGGCCGAGAACCGGCGGCTTTGCAACGACCGGCTGAAGGCTTTGCCGGGCTTTGCCCTGCTCTATCCAGGTTACCGCGAGGGGCTTGCCGCCATCCTCGCCGAAGACTCAACGAAGAAGGAGCCTGCCCATGCGATGTGACCAGAAGCGCCGCGAGGACCTCGGGGCGCGCTGCGCCGACCGCGCCCTTCCGGAGCGAGGCCGCGAGGCCGCGTTCGACCCCGCATGCGGACCGGATGGCGGCGTTTCGCCATCCGGTCCCGAGGGGCGGGGGGGCCGAGGTCGGCGGTTCGGGGCCGGAGCCCGCGCATGGGTCGCACGGGATCGGGGACCGGACGGACGCGGACCGAGAGGCGCGACTGTCCACGGGTCCAGCGCCGCGCCCGTCCATGACGCGCGCCTTCTGACCGGCGGCGCGACCACGACGGCGATCGTTCTGGACGGCGCGGCCTACATCCTGCGCATCACCCGCGCGGGCAAGCTGATCCTGACGAAATGACCGCACAGATCCGCAACCGCGGCGCCGCGCCCGTCGCCCATCTCTGCACGCTTGCCCCCGTCGAGCGCGCGGCGATCCGCTGCCTGCGCGGCTGGCGCGCCGGTCCCGCACCGCGTGCCCGTATACGCCGCAATCTCGCGCAGGTCTTCGGCCCGGCCGCCGAGATGCAGGAAGAGATCCTCGATCTGCTGATGGAAACCGCCCTGATGCAGGCGCGCCGCCCGTTGACCTTCAATGCCCTCGATCACCCAGAGGTCACGGGGGACGAGAACACCTTGGCCGAGATGATCGCAGCCGCCGTCGGGGGCGAGCGCGACGACGCGCTGGTCTTTGCCCTGGGGCTCCTGGGACCTCACGCGGCCTTCCAGGCGGTCCGTTTGGCCGAGGACCTGGGTCTTGCGCTGCTTGGCCTTGTCCGTGCCCGGCAGAGGGTTGCGCCCGCGGGCATGCTGCATTGAGACCGGGCTCTCTTCGCGCCCTGGCCGTCTGACGGGGGCACAGGTCTCGCACTTCTGACGTATCCGGCAATACGCCCTTGCCGAACGCGCATCCGCGACAGCGCGGGACTCGATCGCATGAAACGGGGGCGGTGCCCTGCACCGCCCCCTAATTTCGTTCGGACCGTCTTCAAGCTGGCTGGGAGGCCTGTCTGTCTGGCGGCGCGATGCGCGGCTGGCGACAAGCGGACCTGGCTGGCAACCGGATCAGGCGTCTTCTTTTTCGAAGTGGCCGCACCAGTCGTTGATCTGCACGATCGGCCACAGCCCCCGGGCATCGGCCTCGGGCTGCGAGATCGGCGGATTGAAGCGGCACAGGCCCGCGTCCTTCTTGGTCTCGCCGGTATTGGCCATGTGGTCCTCGAAGAACGCACAGCTGCTGCAGGTATTGGTCGCCATGGGAAATCTCCTTCGGTCTCGTAGGTGCTGCGCCGCCCAGCCGCAGCGCATGCAGGGATCATAGCAAAAAGCCTGTCTCGCGTCAAAGAAAATACAATAAAAACAAATATTTGACCATTACGGTCAGCAATGGATCGGCGACCGTTTCAGTCGGATTTCGACCTTGCGGCATGGTCAGGTCCGCCCATGCAAAGACCTCCTTGAAAACCTGGAGGATGGAGAGATCGGGAATGCATGACCAAGGCCGGGCCGAGGCCCGCACATGCCTTCTGAAACCGGACCGATTGTCGCCTTTCAGCGCCGCATAAAGACCGATAGAATTTGTAAGGATTGGGCGCGGAGCGACTCCGTCCCGGAAACGAAAGACCAAATCAGGCCCCAGCCCCCGCCAGGCCCCCTGAGTCCCGCATGCCGACCCTGCCGTGGCTTACCCGTGACATCGCGTCCGGCGTCCCGGCGGACGGGACTGGCGACAGGAAGGGGAGCGCAAGGCGTGACGCATAGATCTACCGGGGCTCCCTGCGATGGCAGAGACACCCCATCGCCATTCGAGGTCGGGACTTCCGGTGACGGAGGGGATCGCGAGCCCCGGGTCGGCAAGCAGATGGCGGGCGACGACACCGGTGCGGAGGCGCGGACGGGCCGCGTCCACGACGCGCGCCTTCTGACCGGCGGCGGCACGACCGCGGTCATCCTGCTTGACGGCATGCCCTACAGCTTGCGTATCACGCGCACCGGAAAGCTGATCCTGACGAAATGAAGGAAACTGCGCCCCGGCCGACGCGGCCGGTCCTGCGGGCCGCGCGACACCGGACACATCCTGCGGCGCCCGGACCGGCGGGCGCCCCGGTTCGGTCTGTCACGCCGGAGCGCGGACGATCGTCAAGGCGGCAAGATCCGCCATTGCGCGCAGGAAGCTGTCGGTCGGATTGCCCTCGCACAGCATCATCGCCGCGGCATGGGCCTTGCTGCGCTTGCCCCGGCGCAGCGCGATCAGCACGTCCATGAACTGACGTTCCTGCTCGGTCAGCCGCGCGGCACAACCCGGGCAATCCGGGTTGGAAAAGCGAAACCCCGATGTGCGCGCGGCGCGAAGCTCTTGCAGGGCGGCCAGCAGGCGCACCGCCATGTCCGCTGCACTGGCCGCGTGCATGCCGGGCCGGAACCGCTGTTCGGCAGCGGCAAGCGCCCGGATCCATCCCTCGGACTGGGGCTTGGCGAAGCTCTGGAAGAAATGGCGCGCCACGGTCAGCATGCCCTCCTCGAGCCGGTCGAACCCTGCGCGGACCACGGGAACGTCCTTCGCCGTGCCTTGGTGGGCGCAATGCGGGCCGCTCATGCCGACACTCCTCCGGTCCGGGACCCATCGTCCGGGTGGAGCGAGGTCGCGGGCCCATGGCTAGCGGTTCTGTCTGTCATCATCGGTTTCCTCCGGTTTCATGGTCCGGCTTTCATGGTCTGGCCACCCACGCCGCCTCGAAAATAAAGCTGATTGAAATTGTCGGATTTGACAAGGCCCGGACCCGCCGCGTCGCCATATCGCGCCGTCCGTGCCGCGGAATGCACAAGAATACGGCGTTGACCCATTTTCCGATGCCCGTTGCGGCATCAACAGGACGGCCGTCCCATCATCCGGAATGTCGCGCCGCTCGCGGCGTCTGGCCCGGCAACGCCCCGTGTCGACAGCCCCGCCCGACCAGCATTTCGAATTGATGACTGTTTTACTATGAAATAGGGTCGCCCGGACGACTTACGGAGCGACGCGGCGGTGTTGGAACTCGATCAAGTGGCGGTCTCCTATGGCAAGGCCCCGGTCCTGGCGGATCTGTCCGTGCGGTTCGCACCGGGGCGTCTCACGGCGTTGGTGGGGCCCAATGGCAGCGGGAAATCGACCCTGCTGAAGGCGGTGATGGGATTTCTTCCGGTCCAGAGCGGCACCATCACGCTGGATGGCCGCCCGATCCGGACGCTCGCCCGCCGCGCTCTGGCGCGCCGTGTCGCCTATCTGCCGCAAGAGAACCGCTGCCCGGATTACATGACCCTCGGCGAACTGGTCGAACTGGCGGGATATGCCCGTTATTCTCTGATGGGGGGACCGTCCGACCGGGACCGGGCGCTGTTTCGCGATGCGCTGGAAACCGTCGGGCTGGCGGACATGGCCCACCGCCCGGTCAACGCGCTGTCGGGCGGCCAGAAACAGCGGGCCTGGATCGCGATGGTGCTGGCCCAGGATGCCGAAATCGTGCTGATGGACGAGCCGGTCAACCATCTGGACGTCAAATACCAGTACGCGGTGATGGATCTGGTCCGCAGCCTGACCCGCGACCATGGCCGCACCGTGATCGCGGTGCTGCACGACATGAACCTGACCTCTGCCTATGCCGACGATGTGGTGATGCTGCGCGGCGGCCGGGTCGTGGCGGCAGGCCCGGTGGCGCAGACGGTCGATGCCGACAGCGTTTCGCGCACCTTCGATCTGGAGGCCGACATCTTCGTCCGCGACGGCCGCCTGGTCTGCCTGCCGCGTCTGGCGGGCACCGGGACGCGCCTGCCCGAGGTCCGGGCGCGGACCGCATGAGCCTGCGCGTGCCCGTCCTCGCCGTGGCGGCGCTGGGCCTGGGGCTGAGCCTCATCGCCAATCTCTCGGCCGGGCCCGGCGGAATCGGGCCGGGGGCGGTCTGGGAGGCGCTGATCCGGTTCGAGCCGGAAAGCTACGACCACGCGGTGGTGGCCTTCCAGCGCCTGCCGCGCGCGGTGATCGCGATCTATATGGGCGCGGTGATGGCGGTCTCGGGCACGGTGCTGCAGGCGCTGATGCGCAACCCGCTGGCCTCGCCCGCGACGCTGGGGATCAATTCCGGCGCCGCGCTGGCGGTGCTGGCCGGGGCCTATCTGCTGGATCTGGGCATCGAGACCCAGGGAGTCGCGGCGCTGGCGGGCGGGACCGCAGGGTTCCTGGCGGTGCTGTGGGTGGCGCGGCTGGCCGGGCTCTCGCGCGATCCCAGAGGGCTTTCGCTGATCCTCGCGGGCGCGCTGGTCTCGATGTTCCTGACCGGGATGGCCAATGCCTTCCTGCTGGCCGACCCGGTGCGGCGGACCGATTTCCTGGGCTGGGTCACCGGCAACATCAACCATGTCTATGCCGAACGGCTTTATGATTTCTGGTGGATCGGGGCCGCATCCTTCGGACTGCTGATGGCGCTGGCGCGCCCGCTGACGCTGATTGCGCTGGGGCGGGAAAAGGCGGCCTCGGCCGGGGTCAACGTGCCCCGGGTGCGCGGACTGGCGCTGGCGGCGGTCGTGTTGGGGGCAAGTTCGGCGGTGGCGGTCTGCGGACCCGTGGCCTTCATCGGGCTGGTGGTGCCGCATATGGTGCGCCCCTTCGCGGGCGCGGGTCTGGCGCGCGCGTTACCGGCGGCGGCGCTGACCGGGGCGGCGCTGTGCCTTTGGGCGGATCTGGTCGCGCGCACGGCTTTCGCGCCCCATGTCGTTCATACCGGGCTGATCCTCGACGTGGTCGGCGGGCTGGTCTTCGCGGTCATCGTCCGGCGGGTCTACCTGGCCCCGGCGGGAGCCGCGCGATGAGACCCGCGCGCGCCGCCGACGGGCGCCCGGTGTTGCGGCTGGCCTCGGGTCTGGAGATCCGGCGCGGCAACTTGCTGGCCGGTCTGGGCCTGGTGCTGGCGGTGCTGGCGCTGGGGCTGATCTCGCTGGGGGTGGGCGCCACCCGCACCGGCCCGGCCGAGCTGATCGGCACCTTGCTGGGCACCGGCTCGGGAGACGGCGCCTTCGCCATCCTCGAGGTCCGGCTGCCGCGGATCGCGCTGGGTTTCCTGGCGGGCTGGTGCGTGGCACTGGTCGGCGCCGCGCTGCAATCGCTTGCCCGCAACCCGCTGGCCGATCCGGGACTGCTGGGGCTCAGCCAGGGGTCGATGGCGGCGATCGTGCTGATGCTGGTATTCCTGCCCGCGGCCCCCCTGGGCCTGATCCCCTTCGCCGCGATCGGCGGCGGGCTGGCGGTGGCGGGGCTTCTGATCGCGCTGGTCGGCGGCGCCCGGGCCGGGGGCATGGCGATCCTCCTGATGGGCATCGCGGTCGAGACGGTGCTGTCCTCGCTGACCGCGATCCTGATCCTCTACGCCCCGCCCGAGACCTCCTACGCGCTGTCGGACTGGCTGGCGGGATCGCTGTTCCAGGCCAGCTGGGGCGCCATTGCCGCGCTCGGGCCCTGGGTCGCGCTGAGCCTGCCCGCCATCGCGATCCTCGGCCGGCCGCTGAGGGTGCTGGATCTGGGCGACGAGATGGCGATGTCGCTCGGCGATCCGGTGCTGCGCTCGCGCCCGGCGATCCTGCTGGCAGCCGTGGTGCTGACCTCGGCCGCGGTGACCGCGGTGGGCCCCTTGTCCTTCCTCGGCGTGATGGCGCCGCATCTGGCGGGGGCGCTGACCCGGTCCACGGGCCGCGCCCGGCTGGTGCTGTCGGGGCTGATGGGCGGGCTGCTGGTGGTCGCTGCCGACACGCTCAGCCGCGGCGTGGGCGGCGGCATCGCCCTGCCCATCGGGCTGAGCCTGACCATGATCGGTGTGCCCCTCTTCATCCTCACCCTGCGCCTGCGGCTGCTGGCCGCGATGCGCACCGACTGACCCGAAAGGCCCTTGCCATGCGTACCGTGCTTGCCCTGACCCTGGCGGCCCTGCTGCCCGCCGCCGCCCTCGCCGACCGCATGGTGACCGACGATACCGGGCGCACCGTGGCCGTCCCCGACAGCCCCGAACGGGTGGTGGTGCTGCACGAGCCGCTGCTGGGCGTGCCGATTGCGGATCTCGGTGTGGCGCCGGTGGGCAGCTATGGCCGCGACGCCGGGGGCGGGACGCTGATGTCGGTCGATTTCTACCGCGAGGTGCTGGGAAATGACGCGCCGCGCCCGCCCGGGGTCGGCGCGCTCGGCAATCTCGATCTGGAACGGCTGCGGATGCTGCACCCGGACCTGATCCTCGGCACCGAGCATGACATCGACAAGGCCGACCAGCTGTCTTCGGTGGCGCCGGTCTATCTGCAGAACGCCTCGACCGGGAAGGTCCGGGGCTTCGGGACCGAGGCCGCGCTGGCCCGCCTTCTGGGCCGCGAGGACGTCTTCGCGGCGCGCAAGGACGCCTATCTGGGCCGGGTGGAGGCGGTGCGCGCGGCGCTGCCCGACGCGCCGGGCACCTATCTGGCGCTGTTCCTGACCGACCAGATCAATGCCGTGGGCGAGATGTCGGGCGCTGTGCAGGCGATCGAGGATCTGGGCTATGAGCGGCTCGATCTCGGCACCGGGGGCGACCGGGCGGGGATGGGCTCGACCCTGCTGGTGCCGCTCAGCGCCGAGGTGGTGGGGCGGCTCGATCCCGATCTTCTGCTGGTGATGAACAGCTATCTCGGCGCGGGCCGGGACGAGGCCGGGATCCGCGCGGCGCTGGACCGCATCCTGCCGGGCTGGGACCGCTTTCTGAAGCCCGCCCGCGAGGGCCGGATCCTGTTTCTCGATTCCGCCAAGGTGACGACCCCCACCGTCGCCAGCGCCGAGCACATGCTGGATGCGGTCGAAACCTGGGCCCAAGGCCGCTGAGCCTCAGCCCCCGCCAAGCGCGGCCGGGGCACACCCCGGGAAAAAAAGGGGCGGGCCGGACTGCCCGCCCCGCCGCGAGGATCCAGACTCCCATGACCGGATCCGGCGGCAAGCCCGTGGATCGGCCCCGGGCTCAGAACCTGACCCTAAGCCCGATGCCGAATTCGCGGGGCTCCAGCATGGCGGCCGCGATCTCGCCCGCATTGGACCGGTCGGCATAAAGATAGGTCGGCGTCCTTTCGTCGAAGAGGTTGGTGACGAAGGCCTGAAGCTCGATATTCTCGCGCATCCGGTACGTCAGCCTGGCATTGGCCACGGCATAGTCGTCGACCTTGTAGTTCGGATCGCCCGCATCGTTCGAGTAATAACCGTCGATGAAGCGGACATCGCCCCCAAGCGTCCAGCGCGGTGCGAAATCCCAGTCGGCGCCCAGCGTCACCATGTAGCCCGGCGCATAGCTGAAATCGCTGTCGGTATAAAGCGTTCCGCCCGGGCCGGAAAAATCGCCGATCTCGCTTTGCATCAGGCCAAGTCCGCCTTTCAGCCGCAGGGTGTCCGTCGCCCTGAAGTCGGCCCCCAGTTCCAGACCGTAGGACTGGGCCTCGTCGGCATTGACCACGATGGCCGCCGAACTGGCGACGCCCAGCGAGTCGTCCGGCAGCAGCCGCTGGGAATTGTCGAAATCGGAATAGAACAGGTTCGCGGTCAGCAGCAGCCGGTCGCCCAGCAGGTTCGCCCGGGCGAAAAGTTCGTAATTCCAGACGGTCTCCTTCTCGAACTCGACATAGTCGAACAGCGTCATGCTGAGATTGACGCCGCCGGGGTTGTAGCCCTTGTTCACCAGCGCACCGACGGTGACATCGGGCGTCAGCTTGTAGGCCAGCGACAGTTTCGGCAGGATCTCCTCGAAGGTCTCGTCATAGTCGAGATCGCCCAGACCCCGCATCTGAAAGACAGACCCCGGTACGCCGCTGCGGGTGATGTGGTCGCGCTGGAAGCGCAGCCCGCCGGTCACGGTCCAACGGTCTGTCAGGTCGTGACTGACCTCGCCATAGATCCCCAGCTGGGTTTTTTCGTCGTCGAAGATCGAGGTACCGCCCTGGTGCAGCACATCGTCCGAGGTGGTCCGCGCCAGAAACAGGCCAAAGACCCCGCTGGTGCCCGAGGCCGCGTCGCCGAAGGTCAGCCGGGTTTCGTTGGTGTAGCTTTCCTGGTCGATCGACGCCGACCCGTTGGCAGGCGGATTGTACAGCCGGTCGACATCGATGTTGGAATATTGCAGCTGGTTCGACAGCTCGATCCCGTTGCCGAAATCATAGCTGATGTCGCCGATCCAGGTGTTGACCTGCTGTTCCCAGGTCGGCATCGAGGTCCAGTTGTTTTCCAGATCGTCATACTCGCCCTGGGTCGCCGCCTCCCAGGTGGGGGCGGAGTTTTCGGTATGCGAGAAGGTCAGCTTGGCCTCGAGGCCCGGGATCTCGGCTGGCGCCCACAAGAGCTTGAACCGGGCGTTCTTGTATTCGATGTCCTCGTCGTTGCCGCCATTGTCATAGGCCGGGTTGACGAAGTCGATGAAGGTGTCACGCCCGTAATAATCCAGCGACAGCCGCGCCGCGACCTGATCCGACAGAGGCCCCGACACCACGGCCGAGGCGCGTTTCATGTTGTTGGTGCCATATTGCAACTGGAACGCGCCTTCGGGGGTGAAGGTCGGGTCCTTGGTGTTGACGATGACCGCACCCGCGATGCTGTTGGCGCCCTGGGACGAGGTCTGCGGACCTCGGAACACCTCGATGCTGTCGACGTCCCAGATCGAGGCCATGCCATAGACCAGTTCGTTGTAGCTGAGGTAATGGCCGTCGACATTGATCGAGGCGCGCGGCGTGGTCCCGCCGAAGAACGTGGTCGCGCCGTTCGATGGCCCCTGGGCATCCTGACCGCGGATCACCGGCGCACCGCCCGAGGCGGTGTAAAAGACGTTGGGGACGTCGGAAATCGCATCCTGCACCGAGGCCGCGTCGGTCTTGTCGTCGATATCCGCCGAGGTGAGCACGCTGACCGACGAGGCCGTTTCCTCGATGCTGCGGTCGATCTTTTCGCCGCTCAGGATGATCGGGTCCAGCTGATAGCTGCCTTCAAGGCCAGGGACCTGCTGGGCCTGGGCGGGAAAAGCCAGCGCGCAAGCCAGCGCGAGGGGGCTCGTGCGGCCCAACAGGGCCGCGAACGGGGTCGGTCTCATCTTTCGTCCTCACCAAACGACTCGCTGGCTGGCCGAAGACCGCTCGCTATCGAAAAACAATGTCACTCGATCCCGACGGCCGGACGACGCGCGGACCGGACGGGGCCGGACGCGCCTTGGTCGGTCCGGACTCGACCATACCTTACCGAAAGCGTAGGAAATGGCAACACGACGGCGTGAAGAACCGTGCACTGCGGCAATCTGCACCCGCAGGGCGGCGCGGCAGCGATCAAGTCGTGCCGCTGTCGCTTGAAACCGGCGCCGCAGCCTGTCACGATCCGGCCCATCGTCACGCCAGCACCGGGCTGAGACGGCGCCTGGATCCGCGCCGCGCCCGCCCGCCAGCCGATCCCGCCAGAATTTCTGCCAGACCCCATGCACGGTGCCTCAGGCACGCGGCACGGGAGCCCGCGCCTGCCCGACGGAGAAAGCGCCATGACTGATCCGAAGACCGGACCGAAGACCGCCCGCCCCGGGCCGAAACTGCCCGGCGCCTGGGCGATCATGGCCCCGGTGCGCGGCCAGATCCGCGCAGGAATGGCGCTGGCGGTACTGTCCGCGCTTTTCGGCCTGGCGACGCTGGGCTTTCTGGCGCTGACCGTGCAGGCGCTGATGGCAGGTCAAGGCGCCCTGGCCTGCGGCTTCATGGCGGCGGCATTCCTTTGCACGCTGGGCGGCTATCTTGGCCGCCTCGGGGCCTTCAACCAGTCCCATTACGCGGCCTTCCGGCTGGAACGGCTGCTGCGCACGGGGCTGGCCCAGCGGCTGGCGCAGGTCTCGCTGGGCTATGTCGAAACCGAGGGCGCGGGCGGGCTGACCAAGGTGATCCATGACGACGTCAAGGCGTTGCATGTCTTCGTCGCCGACAGCACGCCGCTTTACGCCCGCGCCTATGTGACGCCCTTCGTGACCTTCGCGCTGCTGCTCTGGCTTGACTGGCGGCTGGCGCTGGCGGCGCTGGCGGTACTGGCGCTGGGGATGGGGGTGCTGACCTGGGCCCAGCGGCGCCGGGGCGAGATGGCCCGCGCCTATAACGACGCGCGCGAACGGGTCAGCGCGGCGGTGGTGGAATTCGTCCAGGCGATGCCGGTGGTGCGCACCTTCGACGCGGGCCACGGCATCTTCGGCCGCTATCAGCGCGCGCTCGACGCCTATGCGCAGGTGCTGGCCCGCTGGTATCGGGAATCGGGCTTCGCGGCGCGGTTCTCCTGGGTGGTGCTGGCGCCGATGCCGACGCTGGCGGTGGTGCTGTGGCTGGGCGGCGGGCTGGTCTGGGCAGGCGATCTGGACCCGCTGCGCTGGCTGGCGGTGCTGCTTCTGTGCACCGGGATGGCCGAGGCGGTGATGCCGATGATGATGCTGCGCCACATGAACGAGAAGGTGAAGCTGTCCATCGCCCGGATCCACGAGGTGATGGCCGCCCCGGTCCTGCCCGAGCCCGCCCCCGGGGCCGAGGCCCGCCCGCAGGACGCCAGCGTGCGCTTCGAAAACGTGACCTTCCGCTATGGCGCGGGCGAGTCCGACGCCCTGACCGACGTGACCTTCGAGGCCGCGCCCGGCACCGTCACCGCCCTGGTCGGCCCCTCGGGCGCGGGCAAAAGCACCGTCGCCCGGCTGATCCCGCGGTTCTGGGACGCGAATTCGGGCCGGGTGCTGATCGGCGGCGCCGATGTGCGCGAGATGACCGCCGACACGCTGATGGGGCAGGTGGCCTTCGTCTTCCAGGACACGTTCCTGTTTTCCGACAGCATCGCCGCCAATATCCGGCTGGGCTCGCCCGAGGCCTCGATGGAGGACGTGATCGCCGCCGCGACCGCCGCCCAGGCGCACGACTTCATCATGGACCTGCCACAGGGCTACGACACCCCCGCGGGCGAGCGCGGCAGCTTCCTGTCGGGCGGCCAGCGCCAGCGGATCACCATCGCCCGGGCGATCCTGCAGGACCGCCCCATCCTGGTGCTGGACGAGGCCACCGCCTTCGCCGACCCGGAAAACGAGGCCGCGCTGGTCGCCGCGCTGGCCAGGCTGATGCGCGGCAAGACGGTGCTGATGGTGGCCCACCGGCTGCCGACGATCCGCGATGCCGACCGGATCCTGGTCTTCGACCGGGGCCGCCTGACCGAACAGGGCCGCCATGACGATCTGGTGGCCGGGGGCGGCCTCTATGCAAGGCTCTGGAGCAATTACGAACGCGCGCAGAACTGGTCGCTGGGCCAGCGCGCCCCGCAGGAGGTCCCGGCATGAGCGCGCCGTCCACCGCCCCCCGAAAAGGCCCGACCCCCTGGCTTGCCACCTGGCAGCGGCTGATGGAGGGCGTCGGCCCCGAGGCCGCGCCCGGGCTGCGCCGCGCGATCCTGGGCCTTCTGGCCGCCGCGATCCTGCAGGGGCTGGCGCTGGCCTCGATCGTGCCGGTCTTCACCGCGCTCTTTTCCCGCCGCGACCTGACCGACGGGCTGGTCTGGCTTGCCGTCTTCACCGCGCTGACGGTGGCCGCTTCGGTCCTGCGCTGGCGCGCCCAGGGCTTCGACTATGACGGGCAGATGTCGGCCGCGACCAACCGCCTGCGCCTCAGGCTCGGCGCCCAGCTTCGCCGGATGCCCCTGGAAACCCTGCAGGAAAGCCGCACCGGCGAGCTGAACTCGATGGTGCTGAACTCGGTCGACGAGACGCTGCAGACCACGCTGACGATCCTCAACCTGATCTTCATCGCGGTGGTGACCCCCTTTGCCACCGGGATTGCGCTGTTTGCCGTCGACTGGCGCATGGCGCTGGCCTTCCTTGCGGTCTTCCCGGCGATCCTGCCGCTTTACCGCTGGCGCCGCCCGGCGATGGGGCGCGGCAAGCGCATCCTCGCCCAGGCCCATCAGGAGGCCAATGCCGACGTCCTGGAATACGCCCAGGGCCTGCCGGTGCTGCGCGCCGCGCGTCAGGCCGGATCGAAGGCCGAGCGGCTGGCCAAGACCTTCGAAAAGCTCGAGGCGATCCAGGCCTACGGCCACCGCAAGGGCGAGAAACCCAACATCCTCGTCGCCTCGGTGGTCGAGTTGGGGCTGGTGCTGGTGCTGGCGCTTGGTGCCGGGCTGGTGGCCTTCGGCGCGCTGGATCTGGCGGCGCTGGCGGGGCTTCTGGTGATCGTGGCGCGGCTGTCGGAACCGCTGTCGACCTTCATCCTCTACACCGCCATGGTCGAACTGATCGAATCCGCCCTGGACCGGATCGCCGCGCTGATGCGGATCGAGCCCTTGCCCCAGGACGACCCCGCCGCAGTGCCCGACCGGTTCGATATCGAGTTCGACGCCGTCACCTTCCGCTATGCGCAGGCCCCGGACCCCGCCCTGAAGGGCATCAGCCTGCGCCTGCCCGCGCGCAGCCTGACCGCTCTGGTGGGACCCTCGGGGTCCGGCAAGACCACACTGACCAAGCTGCTGATGCGCCAGTCCGACCCGCAAGAGGGCGCGATCCGGATCGGTGGCGTCGATCTGCGCCGGATCCCGGCCGACCGGCTGGCCGGTCTGATCTCGGTGGTGTTCCAGGACGTCTATCTCTTCAATGACACGGTCGCGGCCAATATCCGCATGGCCCGCCCCGGCGCCACCGAGGCCGAGCTGCGCGCCGCCGCCGAGGCCGCCCATTGCCTCGAGTTCATCGAGCGGCTGCCAAAGGGCTGGGACACGCCGCTCGGCGATATCGGCGGGCGGCTGTCGGGCGGCGAACGGCAGCGGATCTCGATCGCGCGGGCGCTGCTGAAGGATGCGCCGATCGTGATCCTCGACGAGCCCACCGCGGCGCTCGACACCGAAAGCGAGCTGTCGGTGCAGCGCGCCATCGACGCTCTGGTCCGCGACAAGACGGTGCTGGTCATCGCGCACCGGCTGTCGACGGTGGCCGGGGCGGATCGGCTTCTGGTGCTGGAGGAAGGCCGCCTGACGGCGCAGGGTCGCCATGCCGAGCTTCTGGCCTGCCCGGGCCGCTACCGCCGCATGTGGGAGGCGCAGATGCGGGCCAAGGACTGGCATCTGGTTCCCGCAGGCACGTCGGCCCATTGAGGTCCTCCAGAGGATCGGAGCCGACGCGATGAGCCGATGTCGGGGCGGACAGGGCATCACGCGATCCTGCCGGTGAATGCCCCGAAAAGCGGCGCACATCGGCCCGTCATCCGGCCGAGGCAGGATGGACGATCGGTCATGTGGCACGCGCGCGGGCGATCTGGCGGGCAGACCATGACATTCGTCTGCCCGCAGACGCCGGAGGCGGCCGCGCTACCAGACGGGCGGCGTTGTGATCCAGAGCACGCGCGTGCGACCGTCGGACAGATTGCGGAACTTGTGCGGCAACACGCTTTCGAAATGGAAGGAATCGCCTTCGTTCAGGTGGAAGGCGTGGCCGTCGATCCAGATCTCCAGACTTCCGACAAGAACGAGTCCGCATTCCTCGCCGACATGACGATAGGCGTCCTCGCCCGACCCGCCGCCCGGCTGAAGGACGATATCCATCACCTGCAGTGCCCCCGAATCGTGCGCGGTCAGGAAGGATTTCACCATGCCGCGATCGCCGAAATCGACGCTGCGACGACGGTCGGCGCGCACGATCATTCGGGCCTCGCGCTCGGACGGGCGGTCGTCCCAGACGAAAAGCGACAGGACCGGAATGTCGAGCACGCCGCAGATTGCCCGCAGGACCCGGATCGATGGCGAAGAGATGCCGCGCTCGATCTGGCTCATCAGGCCGACAGAGATGCCCGCGCCGTCCGCGACCTGCTTTAGCGACATGTCCCGCCCCTGACGGGCGCGCCGCACGGCCTGACCCAGCGACAGGTCCGCTTCGACGGTCCCGGCGGGATCGGTGTCGGGCAAGTTGGGGTCGGATCGAGTCATCGCTTCTTTTTCACGCAGGTGAACCCAAAACTACGCATTCGATGCTGCCTGCCGCAAGCGAAAAGACAGGGGAACGCCCGGGATTTTCGCCCAGGTGAAGACATGCGGAAATTTCTCTTGCAAAGGGGAAAATGTTCACTAGCGTGAAATTATAACAGATCGGGACGCGACGGACATGCAGGGCACCCTGCCCGGATCTGCTGCGCATCGACGCCCGCCAACAGGAGATCCGTTCATGAAACTGAAAGTTCCGATGCTCGCCGCCGCGGCTGCGATGGTCGCAACCCTCGCGCAGGCAGCCGACAGTCTGAAAGTCGGCGTGACCACGACAGGCATTCCGTTCACCTTCGTCGACACCGCGACGCAACAGCCGACCGGGGCGATGGTCGACCTGGCCCAAGCCATCGCCGAGGAAATGAACGCCAACGCGGCATTCGAGATCACCCAGTTCTCGGCCCTGATCCCGGCCCTGACCACGGGCAAGATCGACGTGATTTCGGCCGGCATGTACGCCACCGACAAGCGCCGGGAGGTCGTCGATTTCTCGACCCCGGTCTACAGCTATGGCGACGCGCTGTTCGTGGCCGCGGGCGACGGCACGGCCTACCAGCTTGACGATCTGAAGGGCGAGGTGATCGGCGCCCAGATCGGCACGACCTTCGCCGACAAGCTGCAGGCGCTGGGGATCTTCAAGGAGGTCAAGCTTTACGACAGCCTCGTCGACATCATGCGCGACGTGAAGCTGGGCCGGATCAAGGCGGGGGTGGGCGACGAACCGATCATCGCCTACCAGGTCTCGCAGAACCCGGGTCTTGGTGTGCATCTGGTCGAGGGCTACACGCCGATGGGCAAGGGCGACGTGGCGCTGGCCGTGTCGAAGGACAATCCCGATCTGCTGAAAGCCGTCGACGCCGCCATTGCCGGGATGCAGGCCAGCGGCAAGCTGGACGAGATCTTCGCGAAATACGGCCTCTGACGGGCGCGCGGCCCGGGCGCCTGCGGTCGCGTCCGGGCCGCCCCCCCCTGAGCCCCCCCTGCGACAGCCCCCCTGAACGGAAAGACGAACGGAAAGATGAATGGCGCCACTTCTTGACCGGGTGCAGGACTACCTGCCGCTTCTGACCCAGGGCCTCTGGCTGACCGTTGCGGTCACGATCCTGGCGCTGGTGCTGGCATCGGCGCTGGGGCTGGTCTGGGCGATTCTGCGGACCTCGGGCCGACGCTATCTCTCGGGACCCGCGCGCTTCGTGGTCGAGTTCCTGCGCGGCATCCCGATTCTCGTGATGCTGTTCTACATCTACTTCGTGCTGCCAGAGCTGGGGATCGATCTGACCGCCTTTCAGGCCGGGGTGATCGGTCTGGCGCTGATCTATTCCTGCTATATCGGGGAAACCTTCCGCGGCGGGATCGAGGCGGTGGACCGGGGCCAGACCGAGGCCGCGAAGTCCATCGGCATGCGCCACGGCAAGATGATGCGCCGCGTGGTGCTGCCGCAGGCGATCCGGATCGCCCTGCCGCCCTATGGCAACAACATGGTGATGCTGCTCAAGGACAGCTCGCAGGTTTCGGTGATCTCGGTGGCCGAACTGACCATGCAGGGCAAGATGCTGGCCTCGTCCACCTTCGACAACATGACCGTCTTCACCCTGGTTGCGGCTCTTTATCTCTGCCTGACGATCCCGCTGAACATGGTGATGCGGCAGGTCGAACGCCGGATGGGAGCGGCCCGATGATCCGTTTTACCGATGTGCACAAGTCCTTCGGCTCGCTCGAGGTGTTGAAGGGGATCGATGCCGAGGTGGCCAAGGGCGAAACCGTCTGCCTGATCGGGCCGTCGGGGTCCGGGAAGTCCACGCTTTTGCGCTGCGTGAACGGGCTTGAGGATTACCAGCAGGGCGAGATTGCCATCGAAGGCGCCCGGGTCGATGCCCACGCGCCGTCGATCCACCAGATCCGGACCCAGGTGGCGATGGTGTTTCAGCGCTTCAACCTGTTTCCGCACCGCACCGCGCTGGAAAACGTGATGGAGGGGCCCCTGCATGTCCTTGGCGAACCGAAGGCCGAGGTCCGCGACCGGGCCGAGGATCACCTGAGACGCGTCGGGCTGGCCGACAAGATGAACGCCTATCCCGCCTCGCTGTCGGGCGGCCAGCAACAGCGCGTGGCCATCGCCCGCGCCCTTGCGATGCGGCCGCGGGCGATCCTGATGGATGAACCCACCTCGGCGCTTGATCCCGAAACGGTCGGCGACGTGCTGTCGGTGATGGCAGACCTTGCCCATGAGCACATGACGATGCTGGTCGTGACCCATGAAATCCAGTTCGCCCGCGAGGCCGCCGACCGGGTGCTGTTTCTCGATGGCGGGTGCATCGTCGAACAGGGTCCCGCCGCAGATGTGCTGACCTCTCCGCAGCATCCGCGGACGCAGGATTTCCTGCGGCGCGTCACCCATCCGGTGTGATCCGATGACCGACAAGCCGCAATCGCTCTGGGCCGCGACGGCCCGCCCCGGCCCCGACCTGTCCCCGCTTGCCGAAAGCCGCCGGACCGACGTTCTGGTCATCGGCGGCGGGTTCACCGGGCTTTCGACCGCGCTGCATCTGGCCGAGGCGGGCGTCGCCGTGACCCTGCTGGAGGCCGAAACCCCCGGCCATGGCGGCTCGGGGCGCAATGGCGGGCAGGTCATTCCGGGCCTGAAGGACGATCCCGACGGTCTGGACGCGCTTTTCGGCCCGGCGGCCACCGCCTTCGCGGGCGGCACGGCCGATATCCTCTTCGATCTGGTCGCCCGCCACGGCATCGACTGCGACGCAAGCCGCGACGGCTGGATCCAGGCCAGCCTCAAGGACAGTCACCTGCCTGCGCTGGAACGCCGGATGGCCCAATGGCAGGTGCGCGGCGCCCCGGTCGAGTGGCTGGATGCGCAGGCCATCGCAGAGGCCACCGGAACCCGTCGGTTCCGCGGCGGCTGGCGCGACCTGCGGGCGGGTCGGGTGCACCCGCTGAACTATGTCCAGGGGCTTGCGGCCGCGGCCCGGCGGACCGGCGCCGATCTTTTCGCGCACAGCCGCGTCGTCGAGATCCGCCGCACCGACGCGGGCTGGCAGGCCCGTACGCAATCGGGCGCGACGGTCACGGCCGACCGGGTCGTTCTGGTGACCAATGCCTATACGCCGCCGAACCTCTATCGACGCATCGAGACGACGCTGGTTGCAGCCAACAGCATCCAGATTGCGACCCCTCCCCTTCCGCCCGATCTGCTCAAGCGTATCCTGCCCGGGCGCTCTGTCCTGTCCGAAAGCCGCCGTGTCGGCACCTATTTCCGCATCGGTCCCGGCAACCGCCTGATGATCGGCGGGCGCGGGCGCTTTTCGCATGGGGGGACCCCGGCGGATTATGGCATTATCGAACGGGAATTGCGGGCCTTCTTCCCCGAGGCCGCCCGTCTCGGGGTCGAGTATCGCTGGTCGGGCCGGGTCGGGATGACCGCCGACCATCGCGTTCGCCTGTTCGAGCCGGACACGGGCATGATCGTGGCGATGGGCTATAACGGGCGCGGCGTGGCCCTTGGCACCGCAATGGGCAAGGCGCTGGCCGATCACCTTGCCAGAGGCACCCCATTGCCGCTTCCCTCGCGCAAGATCGACCCGCTGCCGTTTCACCGGTTTCACCGCAGCTACGGGGCGGCCGCGATCGCCTGGTACCGCCTGCGCGACGCGCTGGAGCGCTGACGGCGACCTTGCGGGGGACTCTCCGTCATCGCCACTCATAGGGCACACGTGCAGGGACGCGACCGGTCTCATCGCCCGCGAAGTCCCGTCGGGCCTGAGGCCGCCTGGGGTCCGGACCATCCGGTCGGATACATTCCGCATCTCGCCTGCGGTGGCCTTGGGCCGGACATCTTGGTGCGACCGTTCGCGGCGACGGCGATGCGGCCCTGTCAGGCGATGCCGCCGCCGACCGAACCGGGACTTTCGGCGCGCTCCCCGGAAGAGATCGCGCGTTACAGGAGGAAGCGGCCCTCGATATCCACCACGCCCCCTTTGGCTCCTGCGTCGGCTTCGGGCGAAGCAGGTGAACCGGCGGCCGCCGCCACCCGTTGCGCAGCCTGTCGGGCACGTTGCGCGTTGACGCCTCGACCGCGGGCATCCGAAGCTTCTGGCTGCGGATGCCCGTCTTCCTATGGCCATGCGCGAATGCCACCTTGGCGCAAGCCGACCGTCCTGCCCCTATGGACGCAGCGGCGGTCGAGAGGCGGGTTCAGGCCGAACGTTCGACCGTGCCAAAGGGCCTCGATGACCCTCTTTGACCTCGAATATCGACCCCTGCCTCATTCCCCCGCCTGCGGCCAGGTGTTCGCGACCAGCGTCAGGACATCGTAAAGCGCGACCGTTTCGTCCTTCTGGTTCGTCACCCGACAATCCCAGCGGACCTCGCCATACTCGGCGGTCTCGCGCGGGTTGATCTCCTTGCAGGTCAGACAGACGCTCAGGCTGTCGCCGAAATAGACCGGCGTCAGGAACCGCAGGTTGTCGACCCCGTAATTGGCCAGGACCGGCCCCGGCGCGGGGTCGACGAAAAGCCCCGCCGCGAAGGAGGCGATCAGATAGCCATGGGCGACGCGATCCTCGAAGAACGGGTTCGCGCGGGCGGCCTCGCTGTCCATATGGGCGTAGAAGGTGTCGCCGGTGAACTCGGCGAAATGCTCGACGTCGGCCTTCGTGACCTCGCGGGACGCGGTCGTGACCCGATCGCCGATCTGCAGTTCGGCCAGCGACTTGCGGAACGGATGCGCCCCGGTTCGCGCGGCGGCGCCCTCGATCCAGCGGCCGGTGACGGCAGACAGAAGCCGTGGCGCGCCCTGCACCGCCGTCCGCTGCATGTAATGCCGGACCGCACGCATGCCGCCCAGCTCCTCGCCACCGCCGGCCCGGCCCGGCCCGCCATGGACCAGCGGCGCCAGCGGCGAGCCATGCCCGGTCGAGCTTTTGGCCGAGGCCCGGTTGCCGATCATCACCCGGCCGTGGAACGGCGCCATGCCGATCACCATCTCGGCGGCAAGATCCGGGTCGTCGGTGAAGACCGAGGCGACCAGCGATCCCTTGCCGCGCCGCGCCAGCGCCACCGCCTCGGCGGCATCGCCATAGGGCATCAGGGTGGCCACCGGCCCGAAGGCCTCGACATCGTGGACGGCCTTGGCCGCGAACGGGTCGGCGCAATGCAGCAGCACCGGGTTGAGGAAGGCCCCGGCCCCGGCATCGCCCGAGACGACCGAAACCGCCTCCGCGTCGCCGCAGACGATTCTGGCCTCGGCGGCCAGTTCGGCGATGCGCGCGCGCACCTCGGCGCGCTGATCGAGGCTGGCCAGCGGCCCCATCCGCACCTCGGCATCGCCCGGAAGCCCGACCGGCGTCCTGGCAAAGCGCGCGGCCAGCCCCTCGATCACCGCGTCTTCCAGCCCCGCGGGCACCAGGACGCGGCGGATGGCGGTGCATTTCTGCCCGGCCTTGGCGGTCATCTCGCGCGCCACCTCGCGGACAAAAAGGTCGAATTCCGGCGTGCCCGGCACCGCATCGGCACCCAGCACCGAGGCGTTGAGGCTGTCGGCCTCCATCGTGAATCGGGTCGCCTGCGCCACCAGCGCGGGATGGCGCTTCAGCATCTGCCCGGTCGCGGCCGAACCGGTGAAGGTCACCGCATCCTGGCCGGTCACATGGTCCAGAAGATCCCCGGCCGAGCCCGCGACAAGCTGCAGCGCGCCCGCGGGCAGGATCCCGGTCTCGACGATCCGGCGCACCACCAGTTCGGTCAGGTAGGCGGTCTGGCTGGCGGGTTTCACGAGGCAGGGCACGCCCGCGATCAGCGAGGGCGCGATCTTTTCCAGCATCCCCCAGACCGGGAAGTTGTAGGCGTTGATATGGATCGAGATACCGGTCAGCGGGGTCAGGATGTGCTGGCCCGCAAAGCTGCCGTCGCGCGACAGCGGCTCGACCGGGCCTTCGGTCAGCACCCGGGTATTGGGCAGCTCGCGCCGCGCCTTCGAGGCCAGCGTCAGCAGCGTGCCGATGCCGCCCTCGATGTCGATCCAGCCATCGGCGCGGGTGGCGCCGGTATGCAGGCTTTCGGCGTAGAATTCTTCCTTCAGCTCCATCAGCCGAAGGCCCAGCGCCTTCAGCATCAGCGCCCGTTCGTGGATCGTCATCGCCCGCAGCGCGGCACCGCCCGTCCGCCGCCCCCAGTCCAGCGCCGCGCCGAAATCGAGCCCCTCGGACCCGATCCGCGCCACCGGACGGCCGGTTGCGGCGTCGAGAAGGGTCGCGCCCTCGCCCGCCCCCGCTTGCCAATGGCCCGAGAGATAGCTTTCGAGGCGGCGGGGAATGGTCGCCGATCCGTCCATGGGGTGCTCCTTCGTCAGTTCAGGTTCAGGCGGGACAGCTCCGCCTCGGCCAGCGCCCGCCACTCGGCCAGCAGCGCCTCGTTCGTCCGGTGTCTCAGCCCCATCCGCCGCAAGGTCTCGAACCGGGGCGAGTCCGCCCGCCCGAAGGTGGCGGCGACGCGCGGCATCCAGTAGGCGATGGCGTCTTGCGCCTCGGCCCGGCCGGCGGGACCGGCCACAAGTTTCGCCAGCCCCTCAAGGCCAAGCTCGGCATGGCGGGCCTCGCGCGGGGCGATCTCGCGGATCGCCTCGGCGAAGGGCGTGTACGAGGCGCGGGCCAGTTCGGCCAGCTGCACCCCGGTCGCAAGCCCCATCAGCACGTTCATCGCGACCGCGTCGACCCAGCCTTGCAGCGGATAATGAAAGACCGACAGGCGCATGTCGGCGCCCTGCCGGTGCGCGCCGATCTGGGCCTCGCGGGGACCGCGCGCGGCCCAGTCATGGGCCTGCTCGTAGCGGGTCTTGTCGGTGCCGAAGGCGGTCATCAGGTCCAGCACCCGTTCGGCATGATCGGCCTTTTCCAGAACGATCCGGCTGGCCGCGATCCGTTCCCTGATGCCGGGCGCCCGGTTGATCGCATCGGCAAAGCCCGCCGAGCCCGCCAGTTCGCTGTCGACGAAGGACGACATCAGCCGCAACAGCTCGCCCCGATAGCGCGCGGGCACGTTGGTCGGCGCGGTCAGCTTGCCGCCCCGGGCGAGGTAGTCGTCGAGGCTGATTTCGGTCATGGCGTCCTCACTCGTCATAGCTGACCACCAGACGGTCGCTCAGCGGGTAGCACTGGCAGGTGAGCACATAGCCCGCGCGGACCTCGTAATCTTCCAGCGCATGGTTGGTCAGCATCTCGACCTCGCCCTCCAGAACCTTGGCCCGGCAGGTCGAACAGACCCCGGCCTTGCAGGAAAACGGCGCGTCGAGATCGGCGGCGATGGCGGCCTCCAGCAGGCTTTGCCCGGTTTTCGGCATGCGGAAGCTGCGGGTGGTGCCGTCCAGCGTGACGCTGGTCTCGGTCGCATTGGCGCTGTCGGCCTGCACGACCGAGACCGCCCGGCGCCGGGCGCGGCCGGGCTGGGTCGACAGGAACAGCTCGAACCTGATCCGGTCGTCGGTCAGACCGTGGCGGCGCAGCCCGTCGGCCACCGTCAGCATCATCGCCTGCGGGCCGCAGATGAAGGCCAGATCGACCGAGGCCGCGTCGATCCAGCCGGCGAACAGCCGGTCGATCTTCTGCGCATCGATCCGGCCGGTGAACAGGTCGATCTCCTGGGTCTCGGAGCCCAGCACATGGATCACCGCGAGCCGCCCGAGATGGGTGTTCTTCAGATCCTCCAGCTCTTCGCGGAACATGATCGAGCTGACCTGCCGGTTGGCATAGACCAGCGTGACCCGCGCGCCCGGCTCGCGGCTCAGCACGGTGCGAAGGATCGACAGAACCGGCGTGATGCCCGATCCGGCGGCGAAGGCCAGGTAATGGCGCGCGGCAGTCGGGTCGAGCGGCGCGTGGAACTTGCCCATCGGCGGCATCGCCTCAAGCACGTCGCCGGGTTTCAGCGCCTCGTTCGCCCAGGTCGAGAAGGCGCCGCCCGCGACCCGCTTGATCCCGACCCTGAGGCAGCCGTCGTCGAGCCCCGAACAGATCGAATAGCAGCGACGCAGCTCTTCCCCGTCGAAGGCCCGGCGGAAGGTCAGGTACTGGCCCTGGGTGAAGGCAAAGGCGGCGCGGTCGGCCTCGGCCGGGTCCAGCGTCAGGACCACGGCATCGCGGGTGTCGCGGCGGATATCGGTAA
Organism: Rhodovulum visakhapatnamense; assembly: GCF_004365965.1. GTDB lineage: Bacteria > Pseudomonadota > Alphaproteobacteria > Rhodobacterales > Rhodobacteraceae > Rhodovulum > Rhodovulum visakhapatnamense. The sequence continues at coordinate 185,583 of NZ_SOEB01000002.1, forward strand.
CGGTCAGCGGGTGAAAACGGGCCATGGCCGCCCCTCTCAGATACATTTGAAATAGTCGAAGGGTTCAAGGCAGTCGCGGCAGCGCCAGGCGGCCTTGCAGGGGGTCGAGCCGAACTGGCTCAGCCGTTCGGTCCGGTCCGAGCCGCAGCGCGGGCAGGCGACGGAAAGCCCCTCCGCAAGGCTGCGCGCGCGGGCGGCCCCCGGCGTTGCGGCGCTGCCCGGCACCGGCGGCGCGATGCCGAAGGCCCTGAGCTTTTCGCGCGCCTCGGGGCCCAGCCAGTCCGACGTCCAGGGCGGCGACAGCTGCCGGTCGATCCGCAGCTTGCCGATGCCGCGCTCCCGCAGGGCGCGTTCGATGTCGAGACTGATGATCCCGGTCGCGGGGCAGCCCGAATAGGTCGGCGTGACCGTCACCACCAGCGTATCGCCCTGCCAGGCAACGTCGCGCACGATGCCCAGATCGGTCAGGCTGATGACCGGGATCTCGGGGTCCGGCAGCTCGGCCAGCCACGCCCAGACCCGGTCGGTCGCGGGCCGGTCCACGGTGTCACCAGCGGGCATCGGGATAGGCCCGTTGCAGGAACTGCATCTCGGCCAGCAGAAGGCCCAGCGCCTCGCCATGCACGCCGCTGCGCCCGCCGCTGCGAAAGCGCGCCGTGTCGGGCAGGGTCAGCGTCGCCTCGGCCAGCACCGCCTCGACCCGCGCCGACCAGCCCGGTTCCAGCGCCGCCGGATCGGGCGCGATCCCGGCCTCCGCGGCGGCGGCATCGGTCGCGTCACCCCGGAACGGCTCGCCGGTGAAGGGCCAGAGCCGGGTCAGCGCGGCCTGCATCCGGGCATGGCTTTCGGGCGTGCCGTCGCCCAGCCCGATCACCAGCGTTTCGGACCGCTCGAGGTGATAGGCCACCTCTTTCTGCGCCTTGGCGGCAATCTCGGCCACGCGCGGGTCGGTTGACACCGCAAGCCCGGCCAGCATTTCGGCATGCCAGGCATCGAACAGGAACTGGCGCATCACGGTGACGGCGAAGTCGCGGTTAGGTTGTTCGGCCAGCAACAGGTTCCGAAACCCGCCCGCGTCGCGGCGGAAGGCCAGCGCATCGGCGTCGCGCCCCGCGCCCTCGATCTCGGCGGCAAGCCCCAGCCACAGCGTCGCCTGCCCGATCAGGTCGAGCGCGACATTGGCCAGCGCGATGTCCTCTTCCAGCGTCGGCGCATGGCCGCACCATTCGGACACCCGGTGACCGAGGATCAGCGCACTGTCCCCGACCCGCAGCAACGTTTCGAACAGAACCGCATCGGCCGGTATCGTCGTCTCTGGCAACGCGGGCATCACATATGCCCCACATCGTCGGGGATATCGAAGAAGGTCGGGTGCCGGTAGACCTTGGCGTTCGAGGGCTCGAACAGCGGCCCCTTGTCCGAGGGCGCCGAGGCGGCGATGTCGTTCGAGCGCACCACCCAGATCGACACGCCCTCGTTGCGCCGGGTATAGACGTCGCGGGCGTTCTGGATCGCCATTTCGGCGCTCGGCGCATGCAGGCTGCCGACATGGCGGTGGTTCAGCCCGTGCTGACCGCGGATGAAGACCTCCCAGAGGGGCCATTCGCTGGACATGTTCTCCTCCCTTGAAAACGGTTACTCGGCCGCGTGGGCGGCAGCGCGCTTTTCGGCATGGGCCATCAGCCCCTCGCGGACCCAGGCGCCGTCCTCCCAGGCCTCGATCCGCGCCTCCATCCGTTCGGCATTGCAGGGGCCGTTACCCTTCAGCACCTCGTAGAATTCGGACCAGTCGGGCTGCGAAAAGTCGTGACCGCCCTTCTCCTCGTTCCAGGCGAGCCCCGGATCGGGGATCTCGAGCCCGAGAAACCGGGCCTGCGGCACGGTCTGGTCGACGAATTTCTGGCGCAGCTCGTCATTGGTGTTGATCTTGATCTTCCAGGCCATCGACTGCGCGGAATGGACCGAGTCCTTGTCCGAGGGGCCGAACATCATCAGCGAGGGATACCAGAACCGGTTCAGCGCATCCTGCGCCATCGCCTTCTGGTCGGGCGTGCCCCGCGCCATCGTCATCATGATCGAATAGCCTTGGCGCTGGTGAAAGCTCTCTTCCTTGCAGATCCGCACCATGGCCCGGGCATAGGGCCCGTAGGAGGTGCGCTGCAGCGGCACCTGGTTCATGATCGCGGCGCCGTCGACCAGCCAGCCGACCGCGCCGATATCGGCCCAGGTCAGCGTCGGATAGTTGAAGATCGAGGAATATTTCATCTTCCCGGCCAGAAGCATCCCGGTCAGCTCGTCCCGGCTGACCCCCAGCGTCTCAGCGGCGGAATAAAGGTAAAGCCCGTGCCCGGCCTCGTCCTGCACCTTGGCCAGCAGGATCTGCTTGCGTTCCAGCGTCGGCGCGCGGGTGATCCAGTTGCCCTCGGGCAGCTGGCCCACCACCTCGGAATGGGCGTGCTGGCCGATCTGGCGGATCAGCGTCTTGCGATAGCCCTCGGGCATCCAGTCCTTGGGCTCGATCCGCTCGCCCCGGTCGATCCGGTCCTGAAAGGCGCGTTCCTCGGGGGTCATCTCGTCCCGGGCCTTGCCGCCTTCGGATGTCACCATCTGTGCATACATCGTCGCAGTCCTCCCTGATCAGACGCGTTCGAGGATAAGGGCAATGCCCTGGCCCACACCAACGCACATCGTGCAAAGCGCGTAACGTCCGCCGCTGCGCGCCAGCTGGTTGGCCGCGGTCGCCACCAGCCGCGCACCGCTCATGCCCAGCGGGTGGCCGATGGCGATGGCCCCGCCATTGGGGTTCACATGGGGCGCGTCGTCCGGCAGGCCCAGCGCGCGCAGCACCGCCAGCGCCTGCGCGGCGAAGGCTTCGTTCAGCTCGATCACATCCATCTGCGCAAGGGAAAGCCCCGCCTTTTCCAGAACGCGGCGGGTCGCGGGCACCGGGCCCATGCCCATGATCCGGGGCGGCACACCGGCCGCGGCCATGGCGACGATGCGCGCCCGGGGGGCAAGGCCCTGCGCCACGGCCGCGGCCTCTGACGCGACGATCAGCGCGGCGGCGCCGTCATTGACGCCCGAGGCATTGCCCGCGGTGACCGTCAGCCCGGGTCCGTTGACCCCTTTCAGCCCCGCGAGCTTTTCGGCGCTGGTGCCGGGGCGCGGATGTTCGTCGATCTCGACCCGCAGCGGCGGCCCCTTGCGCTGCGGCAGCTCGACCGGCACGATTTCCCCGGCGAAGACGCCCGCCGCCTGGGCCGCGGCCCAGCGCGCCTGGCTTTCGGCGGCGAAACGGTCCTGATCCTCACGCGAGATGGCGAAGTCGGCGGCCACGTTGTCGGCGGTCTCGGGCATGGAATGGGTGCCATGCGCCGCCGCCATGCGCGGGTTGACGAAGCGCCAGCCGATGGTGGTGTCGTGGATCTCGGCCCGGCGCGAGAAGGCGGTGTCGGCCTTGGCCATCACGAAGGGCGCGCGGCTCATGCTTTCGACCCCGCCCGCGATCATCAGATCGGCATCGCCCGCGCGGATCGTCCGCGCCGCAAGCCCGACCGCATCCATCCCGGACCCGCAGAGCCGGTTGACGGTGGTGCCCGGCACCTCGACCGGCAACCCGGCCAGAAGTGCCGCCATCCGCGCCACATTGCGGTTGTCCTCGCCCGCCTGGTTGGCACAGCCGAGGATCACATCCTCGACCGAGGCCCAGTCGACATCGGGATGCCGCGCCATCAGCGCCGCGATCGGCACCGCCGCCAGATCGTCGGCGCGCAGTCCCGACAACGCTCCGCCATAGCGCCCGACGGGCGTGCGCAGCGCATCGCAGATGAAGGCTTCGGCCATTCGGTCCTCCCAGACGTCTGTCCCCCGGCCGACTCGCTTCCGCAAATTGATCGACCGTTCGGTCACACTATAGGCAGGAGCGGGCCGCATGGGAAGAGCCTTGCCGGAAAATTCGCCGTCTCATCCTCCGCGTCATCAAACGAACCGCTTCCGCAAAAACCCGATTTCGCCTATCGTATTTTCAATAAATAGATGCGCCCATCGGAAGGTTCCTCCGGATGTCGCTTGACCAGATCCTGGTTCTTGCCCTGCTCGTCATCGTCTTTCTCAGTTTCGTAAAGGAGATATACCCGCCCGAGGTGACCGCGCTGGCGGCCTCGGCGGCGCTTCTGGCCACCGGAATCATCCAGACCGGCGACTTTCTGACGGTGTTCGGGTCCAGTGCGCCGATCACCATTGCGATGATGTTCATCATCTCGGCCGCCCTGGAACGCACCGGCGTGCTGGCCGCGCTGGGCGAGTTCATGACCGCGCGGGCCGGGGGGTCCTACCTGCGCGCGCTTCTGATCACGATGACCGTGACGGTGCTGGCCTCGGCCTTCATGAACAACACGCCCGTGGTGATCCTGCTGGCGCCGGTGATGATCTCGGTCGCCTCCAGCGTCGGCGTCTCGCCGTCGCGGCTGCTGATGCCGCTGTCCTTCGCGGCGATCTTCGGCGGCACCCTGACCCTTGTCGGCACCTCGACCAACATCCTGATGAGCGGCGTTGCCCGCGACGCGGGCCAGCCGCCGATATCGATGTTCGAGATGACCCTGCCCGGGCTCGTCTTCGTGCTGGTCGGCATGGCCTACATGACCTTCGCCGGGCGCTTCCTGCTGCCCGACCGGCAGTCGCTGGCGCATCTGATGGGGCGCGAGACCCGGCGCCGGTTCCTGGCCCGGCTGCTGATCCCGGCCGGCTCGCGCTATGTCGGCAAGCGGCTCGACGAGCTGCCGTTCAATACCGCCGAGACCCGTATCCTCGACGTGATCCGGGGCGAGGTCTCGATGCGGCGCAGCCTTGACGGCCTGATCCTGGAGCCCGGCGACCGGCTGGTCCTGAAGACCGGAACCGGCGAGATCCTCGGGCTGAAGGAAAATGGCCAGGTGGCGTTCCGCGACCTGTCGGACCGGGGGGTCGAGCCGGTGACCGCCGACCAGACCGTCACGCTCGAGGCCAGCATCGGCCCGAATTCGACCCTGCGCGGGCGTTCGCTGGCCGAAGTGCGGCTGCGGCGGCGCTATGGCGTCTATGTGATGGCGGTGCATCGCGCCGACCGGAACCTGTCGGACCGGATCGACGACATCCGCCTGCAATTCGCCGACACGCTGCTGCTGGAGGGCCCGCCAGAAGGGTTGCGCCGGCTGGTCGAGGATGGCGGGGTGATCAACCTCTCGGCCCCCTCCGAACGGCCGATGCGGCGCGCCAGGGCGCCCATCGCCATCGCCACGATGGCGGCTGTCGTCGGGCTGGCAGCTTTCGAGGTGATGCCCATCGCCGGGCTTGCGGTGATCGGCGCGGTCGTCGTGATGCTGACCCGCTGCGTCGATCCCGAAGAGGCGTTCAGCGCCATCGACTGGCGCATCCTGTTCCTGATCTTCGGCATGCTGGGACTGAGCCAGGGGATGGAAGAGACCGGCGCCGCCAAGCTGATCGTCGATTGGGTCGTGGGCTTGATGGGCGGATTCGGGCCGCTGGCGATCCTGGCGGCCGTCTATGTGCTGACCAGCGCCCTGACCGAGATGATCAGCAACAACGCCGTTGCCGTGCTGGTCGGACCCATCGTGATCGGGCTTGCAACCCAGCTGGGCGTCGATCCGCGGCCCTTCATCATGGCGGTGATGTTCGCGGCCTCGGCCAGTTTCGCCACCCCCATCGGCTATCAGACCAACACCTTCGTCTATGGCGCGGGCGGCTACCGCTTCCGCGACTTCCTGAAGGTGGGGTTGCCGCTGAACATCCTCTTCGCGGTCGTGGCAGTCGGGGTGATCCCTGTGTTCTTCCCGTTCTGAGCGGGGCCGAGGCGGCTCAGGCCGTCTCGACCTCGATGGTCACATGCGACAGGCGCGGCAGATGGGCCAGCCGCTTGCGATAGTCCGAGGCCGGACGTGGGGCGTCATCGGCAATTGCCACGATGGCCGCGCGGTGCCCCGGGCCAAGCTGCCAGACATGCAGGTCGACCACCCGGGCGCCGTCGGTTTCGATGGCGGCGCGAATCCGCTCGGGCAGGATCTCGGAGCTCGGCACGAAATCGACCAGCACCCCGCCCGCATCGCGCATCAGCCCGTAGGACCAGCGCGCGATCAGGATCGCCCCCAGCATGCCGATGATCGGGTCGAGCCAGACCCAGCCGAAGGCCCGCCCCGCAACCAGAGCCACGATGGCCAGCACCGAGGTCAGCGCATCGGCCAGCACATGCAGATAGGCCGCGCGCAGGTTGTGATCGACCTCATGGGCATGGTCGTGCCCATGGCTGTGGCCGTGCCCATGATCGTGCGGACCCTGATGCAGCAGCACCGCGCTGCCCACATTGACCGCCAGCCCGATCACGGCAACGGCGATGGCCTCGCCGAAATGAATGCCGACCGGGTTCACCAGCCGCATCAGACTTTCCCAGCCGATCAGCAGCGCGACGACGCCCAGCACCACAGCGCTGCCGAAGGCCGCCAGATCGCCCAGCTTGCCGGTGCCGAAGGTGAAGCGCGGGTCATGGGCGTGACGGCGCGCGATCATGTAGGACACTGCCGCAATCGACAGCGCCGCGGCATGGGTCGCCATGTGCCAGCCATCGGCCAGCAGCGCCATCGACCCGAAGACCGCGCCCGCCGCGATCTCGATCACCATCATCGTCGCGGTGATGCCGATCACCAGCCAGGTGCGCCGGGCATTCCGGTCATGGTCGGCGCCGAGGAACACGTGATCCGGCCCGCCCGGACCGCGCGGATGGCAAAGACCGGCGTCCGAGTCGTGAGCGTGGCCGTGCCCATGATGGTGATCGTGATCGTGGTGATGGTCGTGCGGATGATCGTGCATGATCTGGCCTATTTCAGATAGGTGCGCAGGACCGAGGCAAGCTCTGCGCCGCCCTTTTCGCGGTCGGTCTCGTCCTCGATCAGGATGACATGGTGGCGAAGATGGTCCTCGATCAGTTCCTGGGTCAGCCCTGCCGTGGCGCCCCGGACCGAGGCCACCAGCTGCAGGATCGCGCCGCAGTCCTTCTCGGCCTCGATGGCCCGCTCGATGGCCTCGATCTGCCCTTTCAAGCGGCGCACCCGCGCCAGCAATTTGGGCTTGTCCTCGGAAAGATGCGACATCGGATCGTCCTTATAGGTATAGGGGGTACCCCTATCAAACGGCCGCTGCCGGATCAATCCCCGCCTGAGGTCGTCGAATTCACATTCTAATTATTGAATTTGTTTGCCGGCGAGAGTATTCTTTCCCTGTCCGGGCCGAAACGGCTCCGGCCCAATCCGGGAGACCAGCCAATGACACTCGACCGCGCCGTGATGATGTTCGCGGGCCTCATGATCCTTCTGTCGCTTGCCCTCGGCACCTGGGCCTCGCCGTGGTGGTATCTGCTGACCGCCTTTGTCGGGCTGAACATGATGCAGGCCTCGGTCACCGGCTTCTGCCCGGCCGCGATGCTGTTCAAGAGGTTCGGCATCCGGCCCGGCACCGTTTTCGACTAGACCGCAGGTGCGGCACCCCGCCGGCCCCGACGGGGGTGTGCCCGGCCGCCGGTCGCGCTAGATAGGCGCAGCAGACGGGAGGCGGCCCATGATCTTGTCACTTACCGGCGTCGGCAAGGCCTACGAGACCGGCGGCACCCGGGTCGAGGTGCTGCGCGGCGTCGATCTGGCGATAGGCCCCGGCGAGACGGTCGCGCTGACCGGCGAATCCGGGTCCGGCAAAAGCACGCTTCTGCACCTGTGCGCCGGGCTCGACCGCGCCGATAGCGGCCGGATCGAGGTCGCGGGGCAGGACCTGACCGACGCCCCCGACCCGCGTCTTTCGGCACTCCGGCGCCAGACGGTGGGGCTGGTCTTCCAGCAGTTCAACCTGATCCCCTCGCTCGACGTGGCCGCGAACCTCGCCTTCCAGGCCCGGCTTGCGGGACGCCACGACCCGGACTGGATCGCGGCGCTGGCCGACCGGCTGGGGCTGTCGGCGCTGATGTCGCGCTATCCCGAACAGCTTTCGGGCGGCCAGCAGCAGCGCGTGGCCATCGGCCGGGCACTGGCGATCCGGCCCGCGCTGTTGCTGGCCGACGAGCCCACCGGCAATCTCGACGAGGCCACCGGCGACGCGGTCATGGACCTGATGCTGGAGCTGGGGACCGAGGCGGGCGCGGGACTTCTGATGGTGACCCATTCGCCCCGGCTCGCGGCAAGGCTCGGCCGCCGGGTGCATCTTGCGGGCGGGCGGCTCGCGGCATGATCCGCGCAGCCTTCACCACGCTTCTGTCGCATTGGCGGCGCCATCCGCTGCAACTGGCGGGCCTTTTCCTCGGGCTCGCGCTGGCCACCGCGCTCTGGTCGGGGGTGCAGGCGATCAATGCCGAGGCGCGGCAAAGCTATGACCGGGCGGCGGCGGTGCTGTCGCAGGACCGGCTGGACAGCCTCGCCGCGGGCAACGGTCAGGATTTCGACCAGAAGGTGTTTCTGGACCTGCGCCACGCGGGCTGGCTGGTCTCGCCGGTGCTGGAAGGCCGCTGGTCCCATCGCGGCGTGCCGGTGCGCATTCTCGGGGTCGATCCCTTCACCCTGCCCAGCGGAAGCCTGCCCGACGCCGTCACCGGACAGGACCGCGCGACGGATTTCCTCTCGGCCGAGGGACTGGCCTTCGCCGCCCCCCAGACAGTCGACGAACTGACCCGGATCGGCGCCGAGGGCCTGCCGCCGCTGGTTGCGGCCGAGGGCATGGCGCCCGGCATCCTCTTTGTCGATATCGGCGTGGCCCAGCGCCTGCTGCGCGCCGAGGGCCAGATCACCCGCCTGCTGGTCGCGCCCGACCAGCCGCTGCGCCAGCGGCCCCTTTCAGAGGTCGCGCCGGCTCTCGTCCGCCAGACCCCGGTCGAGCAGGCCGACATGGGCGCGCTGACCGGCAGCTTTCATCTGAACCTGACCGCCTTCGGCTTCCTGTCCTTCGCGGTGGGGCTGTTCATCGTGCATTCCGCCATCGGGCTCGCCTTCGAACAGCGCCGCCCGATCTTCCGCACGCTGCGCGCGCTCGGGCTGCCGCTGCGAACCCTCGTGGGCCTTCTGGCGGCCGAGATCATGGGGTTCGCCCTCGTGGCCGGGATCGCAGGCATCGCGCTTGGCTATGTCATCGCGGCGGGGCTGTTGCCGAACGTGGCGGCGACGTTGCGCGGTCTTTACGGCGCGACCGTCTCGGGCGGCCTGTCGCTGCGCCCGGAATGGGCGCTGGCGGGGCTGGGCATGGCGCTGGCGGGCGCGGGCGCGGCGGCCGCGCAAAGCCTGTGGCGCCTGGCGCGGATGCCGGTGCTGGCCCCGGCCCAGCCCCGCGCCTGGACCCGCGCCTCGGCCCGCAGCCTTGGCTGGCAGACCGGGCTGGCGGGACTTCTGGCACTGATCGCCCTGGCCGCCGCGCTGTGGGGCGAGGGGCTGGTCGCTGGCTTCGTTCTGCTGGGTGCGCTGCTGCTGTCGGCGGCGCTGGTGCTGCCCGGAGCGCTGGCCATGGCACTGGCCCTCGGCGAGCGGCTGTCCAAGGGCGTCATCGCGCAGTGGTTCTGGGCCGACACCCGCCAGCAATTGCCGGGCCTGTCGCTGGCACTGATGGCGCTGCTGCTGGCGCTTTCGGCCAATATCGGGGTCGGCACCATGGTGTCGAGCTTCCGGCTGGCCTTCACCGCCTGGCTCGATCAGCGCCTGCCGTCCGAGCTTTACGTCACCGCCCGCACCGAGGACGAGGCCCGGCGGCTGGCCGACTGGCTCGCCCCCCGCAGCGATGCGCTGCTGCCGATCTGGAAGATCGACGGCACCATCCTCGGCCGCCCCGGCGAGGTCTATGGCGTCGCCGATCACCGCACCTACCCCGATCACTGGCCGATGCTGTTGGGCGACCAGACCGTCTGGCAGACCCTGGCCCGCGGCGAGGGCGCCATCGTCAACGAACAGCTCTGGCGCCGGGCGGGCCTGCATCTGGGCGATCCGGTGCCGCTGCCGGGGGGCGCGACACGACCTTTGGTGGGGGTCTATGCCGATTACGGCAACACCAGGGGTCAGGTCATTGTCGGCGTCGCCGATCTGGTCGCGCTTTATCCCGATATCGACCGGCTGCGCTATGCGATCCGCACCGACCCGGCCAAGGTGCCCGCGCTGCGCGACGCCATCGAGGACGCATTCCGCCTGCCGCAGGACCACATGATCTCGCAGCAGGAGGTCAAGACGATCTCGCTGATGGTGTTCGAACGGACCTTCGCCGTCACCGCCGCGCTGAACGTGCTGACCATGGGCGTCGCTGGCTTTGCCATGTTCATGAGCCTGCTGACGCTGTCCACCATGCGGCTGCCGCAGCTGGCCCCGGTCTGGGCGCTGGGGCTGACCCGGGGGCGGCTGGCGCGGCTCGAACTGTTGCGCGCGCTCTTGCTGGCCGCGCTGACCATGGTGCTGGCGGTGCCGGTGGGGCTCTTGCTGGCCTGGGTGCTGCTGGCCGTCATCAATGTCGAGGCTTTCGGCTGGCGCCTGCCCATGCATCTGTTCCCGAAGGACTGGCTGTGGCTCGGGGCGCTGGCGCTGGTCGCGGCGGCGCTGGCCGCCGCCTGGCCCGCCTGGCGGCTGTCGCGCCTCGCGCCGGTCCATCTGCTGAAGGTCTTCGCCGATGAACGTTAAGGCCCTTTTCCTTGCGCTGCTGCTGCCGCTGCCCGCCCTCGCCCAGGGCTTTGCCGGGCTCGGCACATCCGAGGACGGCTTCGCGCTGCCCAGCCGCGACACCCGGCTGCAGTTCCCTGTCGATCACGGCGCCCATCCCGGGTTCCGGATCGAATGGTGGTATGTGACCGCAAACCTCAAGGGCGCGGACGGGCAGGATTACGGCATCCAGTGGACGCTTTTCCGCAATGCGCTGGAACCGGGCGATCCGGGGCAAGGCTGGCAGACCCGGACCGCCTGGATGGCCCATGCCGCCCTGACCTCGGCCCGGGGCCACCGCACCGCCGAACGGCTGGCACGCGGCGGGATCGGGCAGGCAGGCGTCACGCTCGCCCCGTTCCGGGCCCAGATCGACGACTGGCAGATGGCCAGCACCGCCGCCCCCGGCGCCGATCCGCTTTCCGCGCTCAGCCTCACCGCGACCGGCACCGACTTCGCCTATGACCTCGCGCTCGTGGCCACCGGACCGCTGGTCCTGCAGGGCGAGCAGGGCTATTCGGTCAAGTCCAAGGACGGGCAGGCCAGCCATTACTATTCGCAGCCCTTCTACAAGGCCAAGGGAACGCTGGTCTTTCCCGATCATAGCGTGGCGGTGGAAGGCCAGGCCTGGCTCGACCGGGAATGGTCCAGCCAGCCGCTGGCCGGGGATCAGACCGGCTGGGACTGGCTGTCGCTGCATCTCGACGGCGGCGCCAGGCTGATGGTCTTCCGGCTCAGGAGCGCGCAGGGCGACTACAGCACGGGCACCTGGATCGCCCCGGACGGCACGCCCACGCCACTGCCCCCGGGCGGGGTCGAGATGATCCCCGGCGCCACCACCCGCGTTGCGGGGCGCGAGATCCCGACCGCGTGGCGCGTCCGCCTGCCCGCCCGCGATCTGGACATCGCGATTGCCGCGCTGCAGCCGCAGGCCTGGAACGACACCCGCGTGCCCTATTGGGAAGGGCCCGTCACCGCGACCGGCAGCCATCCGGGCGCGGGGTATCTGGAAATGACAGGCTACTAGGGAATGAACCCGCATCTCGTCCTGATCGGCGGCGGCCACACCCATGCGCTGGTGCTGCGCGCGCTGGCGGACCGCCCGGCGACGGGCCTCCGGCTGACGCTGATCGACCCCGAGCCGAGGGCGGCCTATTCAGGCATGTTGCCGGGCTTCGTCGCGGGCCATTACCGGCTCGACCAGTTGCAGATCGACCTTGCGCGGCTGGCGCGCGCGGCGGGCGCCAGGCTGATCCGGGGCCGCGCCGAAGGGCTCGACCGGGCGGCGCGGCGGGTCCATGTCGCGGGGCAGGCGCCGATCCCCTATGACATCGCCTCGCTCGATATCGGCATCGCCTCGGACCTGCCCGGCCTGCCGGGATTTGCCGCCCATGCGGTGCCCGCCAAGCCGCTGACCGCCTTCGCCGCACGGTGGCAGACCTTCGCCACCGAGGCCGCCAGCGGCCGGGCCGCGCCCCGCATCGCCGTGATCGGCGCGGGCGTCGCCGGGGTCGAACTGGCGATGGCCGCGCAGCACCGGCTGGCCCGGGCCGGGTGCGCCCCCGAGATCGCGCTGCTGGACGCGGGCCGCGAGATCCTGCGCGACGTGCGAAAGGGCGCGCGCGCGGCGCTGACCGACCGGATCGCGCGACTGGGGATTGCCCTGCGCACCGGCGTCCGGATCGCCCGGATCGAGGCTGCGGGCGTGGTGCTGGACAGCGGCGAGACGATCCCGGCCGCCCTGGTGATCGGCGCGGCGGGCACGCGCCCGCAGGGCTGGCTGGCGGGCACCGGGCTGCACCTGACCGACGGCTTCGTGACGGTCGACGAGACCCTGCGCGCGGTTTCGGACCCGGCCGTTTTCGCGGTCGGCGACTGCGCGCATCTGTCCCACGCGCCCCGGCCCAAGGCCGGCGTCTTCGCGGTGCGCGAGGCGCCGGTGCTGCGCGAAAACCTGATCGCCGCGCTGACGGGGCGGCCGCTGAGCGCCTATCGCCCGCAAAAGGACTATCTGAAACTCATCTCGATGGGCGAGAAACGCGCGGCCGCCGACCGCCTGCCCCTCAGGATCGAGGGACGCTGGGTCTGGCGCTGGAAGGACCGCATCGACCGCAGGTTCATGGCGCAGTTCCACGACCTGCCGGGAGCCTGACGCCTAAAGCCGCGCCAGCGCATCGATTTCGGCCATCAGCCCGGGCAGCGACGACGCCAGCGCGCCCGGATCGAGCCCGTCCAGCGTCACGCGGCGGGTCGGCCTGTCCTCGAACCGCGCCCGCTGGCGGCCATAGCGCGGGTCGTAATGGTCGGCCATCAGCCCGGCCGCCAATGCCTCGAACGCGCCCTCGGCGGCCAGCGCGCGCCAGGCCTCGATCCGGGCGCGCGGATGCTGGGGCGCCAGCCCGTCGATGGTGGCCAGAAGCCGCGCCGGATCGTCGGTCACATCGCGATAGCGCCGCGCCAGATAGGCCGCGCGCGCCGCCAGCGGCACCGACAGTTCCAGCCGGGGCGCGGCCTTCATCGCCTCCCACAATCCCCGGGGCAGGTTGAGATGGCCGATCCTGCTCGATTCCGCCTCGATCACCACGGGGCGCAGCGGATCGAGCGCGGCGCGGGCCGTCGCCAGCGCCGTCTCGAACCCCTTCTGCGCGGGTTGCCCGCCCGGCATCGCCCCGAAGAGCGAGCCGCGATGGTTGGCGAGCCCCTCCAGATCCAGCACCTGCATCCCGGCCGCCCTGAGCAGGCCCAGGATTTCGGTCTTGGCGGTGCCGGTATTGCCGTCGAGCAGCACCACCGGCGCAGGCCAGGGGCTGCCGTAAAGCGCCTCCTGCACCAGACGGCGATAGCTGCGCCAGCCGCCCTCGATGGTCTCGGCGCGCCAGCCGATCTGGCTGAGGATCAGCGCGAAAGCTCCCGACCTCTGCCCGCCGCGCCAGCAATAGACCAGCGGGCGATACCCTTTGGGCTTGTCGGCCAGCGCGGTCTCGATATGCATCGCGGCGTTCCGCGCGACGATGGCGGCGCCGATCTTGCGGGCCAGAAACGGGCTTTGCCTCGTGTAGATCGTGCCGACCCGCGCGCGTTCCTCGTTCGACAGGACCGGCAGGGAAATCGCGCCGGGAATGTGGTCCTCGGCATATTCCGCCGGCGAGCGCACGTCGAGGATCTCGTCGAAATCGAGCGCCGCAAGATCGGTGAGAGAAACAAGCGAAACCGGCATGGATCCGTTCTAGGACCGGACAAGCGCTCCGGAAAGGGGTATTCACGGCACCCCGGGGACCAGAGCAAGTTGGCGCGGGGACCGCACGCGGACCCGTTTGCGCAATATCTTGTGGAAAACCCCGGCATCGCACCGATATGAAGGGCGCCGCGCTTGACAGGTCCGGGCCTTGCCCGAAGGATCGCAGAACCACGCGGAATCAGGAGACCCCGTTTGCGTTTCACCCGGCTCAGGCTGAACGGCTTCAAGAGCTTCGTCGATCCCACCGATCTGGTGATCGCCGACGGCCTGACCGGCGTCGTCGGGCCGAACGGCTGCGGCAAGTCGAACCTGCTTGAGGCGCTGCGCTGGGTGATGGGCGAGAACCGTCCGACCGCGATGCGCGGCGGCGGCATGGAAGACGTGATCTTCGCGGGCACCTCGACCCGCTCGGCGCGCAACTTCGCCGAGGTCAGCCTGCAGATCGACAATGCCGACCGGCTGGCGCCCGCGGGTTTCAACGACAGCGACATGCTGGACGTGATCCGCCGCATCACCCGCGACGCGGGCTCGGCCTACAAGCTGAACGGCAAGGATGTGCGCGCGCGCGACGTGCAGATGCTGTTTGCCGATGCTTCGACCGGCGCGACCTCGCCCGCGCTTGTGCGGCAGGGCCAGATTTCCGAACTGATCAACGCCAAGCCGCGCGCCCGGCGCCGCATCCTCGAGGACGCGGCCGGGATCGCCGGGCTGTACCAGCGCCGCCACGAGGCGGAACTGCGGCTGAACGCGGCCGAACAGAACCTTGCCCGGGTCGACGACGTGCTGGAACAGCTGGCCCAGCAGCTGGCGCAGCTGGCGCGGCAGGCGAAACAGGCCGCGCGCTACCGCGCCATCGCCGAAGAGCTGCGCCGGGCCGAGGGGACGCTGCTGTTCCGCCGCTGGCAGGAGGCCGATACCGCCCGCGCCGCCGCCGAAGCCGCGCTGACCGAACGCACCCGCGAGGCCGGGCGCGCCGAGACCGCCGCGCGCGAGGCCGACCGGCTGCGGAGCGAGGCCGACACCGCCCTGCCCGCGCTTCGCGAGGAAGAGGCCATTGCCGCCGCCGTGCTGCAGCGCCTGAGCGTCCAGCGCGACGCGCTGGTGCAGGAGGACGAGCGCGCGCGCCAGGCGATCCAGACCCTGACTGGCCGGATCGACCAGATGACCCGCGACATCGAGCGCGAGGCAGCGCTGAACCGCGACGCGGGGGAGACGCTGGAACGGCTCGAGACCGAGGCCGCCGAACTGTCGGCCGAGCATGAGGGCCATGATGCCGCGCTCGACGAGGCCGCCGAGGCCGCCCATGCCGCCGCCGAGGTCCTGCGCGACCGCGAAGAGGCGCAAAGCCAGATGACCGAGGACATGGCCCGGCTGGTCGCGCGTCATCAGTCGGCCCAGCGCCTGCGCGAGGACGCGGCCCGCACGCTGCAACGCAACGAGGACGAGGCCGCCAAGGCGCGCGCGACCGTCACTGCCGCCGAGGCGAACCTTGCCGCCGCCCGTGCCGCGATGGACGAGGCCGCCGCCCGGCAGGACGCGGCCCAGGACAGGGCCGAAGAGGCCGAGGCGCGACTGATCGCGACCGACGAGGCCCGGGCCGAGATCCAGTCCCGCGAGGCCGAGGCGCGGGCGCAGAAATCCTCGGCCGAGGGCGAGGCCGGGGCGCTGAGGGCCGAGGTCGCGGCGCTGGCGCGGCTGGTCGAGCGCGACACCGCCGAGGGCGGCCAGATCCTCGACCTGCTGGGCGTCGACAAGGGCTATGAAAAGGCGCTGGGCGCGGCGCTGGCCGACGATCTGCGCGCGCCGGTGGTGCAAGCCGGCGCGGCTTCGGGCTGGCTCGCGCTGCCGCCCTACCCGTCGGAACCGCCGCTGCCCGAAGGCACCGCGCCGCTGTCGGCCCATGTCGCGGTGCCCGAGGCGCTGATCCGCCGGATCGGCCAGATCGGGCTGGTGCCCGATGCCGAGACCGGGGCGCGGTTGCAACCGGCGCTCGGCCCCGGCCAGCGGCTGGTCAGCCCGGCGGGCGATCTCTGGCGCTGGGACGGGTTCCGCGCCGCTGCCGCCGATGCGCCCAGCGCCGCGGCGCTCCGGTTGCAACAGCTGAACCGGCTGGCCGATCTGCGCCGCGATCTGGACGAGGCCGAGATCCGGGCCGGGACCGCGTCCGAGGCGCATGAGGCGCTGTCGCGCGAGCTGCAGGCCGCGACCGAGGCCGATCGTGCCGCCCGCGAGGCGAGGCGCGAGGCCGACCGTGCGCTGGCCGATCTGGGCCGCGCCCTGTCGCGGGCAGAGGCCGACCGCCAGATGGCCGAGAGCCGGCTTGAAACCGCGCGGATGGCGGTGCTGCGCCACGAGGACGAGGCGACCGGCGCGCGTCTTCGGCTGAGCGAGGCCGAGGGGCAACTGTCCTCGCTGGGCGATCTCGACGCGGCGCGGGCACGGCTTGAGGACGTGCGCACCACGGTCGAGGCCGCGCGGATGACGATGATCGCCCGCCGCGCCGCCCATGACGAGCTGAAACGCGACGGCGAGGCACGCACCAAGCGGCTGGCCCAGATCGTCCGCGAGGCCCAGACCTGGCGCCAGCGGCTCGACACCGCAGGAACCCGCGTCGCCGAGCTGGAAAGCCGCAAGGCCGCGTCCGAAGAGGAGCTCGACCGCGCCGCCGCCCTGCCCGAGGAAATCGCCGAACGCCGCGAGGATCTGGCCGGGCAGATCGAGACCGCCGAAACCCGGCGCGCCGCCGCCGCCGAAGCGCTGGCCGCGGCCGAGACCCGGGCCCGCGAGGCCGACCATGCCGCCCGCGAGGCCGAGCGCCGGGCGGGCGAGGCCCGCGAGGCCCGCGCCGCGACCGAAGCCCGCGCCGAGGCCGCGCGCGAAACCGTGACCCAGGCCAGCGCCCGCATCGCCGAAGAGCTGGAAACGACGCCCGCCGACCTGCTGGACAAGCTGGGCGACGACCCCGACCGTATGGCGTCGGCCGAAGCGATCGAGCATGAGGTGACCCGGCTCAAGCGCCAGCGCGAGGCGCTGGGCGCGGTCAACCTGCGCGCCGAGGAGGATGCCCGCGCGGTGCAGGAAGAACATGACAGCCTCACCGCCGAAAAGCACGACCTCGACGAGGCGATCCGCACGCTGCGCGCAGGCATCGCCAGCCTCAACCGCGAGGGCCGCGAACGGCTTCTGACCGCCTTCGAGCAGGTGAACGCGAATTTCGCGCTGCTGTTCACCAATCTGTTCCGCGGCGGCGAGGCCCGGCTGGTGCTGGTCGAGTCCGACGATCCGCTGGAGGCCGGGCTCGAGATCATGTGCCAGCCGCCGGGCAAGAAGCTGTCGACCCTGTCGCTGCTGTCGGGGGGCGAACAGACCCTGACCGCGCTGGCGCTGATCTTCGGGGTCTTTCTGGCGAACCCGGCGCCGATCTGCGTGCTCGACGAGGTCGACGCGCCGCTTGACGACGCCAACGTCACCCGGATGTGCGACATGCTGGACGAGATGACCCGGCGCACCGACACCCGCTTTCTGATCATCACCCACCACGCGGTGACCATGAGCCGGATGGACCGGCTGTTCGGCGTCACCATGGCCGAACAGGGCGTGAGCCAGCTTGTGTCGGTCGATCTGAAGAAGGCCGAGGCGCTGGTCGCCTGAACGCGGCGGCGCTGTTGACGGCCGCGCTGTGCGGTTTCCCGATGCGCGCCCGCCCTGCGGGAGGTTTTCGTGCCTCCGCCTTTGCGTCTTCTTGCGGCCTGCCCCATCGGCGCCCAAATCCTGCTGGCCGCCGCCCCTGCGCGCGGCAGAGCCGGTCCGCGCCGCCGATCCCGACCCGGTGCCGGGCGTGCTGCGCGATGCCGGGTTCACCGCCAGCATGGGCGTCGATCCGCACGGAGACCCCATGATCGAGGCCCGGGCGCGCGGCACCAACTTCACGGTGCTTGTCTTCAAGTGCAGTCTGAACAGCGATTGCGGCACAGGGCAGTTCATCACCCGCTATGCCCTGCAACAGCCCCTGGACCCGGCCGCCATGAATTGGTGGAACAACATCCACATGTTCGCCAAGGCCGAGGTCGACGACGCGGGCGGGCCGGCCGTGATCGTCGACGTCAATCCCGACCATGACGGGATGGGCTACCGCAGCTTCCCGAACATCTGCGAGATCTGGTCCGAAGCCCGGCAGGTCTTCGAGGAGCACATCGGTTCTTAAGGCGCAAGCCCGGAAATGTATTCGGGTTGACAGTCCCGGCCGTGACCGGCACTGCCTCGGTACAGACCGCTCAAGACCAAGGAGACCTCTCGATGACGCGCCCTTCCCTCGCCCTCTGGGCCCTTCCGCTTTGCGCCAATGCGGCCTCGGCCGATGTCATCGCTTCGAATCCCGACTCGGTGCTGAAGGCGCTTCGCGCCGAAGGTCTGGCGGCGACGATGGAAACCGACGATCTGGGCGATCCCAAGATCGTGACCCATCTGACGGGAAAGTCGAACACCGAATTTTCGGTGCTGTTCTATGGCTGCACCGACAATACCGACTGCAGCTCGATCCAGTTCTACGTCGCCTATGACATGCCCGACCCGGTCACCGCGCTGAAGATGAACCAGTGGAACCGCGAATGGCTGTTCAGCAAGGCCACGCTCGATGACGAGGGCGATCCGGGCCTTGAGATGGACGTGATCCTGGCCGAGCAGGGGGTCGACGACAAGCTGTTCGCGACGACCATCGACCTGTGGCGCCAGTCGATCGACGCCTTCGAGGATTTCATCGGCTGGTAAGGCGTCGGCCGGGCGCCTCCGGCCTGGCCGCTGCCTTGGGGGGCGGTCACAGCCGGTCCAGAAGCGCGCGCGTCGGCCAGGAATCGGCCGGAAGGCCCAGCCGGATCTGTTCGGCCTGCACCGCCTCGCGGGTCTTTTCGCCAAGGATGCCGTCGATCCCGCCGACGTCATGGCCCCGCCGCGACAGTTTCTGCTGCAACGCCTTCATCTCGGGCCCCGAAAGCCCCGGCTCGGGCGCGCGCGGGTCGAAGATGGGGGCGCCCTCGAAACGGGTGGCCAGATAGGCCGCGGTCGTGACGTAGACGAGGCTCTGGTTCCACTCGAAATAGACGCGGAAGTTGGGATAGGCGAGAAATGCCGGACCGTTCCGCCCCATCGGCAGCAGCACCGAGGCCGGAAGGTTGCCCGGGCCGAGGCTGCCGCTGCGCGCCCGCACCCCCAGCCGCGCCCAGTCCGACACCCGCTTGCCGTGGTCGAGCCCGGTCTCGGCCCAGTCGAGGTTGGCCGGAATGACGATTTCCTGCAGCCAGGGCTCGTTCGCGCGCCAGCCAAGCCCCTTCAGCATCTTGGCGGCCGACATCAGCGCATCGGGCGCCGAGGTCTTCAACAGCACATGCCCGTCGCCATCGCCATCGACGCCGTTTTCAAGGATGTCGGCGGGCAGCATCTGCACCTGACCGATTTCGCCCGCCCAGGCCCCGGTGGTGCGGGCCGGATCGAAATCGCCGCGTTCGTAAAGCGTCAGCGCCGAGAAGACCTGCGGCCGGAACAGGTCGGGCCGCCGGCAGTCATGGGCCAGCGTGACCAGCGCGTTCAGCGTGTTGAAGTCGCCCTGGACCGCCCCGAAATCGGTTTCGAGGGCCCAGAACGCCAACAACACGCCGCGCGAAACGCCGTAGGTCTGTTCGATTTTATCGAACACGGCGTCGTAGCGGGCGGCGTTCTGCCGCCCGTTGTCCAGCCGCGAGTGGCTGATCAATCGTCGCGAGAAATCGATGAAATCCCGCTGAAACACCCCCTGCGCCCGGTCCGCCCGGATCACCGCCGGGTCCTGCCGCACGCCGACAAGGAACCGCTGCGCCGCCCCGGCGTCGTGGCCCCGGCGCACCGCCTCGTCGCGAAGCCCGGCCACGAAGCCGCCGAAATCGCCGCCGCAGGCCGCCCAGGCGCCGCCGGGCGCCCCGGGGGCAAGACCCAGCGACAGCAGGCACAGAACAAGCAGGGACGGCGACAGGCGCATGAAAAGGCTCCGGACCATTTTAGACAAAATCGTTTTACGGCCGTCACCTTACCAAGCCATTACCGGCAGACAAGCTGGCTCAGGCGGCTTTCAGCCGGTCGCGCCCATGCGGTTCGGTCCAGTCGATCTGCGGGTTGATCGGGATGATCCGGTTCGGATTGATGGTGTCGTGGCTGTAATGGTAGTGTCGCACGATATGGTCGAGATGCACCGTCGCGGCCACGCCCGGCCATTGATAGAGCTCGCGCGTGTAGGCCCAGAGATTGGGCATGTCGATCAGCCGGTTGCGGTTGCACTTGAAGTGCAGGTGATAGACCGGATCGAAGCGCAGGAGCGTGGTGAACAGTCGCCAGTCGGCCTCGGTGATCCGCGCGCCCATCAGATAGCGCCGCGTCGAAAGCCGGTCTTCCAGCCAGTCGAGACTGTCGAACAGGGCATGCACCGCCTCGTCATAGGCGCCCTGCGACGTGGCGAACCCGGCCTTGTAGACACCGTTGTTGACGGTCTCGTAGACCCGCGCGTTGATCTCGTCGATCCCCTCGCGCAGGTCTTCGGGCCAATAGTCGTCGCGATTGCCGGTGATCCCGTCGAAAGCCGAATTGAACATCCGGATGATCTCGGAGGATTCGTTCGATACGATGGTCTGGCGCTGCGTGTCCCAGAGCACGGGCACCGTCACCCGGCCCGAAACGTCCGGTTTCGCCCTGGTGTAGATGTCACGCAGGAAGGGCAGGCCATAAAGCCTGTCGCCGGTCGCGCCGGGAAAGCCGGTGTCGAAGGTCCAGCCATCGTCCAGCATGTCGGGATACACCACCGAGACGCCGATATGCGGCTCCAGCCCCTTCAGCGCGCGGAAGATCAGCGTCCGGTGCGCCCAGGGGCAGGCATAGGAGACGTAAAGATGATAGCGCCCGCTTTCGGCAGCAAAACCGCCCGAGCCGCTGGGTCCCGCAGCACCGTCGGGGGTGATCCAGTTGCGGAAACCGGCGGTCGAGCGGACAAAGCGCCCGCCATGGCTTTCGGTGTCGTACCAGCCGCTCTCCCAGCGGCCATCCATGAGATATCCCATATCTCCTCCTTCTGTTTCAGGAAGAGATAGCGGCCCGCGCGGCCGGGGCATTGCCTCTGGCCGCGCATGGCCCCTGCGTCACCGCACGGGGCTGCGGGGCTATTGCAGGTCGGCGAAGGCCTTCTGCAACCGCTCGACCGCCTCGGCGACACGCGCCCTGGGGGTGGCGATGTTGAAGCGCAGGAACGCCTCGCCGCCGGTGCCGAAGGTGGCCCCGTGGTTCACCGCGATCTTCGCGTCCGCCTCGACCCGGCGGGTGAATTCCTCGGACGACATGCCGGTGCCCGAGGCATCGACCCAGGACAGGTATGTCGCCTCGAGCGGCATGGACGACAGCCCCGGGATCGCGTTGATGCCCTCGTCGAACAGCGCGCGGTTGCCGTCGAGATAGGTCATCAGCGCGTCGATCCAGCCCGCGCCCTCGGGCGAATAGGCGGCGGTCGCCATGACCATGCCGAAGGAGTTCGCCGACAGGCCCAGCGCCGCCATCCGGGCCGCGAAGCGCGCGCGCAGCGCCGGGTCGGGCACGATGACGTTGCCGGTATGGGTGCCCGCGATGTTGAAGCTCTTGGTCGTGGCGGTCAGCATGACCAGCCGGTCGCGCACGCTGTCGTCGACCAGATCCATGACCGTGTGACGCGGCGCGCCCGGATAGACCAGGTCGTGATGGATCTCGTCCGAGACCAGCACCAGATCGTGGCGTTTCGCGAAATCCGCGACGCCCTGCAATTCGTCGCGGGTCCAGACCCGGCCGCCGGGATTGTGCGGCGAACACAGGATCACCATGGTCTCGGCCCCGGTCATCTGCGCGTCATAGGCCGCGAAATCCATCTCGTAGCGGCCGCCGCGGTTGACCAGCGGGCATTCGACAACGGTACGGCCCGCCGCCCGGATCACCCGGGCGAAGGCGTGATAGACCGGCGTGAACAGCACCACCCCGTCGCCCGGCGCGGTGAAGGCGTCGACGCAGACCGCGGTGCCGTTCACAAGCCCGTGCGTGGTGAAGATCGCGGCCGGATCGACCTTCCAGCCATGGCGGGTCTGCATCCACCAGCCGATCGCCTCCTTGTAGGCGCGGTCGTCGCCGAAATAGCCGAAGATCCCGTGATCGAGCATGCCGCGCAGCGCCTCGGCCACGCAGGCCGGCGGACGGAAGTCCATGTCGGCGACCCACATCGCCAGCCCGTCCGCCGCCGGAACGCCGTAGATCGGCTCCATCATGTCCCATTTCGAGGAATGGGTGCCGCGGCGGTCGATGATCTCGTCGAAATTCATGGGGCGCTCCTGTCTTGCGCGCGTCAAGCTAGCGACTTGGTGCCCCAGCGCAAGGTCTCTGCCGGGAACGGGCCGGTGCGCGGACCCGACACGCCGCATTGCGCGGCGGCGCGGCTTCGCCTAAATCCGACGATCATGAGCATTCGACCGATCCTGATCCATCCCGACCCGCGCCTCAAGACGGTGGCCGACCCGGTGTCGGACATCACCGCCGAGCTGCAGAAGCTTGCCGAGGACATGCTGGAAACCATGTACGACGCGCCGGGCATCGGGCTGGCCGCGCCGCAGATCGGCGTGCTGTCGCGGCTGATCGTCATGGACTGCGCCAAGGACGAGGGCGTCCGGCCCAAGCCCTTCGCGATGTTCAACCCCGAGGTCGTGTGGGCCTCGGACGACAGGAACATCCACGAAGAGGGCTGCCTGTCGATCCCCGAGACCTATGCCGAGGTCACCCGCCCGGCCGAGGTGATCGTGCGCTGGACCGACCCGTCGGGCGACCCGAAGGAAGACAAGTTCACCGGGCTCTGGGCGACCTGCGTCCAGCACGAGATCGACCATCTCGAGGGCAAGCTTTTCATCGACTACCTCAAGCCGCTGAAGCGCCAGCTCATCACCCGCAAGATGGTCAAGCTGAAACGTGAACGGGGCCGGGCGTGAGCGTCCTGCCGATCCTGCACTGGCCGGACCCGCGTCTTGCGACGCCGTGCCAGCCGGTCGGGCAGGTGACGCCGGAAATCGCGCGTCTGGCGCAGGAAATGCTCGAAACCATGTACGCGGCGCCCGGGCGCGGGCTGGCCGCGCCGCAGGTCGGTGTGCTGAAGCGGCTGTTCGTGATGGACGTGAACGGCGCCGCCGGGCCGCGCAGCCCGCGGATCTTCGTCGACCCGGTGATCGAAGAGCGCGCCGCCGACACCATGACCGGCCCCGAGGGCTGCCTGTCGCTGCCCGGGATCGTGGCCGAGGTCGAGCGGGCGATCGAGATCACGCTCCGCTGGACCGATCTCGACGGCACCCGCCGGCGCGAGGTGCTGTCGGGCATCTCGGCGGTCTGCGCCCAGCACGAGATCGACCATCTCGACGGCATCGTCACCCTGAACCGCGTCGATGCCGGCCAGCGCAGCGAACTGGAAGCGGCCTACCGCGCATGATCCGCCCGATCCTGCATTGGCCCGACCCGCGCCTGGCCACCCCGGCCGCGCCGGTCGAGGCCGTCACCGACGAGATCCGCGCGATCTGGGCCGACATGATCGACACCATGGAGGCGATGCCCGGCCATGGCGTCGGGCTGGCCGCGAACCAGATCGGCGTGCTGCTGCGCCTCGCGGTCCTCGACTGCAACGAGATGCGCGGCGCGGCCATGCGGCTTGCCAATCCTGAAATCGTCGCCGCCTCGGACGATCTGTCGGCCTATGACGAGGCCAGCCCCTGCCTGCCCGGGGTCGATGCCACCGTCACCCGCCCCGCCCGGGTCACGGTCCGCTTTCTGAATGAGCAGGGCGAACCCGAGACGCGCGAATTTTCCGGTCTCTGGGCGACATCGGTCCAGCATCAGATCGACCATCTTGCAGGACGGATGTATTTCGACACCCTCTCAAGGCTGAAACGCGACCGCCTTCTGAAGAAGGCCCGGAAACTGGGGAAACGCTGATGCGGGTGACGTTCATGGGAACGCCGGACTTCTCGGTGCCGGTGCTCGACGCGCTGGTCGCGGCGGGCCACGAGATCGCCTGCGTCTACACCCAGCCGCCCCGCCCCGCAGGCCGCGGCAAGAAGGACCGCCCGACGCCCGTCCATGCCCGGGCCGAGGAACTTGGCCTGATGGTCCGCCATCCGAAGACGCTCCGGACCGAGGAACAGGACGTGGCCTTCGCCTCGCTCGACCCCGATGTGGCGGTGGTCGTGGCCTACGGGCTGATCCTGCCGCGTCAGATCCTCGAGGCGCCCTGCCGGGGCTGCCTGAACATCCACGCCTCGCTCTTGCCACGCTGGCGCGGCGCCGCGCCGATCCATCGCGCGATCATGGCGGGCGACACCGAAACCGGCGTCTGCATCATGCGGATGGAGGAAGGGCTCGATACCGGACCGGTGCTGTTGCGCGAGGCGACGCCCATCGGACCCGAGGACACCACCGGCGAGTTGCACGACCGGCTGTCGGCGATGGGCGCGCGGCTGATCGTCGAGGCGCTCGAGAAGCTGCGCGATCTGCCGCCCCAAGATCAGCCCGGGGACGGCGTGACCTATGCCGCCAAGATCGACAAGGCCGAGGCCCGGGTGGACTGGACCCGCCCCGCCCCTGAGGTCGCGCGCCATATCAACGGGCTGTCGCCCTTCCCCGGCGCCTGGTGCGATGTGGCAGGCGAGCGCCTGAAGCTGCTGCGCGCCCGCGCGGTGGAGGGTACCGCCGCCCCCGGCACGGTCCTGGGCGGGCTCACCGTCGCCTGCGGCGAGGGCGCGGTCGAGATCCTCGAGGCCCAGCGCCAGGGCAAGCGCCCGATGCGCGCCGCCGAGATCCTGCGCGGCTTTCCCCTGCCCGAGCGGCTGGGCTGAGACAGGCGCAGCCGCGCCCGTTGTCGCGACAACCCCGCCGGGCGCAAGGCGCGCATCGCTGCTGGCCCATGCCAAGGCCCCGCAGCGCAGGACCCAATGCACAAGACCCGTGCCATCCGCGCCTCAGGCCCGGATATGCGTCTTCCAATGCAGGTAAAGCCCTTCGACATCGCCGCTTGTCAGCATCGGCATCGCATCCCTCAACTGGTCCTCGGACCAGTCCCACCACCGCATCTCCTGCAGAAGACCGACGATCCTGGCCTCGAACCTCTTGCGGAGGGTCCGGGCCGGGTTGCCCGCCACGATTGCATAGGGTTCGACATCGCGGGTCACCACCGCACGGGTGCCGATCACGGCGCCGTCGCCGATCGTCAGCCCCGGCAGCACGATCGCCTCGGCCCCGATCCAGACATCATTGCCGATGACCGTGTCCCCGGCCTGACGATAGCCGTTCCGGGCTCCGCCGAAGGCCTCGACCTCCGACATCCAGTAGAAGGGAAAGGTGCTGATCCAGTCGCTCCGATGGCCCTGATTGCCCGCCATGATGAAGGCCGCTCCGGTTCCGATCGAACAGAAGCTGCCGACAAGAAGGCGGTCGACGCCCTCGTCAGGCAGCAGGTACCGGGCACAGTCATCGAAGCTGTGCCCATGGTAGTAGCCCGAATAATAGCTGTATTTTCCGACCTTGATGTTCGGGTTGGTCACCTGACGGTCAAGCGTGATCCCCCGGAAGGGGCTTTCAAAGACGTTTTCCATGTGCCGTTTCCTGAATGAATTGGACAGTCGCGCATACGCGCAGAGAACCCGGTCGCCGGTCGCGACGGGCCATGGCCCTGCGTCGAAGCGCAAGGCGTCATTCAGATGGTTCGGTCGGCCGACTTCACGGCATGCCCCTGGAACGCTGAAACAGACACGGCCCCAAGCATAGATGATCCGCGATAGCGCGCAAGCCGACGGGAGCGGGCGGCGGCACCGTCAGGGCCGCATCGGGAGGGGATATGCCGTTCGGACCGAAATCCTGTGCCCGACCGGTCTGCTCTGGCATAAACTCCCGTCACGCCCCATATTCACGGCATGGGCATGGTCTTTCTTCTCATCGTCGGCGCCGCGGCCGGTTTTCTGGCCACCCGGATCATGCGGGTCGAGGCCGATGTGCTGACCACCGTCGCGCTGGGCGTTCTGGGCGCGCTGATCGGCGGGGTGCTGATCCGCATCCTGCTGACCATCACCGGCGCGATGGCGGGACTGGTCGGCGCGGTGCTGGGCGCGATGGCGCTGATCTGGGCCTATCAGACCTATATCGGGCGGCGCTGAGGCTCAAAGGCTCGCCTCGACCCGGAAGCCTTCGGGAATGTCGTCCCGGCCCTCCAGCGCCAGCGCGGCCATCAGCTCGCCCACCTTCGGCGCCAGCCCGATGCCGATCTTGAACCCGCCATTGGCCACGAACTGCCCCGTCCGCCCGGGCCAGCGCCCCAGCATCGGCGCGATGGTCCTGGCGCGCGGGCGCACGCCCGCCCAGCGCTCGATCACCTCGGCCCCCGCCAGCGCCGGACAGACCGCCCGGGCCCGGGCGATCACCGCATCGAGCCGCGCATCGGTGCTGTAGGGATCGTCGAACTCGCGTTCCGAGGTCGAACCGACGGCGACCGTGCCATCGGCATGGGGCACGATCAGCACGCCATCGGCATAGACCTGCGGCACCGCGCCTGCCTCATGGCCAAGGATCGCCGCCTGTCCCTTGACGCCGCTGCCGACCTGATGGCCCAGATCGGCCGACAGTTCAGCGAGCCCCGGATAGCCCGTGGCCCAGATCACCAGCCCCTCGAGCGGCCCCTCGGCACCGCAGGACACCTCGCCGCCCAAAGCACGGATCGCCTCGGCCAGCGCCGCGCAGGCGGCGCGCGGCGCGATCCGGGCCGACAGCGTGTCATGGACCAGCCAGCCAAAGGGCGTCTCGGGCACCAGGCCCTCAGCCTCGCCCGCCCGGATCACCCGCCAGGCGGCCTGCCCCCGCCAGAGCGTTTCGGCCTCGACGGCGCGGGCCCTGGCGCGGGCCAGCGCCTTGTCGTCGGCAATCGGCTGATAGCGCCCGACCCGGCCATAGCCCGTGCACCGGCCGCTTGTCGCCTCGACCTCTGCCCAGAAGGCCCCGGCCGCGATCAGGCTTTCGAACTGGAACTGCTTCTTGGGGTTCCACTGCTCGGGCACATGCGGGCTGAGCGCGCCGACCGGCGTGCCGCTGGCCCCGGCGCCGGGATGCGACCATTCGACGACGCGCACCCTTGCGCCCCGCCGCGCGCAGGCATAGGCCGAGGACAACCCGAATACCCCTGCCCCCATCACGGTCACGTCCACCGGTGCCATCGCGTCCGCCCTTCTGCCCTGACGAGTCCGCTCGCGGTCTAGGCGATCCGCTGCCCCAAGGCCAGCGGGCAGAGATCGACTGGCGCGAGGGCGGGGTGCCGGTCTCGGTCCGCTTCGACGATCCGTATTTCTCGATTGCCGACGGCCTTGCCGAGACCCGGCATGTCTTCCTTGCGGGCAACGGCCTGCCCGGCCGGTTTGTCCCCGGCTTTCACATCGCCGAGCTGGGCTTCGGCACCGGGCTGAACCTGCTGGCGACGCTGATCGCCTGGCGTGCGGCCGGGGTGCCCGGGCCGCTACGCTTCACCAGCTTCGAGGCCTTCCCGATGGCCCCCGAGGCGATGGACCGCGCCCTGCGCGCCTTTCCCGAGGCCCGCGCCGTGGCCGACCCGCTGATCGCCGCCTGGGCCGAGGGCGCCCGGCGGATCGAGACCGACGACCTGCATGCCGAGATCGTCGAGGGCGATGCGCGCGAGACGCTGCCGCGCTGGCCGGGTCGGGCCGATGCCTGGTTTCTCGACGGCTTCTCGCCCGCGAAGAACCCCGAGCTCTGGTCGCCCGAACTGATGGCCGAGGTCGCGCGCCACACCGCGCCCAATGGCACCGCCGCGACCTATACCGCGGCCGGATTCGTCCGGCGCGGCCTGACCGAGGCCGGGTTCGAGGTGACCCGCCAGCCCGGATTCGGCCGCAAACGTCACATGACGACGGCCCGCCTGAGATGACCGCCCGCCCATGACCCAGCAGAACACCCGGCTCGGCATCCTGCTGATGATCGCCACGACCTTCGTCTTCTCGGCGCAGGACGTGCTCTCGCGGCATCTGGCCGATCTTTACAACATCCCGATGGTGGTGATGATCCGCTACTGGTTCTTCGCGGCCTTCGTGCTGGTGCTGGCGCGGCGGAACGCGGGCAGTCTGGCGGCAGCCGCCCGCACCCGGATGCCGGTGCTGCAGGCCCTGCGCGGGCTGGTGCTGGTGGCCGAGATCTGGGTGATGATCGCGGCCTTCACCCATCTCGGCCTGATCGAAAGCCATTCGGTCTTTGCCTCCTACCCGCTGATGGTGGCCGCGCTGTCGGGGCCGGTGCTGGGCGAAAAGGTCGGCTGGCGGCGCTGGACCGCGATCGGCGTCGGTTTCATCGGCGTGCTTGTCATCCTCGCGCCCGGGGTGCGGGTGTTCTCGCCGCTGGCGCTGATCCCTCTGACCGCGGCGATCCTGTTCGCCGTCTACGGGCTGCTGACCCGCTATGTCGCCCGCGAGGACAGCGCCGCGACCAGCTTTTTCTGGACCGGGACGGCCGGGGCGGTCGCGGCCACCCTGGGCGGGGTCTGGAGCTGGGAGCCGATGACCGCCATCGACTGGGGCTTCATGGCCGGGCTGTGCGTGTCGGGCGCGCTGGGGCATTTCCTGCTGATCAAGACCTACGAGGTGGCCGAGGCCAGCGCGGTGCAGCCCTTCGCCTATCTGCAGCTTGTCTTCGCCTCGGTCTTCGGGCTGACCGTCTTCCACGAGACGCTGCGCGCCAACGTCGTGGCGGGCGCGGCCATCGTGGTGGGCGCGGGGCTCTTTACCGCCTGGCGCGAACGGGTGCGCGCCAGGCCTTAAGGCGCCCGGCGCGGCTGACGTCCTCCTTGCATCTTTCAGACCATGGTCTGGCTTGGCCCGAAGGGCTCCGGCCCCTAGCCTGTCGCCCAGGTCGATGAGGGAGGAGCCATGCGCGACATCGACCCCGATGCGGGAACCGCGCCGCTTTCGCGGTCAGGGATAGCTGCCCCGCATCCCGCGGCGGCAGGGGTCGCTTTGCGGCCCCCGGCCGAACGGCTCCTCCGAAGATCCGGAGAAACCGGAAGGAAGGGAGGAAACCAATGCTCGATACCACCAATGCAGACCGCGTCTCGGCGGTTCTCGCCGCGTTCGGAGACGCGCTCGAACAGGGCGACATCGACCGCGCGGTCGGGCTGTTCACCGAGGATTGCTACTGGCGCGATATGGTCAGCTTCACCTGGAACATCCGCACCGTCGAAGGCCCGCAAGAGGTCGCCGCCATGCTGCGCGACCGGCTGGCCGCGACCGGGCCCAGAGGCTGGGAACTGGCCGAGGGCGAGATCCCGACCGAAGAGGACGGCATCACCACCGCCTGGGTCCGGTTCGAGACCGGGCTTGCCCGCGGCTACGGGCTGATCCGGCTGAAAGACGACCGGATCTGGACGCTGTTGACCACTATGGTCGAGCTGAAAGGCCATGAGGAACCGAAAGGCGTGAACCGGCCGCTGGGGGCAAAGCACGGCGCGGGCAAGGACCGCACCACCTGGAAGGAAGAGCGCGAGGCCGAAGACCAGGCGCTGGGGCGCACGGTGCAGCCCTATGTGCTGATCGTCGGCGGCGGACAGGGCGGCATCGCGCTGGGCGCGCGCCTCAGGATGCTGGGCGTGCCGACGATCATCGTCGAAAAGAACGACCGGCCCGGCGACAGCTGGCGCAAGCGCTACAAGTCGCTCTGCCTGCATGACCCGGTCTGGTACGACCACCTGCCCTATATCAAGTTCCCCGACACCTGGCCGGTGTTCAGCCCCAAGGACAAGATCGGCGACTGGCTGGAAATGTACACCAAGGTCATGGAGCTGACCTACTGGACCCGCTCGACCTGCACCTCGGCCAGCTATGACGAGACCGCGAAGGAATGGACGGTCACCGTCGATCGCGACGGCGAAGAGGTCGTGCTGCGCCCGCGCCAGCTGGTTCTGGCGACCGGCATGTCGGGCAAGCCCAACATCCCCGACTTTCCCGGGCGCGAGACGTTCCGGGGCGATCAGCACCATTCCTCGCAGCATCCCGGCCCCGATGCCTATCGCGGCAAGTCCTGCGTGGTGATCGGGTCGAACAACTCGGCCCATGACATCGCCGCGGCCCTTTGGGAACATGACGCCAAGGTGACCATGGTGCAGCGGTCCTCGACCCATATCGTGCGCTCGGACACGCTGATGGAAATCGGGCTTGGCGGGCTTTATTCCGAACAGGCGGTGCAGGCGGGCATCACCACCGAAAAGGCCGACCTGATCTTCGCCTCGATCCCCTATGCCATCCTGCACGAGTTCCAGATCCCGCTTTACGAACAGATGCACGAGCGCGACCGGGGCTTCTACGAGGCGCTGGAAAAGGCCGGGTTCTGGCTCGACTGGGGCGAGGACGGATCGGGGCTCTTCATGAAATACCTGCGCCGCGGGTCGGGCTATTACATCGACATCGGCGCGAGCCAGCTGATCATCGACGGCGAGATCGCGCTGAAACGCGGACAGGTGAGCGAGATCGTCGAGGATGGCGTCATGCTGGCGGACGGCACGCATCTGAAGGCCGATCTCATCGTCTATGCCACCGGCTACGGGTCGATGAACGGCTGGGCCGCCGACCTGATCGGGCAGGATGTGGCCGACAAGGTCGGCAAGTGCTGGGGGCTCGGGTCCGACACCACCAAGGACCCCGGCCCCTGGGAGGGCGAACAGCGCAACATGTGGAAACCCACCCGGCAGGAGGGGCTCTGGTTCCATGGCGGCAACCTGCACCAGTCGCGCCATTATTCGCAGTTCCTGGCACTGCAGCTGAAGGCGCGGATGGAGGGCCTGCCGGTCGAGCCCTGGGGCGTGCCCGAGGTCCATCACCTGGGCTGAGCGCCGGACCACTCAGGGGACCGCTGAGGGCGGGCGCTCAGTTCGCCTTCAGCTCCTTCGACAGGGTGACGGCACCTGTCCGGCCGGCCAGCCGCGCCCGGTAGATCGGCAGGGCTTCGGTCACCCGCATCACGTAATTCCGGGTCTCGGTGAAGGGGATCAGCTCGATCCAGTCGATCACGTCGACACCGGCCGCGCGTGGATCTCCCTGTTCGGACACCCAGCGATGCGCCCGGCTGGGCCCCGCATTGTAGGCTGCGGCGACCAGAACCGGATTGGGCCCGAATTCCTCGACCAGATGCGCCAGATAGGCCGCGCCCAGACGGGCGTTATAGGACGGATCGGCGGTCAGGGCCGAACTGGAATAGCGCACCGACAACTCGTCGGCCATCGCCTTGGCGGTGGTCGGCATCAGCTGCATCAGCCCCAGCGCCCCCGCGCCGCTGGCGACGGAGGGGTCGAACTCGCTTTCGCGGCGCACGATCGACAGCACCAGCTCGGTCGGCACCGGGTGCCGGGTGCGGGCGATCTCGGTCACCGGGAAATAGGCCTCGACCATGACATTGCCGGTCTCGGCCGCGGCCTTGGCGATGCGCAGCGCGACATGGTGGTCGTTCAGCTCCAGCGCCAGCCCGGCCAGCGCGCGCTGCCCGGCCGGATCCGCGCTTTCCGCCAGATGGGTCAGGAACATCTCGACCAGATTCTGTTCGCCCGCCTCGTGCAAAAGGAACGCGGCCGCAATCACCGAGCTGCGCGCGAAAGGCTGGGCGCGCCAGTCGGGGTAATAGTCATGCCCGGCGAGCGACGGGTCCATGGCGATGCCGCCGCGTTCGGCCGAGAGAAGCCCGTAAAAGCCGGTCTGGAACTGGGCGCCCATCGCATAGGCGGCGCGGGCCTCCTGGGGATGGCGCATCGCCTCCAGCGCCCGGCCCTCCCAGTAGCCCGCCCTGCCAAGGCTGATCGGGGTCCGGACCGCCGCCTCGAAAGCGCGGAAATGGGTCAAGGCGGTCTCGGGCCTGTCGAGGAAGCGCAGCGCGATGAAACCCGACAGCCATTCCAGCTCGGCATAGCTTGCGCCCGCGCTCAGATGGTGACGCGAGGCAAGCCGATAGGCAAGCTTCGGGTTGCCCTCGCGCAGCACCTGATGGGCATAGTACCGCCGCCACCCGGCCCAGAGCGCGGGGCGCCCGAGGCTTTGGGCCGACGCGCTGCGCTCGTCCAGAAGCGCGATGGCGTCCTCGCCCCGGCCCTTGCGGGTGCGCCACATGAAGCGTTCATAGGCAAGGCCCGGATCGCTGCGCAGCGAGGTCGGCACCGCCGCGATCCGGGCATCGACGCCGGGGTCCTGATTGCGCAGCGCGATCCGCGCCGCGGCAAGCTTTTGCCAGCCCTCGGGCACGAGGCTCAGCATCCGCCCGGCCGAAATGTCGTGCCCCTCCCACAGAAGCGTGTCGAGCCGGGCCACATGCTGCCCGGCCAGCGTGCGGCCGAACCGCCCCAGAAACGCCGATTGCGCGGCCTCGGACAGCGGCAGGGTCTGCCAGGCTGCCACCGCCGCCGCCCGGGCCTCGCCGGTCCGGCCCAGCGCCGCCTCGGCCTCGACCAGCCGCAGCGCGCCCTCGCCGGTCACCGGCGCCCGCCCCCCGAAGAAGGCCACGACCGCCGCCGGATCGTCCCCGGCCCCGATCGCGCCCTCGCCCGAGGTCCGCACCTTGTCGAGCCCCGGCCAGTCGGGATTGCGGGCCAGAAAGGCGCGGTAGTCGTCAAGACGACCCTCGCCCGCGCGCAGCCTGCGCCACTCGACGATGTCGAGCGCGACCTGACCGGCGGGACGGGCCAGTTGACGGGCCTCGGCCCAGCGGTCGGCGCGCACGGCGACCATGGCCCTGGCAAGGGCAGAGGGCTCGGCCGCGAGGACCGGAGCAGCCAGAGAAATCAGGAAAAGCAGGATCAGGGCGCGCATGTCGGGGCAGTGTCGGCTGGGGGCGATTGGCAAGGTCTCACGCAGCGGTCTATGCGGGCAATTCACAAACTTGGCAACGGGCGGCCGGCGCTATAGGGTCCGGCGCGCTGCGCGGGCGCACGACTCGCGCCAAGGCTATCAGAACAGGCCATCGAACACAGATGAAAAGGAGCGTGTCATGATAAAAGGGTCCCTTCCAGCCCTGGTGACGCCGTTCAAGGACGGCGCCGTGGATTTCGACACGCTCAAGCGTCTGGTCGACTGGCACCTTGCCGAAGGCAGCCATGGCTTCGTCCCGGTGGGCACCACCGGCGAAAGCCCCACGCTCAGCCATGCCGAACATGAGGCGGTGATCGAGGCGGTGGTCAAGACCGTCGACGGCCGCGTGCCGGTGGTGGCGGGCGCGGGCTCGAACAACACCGCCGAGGCGGTGCGCTTCATGCAATATGCCGAAAAGGTCGGCGCCGATGCCGCGCTGGTGGTCACGCCCTATTACAACAAGCCGACCCAGGCGGGCATGATCGCGCATTTCACGACGCTGCACGACTGCTGCGAGTTGCCGATCATCATCTATAACATCCCCGGCCGGTCGGTGGTCGACATGACCCCCGAGACCATGGGCGAACTGGCGAAGCTGCCGCGCATCATCGGCGTCAAGGACGCGACCGGCGATCTGTCGCGGGTGCCGAAGCAGCGGATCACCTGCGGCCCCGACTTCCTGCAGCTGTCGGGCGAGGACGGCACCGCGCTGGGGTTCAACGCCCATGGCGGGCGGGGCTGCATCTCGGTCACCGCGAACGTGGCGCCCCGGCTTTGCGCCGAGTTCCAGGAGGCGACGCTGGCCGGCGACTATGGCAAGGCGCTGGAGCTGCAGGACCGGCTGATGCCGCTGCATATCGCGATCTTCCTCGAACCGGGCGTGGCCGGGGCGAAATACGCGCTGTCGCGGCTGGGCAAATGCAGCGAAGAGGTCCGCTCGCCGCTGGTCGGGCTGACCCAGGGCACCAAGGACCGGATCGACGCCGCCATGCGGCATGCCGGGCTTCTGAACTGAGCGGGCCGGACGGGCTGCGTCCCGGCGAGGTGGCGGCCGGGGATCTCGGCCCCGCCGACGGTCCGGCGCTGCGCGTCATCGGCCGGGCGCGGACGCCCTGGGGCCCCGAAGACTGCCCCAAGAATATCGGCCGGGCGCGCGAACGGAGCGCGCCCGCCCATCTGGAACTGGACCCCGCCTTCGCCCCAGCGCTGAGGGGGCTTGCGGTCGGTCAGCCGGTGATTGTGCTGTACTGGATGGACCGGGCGCGCCGCGACCTGCTGGTGCAGGCGCCGCGCCATGTGGACGGCCCGCGCGGGACCTTCGCGCTGCGCTCGCCCAACCGGCCCAATACCATCAGCCAGTCGACGGTGACCATCACCGCGCTCGATCTGGACGCCGGGCGGGTAACCGTCGACGCGCTCGACTGCTTCGACGGCACCCCACTGATCGACATCAAGCCCTGGCTTGCGTCGGTCGACCTGCCGCCGGGAACGGCTGATTAGGGCCTACTCGACCATCACCTCGATCGGCTCTGACATGACCGGCGGATCGTGGGGCACGTGGTTCGCGTCGCCCAAAAGCAGCCAGAGCGTATGCGGACCGGGGGCGAGCTCGATCGTGGTTTCGGTCTGACCGCCGCCGAAATGGATGTGATGGTCGTCTGCCGGAACCGCCTGCGAGAAATCGAAGCCCTCTTGCGGCGCGTCGACGATCAGGTGGTGATGGCCGCTGGCGGGCGCGTCGGTGCCGGCCGGCACCACCTCCATGCCCTCGATGCCGAAGACGACCGACAGCGGCGAGGACACCGTGGCGCCATCTTCAGGACTGACGATGAACACCCGCGCACCGTCGGGCGAGGGCGTCCGGTGGTCATCGGCCAAAGCCGGAACCGCCAGCGCCGTCAGCGCGGCAAATGCCAGGGACGGAACCAGACAAGAGACCGCGAACGGCTTGGCTGGGGACAGAGTGGCGGGGCGAGCGTACATGGGGTCCTCCCTTCCTGTGCATGCCTGCGGGGCTGTCCGGTCGCCCGGACCGGCCCCGGTCACGAGCTAGCCCGGACCGGCACCGGATCAATCCGGCGTGCAATCGGGGAGGCTGGAGGAAACCCCTGGGGCGCACCGGTCACACCAACCGAAGTCACCATTCACGTGGTGCGCCCCAAGTAACATTGCACTTGCTACAGGCCAGATACGCGGCCCTTCACACAGGATCGGTAACCACACGTCGATCCATGTCCGCGATATGGCGCCTCGATTCGGACCGCAGTCGGGAAGAATTATGATCAAATTTGATATGTCTTCGACGGACCGACAAACCTGACCCAAGGTCACTTTGGGCAACCGTTTCCGCCAGAGCCCGCAGCCGCGGGCCGGGGCGCCGTTTCGGGCGTTGAGGCCCCGAGTCCGTTTCGGCTGCGGAAACTGTGACGCTGCCCCGATGTTGCCACAATTGCACCGCGCACTTCCGAAACGCTGCGTTTCGCGAAATGCAACAGAAGCCGCGGCCGAGGGCGGGCGCCCTTTCATGGCGGCGCGCGATGGCCTATATCGCCTCCACCATGGCCAATGCGAAGTCAGACCCGAACTACAAGGTGATCGCCGAGAACCGGCGGGCCCGCTACGATTACGCGATCGAGGACGACCTCGAATGCGGGATCATGCTGCAGGGCTCCGAGGTCAAGTCGCTGCGCGAGAACGGCGCCAACATCGCCGAAAGCTATGCCTCGGTCGAAGAGGGCGAGCTGTGGCTGATCAACGGCTATGTCCCGCCCTTCGAACAGGCCCGCACCTGGGGCCATGAGGAACGCCGCAAGCGCAAGCTTCTGGTCAGCCGCAAGGAAATGGCGCGGCTCTGGTCCGACACCCAGCGCAAGGGCTACACGCTGGTGCCGCTGGTGCTGTACTTCAACCACAAGGGGCTGGTGAAGCTGAAGATCGGCATCGCCAAGGGCAAGAAGACCCAGGACAAGCGGGAAACCGAAGCCAAGCGCGACTGGCAGCGCCAGAAGGCCCGGCTTTTGAAGGATCACGGCTGACACCCGCCTTGCCTCGGCAGGGGCGCCGTTCTAAGGGAAACGGTGTCTGCGCAGCCGGAGGGGGAGGTCATGAGCTACGACGATCCGAAAACGCTGGTCTCGACGGACTGGCTTGCGGCGCATCTGAACGATCCCGATCTGAGGATCCTCGATGCGTCCTGTCGGCCGGTCTTTGCCACCGACACCCCGCGCGATCCCCGTGCCGAGTATCAGGCGGCCCATATTCCCGGCGCGCGCTTCTTCGATATCGACGAGATTTCCGACCAGCGCTCGACCCTGCCGCATATGGCCCCGCCGCCCGAGAAGTTCATCAGCCGCCTGCGTGCCATGGGCGTGGGCGACGGCCATCAGGTGGTGGTCTATGACAGCGCGGGGCTGTTCTCGGCCGCCCGGGTCTGGTGGACCTTCCGGCTGATGGGCAAGACCGATATCGCGGTGCTGGATGGCGGCTTTCCGAAATGGCGGGCCGAAGAGCGCCCGGTCGAGGACCTGCCGCCGATGGTGCGCGACCGCCACATGACGGTGCAGCGCCAGGCCGGGCTGGTCAAGGACGTGACCCAGGTCGCGGCCGCCTCGAAGCTTGGCGATTACGAGATCGTCGATGCCCGCGGGACCGCGCGCTTCGAGGGCAAGGACCCGGAACCGCGGCCGGGCCTGCGCTCGGGCCATATTCCCGGCTCGAAGAATGTGCCCTTCGCCAGCCTGCTGAATGCCGATGCGACGATGAAAAGCCCCGAGGCGCTGAAAGCCGTGTTCGAGGCCGCCGGGGTCGACCTGCGCAAGCCGGTCATCACCTCCTGCGGCTCGGGCGTGACCGCCGCCATCCTCAGCCTCGCGCTCGAGGTGATCGGGCATCGCAACCATTCGCTCTATGACGGCTCGTGGTCGGAATGGGGCATGTACGGAGACCTTCCGGTCGAAACGGGACCTGCACGATGCTGAACCGACTTTCCCCGCAATCCCCCGACAAGATCATCGGGCTGATGCAGCAGTTCCGCGCCGATCCGCGCGCGGACAAGATCGACCTCGGCGTCGGCGTCTACCGCGACGCCGAGGGCCGGACCCCGGTGATGCGGGCGGTCAAGGCGGCGGAAGAGACCCTGTGGCGGACCCAGGACAGCAAGGGCTATGTGGGCATCGAGGGCGATCCGGCCTTTCTCGACGCGATCCGGACGCTGGTGCTGGGCGAGGCCGTGCCTGCGGGCCGCGTCGCCGCGGTGGCGACGCCCGGCGGCACCGGCGCAGTGCGGCAGGCGCTGGAGCTGGTGCGGCTGGCCGACCGCACCGCGCGGGTCTTCATTCCGGCGCCGTCCTGGCCGAACCACGCCGCCATCGTGAATTTCCTCGGGCTCGGCGAAGTCGCCTACCGCTACTACGACGCCGAGGCGCATGCGCTCGACGTCTCGGGCCTTCTGGCCGATCTCGAGACCAGCGGCCCGGGCGATGTGGTGATCCTGCATGGCTGCTGTCACAACCCCACCGGCGCCGAGCTGGCGCTGGCGGACTGGGCCGCCATTGCCGAGGTCCTGAGCCGCACCGGCGCGCTGCCGCTGGTCGATCTGGCCTATCTGGGCTTCGGCAACGGTCTTGAGGCCGATGCCGCCGGGCTGCGGCTTCTGGCCGGGGCGCTGCCCGAGATGCTGGTCTCGGTCAGCTGTTCGAAGAATTTCGGGCTGTACCGCGAACGCGTGGGGGCGGTGCTGGCGCTGACCCCGGACGCGCCCGCGCGCGA
The DNA here is from genome assembly GCF_004365965.1 of Rhodovulum visakhapatnamense. Classification (GTDB taxonomy): domain Bacteria; phylum Pseudomonadota; class Alphaproteobacteria; order Rhodobacterales; family Rhodobacteraceae; genus Rhodovulum; species Rhodovulum visakhapatnamense. Next base: position 223,214 of record NZ_SOEB01000002.1, read on the forward strand.
GCTGGTGCGCGGCAACCTGTCGAACCTCAACCGCCAGAACTTCGCCTTCCCGCCCGATCACGGCGCCCGCGTGGTGACCGCGATCCTGGGCGATGCCGAGCTTCGGGCCGACTGGGCGGCCGAGCTGGAGACCATGCGCACCCGGATCGAAACCCTGCGCCGGACGCTGGCCGACCGGCTGCGCGAAACCAGCGGCTCGGACCGCTTTGCCTTCCTCGCCGGGCAGAAGGGGCTGTTCTCGCTGATCGGCGCGACCCCGGACCAGGTCGCCGCGATGCGCGAGACCCATGGCGTCTATGTGGTCGGCGACGGGCGGATCAACCTCGCCGGTCTGTCGGAAACCAATATCCCGAAAGTGGCCGAGGCGATGCTGGCCGCGGGGATCTAGCCCGCCCCGCCCAGCGCGGGCATAAAAGGAAACGGCGGGGAAACTTCCCCGCCGTTCGCATTTTTGAGGACCGGGGCCCCGGTTCAGCTGTGGTAGGCCGACTCGCCATGGCTGGTGAGGTCGAGACCCTGACGTTCGCTGTCGGTATCGACCCGCAGGCCGACGATCATGTCGACGATCTTGTAGGCGATCACCGAAACCACACCGCACCACACGATGGTGACCAGCACGGCCTCGGCCTGAACGATCGTCTGACCGATGGTCGAGTAGTCCTCGCCGCCCTGACCGCCGAACATCGAGCCGCCGAAGAGGCCGGTGCCCAGCGCGCCGACGATGCCGCCGATGCCGTGCACGCCGAACACGTCCAGCGCGTCGTCATAGCCGAACTTGGCTTTCACGGTCGCCACGAAGAAGTAGCAGATCGGCGACACGATCAGGCCCAGCAGGATCGCACCGATCGGACCCAGCTGGCCGCAGGCCGGGGTGATGGCCACGAGGCCCGCAACCATGCCCGAAGCGGCGCCCAGCATCGAGGCCTTGCCGCGGGTCAGCGCCTCGACGGCCGACCAGGACAGGATCGCGGCGGCGGTGGCGACGAAGGTGTTGATGAAGGGCAGGCCGGTGAAGCCGTTGGCTTCGAGGTTGGACCCGGCGTTGAAGCCGAACCAGCCGACCCACAGCATCGAGGCCCCGACCATGGTCAGCGTCATCGAATGGGGCGCCATGTTCTCTTTGCCAAGCCCGATGCGGGGGCCGACCATGATGGCACCGACCAGCGCCGCGATCCCGGCGTTGATGTGGACCACGGTCCCGCCGGCGAAGTCCAGCGCACCAAGGTTGAACAGCAGGCCCGCGCCGTCCCAGACCATGTGGGCCACCGGGAAGTAGCAGAAGGTCGTCCAGATCGCGATGAAGAGCAGCACGGCCGAAAATTTCATCCGCTCGGCGAAGGCGCCGACGATCAGCGCGGGCGTGATGACGGCAAAGGTCATCTGGAACGCGATGAACACATATTCCGGGATCACCACGCCATCGGTGAAGGTCGCAGCGGTCGAATCGACGGTGACGCCCGACAGGAACAGCTTGCCGAAGCCGCCCCAGAACGGCGAGCTGCTGCCGCCGAAGGCGAAGGAATAGCCCCAGAACACCCAGATCACCATCATCATCGCGGTGATCAGCGTGCACTGCATCAGGACCGACAGCATGTTCTTCTGACGCACCAGGCCGCCGTAGAACAGCGCCAGGCCCGGCATGGTCATGAACAGAACCAGGATCGTCGCAGTCATCATCCAGGCGGTGTCGCCCTTGTCCATGATCGGCGCGGCTTCGGCGGCGGCCTCGACGGCCGTGGCGGCATCCTGTGCCAGCGCCGGAAGCGCCGCGGCCGTCGCGGTCAACGCCGCCAGGCCGAGAATATGTTTGATATTCGCCATTTTCGTTGTCTCTCTATCCCTGATACGTCCGCGTCACACCGCGTCTTCGTTGGTTTCGCCGGTCCGGACACGCACCGCCTGGTTCACGTCCAGCACGAAAATCTTGCCGTCGCCGATCTTGTCGGTCTTGGCGGTCTTGGCGATCGTCTCGACGACCTGATCGGCCATGGCCGAGGTCACGACGATTTCGAGTTTCACTTTCGGAACGAAGTTCACGGCATATTCCGCACCGCGGTAGATCTCGGTGTGACCGGACTGCGAGCCGAAGCCCTTGATCTCGGTCACCATCATGCCGCGCACGCCGATTGCAGTGAGGGCTTCCCTCACTTCCTCCAGCTTGAACGGCTTGATTGCAGCAATGATGAGTTTCACGTTGTGCCCCTTCCGTTGAGCAGGTGACCCCTGCGGGTTTTCACAGCGGCAAGGAAGGGCCGCGAAGCCCACCCGACACAAGCGGATCGAGGTCAGGAACCGGGCGTGAGGCGGGCGATAATGCACAATTTTTGCACAGATATGCATCTCCGCTGGAATTTCGGGCATTCTGAAAACCCGCCGCGCGACGCCTTCGACCTCCACAATCCGGCGCGCGCGCGATATGGTTCGGGCAAAAGGCAGACGAGGCAGTCGACGGAAATGGGCAGCACGGGACGCAGGCCGCCGCCCCTGGTGGCGGATCGGCGCTATCCGAAGAAAACCGCGCGCAAGGCGCAGCCGAGCGGCCGCAAGCCCCGGACCCGCAGCGGCGGGGGCAGCGGCGGCGGACGGCGGGGCGGGCGCGCACGGCGCGGAAACCCGCTTGTTCGCGCGATCTCGGGCCTGTTCCGCGGGCTGTTCCGGTCGCTTCTGGGCACGGCGGTGCGGCTGGCACTGCTGGGCGTGGTCGCGATCGGCTGCGGGGTCTTCTATTTCCAGCAGCAACTGCCCGAGATGACGGCGCTTCTGGACGGACGCAACCGCGGTTCGGTCACCCTGCTCGACCGCGACGGCAAGGTCTTCGCCTGGCGCGGCGAACAGTTCGGCGGCCAGATCACCGCCACAACCGTTGCGCCCGCCCTGAAGAACGCCGTGGTCGCGACCGAAGATCGCCGCTTCTACCGCCATTTCGGGATCAGTCCGCGCGGCATCGCGGGCGCGATTCGCATCAACCTGGCCGAGGGGCGCGGCCCGCTGTCCGGCAATGGCGGGTCCACCATCACCCAGCAGACCGCCAAGCTGCTGTGCCTCGGCGTGCCCTACGATTCGAAGACCTGGAAGACCGAGGCCGCCTACGAGGCCGACTGCCGCCGCACCACGCTTGGCCGGAAGATCAAGGAAGCCCTCTACGCGATGGCGATGGAGGTGAAATATTCCAAGGACGAGATCCTGACGATCTACCTCAACCGCGCCTATCTGGGCGCGGGCACGCGCGGCTTCGAGGCCGCCGCCCAGCGCTATTTCGGCAAGTCCGCGAACCAGGTCAACGTCTCGGAGGCGGCGATGCTGGCGGGGCTTCTGAAGGCCCCCACGACCTATGCGCCCACCAACAACCTGCAACGCTCGCGCGACCGGGCGAACCTGATCATCGGGCTGATGCAGGACCAAGATTACATCACGCCGAAACAGGCCGCCATCGCCAAGGCCAACCCGGCGAAGCTGTCCGAAGCCGCCGAGTCGCGCGCGGGCGGGTATTTCGCCGACTGGGTGATGGGCGCGGGCCCCGATTTCCTGACCCGCGACACCACCGAGGACGTGATCATCCGCACCACCTTCGATGCGCGCATCCAGAAGGCGGCCGAAGACGCGCTGAAGGAGGTGTTCGAGACCAAGGTCAAGGACGGCTCGAAGGCCGAGGCCGCGATCATCGTGATGTCGGCCGACGGCGCGGTCCGGGCCATGGTCGGCGGGCGCCAGACCGCGGTCGGCGGGTTCAACCGCGCGACCATGGCGCTCCGCCAGACCGGGTCGTCGTTCAAGCCTTTCGTCTATGCCGCGGCGCTTGATCTGGGCTACACCCCGAACGCGACCGTGGTGGACGAGCCCTATACCATCAACGTGCCGGGCTCGGGCCCCTATTCGCCCGACAATTACGACCACAAGTTCCGCGGCCGCGTGACCCTGACCGAGGCGCTGCAGCATTCGCTGAACATTCCGGCGGTCAAGGTGTCCGAGGCGGTGGGCCGCGAGAACGTGCGCCGCATCGCCCATGACTTCGGGCTTCAGGCCGATCTGGCCGCGGGCCCGGCTCTGGCGCTGGGGGCGTCGGAATCGACCCTGATCAACATGACCGGCGCCTATGCAGGCATCCTCAACGGCGGATCCAGCGTGACCCCCTATGGCCTGACCGAGCTGCGGCTAAAGGGCGATGACACGCCGCTGATGGGTCAGGAGGGCGGCATGGGCGAACGGGTGATCTCCGAACGCGCCGCCCAAAGCCTCGTCTACATGATGTGGCGCGCGGTCGAGGCGGGCACCGGCCACCGGGCCAAGCTTTCGGACCGGCAGGTCGCGGGCAAGACCGGCACCACCTCGGCGGCGCGCGATGCCTGGTTCATCGGCTTTTCGGCCGATTACGTGGCCGGGGTCTGGATGGGCTATGACGACAACACGCCGTTGAAGGGCGTGACCGGCGGCGGCCTGCCCGCCGAGATCTGGCATGAGGCCATGGTCCGCGTCCACGAGGGCGTGCCACCCCGGCCGCTGCCGATGCTGCTGCCCGAAGAGGCGCCGCCGCCCGTCGCGGGCGAGCCCGGCTATCCGGGCCAGTCGGCCGGGCCAGGGACCGGCGGATGGGGCCAGCAACAGCCCGTGCAGGACAACCGCGACGACGGCGGCAATCTGGCCGAGAACATCCTGCGCAGCGTGCTGGGGGCGTTCGGGGCCCGAAATTGACCGAAGCACTTGACCGGCGGACCTGAACCGGGCCGCGCGGCTCTGGGTGGATGCCCAAGCGGCCGCCGCGCGTCGGGCCACGACCGCGGCCGGCAGGGACGAGAGCTTCGCGGGCTCGCGTCATCAGACCGCAGTCCGGGACGATGACTTCGCGTAACCGCCCGAGGCGCTTGACGCAGTGCAAAAGACCGGCGCGGCAGAGCCGAGCCGTCGCCTTCCATCTCTTCAACAGGATGGCGCCGACGGCGACGGCCCCGCATCGCGGCCCGACGGATCTCTTGCGTATCGAAGGCGCGGATGCAGAGGCGGTCGCGGCCCTGCGGGACAAGGTCCGGATTGTCGTCGGACGGGGTCCGGTGCAGGCCAGCCTGCCCGCGAGCGATAGCCCGAACTGCACCGGCGGCCATCGGCTGGGATTCGAAGCCGCTAGACGCTGCGACTGTCGGCGGGGCATCAGGGCGCCCCGACCGAAGATCTTGGGGAAGGAAAGCCCGCAGTGGCCCGTAAAGGTGAGCGGAACCCGCTCAGCGTCAACGATTTGCGGGGACCCTGGCCCCCGACCGAGATGCCGGGATCAGCCCAGGGTTCGAAGGTCGCGGGTCAGCGCGCCGATATCGCCGCGGCGCTTGTCCAGCATGGCGCCGATCTCTGTGCGTTCACTGGCCAGCATGTTCACACCTTCGATGAAGATGTTGAAGAACTTGTTGCTGCCCGAGCGGTCCGAGACCAGGAACACCACCTCGACCGGGGACTGGCCGCGCAGCAGCGCGGTCGACTTGACCTCGTAGAAGTTCTTCACCTGGCGGGCCTGGTTCACCTTGATATCACCGCCGACAAACTCGCGGAAACGGCGGCCATACTTGCGGGCGATATAGCCCTGGAAGGCATCGGTGAAGGCGCTCAGCTGCGCCGAACTGGCCTGCCGCGCGGCAACGCCCAGAACGGACCGTGCAATCACCGACACATCGGCATAGCGCGCGAAGATCCGCTCGAATTTCGAGAACATCTGGGCTTCGGAGCCGCCCGAATTGATCGCGCTGTTGATGTCGCCGACCACGCTGTCGATCAGGCGCGAGGCCTCGTCGGTGGTCAGGGCAAGGGCGCGTCCGGGCGTCAGGCCGGACACGGCCAGGGCGGCACCCGCCATCAGACCGGTCAGCAACAGGCTGCGGCGGGTCGGGGCGAGGACGGGCTTACTGGGCATTGGGGTCTTCATAGGGATCCTCGTAGGGGTCGAAGTAATCGGTCTCTTGGTTGCGGCTCAGCTTGTGGCGCCGGCTGTCCAGATAGATCTGGCGCGACTGCGCATAGCTGTCTGCGCTTTCATATAGGACCGAATCTACGAGATCCGAATTTTCATAACGTGCATCCGCCCCCCGAAGCACCCCGGTGCCCGCCATCACATTGCGCTCTTCGGAATTGGCCAGCGGCCTCAGCGGGTTCATCGCGAAATCGACAGCACGTCCGATCATGGCACGTTCGGTCATCGGGCCGAGCACCGGGAACTCGACATAGGCGCCCTCGCGCATGCCCCAGACATAGAGCGTTTCGCCGAAATCGGTGTCGACCTTGGTCGCGCCCATCCGCGTGGCCGGATCGAAGATCCCGCCCAGCCCGACCGTGGTGTTGATCAGGAACCGCGTGCCGTTCTGAACCGCATCGCCGGGGCGGAATTGCAACAGGCTGTTGATCATCGCCCCGGGCAGCGACAGGTTCGAGGCGAAATTGCTGACACCGGTCCGGACCGGACGCGGCACCGACTTGCCATAGGCGGTCGAGACCGGACGGAACACCCCGCGGTCGAGCGACTTGTTGGCCTCGTGAATCTGCCGGTTCCGCGATTCGTAAGGGTCGCGGATCGTGCCGGGCGCCTCGGGGCGCGCGCAGGCGGACAGAAGAAGGACAGTGGAAAGAACCGCAAGACGGCCCGACCACAGGGTGGCTTTCCGCAAAGACGACACGAGCTGGATCCAGTCTGATATCGAGACCCCGCCAAGGAACCACGCCCGGGCGCAGATCACAAGAGCAGAGGCGCAGGGAAACGCGCGCGCGTTGCAGGAATTTTACGGGTTCCGCCCGGCACGGCGCGGGGGTAGCTTCGGCCCGAACCGACGATCCACCCCTTTCGGAGAGACCACATGAGCGGCAAATACGAGGCCAGACTGGCCGAGCTTGGCGTCACCCTGCCCGATGCCCCCGCGCCCGCGGCGAATTACGTGCCCTATGTGACCTCGGGCGCGCTGGTCTTCGTCTCGGGCCAGATCTCGGCCCGGGATGGCGCGATGATCCAGGGCAAGCTGGGCGCGGACATGGACGTGGCCGCCGGCGCCGAGGCCGCGAAAGCCTGCGCGATCTCGCTTCTGGCCCAGCTCAAGGCAGCCTGCGGCGGCGATCTCGACCGGCTGGTCCGGGTGGTCAAGCTGACCGGCTTCGTCAACTCGACCCCCGAGTTCGGCGACCAGCCGAAGGTCGTGAACGGCGCCTCGGACTTTCTGGTCGAGGCGCTGGGCGATGCCGGGCGGCATTCGCGCTCGGCGGTCAGCGCGGCCTCGCTGCCCTTCGGCGTCGCGGTCGAGATCGAAGGCATCTTCGAGATCGCATGACCCCCCTGCCCCCGGCCTTTCTCATGGCCCCCATCGCCCACCGCGCGTTCCATGACCGCGCCGCCGGGCGGCCCGAGAACTCGGTCGAGGCGGTGCGCGCCGCCATCGCCGGGGGCTACGGCATCGAGATCGACATCCAGCCCTCGGCCGACGGCGTGCCGATGGTGTTTCACGATTACGACCTCGCCCGGCTGACGGGCGAGACCGGCCCGGTCGCGGGCCGGAGCGCGGCCGAACTGGGCGCGATCCCGCTGAGTGGCGGCACGGAGGGCATCCCGACGCTCGACCGGGTGCTTGACGAGGTCGCGGGCCGGGTGCCGCTGCTGATCGAGATCAAGGATCAGGACGGGGCCATGGGCGCCGCCGTCGGCCCGCTGGAACGGGCGGTGGCCGCGGCTCTCGGGGGCTATGACGGCCCGGTCGCGCTGATGTCCTTCAACCCGCACAGCGTGGCGGCGCTGGCCGAGGCCGCGCCCGACCGGCCGCGCGGGCTGACGACCTGCGCCTATGAGGCGAAGGACTGGCCGACGCTGCATGCCCCGGTGCGGGACACGCTGCGCGAGATCCCCGATTACGACCGGGTCGGCGCGTCCTTCATCTCGCATCTTTGGCGCGATCTGGCCCGGCCGCGGGTGGCCGAGCTCAAGGCCCGGGGCGCCGCGATCCTGTGCTGGACGGTGCGCAGCCCGGCGGACGAGCGCATTGCCCGCACGGTCGCCGCGAACATCACCTTCGAGGGCTACGCCGCGGCGCGGCCCGCTTGACCCGGCCCCCGGCGGCCCCACCTCAAGGGGAAAGCCGGGGCAGGACAGATGCGCGCGAGTGAGCTCGAGGCAGACCAGGTCGAGATCGAGGTTCTGACCTCGATCGACCAGATCGAAGAGGACCAGTGGCAGGCCTGCGCCTGCCCCGAAGCGGCCGATGGCGGCCGCCCCGAAGATCCGTTCACCACCTACCGCTTTCTCGCGGCGCTGGAACACAGCGGCTCGGTCGGGCCCGGCACCGGCTGGCAGCCGCATCATCTGGTGGCCCGCGACGGAAGCGGCGTCTTCGCCGTCGCGCCGCTTTACGCCAAATCCCACAGCCAGGGCGAATACATCTTCGATCATGGCTGGGCCGATGGCTATGAACGGGCGGGCGGGCAGTATTACCCCAAGCTGCAGATCGCGGTGCCCTTCACGCCCGCCACCGGCCGCCGGTTCCTGACCCGCCCGGGCCAGGAGACGCGCGGGCGGGCGGCCCTCGTCGAGGGGGCGGTACGCCTTGCCGCACAGAACGCGCTTTCGTCGGTCCACATCACCTTCTGCACCGAGGCCGAGGCCGAGGCGGGCCGCGAAATGGGGCTGTTGCATCGCGTCACCCAGCAGTTCCACTGGGAAAACCGCGCCTATGCCGATTTCGACGCCTTCCTCGCCACGCTGTCCTCGCGCAAGCGCAAGAACATCCGCAAGGAACGCGCCACCGCGGCAGTCTTCGGCGGCACCATCCGGGCGCTGAACGGCGATGCAATCCGGCCCGAGCACTGGGACGCCTTCTGGCGGTTCTACCAGGATACCGGCGCGCGCAAATGGGGCACGCCCTACCTGACGCGCGCCTGCTTCGACCGGTTGCACGAGACCATGCGCGAGGACATGCTGCTGGTTCTGGCCGAGAGCGACGGCCGACCCGTCGCGGGCGCGCTGAACTTCATCGGCCGGTCGCGGCTTTACGGGCGCTACTGGGGAGCCGTCGAGGACCACCCCTGCCTGCATTTCGAACTGTGCTATTATCGCGCCATCGACTTTGCCATCGCCCATGGCCTCGACACCGTCGAGGCGGGCGCGCAGGGCATGCACAAGCTGTCGCGCGGGTATCTGCCGACGCCCACCCATTCGCTGCACTGGATCGCCGATCCGGGGCTGCGGGCCGCGGTCGACCATTTCCTGCGGGCCGAGCGCGAGGCCGTCGCCGAAGAGATCGAGGTGATCACCGCCTACGGGCCGTTCCGCAAGACCGTGAAAGACCAGGAGGAGGAACAGGAATGACCGGAAAACTGACCGGGGACGAACGCAAGCTGGAACTGTCGCCGCTTCTCGCCCATGGCTGGAGCGAGGTCGAGGGCCGCGACGCCATCGCCAAGACCTATGAATTCGGCGATTTCGTCTCGGCCTTCGGGTTCATGACCCGGGCCGCGCTTTGGGCCGAGAAGATGAACCACCATCCCGAATGGTCCAATGTCTACAAGACCGTCGAGGTCACGCTGTCGACCCATGACGCGGGCGGGCTGACCATGAAGGATGTCGATCTGGCGCGAAAGATGGACGCGCTCGCCTGAGCGCGGACGCCCGCCCCCAAAGGGACGGGCGCGGGTCTCAGATCTGTTCCAGCAGGGTTTCGCCGGCCGAGATCGAGCATTCGCCCGGGCTCGCCTCGACATTGAGTTTCTTCACCACGCCGTCCTCTACCAGCATGGCATAGCGCTTGGACCGCGAAATCAGCCCGGCGGGCGGCGCGTCGAAATCCATGCCGATGGCTTTGGTAAAGCTGGCATCGGCATCGGCCAGCATGGTGATGCCCGCCGCATGCGCGCCGGTCGCCTCGCCCCAGGCCTTCATCACGAAGGGGTCGTTGACGGCGATGCAGGCAATCTCGTCGACGCCCTTCGCGGCCAGCTTGTCCTTCGCCTTGATGAAGCTTGGCATATGCGCCGAATGGCAGGTCGGCGTGAAGGCCCCCGGCACCGCGAACAGCACCACCTTGCGGCCCTTCAGCTTGCCGGACAGCGAGACGGCGCCCGGCCCGTCTGCCCCCATTTCGGTAAAGCTCGCCTCGGGCAGACGGTCGCCTTCGGAAATCGCCATGACTTCTTCCTCCTGATCCATTGCATTGCGTTTCGCGGCTCAGATAGTGTGCGACCCGGATCGTGCCAGAGCGGAAGTCCATGTCTCACATCGTTATCATCGGCGCCGGACAGGCGGGAGCGGCGCTGGCCGCGAAACTGAGGGCGCTTGGCCATGACGGGCCGCTGACCCTGATCGGAGACGAACCGGCGCCGCCCTATCAGCGCCCGCCGCTGTCGAAGAAATACCTGCTGGGCGAGATGCCGCTGGACCGGCTCTATCTGCGCCCCCCGGCATTCTATGCCGAGGCCGGGATAGATCTCCGCCTGGGCGAAACGGTGATCGCCATCGACCGCGCCCGCGGCCGGGTGGTGCTTGAAGGCGGAGAGATCGGCTATGACATGCTGGCGCTCGCCACCGGCGCCGCCCCCCGGCGCCTGCCCGCCGACAAGGGTGGCGCGCTTGCGGGCATCCATGTGGTCCGCACGCTGGCCGATGTCGACGCGATGGCGCCTGCCTTCCGCTCCGGCGCCCGCGCGCTGATCGTCGGCGGCGGCTATATCGGGCTCGAGGCGGCGGCGGTTGCGTCCCGTCTGGGGCTGAAAGTCACCCTGACCGAGGCCGCGCCGCGCATCCTGCAGCGCGTTGCCGCGCCCGAGACCTCGGACTGGTTCCGCGCGCTCCATGCCGCTCATGACGTCGAGATCCGCGAGGCGACCGGCCTGACCCGCCTGCTGGGCGAGACCCGCGTCACCGGTGCCGAGCTGGCCGATGGCAGCATCATCGAGGCCGATTTCGTCATCCTCGGGATCGGCGTCGCCCCGGCGACCGCGCTGGCCGAGGCGGCCGGGCTGACGGTCGAGGCAGGCATCGCCGTCGATGCGATGGGCCGGACCTCGGACCCCGCGATCTGGGCCGCGGGCGACTGCACCAGCCTGCCCTATCGCGGCGGCCGGATCCGGCTTGAAAGCGTGCAGAACGCCATCGACCAGGCCGAGGCGGTCGCGGCCAACATGCTGGGCGCGGACACGCCCTACGATCCGAAGCCATGGTTCTGGTCCGACCAGTATGACGTCAAGCTGCAGATCGCGGGGCTGAACCTCGGCTACGACCGCGTGGTGGTCCGCCCCGGCGACCGCGCGGGCAGCGTGAGCCACTGGTATTATCGCGGCGCCGAGCTGCTGGCGGTCGACGCGATGAACGACCCGCGCGCCTACATGACGGCCAAGCGTCTGATCGAGGCGGGCCGCTCGCCCGATCCCGAAAGCGTCGCCACCGGCGATCTCAAGGCGCTGATGGCGGCATGAGGATCGTGGCAGGACGGTTCCGCGGCCGGGCGCTGGCTTCGGTCGGCAAGGGCGATCCGGCGGCGCATCTGCGCCCGACGACCGACCGGGTGCGCGAAAGCCTTTTCAATCTTCTGCTGAACGGCGGCTATGGCGATCCGGTCGGCGGTGCCCAGGTGCTCGACCTCTTCGCAGGCACCGGCGCGCTGGGGCTCGAGGCGCTCTCGCGCGGCGCCGCCCATGTCACCTTCGTCGATGACGGCACGACGGCGCTGGCGCTGGTCCGCGAGAATGTGGCGCTGTGCCGGGCCGAGGCGGACTGCACGATCCTGCGCCGGAACGCGACCCGGCCCGGCCCCGCCCCCGAAGCGCCCGCGACGCTGGTCTTTCTGGACCCGCCCTATGGCAAGGGTCTTGGCGAAAAGGGGCTGGCCGCATGCCTTGCGGGCGGCTGGATCGCGCCGGGCGCCCTGATCGTCTGGGAAGAGGGCGCGGCGGTGACCCCGCCCGAGGGGGTCGAGCTTCTGGACAGCCGCCGCTATGGCGAAACCGGAATTTCCATCCTCGAAGTCCGCTGACCCGCTTGCCGGAAGGCCATCGCCCCCCCATCTGGTCGGCCATGACCGAGCCGCTGAGCCACGACACCGATGCCGCCCTGATCGCCGCCGCGCGCAGTTATTTCGCCGCGCGCCGCGCGCGTGTACCGGCCTTTGCCCGGCGGCGCTTCGGGGTCGTCGGGGCGCTGCGGCTGCACCGCCACGCGCTGGGCTGGGATGTGCTCAGGGCGCCGGTCAACGTGCTGCTGTCGCCGGTGCTGATCCTGACCCGGCTGGGCGCCTGGGGGGCCGGGCGACTGGGCGCGCGCCGCGTTGCGGCCTGGCTTGGCGCGCGGCAGATCCTGCTGCCCACCGCCGTCGCCACGGCGGCCGAGCGCGCGGTGGTGGTCGATCTGCTGGAACTGCCCTGGGACGGCCCCGGCGGCGCCAGCGGCAAGGATGCGCTGGCCCGCGCGATCCTCGCCCGGCCCGACCTCGCAGCCCTGGTCGCGGCGCGGGCCGAGGCCCCCGCTCTAGGCGCCCGGGCCCTCGGGGATTATGGCGGCACCCGCTCGGCGGTGGCCGAGATGACCACGGCGCTGGGCACGATGGGGGCGGGCGCGCTGGCCTTCCAGTCGCTGACGCCCGGCATGGTGTCCTTCGCGCCCGGGATCGCCGCCATCGTCGCGCATCAGGCCGCCATCGCCGCCTTCCCGCTGGGCGGGCTTCTCGGCACCGCCTGGTACGGGGTCTTTCCCGCCGCCGCGCCCGCCTGGATGACCGTCGCGATCACCGTGCCGCTGATCGGCCTTGGCGCGCTGGTCGCGGCCTTCGCGGGCGTGATCGCCGACCCGGTTCAGGTGGCGCTCGGCATGCATCAGCGCCGGTTGAACCGGCTGATCGACGCGCTGGAGGACGCCTTTACCGGCACCGGGCGGCGCGGCTTCGCCGCACGCGAACATTATTTCGCGCGGCTTCTCGATCTTTCCGATGCCGGGCTGGCCGCGATCAGGCTGATGCGGGGTTGAACCGCCCCGAAGAAGAGCCCGGAGGCACCTGTTGCGTCATGGGTATTTGGGCCAAGAAGAAGCCCAAGCCGTCTCTTCTTCTTGGAAAAAATACCCCCAGCACGCTCTCCGTCCCGCGATACGGCCGGATCAGACGGCCTGGAACATCGGGAAGGTCACGCCCAGCGCCCAGGCAAGGAAGAGGCCAAGCCCAAGACCGACGCCCGCAGGCCGGTTCGTGGCGCGGCCGATCCAGCCGCCCATGGTGCCGAACAGCAGATAGAAGATCAGGATGATCGGCAGGATCAGCAGCAGGAAGAACAGACGGTGGAAATCGAGCGCGGTGGCGATCCCGAGCGAGACCAGGAAAGCGCCGCGCGACACAAGGCCGCGCCAGACCGGCGCCCGGCCGCCCTCGACCATCAGCGCGTCCGACAGCATGTAAGGCACCGCCCCCACCACCATTGCAGCGATGATGAGGCCGCGGATCGGGATCGGCCAGAACGAGGTCACGTAGCGATCCATGGCGAAGCCGAAGACCCCGATGGTGTAAAGCGCCACCAGCGCGGCCAGCGCCAGGATCCGGCCGATTTCGCGCCAGCCTGCCCAGCGCACCTCGCCCCACCAGGCCAGAAGTGCCAGCACCATCGCGCCGTAAAGCGCGAAATGGACGGCCAGGTAATCGGCCACCAGCACCGGCAGAAAGCGGGTTTCGAACGGCGCCAGGATCAGCGGCACCGCCACCGCCGGAAGCAGCGCCACGATCAGGAAACGGCGGCGCGGCAGCGGCGCGGGCCGGGGCGCCTCGGTCTGGCCGCGCATCCGCGCCAGAGGCCAGGCCAGCGCCACGATGCCAACCAGCAGCAGCGCGATCCAGCCGCCGATCTCGACGACCGGCCCGCCGCTTGTCCGCCCGAAGGTCGCATCGAGCCAGGCCCGCGTCTCGCGCAGCGCGGTCGGCGACCAGATCACGCCGATATGCTCGACATCGGGGGCCAGCAGCGCCCGCCGCCCGGTGCCCGTCGCCGGATCGCCCACGGTATCGCCCAGCAGCGCCGACGGATCGGCCAGCTGCAGCGCCTCGAGCGGGTCCGTGGCCAGCCGGCTTTCCCATTCCCCGTTGATCATCAGCAGGTTCGATGGCTCGGTTGCGGTGATCGAGTCGTTCGCCGCAGCGATCCCGATGGTGGCCGCGATCCGGGCGTCGTCGCGCGCCTCGCGGATCGCGATATAGCTGCCCATGGAATGGCCGAGGATCGCGACCCGCCCGTCGGCCCAGGGCCGGGCCAGCGCCGCATCGGTCACCCGCCGCGTCTCGGCCATCAGCAGAAGCGCCGTGCCCTCGGGACTGTCGAGATCGCCCGACATCGGCACCGGGTTGCGCCCGTGCCCTTCGTAATCGAACGCAACCGCCGCATAGCCCGCGCGCGCCAGCGTCAGCGACCAGGCCTGCATCAGCTGGCGCGATCCGGCAAAGCCGTGCGAGACGATCACCACCGGGGCGGGCGGCGCGTCCCTCAGCCGGTAGACCGTGGCGGGCGTCGCGCCGGTGCCGGGCACCGGGGCGATCACGATGCCGCGCCGCTCGGACTCGAGCTGCCAGACCGAGACCGCGATCGCCAGAAGCGCCGCAAGCCCCACGATCCAGCGCATCGGCGTCAGACGTGCGAAGAGTTCGACCATGATACCGCCTCTCTCGCCGCCCGAAGGCGGCGGACTGCCCGGAGTGTCGTTCGGAGCGCCGCGCCCCGGAAAGGGCGACGGCTCAGCTGTAGGTAGGGTGGAACAACCCGCCCGGCGAGAGCGTGAAGATCTCGCAGCCATCGGCGGTGACGCCGATCGAATGCTCGAACTGGGCCGAGAGCGACTTGTCGCGGGTCACGGCGGTCCAGTCATCGGCCAGGATCTTGGTCTCGGGACGGCCCAGATTGACCATCGGTTCGATGGTGAAGAACATGCCCTCTTCCAGAACCGGGGTCGGGTCGCGGGTCGGGTTGCCCGAAATCGTGACCTTCCGGCCCTCCTCGTCCAGCCGGAACGGCGCGTAATGCAGCACGTTCGGCGGCGCGTGGAACACCCGCCCCAGCCCGTGGCCGCAGAAATCGCGCACCACGCTCATGCGATGGGATTCGACATAGGCCTGAATGGCCGCGCCGATATCGCCGAAGGTGTTGCCGGGCCGGACCGCCTCGATCCCCTTGAACAGCGAATCGTGGGTGACCTGGATCAGCCGCTCGGCCTTGCGCGAGAGCTTGCCCGCCACATACATCCGGCTGGTATCGCCGTACCAGCCATCGACAATCACCGTCACGTCGACATTGAGGATGTCGCCATCCTTCAGCACCTTGGGTCCCGGGATGCCGTGGCAGACCACGTGGTTCACCGAGATGCAGCTGGCGTGCTTGTAGCCCTTGTAGCCGATGGTGGCGGACACCGCGCCCTTGGCCTCGACCAGATCGGTGATGACGCGGTCGATCTCGGCCGTCGTCTGGCCGGGGAAGACCAGAGGCGCGATTTCGTCGAGGATCTCGGCCGCCACACGTCCCGCGGCATGCATGCCGGCGAAATCCTCGGGCTCGTAGATGCGAATGTTGTCCTTCGTCCGCCTGCCGCGGGTCTTCTCGTCCAATGCGCACTCCTTCATGGCTTGACCCAGAGATACGCTCCGCCGCCGGCAAAGACCAGAGGCGGAACGGTCGCGCCGGTCCGCCTCAGCCCAGATCGACCGGAAGCGCCTGCGCAAGCGTCACGCCCTCGGGGCCGATGCGGGTGGCGTGGCACAGGAAGACGACCCCCGCCGCGGCCGCCGCGCGGGCGGCTGCGGCATAGCCCGGGTCAAGATCGGCGGCGAGCCCGAAGCGCGCGCAATCCGTCCGCTGCACAAGAAACAGGACCGCCGCCCGGTGCCCGGCAGCCACCATCCGGGCCAGATCGCGCATGTGCCGGGCGCCGCGCGCCGTCACGCAATCGGGAAACTCGGCCCGATCGCCCTCGCGGCGCAGATGCACGTTCTTGACCTCGAGATAGGTGTCGGGCTGGCCGGCCGCGCTCAGCAGGAAATCGACCCGGCTGCGGGCGGCATAGCGCACCTCGGGGCGGACCCGGCCATGGCCCGGCAGCGCCGGAACCCGGCCCTCGGCCAGCGCCTCGGCCACCACCCGGTTGGCAAAGCCCGCATCGACCCCGGCCCAGTGCCCGCCCGGAAGCTCGGCCAGCCGCCAGGAAAAGCCAAGCTTGCGGCGCGGATCGTCATTGGGCTCCAGCCAGACCCGAAGCCCCGGATCGGTCAGCCCCAGCATCGCGCCGGGGTTCGGGCAATGCGCCGTCACCTCGGCCCCGTCCTCCAGCCGCACATCCGCGAGGAACCGCTTGCAGCGTCGGATCAGCCGCCCCGGCACGAGGGGTCTTTGAAAGCGCATGGCGGGCTCCTATACCGAAGGACACAGACCGGCAAGCCGGGCACGGACAGGGCCGGAAAGGCCCCCGCGACCGGGTCCGGGCAGATCGGCCGGTCGAGGAGGCCGGGCAAGGAGGCAGCCATGACCAACCCCACCGCGGCGATGCTGGTGATCGGCGACGAGATCCTGTCGGGCCGCACCCGCGACGCCAACATGCATTATCTGGCGGGCGAGGCGATCAAGCACGGCATCCGGATGGCCGAGGTCCGCATCGTTCCCGACCGGCAGGACCGGATCGTGGCCGCGCTGAACGCGCTTCGGACCGATTACGACATCGTCTTCACCTCGGGCGGGATCGGCCCGACCCATGACGACATCACCGCCGATGCGGTGGCGGCGGCCTTCGGCGTCGGCATCGACGTGCGCGAGGATGCCCGCGCGCTGCTGGCCGAATATTGCGCCCGGATGGGGCGCGACCTGAACGAGGCGCGGCTGAGGATGGCGCGCATCCCCGATGGCGCCACGCTGATCGCCAACCCGATCTCGGCCGCGCCGGGCTTCGTGATCGGCAATGTCCATGTCATGGCCGGGGTGCCCAGCGTGTTTCAGGCGATGGTGGCAAGCGTACTGCCCACGCTGGCGGGGGGCGATCCGCTGATGTCGCAGACGCTGTGCGTCGAGCGGCCCGAAGGCGATATCGCGGGCGAGCTGCGCGGGCTGGCCGCGCGGTTCAACGATCTGTCCATCGGGTCCTACCCGTTCAGCCGCGACGGGGTTTACGGCACCAACATCGTGATCCGCGGCACGGACGGCGCGCGGATCGACGCGGCCATGGCCGAGCTGTGCGCCCTGTTCCCCGAGGCCATGGCGTGAGCCTCGCGCGGCTTTTCGCGGGGCAGGAGACGACCTGGCCGCCCGCCGCCCGCCACATCGCGGGCCCCTGGTGCCTGCGCGACGGACAGGGCGGCGGCAAGCGCGTCGCGGCGGCGACCCTGGAGGGCGCCTTCGACCCCGCGGCCATCCCCGAGGCCGAGGCCGGGATGCGGGCGCTGGGCCAGGACCCGCTGTTCATGGTGCGGCCCGACGAGACGGCGCTTGACGCGGACCTCGCGGCGCGCGGCTATGTCGTGGTCGATCCGGTGACGATCCTGTCGGGCGCGGTCGCCGATCTTGCCGCCGAACCGCCGCCGCCTGTGTCGGCCTTCACGCTCTGGGAGCCGCTCGCGATCATGGACGAGCTCTGGGCGGAAAACGGCATCGGCCCGGCCCGGCGCGCGGTGATGGCCCGCGTCCAGGGACCAAAGACCGCCGTTCTGGGGCGGCGCAAGGACCGCGCCGCGGGCGTGGCCTTTGCGGCGCTCTGCCGCGACATGGCTTTCGTGCATGCGGTCGCGGTCTCGCCCGACCATCGTCGGCAGGGAACCGCCGTCAACATGATGCGGGCCGCCGCCCAATGGGCCCAAGATCAGGGAGCAACATCGCTTAACGTTCTGGTTACAGACCATAATCACGCGGCCCGCGCGCTCTATGCTTCCCTGAACATGAGGGATGTGGGACACTATCATTACCGAATGATCGCGCCGCAAAAGGCCTGAGCAGTGACCCATGACGCGCCCCGCCCCACGGCACTCGACCTGCCGATGGTGGACCCGCTGCCGGCTGAAACCCAGCGGTATTTCGATCTTTGCGCGGACCGGCTTGGCCTCGTGCCGAACGTGCTGGCCGCCTATGCCTTCGACATCGGCAAGCTGAACGCCTTCACGGCGATGTATAACGACCTGATGCTGGGCCAAAGCGGGCTGTCCAAGCTTGACCGCGAGATGATCGCGGTCGTGGTCTCGTCGATCAACCGCTGCTGGTATTGTCAGGTGGCCCATGGCGCCGCCGTGCGCGAGTTGTCGGGCGATCCGGCACTGGGCGAGGCGCTGGTGATGAACTACCGCGTCGCGCCGCTGAGCCCGCGCCAGCGCGCCATGCTGGATTTCGCGGCCAAGCTGACCGAGGCCAGCCACCGGATCGAAGAGCCCGACCGGCAGGCGCTGCGCGAGGCGGGTTTTTCCGACCGCGACATCTGGGACATCGCCGCCGTGGCCGGGTTCTTCAACATGACCAACCGCGTCGCCTCGGCCTCGGGGATGGAACCGAACCCCGCCTATCACGGGGCGCATCGATGACCCCGCGCCCCATCCTGACGCTGGTGCTGGCGCTGTGGCCCGCGCTTGGCCTGGCCGAGCTGCCCGAACCGCCCGAGGCGGCCGCCGTGGCCGCCGACGAAACCGAGGCCGACTCGAGCCTGCGGCTGCCGACCGCCCCCTATGACGGCCAGACCGTGCCCACGCTGCGCGCCGAGGGCGCGATCCGGCGGCTGGTCTGGCAGGCCCCGCTGGACGGGCAAGGCACCTTGCAGGTGATCGACGGGCTGAAGGCCCAGTTGATCGCGGGCGGCTACCGGATCGCCTTCCAATGCGCGGCCAAAGGCTGCGGCGGCTTCGACTTCCGCTTTGCCACCGACACCCTGCCCGAACCGGCGATGCATGTCGATCTGGGCGATTTCCGCTATCTGCTGGCCGAGAAGGTGCGGCCCGACGGCACCGATTATGTCAGCCTGATGGTCAGCCGCTCGGAAGAGCGCGCCTTCGTGCAGGTGACCCGCGTCGGCCGCCCCGAGGCCCCGGCCCCCGTCCAATCCACCAAGTCGCCCGACCCGGCGACCCTGCCGCTGATCGACGCCCCCGCAAAGCCTGCGACCGAAACGGCCGAAGACACGCTGGCCGACCGGCTCGACCGCGACGGGCGCGCGGTGCTGGCCGGGGTCGATTTCGCCACCGGCGCCTCGAAGCTCGACGGCGGCCCCTTCCCCGCGCTGGACACGCTTGCCGACTATCTGCGCGCCCGTCCCGGGGCCCGGATCGTGCTGGTGGGCCATACCGACACCGAAGGCGGGCTGGCCGGGAATATCGCGCTGTCGAAGAAGCGCGCCGAGGCAGTGCGCAGCTATCTGGTGGCGACGCTGGGCGTTCCGGCCGACCGGGTGGCGGCCGAGGGCGTGGGCTTTCTTGCGCCGCTCGCCAGCAACGCGACCGACAGCGGCCGCACGGAAAACCGCCGCGTCGAGGCCGTACTCGACACGGCGGAATAGCCATTGGCACGGCGGGGCGGCCGCGCTCAGATCATGATGTCGTCGCCGTCGAAATGGGTGATGAGGAAGTCGATGAAGGCCCGCACCTTGGGCTGGGTGAACCGCCCCGGCGGATAGACCGCATAGATGCCCAGCCGTTCCATCGGCAGGCCCGGGATCGCCTCTTCGACCAGCCCCTTTTCCTTGGCCTCCTTGAACAGGAAGCTCGGCAGATAGGCGATGCCAAGCCCGGCGATCGCGGCATTCAGCAGCGACTGGCCGTCATTCACCGTCAGCCAGCCCGCGGTGCGCACCTGCCGCTTTTCGCCCGAGGGCGCGGTGATCTTCCAGACATTGCCGCTGGCCTGGTTGGAATAGTGCAGAAGCTTGTGTTCGTTCAGGTCGTCGATCTTCTGCGGGCGCCCGAATTTCTGGAAATAGGCGGGCGAGCCGATCATCCGCTTGGTGGTGTCGGCCAGCTTGCGGGCGCGCAACGTGCTGTCTTCCAGTTCGCCCACCCGGATCGCCATGTCGAAGCCTTCCGAGATCAGCTCGACGAAACGGTTGTTCAGCACCATGTTGATGGTGATGTCGGGATATTGCTGCAGGAACTCGCCCAGAAGCGGCGACAGGTGATTGACCCCGAAATCGGTCGCGACCGAGATCCGCAAGAGCCCCGATGGCGCCGATTGCATCGCCGAGACCAGCGCATCGGCCTCGCCCGCATCGTTCAGCACCCGCCGCGCGCGGTCGTAATAGGCCAGGCCGATCTCGGTCGGGCTGACGCGCCGCGTCGTGCGGTTCAGAAGCCGCGCGCCCAGCCGCGCCTCAAGCGACGAGACGTGCTTGGACACGGCCGATTTCGAAATGCCCATCTTCCTGGCGGCATCGGTGAAGCCGCCTTGATCCACGACGGTGGCAAACGCCTCCATCTCGGTCAGTCTGTCCATAGGTTCTTCCTTGCTCGCATGCCCATCTCACCACCGTTTCGCAAGATGCCGCCGGAATCGGGCAGGAATTGGGAAGGCCCCAGACAATACTTTGGTAACGGGACGGATCGTCGTCCTATCGGAAACAGGCGCCCGGGGTCAGAGCGTGGCCGCGAGCCGCGCGCCCTGGTCGATGGCGCGCTTGGCATCGAGCTCGGCCGCCACATCCGCCCCGCCGATGACGTGATGCGCGATACCGGCCGCCTCCAGATCCGCCGCCAGGCTCCGCTCGGGCTCCTGCCCGGCGCAAAGCACCACGGTATCGGCAGCGATCAGGCGCCGATCCGGGCCCAGGCTGATCTCGATCCCCTCAGGCGTGATGCGGTCGTAGGTGACGCCCGACAGCATGGTCACGCCCTTCATCTGCAACGCGGCGCGGTGGATCCAGCCCGTGGTCTTGCCCAGCCGCTTGCCCGGCTTTTCAGCCTTGCGCTGCAGAAGCGTGACCGCGCGGCGCGGCGGCTCGGGCCGGGGACCTTCGGGCGCCAGCCCGCCGCGATGCCGGGCGGGATCGGCCACCCCCCATTCGGCGCGCCAGAGCGCCGGATCGCGGGTCGGGCTGTCGCCCGTGACCAGATATTCGGCGACATCGAAGCCGATGCCGCCCGCCCCCACCACGGCGACCCGCGGCCCGGCCTCGGCCCCGCCCGCCAGCAGATCGACATAAGAGATCACATGCGGCAGGTCCTGGCCTGCGATGCCCGGATCGCGCGGCAGGACGCCGGTGGCCAGCACGACTGCATCATATGACAGAAGATCCTCGACCCTGGCCTCCGCCCCCAGCTTCAGCGCGATGCCCTCCCGCGCGACCATGGTGGCGAACCAGTCGACCAGCCCGTCGAATTCTTCCTTGCCGGGAATGCGCCGCGCCATGTTGAGCTGCCCGCCAAGGCTGGCCGCGCGGTCGAACAGCGTCACCGCATGGCCGCGCCCGGCCGCGACCAGCGCCGCCGACAGGCCCGCGGGCCCCGCCCCCACGACCGCGATCCGGCGCGGGGTGGCGGCCGCCTCATAGCGCAGTTCCGTTTCGAAACAGGCGCGCGGGTTGACGAGACAGGTCGAGACCTTGCCGCTGAAGGTATGGTCCAGACAGGCCTGGTTGCAGGCGATGCAGGGCGCGATCTCGCGCGCCCGGCCCGACCGCGCCTTGGCGACGAAATCGGGGTCGGCAAGAAACGGCCGCGCCATCGAGACCATGTCGGCGGCGCCCCCGGCCAGCAGCCCCTCGGCGATTTCGGGCGTATTGATCCGGTTCGAGGTCACGACCGGGATGCCGACCTTGCCCATCAGCTTTTGCGTGACCCAGGCAAAGCCCGCCCGCGGCACCGAGGTCGCGATGGTCGGCACCCGCGCCTCGTGCCAGCCGATGCCGGTATTGAGGATCGTGGCGCCCGCCGCCTCGACCCGCTGCGCCAGCTCGATCACCTCGTCGAAACTGGACCCGTCTGGCACCAGATCGATCATCGACAGCCGGTAGATCAGGATGAAGTCGGGACCCACCGCGGCCCGGACCCGGGCCACGACCTCCAGCGGCAGCCGCATCCGGTTTTCATAGCTGCCGCCCCAGCCATCCTCGCGGCGGTTGGTGTGGCGCACCAGGAACTGGTTCAGGAAATAGCCTTCGGACCCCATCACCTCGACCCCGTCATAGCCTGCCTCGCGGGCGCGGGCGGCGGCGGTGGCGATATCGGCGATCTGCTTCTCGATCCCGGCCTCGTCCAGCGCCTTCGGCGGAAAGGGCGAGATCGGCGACTTGAGCGCGCTGGGCGCGACGCAATCGGGGCTGTAGGCATAGCGGCCCGCATGCAGGATCTGCATCGCGATCCGCCCGCCCTCGGCATGGACGCGGTCCGTCACCCGGCGGTGATTGGCGATGTCCCCGGCCGAATACAGCCCGGCCGCCCCCGGAAACACGCCCCCTTCGGGGTTCGGCGCCATGCCGCCCGTCACGATCAGCCCGACGCCGCCGCGCGCCCGCAGCCCGTAGAATTCGGCCACCCGGTCCCAGTCGCCGCGCTCTTCCAGCCCGGTATGCATCGACCCCATCAGCACCCGGTTCGGCAGGCGCGCAAAGCCAAGATCGAGCGGCGCAAGAAGATGCGGATAATCGGTCATGTGGTCGGTCCTCCCCCGGGGCAGACTGTCGCGTCGCCACGCCGCTGTCATCGGGGACCCGACGTCAGGTTCTCTCCCACCGGGCGCGTGCCGGACCAGCATAGGCCGGGACGGCGCCTCTGCCAGCCCGTCCTGCCGCAGGGAGTGTATCCGCCGGGCCTTTTGGTGAAGAGCGACCGGCGCCCCCCGGCACGAAGGTCTGGTAGATAGCCCCGGATGGCCTGTGGGGCGCACCATTGGCACCCGGTGCCCCCCTCCGACCGAGGATGCCGGTCCGTGCAACCGGTCCCTCGCCTGTTTCGGGACGCCCCGGCAGGCCCGTTTCAAACAGCCCAGGCGGCCGCTTGGGTGAGCGGAAGCGCCGGACTGCAACCCAACCCGTCCCACCTTCGCCGACCGGTCCCGAAGGCCAGACAGGCACCGGCCCGGCTCAGGACCCGGAGCGCTGGGAAAGGCGCTGAAACACAGGGACCTCGCGGCAATGGTCGCGGAAGGCGCGCTTGAGAAGATCAAGCTCGGCCCGCATCTGATCAAGCTCGGCGCGCACGTCCCGTTCCAGCACCGCCCCCGCAAGGATCGAGACATGCGCCAGCGTGGCGCCGGTGTTGCGGTCGCGAATCAGCACGTTCTGCACGCCGTCGGACAAGAGATCGGCGGGGATCGGCACCGACAGCCGATGCCGCCCCGGGCGGTCGGGGTCGGGACAGGCGGTAACGCCCGGCAACGCCCGGTCGCCATGCAGGGCCTCGATCCCGGGCGGCGGCGCCCCGGTCGGCAGGTCCAGCACCGCCTCCCACAGGCCCGCCTGCAGCCGTTCCCCGCTGAGCCGGGGCAGATCGGCGGGCCTCACGCCTCGGCCCTCGGGCGGCGGCTGAGGACGAGATCGGACAGCAGGATGCGGTTCATTCCGGGGCCGTCGAGGATCAGGTCCATCCACATCCTTTCGGCGCGGCGGTCATTGAGATCGCTGGCGGCAAGGTCGAAATCGAGCGCGATCCGGGGGTCGCCCGGCGGCAGCGCGCGCACGACCTGGGTCAGGTTCGGCCCATGGCGGATGTTGAGCCGGGCGAAGATGTCGACCGGCGCCTCGACCTCGAGCGCGGCCTCGAGCCGGATCAGATGGCGCCGCCGCAGCCCTTCGACGGCGCGCGACGGCAGATCGAACACCATCGACAGGAACCCGCCGTCGAAGCCGAAAACCTCCAGCGAAAGACCGTAGGGCGCGCTGTCCTTTGGGCCGGTATTGGCGATCTGGCGCAGGGCGATCTCGGCCCGGGCGGCGTCGTGAAACAGCGTCAGCCGCGGCCCCAGACGGGTGCCGCTGCCGATCCCGGTCAGCCCGCGCGGGTCGATCGGACCCGAGAAGGGCGCCGGACGAAACCCCCAGTCGGACCCCAGCGGCAGGCGCGGCGCCCCGGCCCGGGCATGAAGCGCCGCCAGCCGCGCATCGGCGGTGTGGATCACCCGGTCGAGGCGGTGGCGCAAGCGCCAGGCACGGCCGCGCAGGGCGGCAAGATCGGGCGCGTCAAGGTGGTCGGCGGCGTCGCCGGCCCGGCTCCAGGCGGCCAGGGCGGGGCGGAACAGAAGACGGTCGGTCAGCGAGTCGCGTTTGGGCAAGGTCGGCATCGGTCACGTTGGGGTTCGGGTCGCCGCCAATCTAGGCGCGCGCAGGATGCCGGAAGGTTAACGCTGGGGAAGAAATGGGCCGGGCCGCGGCGCGGCCTACGGACTGGCGACCAACGCCGGATCGGGAAGGGCTTCGGTTGCGGCCAGACTGCGCCGGGCGAGATCGCGCAGCAGGCTCCGCGCCGCCGGATCGCTCAGCGGATGCGCGACAAAGCCGGTTGCCGCTGCGGTGACGATCCGCCCGTTGGCCTCGAAGATCGCGCGCCAGGCGTCGGGCCGCAACCCTTCGGCCAGCCCCGGGCCGCGGTCGATGGACTTGACCAGGAAAAGCCCCTCTTCGGTCTCGGTGTCCAGCACCTCGACATCGTCCGGTTCGCCGCTGCGCGCGAGCGCCGCACGGCCCAGATCGGACTGGAAATAGCGGCTTAGCACCAGGGCGCGGTCCTCGGGGCTGCCGCCCGGCCCCGGACTGGCCGCGACCGACACGGTCAGGATCGCGTCCTCGGCGGGCACCGAGACGCCGGGGGCCCGCACCAGGGCCGCGCAGCTGGCCAGCAGAACGAAGGCCCCGTCCTCACCGTCCTGGCTGGCGCCTTCGTCGACGCAGAACCCGTAAGGCGCGACGACCGCCACGCGGTCCCCGGCCACGGTGACCCGCTGCACCCCGTCCCCTCCGGGCACGCAGCCGCCCAGCACCAGAAGCACCGCGGCCGTCAGCGCAATGGCACGGCGCGGCGGGCGGGGCAGGGCGGGGCTTTGGCGGCGCATCGGGTCCTCGGTCGTTGGCTCGGGTCCCGGCATAGAGACGGGGCGGCGATGAGACAAGCCATTGAAGCCCGGCGTCCGCCCGGTCTAGGGTCGCGGCCGAAAGGGCCGCCCGATGCGCTACGACCCGCATGAAACGCTTGTCTCGACCGCCCGCGCCAGGCCGGAGCTTTGGCGGACCGGCGCCGGGCTGGCCGTTGTCGCGGCGGTCCAGATCGGCCTTGTCTATTGCGTCTTTGGCGCGGTCGCGGCGCTGCGCGGCCCCGGCATCGCCGAGGCGGCGTTCCGGGGCGTCTTCGTCACCTCTCAGACCGCGACCGACACGCTCTGGCTGCTGGCATCGTTTCTGTGCCTGATCTGCGGCGTGGGCGTCGCGGCGCAACTGCTGCAGGGCCGGAGCCTTGGCGACCTGACCGGCGCGCCCGGTCCGGCGATCCGCCAGTTCGCCCGGGCGCTTCGCGCGCTGGCGCTGCTGTACCTGCTGATCTGGGTCGCGCTGCCCTCCGGGTCCGAGCCGGTCGCGCACCGCGCAACGGACACCTGGCTGGCGCTGCTGCCGCTGGCCCTGCCCGCGCTGCTGATCCAGACCTTCGCCGAAGAGCTGCTGTTCCGCGGCTATCTGCAGCAGCAGCTGGCGGCGCGGTTCAAAAGCCCCCTGCTCTGGATCGGCCTGCCCGCGCTGATGTTCGCGGCGGCCCATTACAGCCCCGAGGCGGCGGGCGCCAATGCCTTGCCCGCCGCGCTTTGGGCCGCAGCCTTTTCGGTCGCGGCCTCTGACCTGACCGCGCGTACCGGCACGCTGGGCGCTGCGGTCGCGCTTCATTTCGTCAACAACGCGATGGCGATCCTGATCGTCGCCCTGCCCGGCCCGGTCTCGGGGCTTGCACTTTACACCTACGGCTTCGGCGCCGACGACCCCGCGCTCTTGCCGCTGGTGGCGGTCGATTTCGCCGTTCTGGGCGTCTCCTGGCTGGCGGCAAGGGTGGCGCTGCGGGTCTGAGTTGAAGCCCGCGGCCCCGCGCACTAGCTTGCGCCTCAGACGCGAAGGACCGCGTCGCGCCATCCGACGCAACAAGATACAAGAAGAGAGCGATGCGTTCCCCCCTGTTCGAGGCCTATATCGAGCCGGCCCGGCTCTATCCCGAGCTCTGGCGCCTGATCGTCGGCGCGCTGGTGATCCTGCTGATCTATGTCGGCGTGTTCTCGACCATGCTGGTCGCGGCCTATCCGGTGCTCGGACCGCTGAACTATTTCGGCTGGATCATGGGGCTCTCGGCGCCGGCGACCCCGACCCAGACCCTGTTCGTGCTGGCGAGCTTTCTCGGCCTGGGGCTTGGCGTGCTGATCGCGACGCCCGCGCTGCACTACCGCGAACCCGGATCGCTGTTCGGGCCGCTTCGCGACTGGGCGCGGGGGTTCTTCGGCGCGCTCAAGGTGCTGGTCCCGGCCTATGCGGCGCTCTTTGCGCTGTCTTGGGCGACGATGCCGCTCGAGGCCAATCTGGACCCGGGCACCTGGGCGCGGGTGCTGCCGCTGGCGCTGGTGCTGATCCTGATCCAGACCGGGTCCGAAGAGCTGCTGTTTCGCGGCTACCTGCAACAGCAGCTGGCAGCGCGCTTTGCCTGGCGCGCGGTCTGGATGGGGCTGCCCGCGCTGATCTTCGCCGCGCTCCATTACAACCCGGCAGCGGGGATGAACAACGTGATCGCGCTGGTCGGCATCCTCGCCTTCGCGCTGGCCGCAGCCGACCTGACCGAACGCTCGGGCAGTCTCGGCACCGCGATGGGCTGGCACTTCGTCAACAATGTCAGCTCGCTGCTGTTCACCTCGCTCAAGGGCACCATCACCGGGCTGGCGCTGTTCGTTACCCCGTTCGACGTGACCGATACCGCGAACGCGCCGCTGGCCATGGCCATCGACCTGATCGCGATCCTTCTGCTCTGGCGGCTGTTGCGCGCGCTGATCTGACCGGGGGCGCCGGGGCGCGGCGCGATTGCAATTCCGGCGTTCGCGGCTTATCTCACGGCCCATTCGTGCGAGAGGCCCCCGATGAACTGGATCAACAACTACGTCCGGCCCAAGATCAACTCGCTGTTCTCGCGTCGCGAGATGCCCGAGAACCTGTGGTCGAAATGCGATGCCTGCGGGACGATGCTGTTCCACCGGGAACTGTCGGACAACCTGAATGTCTGCACCTCCTGCGGCCATCACATGGCGATCCTGCCGCGGGACCGTTTCATCACGCTGTTCGACGGCGGCATTTTCACCGAAGTCGAGGTGCCGGTGCCGCTGCCTGACCCCCTGCAGTTCCGCGACCAGAAGCGCTATCCCGACCGCATGCGCACCGCCCAGAGGACCACGGGCGAGAAAGAGGCGATGCTGGTCGCCGAGGGCGAGATCGGCCGCACCCCGGTCGTCGCGGCGGCGCAGGATTTCAGCTTCATGGGCGGCTCGATGGGCATGTATGTCGGCAACGCCATCGTCGCGGGCGCCGAGCGCGCCGTGGCGCTGGGGCGGCCCTTCATCCTGTTCTCGGCCGCGGGCGGCGCGCGGATGCAGGAAGGCATTCTCAGCCTGATGCAGATGCCGCGCACCACCGTCGCGGTGCAGATGCTGAAAGAGGCAGGCCTGCCCTATATCGTGGTGCTGACCCATCCCACGACCGGCGGGGTGACCGCGTCCTACGCGATGCTGGGCGACGTGCAGATCGCCGAGCCCGGGGCGCTGATCTGCTTTGCCGGGCCAAGGGTGATCGAACAGACGATCCGCGAGAAGCTGCCCGAGGGCTTCCAGCGCGCCGAGTACCTGCTGGACCATGGCATGCTCGACCGGGTGACGCCGCGCGGCAAGCTGCGCGAGGAACTGATCACCATCATCCGCATGCTAATGGGACTGCCGCCCGCGGTGATCGCCGACCTGCCGCCGCCTGCAAGCTTCTCGCACGGGCCCGCACGGGGCGACGACGACGACGGCTCCGAGACCCCGTCCGACCCGCCGCATGCCCTGCCCGCCCAGCCCGATGCCGAACCTCCGGCCGGAGGCGCAAAGGCGTGAGCACGACCCCCAGCGACATCCTCCTCGAGCGGATGATGGCGCTGCATCCCAAGGTGATCGACCTGGTGCTGGACCGGGTCTGGCGGCTTCTGGCGGCGCTCGATCACCCCGAGACGCGGCTTGCTCCGGTCATTCACGTGGCCGGGACCAACGGCAAGGGCTCGACGGTCGCGATGATCCGCGCCGGGCTCGAGGCCGCGGGCGCCCGGGTGCAGGCTTATACATCGCCGCATCTGGCGCGGTTTCACGAACGGGTCCGGATGGCGGACGGGCCGATCGCCGAAGCCGCCCTTGCCGCCGTGCTCGACGAGTGCGAGCGCGCCAATGGCGGCGCCCCGATCACCTATTTCGAGATCACCACCTGCGCCGCCCTCCTGGCCTTCGCGCGCGAGGCGGCCGACTACTGCCTGCTTGAGGTGGGCCTCGGCGGGCGGCTCGACGCGACCAACGTGATCGCGGCGCCGCGCCTGACGGTGATCGCACCGGTCTCCATCGACCATCAGCAGTACCTTGGCGAAACCCTGACCGAAATCGCGGCCGAGAAGGCCGGGATCCTCAAGCGTGGCGTGCCCTGCGTGGTCGGCCCCCAGGACGAGGCGGCGATGGAAGTGATCGAGGCCCGTGCAGCACAGCTTGGCGCACCGCTGATCGCCCATGGCCAGCACTGGCATGTCTGGGAGGAACGCGGGCGGCTGATCTTCCAGGACGAACGCGGGTTGCTGGACCTGCCGATGCCGCGGCTGATCGGGGCGCATCAGGTGATGAATGCCGGGGCCGCGCTGGCGGCGCTGCGGACGCTCGGCCAGAACGAGACCGCCTGCGAGGCGGCGGTGACCCGCGCCGAATGGCCCGCCCGGCTGCAACGTCTGCGCCACGGGCCGCTGGTCGAAGCCGCGGGCAGGGCCGAGCTTTGGCTCGACGGCGGCCACAACCCGGCCGCCGGAATCGCGCTGGCCGAGGCCGTGACACGGCTCTCGCCAAGGCCCCTGCATCTCGTCTGCGGGATGCTGAACACCAAGGATGTGGCGGGCTTCCTGAAACCGCTGGCGGCCGTCGCCGGGAGCCTGACGGCCGTCTCGATCCCGGGCGAAACCGCGACCCTGCCCGCCGGGGCG
This sequence comes from Rhodovulum visakhapatnamense, assembly GCF_004365965.1. Taxonomy (GTDB): domain Bacteria; phylum Pseudomonadota; class Alphaproteobacteria; order Rhodobacterales; family Rhodobacteraceae; genus Rhodovulum; species Rhodovulum visakhapatnamense. Next base: position 252,334 of record NZ_SOEB01000002.1, read on the forward strand.
ACCCGGGCGGCGGCCGAGGCCGCGGGGATTCGTGCCGAAACCGCCGGGGACGTGGCCGACGCGGTGGCCCGGATCGCCGCCGCCGCGCCCGACGCGCGCATCCTGATCTGCGGCTCGCTCTATCTCGCGGGCCGGGTGCTGCGCGAGAACGGCTGATCCCGATCCCGAATTTTCGCAGAAAATTCGCGCCCCGCCCTCAGCCGCGCGCCCAGTCCGCGCCTTGCATCTCGCGCAGACGGCTCGCCGTCCGCTCGAACTCGAAGGCCCCCTCGCCTTCGAGATACAGCATCTCGGGCTCCGCCGCCGCCGAGGCGATGAGCCTCACCTTCCCCTCGTACAGGGCATCGATCAGCGTCACGAAGCGACGCGCCTCGTTGTAGTTCTCCGACGACAGCCGCGGGATGTCCTCGAGGATCAGCACCCGCACCGCCTGGGCCATCGCCAGATAGTCGGCAGGCCCCAGAGGCTTGGCGCACAGATCCCAGAACGTCGCCCGCGCCACCCCGTTGTGGAACATCGGCAGTTCCACCTGCCGTCCCTGCACCCGCAGCACCAGCGGCCTGCCCTCGCCCTGGGTGAAATGCTCCCAGATCGCCGCCATCCGGGCTCGCGCCGCCCGGTCCGAGGGCGTGAAATAGACCTCTTCCCCGGTCAGCCGGTTCTGCCGGTAATCGGTCGCCGACCCGAGTTCCATGACCTCCAGACGGTCCTCCAGCATCCGGATGAAGGGCACGAAGCGTTCGCGCTGAAGGCCGTCCTTGTAAAGATCCCCGGGCACCCGGTTCGAAGTCGTCACCACCGTCACTCCGGCCGCGAACAGCAACTCGAAGAGCCGCCCCACGATCATCGCATCGGTGATGTCGACGATCTGCATCTCGTCGAAGCAAAGCAGTTTCAGACCGTCGGCAATTCCGGCCGCGACCGGCCTCAGCGCATCGTCCGCGCCCGTCGCCCGGGCCGCGTGCAGCCCCCGATGCACCTCCTGCATGAAGGCGTGGAAATGGACCCGGCGCTTGCCCTCGATGGCGACAGCCCCGAAGAAAAGGTCCATCAGCATCGACTTGCCGCGCCCGACCCCGCCCCAGAGATAAAGCCCGCGCACCGGTTCGGGCGGCGGGGCCTTGCGGAAGAACCCGCCCCGCGGCGCGGGCGGCGGGTTCTCGAGCGCATGCCGGATCCGGTCCAGCGGCGCCAGCGCGGCGATCTGGGCCGGATCGGGGCGCAGATGGCCCTCGGCCGCGCGCGCCTCGTAAAGGTCTTTCAGTGTCTCGCTCATGGCCCGGATCTAGAGTGACGTGGCGCGGAAGAAAAGCAGAACGCGGCCTTACGCCCCGGCCGGCGGGATCGCCGCCACGATCTCGGGGACATGGGTCACCGGCAGGGCATGGCAGGCCTCGGACAGAAGCAGTTGCCCCGCCCCGGGGTTCAGCGCAGCCAACCGGTCGCGCGCCTGCGCGGAAATCGCCTCGTCGCGCCCGGCCCAGATCGCCAGCACCGGCACACCCGCCTCTGCCAGGGCGCGATGCTCGGCCGCCAGATCCCGGGCCAGCATGTGCCGCAGGCTTGACAGCACCGCCGGCAGAAAGCCGCGAAACCGGGTCTCGGCAATCTGCGCCGCGATCAGCCCGGCGGGCAGGCCGCGCGCCCGGCCGACGCTCTGCGCCATCCGCCGCAAGATGCCCCCGCCAATCACCGCCATGACCCAGTCCCCCGGCCCGGGCAGCCGCGCGACCAGATCCGCGAGGCCCGGCGGTGTCTGGCCCAGCCCGGCCGGCGCCAGCAGAACCAGCCGCCGCACGCGGGCCGGATGGTCCGCCGCGAAGGCCGTCATTATGGCGCCGCCCATCGAATAGCCGACGAGCGTCAGATCGCCGTCCAGACGCTGACTGTCCAGCACCGCCTCGAGCTGGCGGAGGAAGAAGGCCCGGTCCTGCACCCCGCGCGGCCGGTCCGAATAGCCGCGCCCGTAAAGATCGTAGCGCAGCACCCGGTAGCCCCGCCGGACAAGCCCCGCCGCAACCCCGTCGAGGATGTAGCTGCCGGTGGTCAGCCCGTGCAGCACCACCGCCACCGGCGCCCCGGCCGGACCTTGCCAGATCAGATGGGTCCGCCCCCCGGGCAAGTCGACGATCTGCCCCGGCGCGCCCGCACGGGCGCGCGCGTCCATCGGGCGGCGCAGGGCCTCGGACAGCGGCCAGGCCGCCACCACCAGAAGACCTGCCGCAAGCCCCACCCAGATCATGCCGCCCGCCACGCGTCGAGGATGTAGCGGCTGGTCATCAGGTCCAGATGCGCGCCGCCGCCATTCTTGAACAGCGTGATCTCGTCATCGCTCTCGCGCCGGAACCGCCCGCCGCCCAGATCGTAATAGTCGGCCACCACATCGCCCGGTGCGATCGCGCCGGTGGCGATGGGTGTCTTCAGCTCGCCGATATGGGTCAGCACCGTCTCGCGGCTGTCGACAAAGACCCGCGCCCGCTGCAGCGCCCGGTCGTCCGCCTCGCGCATGTCCGGCCGGTAGGCGCCGATCAGATCGACATGCTGGCCCGGCCGCAGCCATTCGCCCCGGATCAGGGGCTCGGTCGCCATGGTGGCCGAGGTCACGATATCGGCCTCTTGCACCGCCGCCTCCAGATCGGTCGCAACGGCGGCGCCCAGCGGCTCGGCCAGGCGCCGGGCGCTGGCCTCGGTGCGGCTCCAGATCGTGAAGGTCGCTTCGGGAAAGGCGCTTCGATAGGCCTCGACCAGCGACCGGGCGACATTGCCCGCGCCCACGACCAGAATCTTGCGGCTGTCGGGCCGTGCCAGCCGGGTCGCGGCGAACAGGCTGTCGCCCGCCGTCTTCCACTTGGTCACCAGATGGAAATCGACGATGGCCTCAAGCGTGCCGTCGGTGTCGGCGTAAAGACAGACCCCGCCATTGACCGCCGGTTTGCCCCTCGCTCCGTTGCCCGGAAACACGGTCGCCGATTTCACCGCCAGCCCCAGCCCGTCGATCCAGGCTGCGCGGTTCAGAAGCGTATCCTCGCCGCGATAAAGAAAGCTGTCGGCGATCTCGGCGCGCGGCAGGGCATGGCCGCGCGCAAAGGCCTCGCAAAGCCCCGGCCAGGACAGCGCACACTCGCCCTCCTCGAACCCGATGATCTCAACCATGGGCGACCGCCCCCGGCGCCAGCACCCCCTCGGCAACCAGCCGTGCGGCCCAGCCCCCGGCGCCCTCGAACAGATGGGTCTGCCAGCCCCGGGCGGCGGCGGCGGCGATGTTCTCGGGCTTGTCATCGGTAAAGATCAGCCGCTCGGGCGCGATGCCGCTGTCGGTTTCGAGGATCTCGTAGATCCGGGGATGGGGCTTCATCGCCCGCAGCCGGGCCGAGACATAGGCCCGGTCGAAAAGATCGAAGAACGGATAGGCCGCGCGGGCGATGTCATAGGTCGCCTCGCCGAAATTGGTCAGCGCGAAGACCGGAACGCCCCTGGCCTTGACCGCCTTCAGCACGGCGACCGTGTCCGGAAAGGCGGGGCTTGCCATGTCGAGCCAGCTATCGCGCCACATCCGGATCTCGGCGGCCCAGTCGGGATGACGCGCCGCCAGCGCCTCGACCGCGTCCGACAGAGGGTCGCCGCCATCGACGCCCTCGTTCATGCCGTGCAGGTCGACCTCGGCAAACAGCCGGCGGCGGCGGTCCTCGCCCAGGCAGCGGTCATAGAAGGCTTCGGGTTGCCAGTCGATCAGCACACGGCCGATGTCGAAAACGACGGCGTCTATGGGCATCGGATCTCCTGCGGGTTGGAACCTCGCGCGCAGGCTAGTCCCCGGACGCGGATTGTTGAAGGCCCCGGGCCGCTCGCCATCGGGCGCCCGACCGCAACGTCACCCGCGCGCGCAGGCGCCAAGCTCCCGGTCCAGCGCGTCGAGAAAACGCGACCGGTCGGCCTTGCCGAAGCTCTTGCCGCCGCCCTGACGGAACGGGTCGGCGGCGCGCAGATCGGCCATCAGGTCGCGGGTCGCCAGCTTCTGGCCGATATTGGCGGGCGTGAAGGCCTCGCCGGTATGGCTCAGCACCCGGGCCCCGGCGGCAACCGCCTTCGCGGCCAGCGGGATATCGGCGGTCACGACCACATCGCCCGGCCCGGCATGGTCCGCGATCCACTTGTCGGCCTCGTCCGGGCCTTCGGGCACATAGACCATGCGCACCAGCGGGTGATCGACGGGCCGGATCCCGCCATTGGCGACATAGACCAGTTCGGCCCGGTGGCGTTCGGCCACCCGCAGCGCCTCGGCCTTCACCGGGCAGGCATCGGCGTCGACATAGACGGTCATGCCCGCCCCCCGCGCGTCACCGGTACAGCGCCTCGGCATGGAAGGCGACATGGTCCTCCATGAAGGTCGAGATGAAGAAATAGCTGTGATCGTAGCCCTTCTGCATCCGGAAGATGCCCGGATGCCGGGTCTCGGTCATGGCGGCCGCCAGCGCCTCGGGCATCAGCGCATCGAGAAACTGGTCGCCGGTGCCCTGGTCGATCAGCATCGGCCCGGCAAAGCCGTTGGCCCGCAGGGCGAGGCAGGCATCGTGACGGGTCCAGTCGACCTTGCCCTCGCCCAGATAGGCATGGATCGGCTTTTTGGCCCAGTCCGACTGGCTGGGATGGGCGATCGGCGCAAAGGCCGAGACGGCGGCATAGCGCCCGGGGTAAGCCATCGCGAGGGTCAGCGCGCCATGCCCGCCCATCGAATGGCCGCAGATCGACTGCCGCTCTGCATCGATGGCGAAAGTCGCGGTCAGCAGGCGGGGCAGTTCCTCGGCGATATAGTCCCACATCCGGTAGTTCTTGGACCACGGGTCTTCGGTCGCGTTGACGTAAAAGCCCGCCCCGGTCCCGAGATTGTACATCGGATCGTCGGCAATGCCCTCGCCGCGCGGCGAGGTATCGGGAAAGACCAGCGCGATGCCCTGTTCGGCGGCCCATTGCTGGGCACCGGCCTTGGTCATGGCGTTCTCATGGGTGCAGGTCAGCCCCGACAGATACCACAACACCGGCACCGGACCGTCCTTGGCCTCTTCCGGCAGGAAGAGCCCAAAGGTCATGTCGCAGCCGCAGACATCCGAGGCATGGCGGTAGACGCCCTGCATCCCGTTGAAACACCTGTTCTCCGAAACCGTTTCCATCCGGCAAACTCCCTCCTCGCTCGCAGGACTCAGGGCTAGCGCGGGATCGCGGACAGGGCAAGCGCGCAACCGGCCGACGGGCCGGTAACCGCGCGCATCGCGGGCAACCGGGCCCGACTTTTCGCAGAAAAGTCGCGACCCGCCCGGCCCGGGTCTTTCCGGACTCAACCCGACCCGATCAGCACCCCGGCGGCAAAGACCAGCGCGCCCCCCAGCACCACCTGGAAGGCCGCGCGGAAGAACGGCGTGTCCATGTATTTCTTCTGGATCCAGGCAATCGCCCAAAGCTCGCAGAACACCACCGCCATGGCGATGCCGGTCGCGGTCCAGAAATGCGGGATCAGATAGGGCAGCGCGTGGCCAAGCCCGCCGACCGCCGTCATCACCCCCGAGGCGATCCCCCGCTTCAGCGGCGAGCCGCGCCCCGAAATCGCCCCGTCATCCGACGCCGCTTCGGTGAAGCCCATCGAGATCCCGGCCCCCACCGAGGCCGCCAGCCCGACCAGAAAGGTCGTGCCGGTATCCTGGGTCGCGAAAGCGGTGGCGAAGATCGGCGCAAGCGTCGAGACCGATCCGTCCATCAGCCCGGCCAGCCCCGGCTGCACCCAGGTCAGCACGAACTGGCGATGCGCGGTGCGGCTTTCCTTCTCGGCCGCGGCCGCATCGACATGGGTCGCGATCAGCCGGTCGGCCACAGTCTCGTGCCCGGCCTCCGCCGCCGCCAGATCGCCCAGCAACTTGCGCGTCGCCGCATCCGTCGCCCGCCCGGCCGCGCGCAAGTAGAAATCATGGGCGTCGCGCTCCATCATCTCGGCCTCGTCGCGGATCCGCTCGATCCCGAGATTGCTCATCAGCCAGACCGGCCGCCGCGCGTAATAGCCCGCCACATGTTCGCGCCGCAGCAGGGGAATCACCTCGCCGAACCGCGCCCGGTAGGTGTCGATCAGGCGCCGCCGGTGACCGTCCTCCTCGCGCGCCATCGCCTCGAAGACCTGCGCCGAATCCGGGTAATCGGCGCGCAGCTGCTCGGCATAGCTGCGATAGATGCGGGCGTCGTCCTCCTCGGACGAAATCGCAAGCGCCAGGATTTCCTGCTCGTTCAGGTCGGAAAACCGGCGGCGCTGGGAAAGACCGGGAATCATCGTCAATAGGCTCCAGATTAAAACTATTCTAAACTATGCCTCAGAACCCCGTTCCGCAAGGGCCGCGCTGCCGCAGGCCGGGCGGCCCGTTGCCACAGGCTTGCCTTGCGGAAACTGAACCGCCCGGTCTAGGATGTCGGCGATGCCGCAGGACTCCCCCATGACCGCGAAACCGGACCGGATCCGCAAGGGACGCAAGTTCGACCAGGTGCTCGAAGGCGCGCGCGATATCTTCCTGCGCGACGGGTTCGAGCGCGCCTCGGTCGATGCCATCGCCCGGGCTGCCGGCGTCTCGAAAGCCACGCTTTACAACTACTTCCCCGACAAGCGGCTGCTGTTTTCCGAGGTGCTGCGGCGCGAATGCGACCGCCAGGCCGGGGCCGCGCTGCACGAGATAGACATGGCCGCGCCCGCCGAGACGGTGCTGAAAAGTGCGGCGCGCCACATCGTTTCGGCGCTGCTGTCCGAATTCAATCAGGCGGTGTTCCGGATCTGCGTGGCGGAATCCGACCGCTTTCCCAATCTGGGCGCCGCCTTCTACCAGTCCGGCCCGATGCGGCTGCGCAGCGAAATCGCGGCCTTCCTGCGCGAGGCGACCCGGCGCGGCGAACTGTCTGTCGAGGACGAAACCCTCGCCGCCGACCAGTTCGCAGAACTTTGCAAGGCCGATCTTTACACCCGCCGGGTGTTCCGGCTGGACAACGGCTTTGCCGAGGACGAGATCCGCCGGGTGATCGACGGAGCGGTCGCGGTGTTCCTGGCGCGCTACGGCACCGACCGGACGCGACCGCCGCGCCTCAGTCCAGCCGCCGGACCATGAGCTGATTGCCGACCCGCTTGGTCTCGAAGCGCTTGAGCTCGCGCACCAGATCCGAAAGCTTGCGCTTGCCATAGGTCCGGGTGTCGAAATCGGGATTGTCGGCGGTGATGAACTGGCCGATCTGGCCCAGCGTGAACCAGTCGTCTTCCTGATTGATCTTGTCCATGGCGCGGATGATCAGATCGGACACCTCCTGCGGCGGGCGCTTGCCGACAGCGGGCTGGGGCGGTTGCGCCTTGTCGCGGGGGGCGGCGGGCGCGGGTTCCTCGACGATGTTCTCGATCAGCACGAAGCGGTTGCAGACATTGCGCAGAGAAACCGGCGTCTTGGCCTCGCCGATTCCGATGACGTCCAGCCCCTCTTCGCGGATGCGGCTGGCAAGCCGGGTGAAGTCGCTGTCCGACGACACCAGAACGAACCCGTCGAACCGGCCCGAATGCAGGATGTCCATGGCGTCGATCACCAGCCCGATATCGGAGGCGTTCTTGCCCTTGGTATTGGCGGTCTCCTGATGCGCGACCATGCCAAGCGCCAGGACCTTGTCGGCCCAGGGCTTCAGCCGGTCCGAGGACCAGTCGCCATAGACCCGGCGCAACGCCGGTTCGCCGAAGCTGGTGATTTCCTTCAGGATCGGCTCGGCATGGCGGGCGGGAATGTTGTCGGCGTCGATCAGGACGGCCAGAAGCGGCGGCTTTGTCTCGGGCATGGCTTGACTTGGGTCCGGGTTGCAATCCGGGCGATTTTCCGCCCTCACGGACCTATAGCCCAGCCGCCCCCCAGACGAAAGCCGGGGCCGGCGCGGCGGCGCGTTCCGGCCCCGACCCTGCCGGTCATTTCTTGACGCGATAGTCGTCGTGGCAGGACTTGCAGGCCTTGCCGATCTCGCCGACCGAGCCACGCAGCGCCTCCAGAGAGGCCATGTCGGCCGCACCGGCCGCAGCCTTCAGTGCCTCGGACTTTTCGGTGAAATCCGCGAAATCGGTCCAGATCGCGGGCTTCGATTCCGACTCCGGATCGTCGGCCGGGGTCTCGAAGAGGCCGGGCACCTTGTCCGCGGTCTCGGCGATCGTCGCCGCAGCGGCCGTGGCGGCGGCGGAGTCGAAGGCGGCATCGCCCTTGGCCATGTCGGCGATGGTCTTCATGCTTTTTCCGATGGTTTCCATCGCTTCCTGCCGGGCCTTTACGGTCGGGTCGGTGGCATCGGCCGCATGGGCCAGCGTGGCCGCCGCAGCGGCCAGCGCAAAGATCGTCACTTTGGTCATGCGCCTTTTGGTCATTCGGATCCTCCTGATTGGCGCCCCCAGCCTATGCCGGAATTGCGACAGCTGCGGGTCACATCGCCGTGGGGTCGGCAGCAAGGGGCAGGCGGGGCCGACTCGACTCGGCGCGAAGGGCGGTGCTAAAGAGGAACACAAAGAGAACATGCGCCCATGCCCGCCCGCCGAATCCTGTCGCTGTGGTTTCCACGGCTTGCCGCAGACCGCGCGTTGCGCGGCCGCCGGAGCCTGCCGCCCGGGCCCTTCGCCGTGCTGGCCGACCGCCGGGGCGCCCAGGTCATCGTCTCGCTCTGCGCCGAGGCCGAGGCGGCCGGGCTGCGCCCCGGCCAGCCGCTTCGTGACGCGATGGCAATCTGCCCGCACCTGGCGACCCGGCCCGCCGACCCGACGGGCGAGGCGGCCTTTCTGACCGGGCTGCGACGCTGGGCCGGGCGGTTCTCGCCCTGGGTGGCCGAGGACCCGCCCGATGCGTTGCGGCTCGACATCACCGGCTGCGCCCATCTCTTCGGCGGCGAACCCGGCCTGATCGCCGCGGTCGAGGCCGATTGCGCGGCGCTGGGGCTGAGCGTGCGCCCGGGCATCGCCGACACGCTGGGCGCGGCCTGGGCGCTGGCGCGCTTCGCGGGGACCGAGGCGCAGCCGCACCGGACCGGCGATGCCATCGCACAGGAGGCCCGCGCCACCCGCTCGCGCGCGGCCCGGCGCGCGGGTCACGGAAGGGACCGGACCGCCGCGCGGACCGACGGACCGGCCGCAGAGCGCCTGCCGATCGCGCCCCCCGGCCAGACCCGCGCCGCGCTGGCACCGCTGCCGATGGCCGCGCTACGGCTCGACGAGGTCACGGTCGAGGCGCTGGCCCGGCTCGGGCTGCGGCGCGTCGGCGACATTCTCGGCATGCCGCGCGCGCCCCTCGCCCGCCGCTTCGGGCGCGGGCTTGTCGACCGGCTAGATCAGGCGCTGGGCGCGGCCTCCGAACCGGTCTCGCCCGCCCGGCCCGCGCCGCATCTCGCGGTCCGGCTGTCCCTGCCCGAACCGATCGGGCTCGAGACGGACCTGCTGGCCGCCATCGACCGGTTGCTGCCCGCCCTCGGCGCCCGACTCGAGGCGGCAGGGCTCGGCGCGCGGCGGCTGCGGTTGCAGGCCTTCCGCACCGATCGCGGCATCCAGACGGTCGAGGTCGGGCTGGCCCGCGCGACGGCCGCGCCCGACCGGATGCGGCCGTTGCTGGCGCTGAAGCTCGGCGGGCTCGAGAGCGGGAACAGGGACGGGGGCGGGGGCGGGATTGACCGGCTGCGGCTCAAGGCCGTCGACACCGAGCCGCTGTCCCCGCAGTCCGGCCGGTTCGACATGGCGCCCGACAACAGGACCGGGTCGGGCGACGGTCCGGGCCGAGCCACCGCGGAGCGTGCGGACATAGGCAGGCCACCCGAACCGGCAGCGGCCGCCCCAGGGATGGCGGATCTGATCGGACGGCTCGGGGCGCGGATCGGGCTCGAGGCGGTGACCCGGCTGGCCCCGGCCGAAAGCCACATCCCCGAAAAGAGCTTTCAGTTGCTCGCCGCCGCCTGGTCCGACCGGGTGGGTCCCTGGCCCCGGCCTGACCGGCCGCGGCCGCTTCTGCTGCTTGCGCCGGAACCGGTGGCGGCCGCCGAACACCCGGAACCGCCCGACCGGTTCCGCTGGCGCCAGCGCGCCTTTGCCGCCCGCGCGGCGGCGGGTCCCGAACGGCTCCTGCCCGAATGGTGGCTGGACGATCCGGCCTGGCGGTCGGGACCGCGGGATTACTGGCGCGTCGACACCGATGCGCAGACCCGGCTCTGGCTTTTCTACGCGCATGGGGCCGAGATGTCGGCGGGCTGGTTCTGCCAGGGCCGGTTCGCCTGACACCGGGCACACCCGCCACCCCGCACCGCGCCCCGGAGCGGGACAAAAATTCTCGCAGAGAATTTTTCGGCCTCCGCTCCGCCGCCAGGCCCCGGAAAACACCTTTGGCCCAAGCGGCTGCCCAAACCGCCCGGTCATCAAGAAACGGCCGACCAAGGGCCAAAATTCTCGGAAAGAATTTTGCCTTGGCCGACCAGAAGTGGGAGGTCGTCACCCGGCGCCGCAGCTTGGGTGGGGGCTGTTTCGCCACGGCACCGGGTCCAGCGTATCGCTATGCCCCCTTATGACCGCGATTCCAGGCCTTCACAGGAAGCCCCGATGCCGAAGCACAGGTATTTTCAGGGCAAAACCCGGGCGGCTCTTGATTTGCCTGCGGCAGAGCGGCACCTTCGTCACATGAGCGTCATCCCCCCCACGCCGTTCCCGGCCGAACGCCTCGCCGAGCAGGTCGCCTTCGACCGGACCGAGCTGGGGGTCATCCTCACCCTCTATGGCCGGATGGTCGCCGCGGGCGAATGGCGCGACTACGGGATCTCCTGCCTCCGCGACGCGGCGATCTTCTCGATCTTCCGCCGCACCGCCGAACACCCGATCTACCGCATCGAGAAACGCCCCCGCCTGCGCGGCCGGCAGGGGCTTTACTCGGTGATCGGCATGGACGGGCAGATCCTCAAGCGCGGCCACGAACTGCCGACCGTGCTGCGCGTGCTGGAACGCAAGCTGATCCGGCCGGTCGACTAAAGGCCCGCCCCGGCGCGGGCTCAGCCCCGCCGATGCGCGGTGGGGCGGCCCTCGCCCTGGGCCTCGATCCGGGCGACCGCATCGGCGATCCGCTCATAGGCCACCGACATCGTGTGCCCATTGGCATGGATCATCACCTCGGGATCGACCGCCAGCGCGACATGCCCGCGCCAGAACAGAAGATCCCCCCGCTCGACCGGGCTGCCCACGGGCAGGGCCTCGCCCAGTTCCCGCTCCTGCTGATCGCTGTCGCCCGGGCAGGCCCGCCCGGAGGCCAGCCAGGCCATCTGCACCAGCCCCGAGCAGTCGATCCCCCAGCCCGAATTGCCGCCCCAGAGATAAGGCACCCCGAAAAACAGCTGCGCGACGGTCACCGGGTCGCGAAACGGGACGTTCAGCGGCCGCAGATGCGGCTTGGGCACGAACCAGCCTTGCGCGGTCTCGAAAAACCGGCCCTCGGCCGACACCACCCGCAGTTCGGTGCCGAAGGACAGACCCATCACCTCGGGCCGCTTGAGATCGGGCGCGGAATAGGCATGGCTTGCGGGCACCGCCACCCGGTGGGTGGGCGCGGGCACATCCGCGGCCAGCGCCTGGGCCGCGACATAGCCCACGAACCCGTCGCGCGCGGCCCAGCCGAACCCGAACCCCTCATGCATCTCGAGCAGCTCGAACGCCTCGCCCAGCACCAGCTGGCGTTCGCGCGGACCGCCGGGCGCGCGCAGAAGGTCCGTCAGCGGCCGGGTCACCCGAAACTGCACCGGATCGGCATAGCGGGGTGCGGCGACCAGCCCCTTCAGTCGGGTTGCCGCCACCCGGTCGTTCGCGGGCGTCTCGCGCCGGTCCAGAGGGGCCGTGCCGGTCACAGTCCCAGCACCTCGGGCAGCGCGGCAAGGATCGTCCGCGCCCCCTGCCCGACCCCGCCCTTGGGCCGTGCCGGGGCGTCGGAAGGTTGCCAGCCATAGATGTCGAAATGGGTATAGCGCGCCGTCCCCGCGAAACGGCGCAGGAACAGCGCCGCGGTGATCGACCCGGCGAACCCGCCCTTCGGCGCATTGTCGAGATCGGCGATGCCGGGCTCGATCATCGCCTCATAGGGCGCGTGGAACGGCATCCGCCAGACCGGATCGGCCATCGCCCCCCCCGCCCCGGAAAGCGCCGCGGCCACGGCCTCGTCATCGGTATAGAAGGGCGCAATGTCGGGCCCCACCGCGACCCGCGCGGCGCCCGTCAGCGTCGCCATCGAGATCAGGCAGTCCGTCTCTTCCTCGGCGGCATAGGCCAGCGCATCGGCCAGCACCAGCCGCCCCTCGGCATCGGTATTGTTGATCTCGACCGTCAGCCCGTTGCGGGCGGTCAGGATGTCCTGCGGCCGCAGCGCATTGCCGGCGATGCTGTTCTCGACCGCCGGGATCAGCACCCGCAACCGCACCGGCAGGCCCAGCGCCATGATCATCGAGGCCAGCCCCAGCACCGTGGCCGCCCCCCCCATGTCCTTCTTCATCAGCCCCATCGAGCTGCCGGGCTTGATGTTCAGACCGCCAGTGTCGAAGCAGACCCCCTTGCCGACCAGAGTCAGACGCGGCCCGGCCGCGCCCCAGCGCAGTTCCAGCAGGCGCGGCGCCTCGGCCGCCGCCCGCCCCACCGCATGGATCAACGGGAAGTTCTGCGCCAGAAGTTCGTCGCCGCGAATCACGTTGACCTCGGCCGCATGGCGCGCGGCAAGCCCGATCGCGGCCTCTTCCAGCGCCTTGGGACCCATGTCCGAAGCCGGGGTGTTGATCAGATCGCGGGTCAGCACCTCGCCCGCCGCCATCGCCTGAAGCCGCGCGGCATCGACACCCGCAGGCGCCTTGAAGCTGGCGCGCTGCGCGGATTGCGACCGGTAGCGGTCGAACCGGTAGGCCGACAGCAAAAGCCCCAGCGCCTCGGCCTGAAGATCCGCACCCGCCAGCGCGCTGTCCAGATGCCAGACGCCCTCGGGCAGGCGCGCCGCGACCGACGCCAGATGGAACCGCCCGCGTGCCCGGGCCGAGGCCCCGCCAAGCCCGGCCACGGCCCCCGCAACGGCCCCGTCCGGGCCGGGCAGAAGCTGCAACTCGCCCAGACCGGCGGCAAAGCCGGTGGCCTCGAGCCAGGCGGCCTCGGCCGATGGCCGGTCCGCGCGCCAGGCGGCCAGATCCGCCTCCTCGACAGCGAAAAGCGGGCGCGACGGCGCGGCGGAATCGGCAAAACGCGGGAACATGGCACAGTCCTTCGGGGAGGGTCGGGATCAGTTCCGACCCTAGCCTCTTCGGCGCGGCCCGCAAGCCGGTTCAGCCGGACCGGTGCTGAAGCTCTTCGGCCAGCCGAAACGACCGCACCGCGACACGCTTGAGCCGGGCCAGGGTCGCCGCGACCGCGACCTGGTCGCCGGATTGCGACGCGCGCGACACGTTTCGCGCCGCAGAGGACAGGCTGATCATGCCCATGGCGTCGCCCAGCGCGCGAATCTGCCCGGTCAGTTCGACGCAATCGCCGGGCCGGATCTGGCTTGCCGCCAGGTGCAACCCGTCGATCAGCGATTCCAGCCGATCGATCGACAGGACGATCAGATGAGACGCCCTTACCTCGCCCAAATCGACGAACATGTCAGCCAGGCGCTCGGAATCCAGCCGCAATGGCTCGTCCTGGCGCATAGTTACGACGTTGGACACCTGAAGCACCCTCCGATCACCACACCTAACGCGCAACCTCGCCTTTCAGCGTCAAGAAACCGTTGCCGCGGATGTCTGAAATATCTCGAATTTCCGGCAATTGCGGCTTATGCACCCGCAGAGGAAATCGGGGAGAAGCCGCACAGATGAAGAACGCACGCCCGCTGCCCAGCTATCTCGTCCAGCGCTATCACGGCTGGCGAGCCACCACCCATGCCGAAAACAAGGCCTGGTACCGCCGTCTCGCCGACGAGGGCCAGCGCCCCCGCGCGATGATCATTTCCTGCTGCGACTCGCGCATCCACGTCACCTCGATCTTCGGCGCGGACGAGGGCGAATTCTTCATTCACCGCAATATCGCGGGTCTGGTGCCGCCCTATGCGCCCGATGGCGACCATCACGGCACCTCGGCCGCGGTCGAATATGCGGTGACGGTACTGAAGGTCGCCAACCTGCTGGTGGTCGGCCATTCCAATTGCGGCGGCGTCCGCGGCTGCCATGACATGTGCGCGGGGCTGGCGCCGCAGCTGGAGGAAAAGACCAGCTTCATCGGCCGCTGGATGGACCTTCTGCGCCCGAGTTACGAGCGCCAGGCCGGCATCGCCGACGAATCCGAACGTTTGCGGGCCATGGAGAAGGAGGCGGTGCTGGTCTCGATCGAGAACCTGATGACCTTCCCCTTCGTGCAGGCCGCCGTCGAGGCCGAGTCGCTGACCCTGCACGGGCTCTGGAACGACATCGGCGAGGGCGTGGTCGAGTGCTACGACCCCGAGACCGGCAAGTTCATGCCGGTCTGAGGCCGGGGTCAGGGACTCAGATCGCCTCGAGAAAGGCGGCCAGGGCCTCGATGTCGTCGGGGCTCAGATCGAGCCGCCTGATCAGCGGCGACGGCGTCGCGGCACTGGTCTCGACCGGGCCGGGCGCGGCCGGAAGCCGCGCCGAGGCGCCGCCGCCCCCGGCATAGAACCGGATCACCCCCGGCAGATGCGGGAAGATCCCGTTATGCATGTAGGGCGCGCTTCGCGCGACATGGCGCAGGCTCGGGGTGCGGAACCGCCCGGCATCCTCCGGCAGCCCGGTCACGGCGTAGCGCCCAAGATCCTCGCGCCCACGGCCCAAGAAGGACAGCCCCAGATCGTGGAAGGCGCCGTCGCTGAGCAGCGGCCCGAAATGGCAGTTGGCACAGCGCGCCCGGGTGCGGAACAGATGCAGGCCGCGCAGTTCGAGATCGCCGAGCGCGCGACTGTCCCCCGCGAGAAACCGATCAAACCGGGTCGGCCGGTCAAGATGGGTCTGGAACGCCGCCAGCGCCGCCGCGATCCGGTCGAGCGTGACCGGCCCCGGCCCGAAGGCCGCCTCGAAAAGCGGCGGATAGGCCGGATCGGCCGCGATCCTTGGGGGGATGGTCCCCAGATCGGCATTGGCCATCTCGACCGGGTTGGCCATGGGTCCCAGCGCCTGCGCCTCCAGCGTCGCGGCCCGCCCGTCCCAGAACAGCGGCAGCCCGGCCCCGGCGGCGAACAGCGCGGGCGCGTTGCGGGGGCCTTCCTGCCGCCCATGCCCCAGCGAGCGCGGCAGCCCGTCGCCCCAGCCCAGACGCCGGTTGTGACAACTGTCGCAGGCGATCTGGCCCGAGGCCGACAGCACCGGATCGGCGAAGAGCCTCTCGCCCAGCGCCCGGCGTGCCTCGGCCGCGCTGCCCGGCGCGGGCCGGGGCGGCAGGGACCGGGGCGCAAGCTCGACATAGGCCACGCCCGGGTCGATCTCGGGCGCGGGCCAGGTTTCGGGCGGACCGGCATAGACCGCGCGCAGGTCTTCGGGTGCCAGCCGGAGCGGCGCAGTCATCGCAACCAACGCAAGCCCCGCCGCCGCGAACAAAAGCCCCAGCCGCAAGGCCTTACCAGCTGTAGGTCGTGCCGACATAGAAGCTCCGTCCGGGGATCCAGGGATTGCTGTCGGTGGCGGTGCCGCCGCCGGTATCGTCGAACAGGTTCGCGACCTTGACGTTCAGGTCGAGATCGCCGCCCCGAAGCTGGGCCAGCCGGACCCGCGCGGTCAGGAAGGCCGAAACCGCGGTGTCGAACTCGTAATCCTCGTAGACGTCGTGGGATTGCGAGCCATAGGTCGGGTGGGTATGCGTCTCGTTGGAGTCGGTGTCGCGCACACCGGTATAGGCGAAGGACACGTCGGCCCCGACCCCCAGCCCGAAACGGCCGTTCTTCCAGGTCGATCCAAGCTCGACCATGGCGCGGACCGGAATGTCGCGCCGCCCGGTCCTCTGGTCGAATTCGTTCCGGGTATAGGACTGGCCGTCATACCAGATGAAATCGTCGTCGCCGACATCCCCCTCGTCGCCGAAATAGGTGTCGTTCGACATGTCGCTGTCGGCCCAGCCGCCCGAGAGGTAAAGCCCCACATCGTCCAGCGCCCCGCTGCCGCGCCAGCGCTTTTCGTATTCCAGCGAGACCGACCGGTATTCGGTGGTGCCGTCATTGCTGAGCAGGTTGTTGCTGCCGGTGCTGTCTTCGGACCGGGCAAACTGGTCGCGCCCCTGCCGGTCGATCAGCTTCAGCCGCCAGGTGCCCCGGGTCCAGGCGTCGCGGTACATCACCGCCAGCGAGGTTTCGTCGATATAGGGCGTCTTCAGGTCGCCCTGGGTGTAGGAATAGGATCCGAGGTCGAGAAACGGGGTCCAGGCGCCGACCTCGCCGGTGGTGGCATCGTGACTGCGCCGTTCGTTCGCGCCGCGCGGCAAGGCGTCGTGGATCGCGTAGGAAATATAGTCGCCGCTATAGTAGCGGTTCGCCCCGGCCACGACCGCGAAATCCGGGCTGGGCGTCCAGCTGGCCGACAGCCTCGGGGCGATGTCGGTGTTCTTCAGCACGTCGTTATAGGAAAACCGCAGGCCGCCCCGCAGGCCGAAATCGCCAAAGCTTCGGTCGTATTCCAGATAGGCCTCGGCCAGGGTGGCGTCGGTCGAGACGTCATAGGCCTCCTGGGTGATGCGCGTGCGCAGATACTGGTCGTCGATACAGGCCGGATCGCCCGCGGGGCAGGTGAAGCTGCCGAACGGGGCGGTCGGGTCGCGATAGACGCTCCAAGTGTAAGAGCTGAAGCCGTCGCCGCTTTGCCGGGCCTCGACCCTTTCGACATAGGCGCCGAACTTGAAGCGGCCGCGTCCCAGATCGGCCTCCAGCTCGGCCTCGATCCGGTTGCGGGTATCTGCATAGCTCTTGCTGCCATAGCCGCCGCGGCGGCACGCATGGTAGTCTTCGGCGGCGCTGGGCGTGTCGGGCGTGTCGCACCAGGCGTCGAACGCATCGGTGTGGTAGGATACGCCGCGCAGCGTGCTGAAATAGGACCCGTACCAGGACAGGAACGTGTTCTGATCGGTGCTGTTGCTGGCCTCGTTGTCCTGATGCACGGCGCCCAGCGTCAGCTTGACGTTCGACAGGCTGGCCGGGCCCAGATCGAAACTGCCCAGGTGATGCGTATAGCTGGCATCGAGCGACAGGTCCCGGGTTTCGACGTCGAGGTGATAATCCTGGGTCCAGGGCGAATCCCAGCCCTGGCTGTAATCGGTCAGGTAGCCGTTCAGCTCGAGTTCGTCGCCATTCTCGAACTCATGCGCAAAACTCAGCCGCCAGAAATCGCTGCGGCTGTCGTCATCGGCGGTCAGCGGGCGGTATTGCGCATCCTTCGCCTTGGTGGCCTCGGCCATGCGGCGCCCGAAGCCGAAGATCACGGCCGTGTTCTCGCCAAGCGGCTGGTTGAACTCGGCCGAGACCTCGCGCTTGGAAAAGTCGGGCTTCGGCACGCGGTCGGGGTTGTCGCCGTCTTCGGTGCCCAGCCGGTAATGCACCAGCGCATCGTTCTGGAAGCTCAAGGAGACCTTGCCCGAGGCCCGCGTGGCGTCCGGCTGGGTGAGCTTGTAGTCGACCACGCCGCCCTCGAAGCCGCCATATTCGGCCGAGATGTTGGAATCGCGGACCTCTATGCTGTCGACCATCGCCGAGGGCACGAACTGGGTCTGGGAATGCAGCCCGTAAAAGCTGTAGGTCCCCGGATTGCCGGTCTGGCGGCTGAGATCCTCGCTGGTATGCGGATGGGTGTTGCCGGTCGCCGACCCGATCCCGGTGCCGTTCAGCCGGATCGCGTTGCCGCTGACCCGGCCGCCCGAGATCGAGAATTCCAGCGGCTTCAGGTCGAGGATGTCGTCGACATTGACGCCCGAATCGAACGGCGTGTCGCGATACTGCACGTTGGGCAGGCTGGTCAGCGCGGTGTTGGCATCGCCCGAGCCGTCGCTGCGGATCGCGACCGCGTCCGCGCCCAGGGCAGTGGTGCCGCTGTCATCGGCATCGCCCGTGGCGATCTCGGTGCCGGTCTCGTCGGTCTCGGCCAGCGTCACCGGGTCGAGGGCAAAGGCCTCCTGGGCCCGCACGCTGTCCGGTGGCACGGTGGCAAGCGTCAGAATCGCGGCGCCGACCCGCAGCGCGGGCCGGTTTGTCTCTTTGGTCATCGTTACGTTCCCCAAAGCCCGTCTGACACGGGCCCCTCTTGCTGTCGTCGAGGCTGGCGGAACGCTGGCTGCTGCGGGCGCGGCTTCCAGAACGGCGGCCCGCACGAGGTCGTTACAATTCCCTATAAAAACCGTCAACTAAACGTGCGGCCCCCGCGAGAGGGACCGCACGTCACTTGGCTGGACTGGTCTGGAAAAGAGCCGGGGTCAGTGCAGCGGGCGGCGCTGGCGGCCGACCCACTGATAGACGGCGTCGTTCATCCCGGCGAGCGGCGCGCAGCTTTTCGCACAGCCGCAGCAGCCCTTGCCGCAGCCGCCTTCCGGCGTTTCGGTCAGGCAGCGCAGCATGCCCTTCTGCACCAGCACGTCGACCATGCCCCGGATCGCCTCGGGATCGGTATCGAAGCGGTTGGCGAGCTGCTGGAGCGAAACCTGACCGGCCTCGGCGCAATAGGCGCGGATATCGGAAAGAACCATCGCTCCGCCCTCACGCCGTCCGCGCCGCGGCGCCG
The DNA here is from genome assembly GCF_004365965.1 of Rhodovulum visakhapatnamense. Classification (GTDB taxonomy): domain Bacteria; phylum Pseudomonadota; class Alphaproteobacteria; order Rhodobacterales; family Rhodobacteraceae; genus Rhodovulum; species Rhodovulum visakhapatnamense. The sequence continues at coordinate 271,096 of NZ_SOEB01000002.1, forward strand.
CCCGGACCCCGGGGGGTCGAGGCGATCCGCATCGTCACCAGCACCGCCACGAAGATCGCGAGGATGCCGACGATCCAGGCCGAGGCCTCGGCCGGATGGGTGGCCAGCCGGCTCGACTGGTAGGTGATGACGCCCGTGCCATAGGCCAGACCGGTGGTCCAGCTGACCGCGAACAGGGTCCATTTGGTGCCGGTCTCGCGCCAGATCGCGCTGGTTGCGGCCACGCAGGGCGCATAAAGCAGGATCACCAGCAGGTAGGCCATGGCCGCGGCGGTGCCGTCGAAGCGTGCGGCCATCGCGCCGAAGATGCCCGAGGACACGCCCTGTTCCTCGGCCGCGAGCGCCTGATCGTCGACATCGCCGATATTCAGGCCCAGCGGGTCGGCAAGGCTGCCTGCCGCATCGGCGATATTGGCAGGGATCGAGGCCAGCGCCTCGCCGATCCCGGCCATGACGCTGAAGGGGTCTTCCTCGCCGCCCTCGTCTTCGGCCGCCATCTGGCCGTACAGGGCGTTCAGCGTGCCGACGACGGCCTCCTTGGCGAAGATCCCGGTGAACAGACCGACCGTGGCGGGCCAGTTCTCCTCATGAATGCCCATGGGCTCGACCACCGGGGTGATCGCCTTGCCGATCGAGGACAGCACGGACTGGTCGCTGTCCTCGTTGCCGAAGCTGCCATCCGTCCCCAGCGAATTGAGGAAGCCCAGCACCACCACGACCGCGACGATCATCTTGCCGGCCTTGAACAGGAACGCCTTGAGCCGGTCCCAGGAGGTGCGCAGCACCGATTTCAGGGTCGGGATGTGATAGGGCGGCAGTTCCATGATCAGCGGCGAGGTCGTGCCGCGCAGCAGCGTGTTCTTCAGCACCAGCCCGGTCAGGATCGCCGCGAGAATGCCGATCACGTAAAGCAGGAACACGATGTTCTGCCCGCCCACCGGGAAGAAGGCCGCCGCGAACAGCGCATAGACCGGCAGCCGCGCGCCGCAGGACATGAAGGGCGACATCATCACCGTCATCAGCCGGTCGCGCCGGTTGTCGAGCGTGCGCGTCGCCATCACCGCAGGCACCGTGCAGCCGAAGCCCAGGATCATCGGGATGAAGGACTTGCCCGGCAGCCCGATGGCGCGCATCGAGCGGTCCATCACGAAGGCCGCCCGCGCCATGTAGCCCGAATCCTCGAGGAAGGTCAGGAACAGGAACAGGAACCCGATCACCGGAATGAAGGTCGCGACGGTCTGGATCCCGGCGCCGACCCCGCCCGGCAGGACCGCGATCAGCCAGTCGGGCGCACCGATATTCCCCAGCGCCTCGGTCGGCCAGTCGACCAGAAGCGTCCCCGCCAGAATGTCGAAGAAGTCGATGAACGCGCTCGCGAAATTGATCGCGAAAAGGAACATCACATACATGATCAGCAGGAAGATCGGGATGCCCAGCACCCGGTTCAGCACCACGCTGTCGATCCGGTCCGACAGGCTGCGCGAGATGCGGCTGGTGCGCCGGACCCCGCTGCGCGCCAGCCCGTTGGCAAAGCCATAGCGGGAATCGGCCAGCAGGATGTCGATATCCTCGTCCAGCAGGTCCTCGACCTTCAGCCGGGCCGCTTCGGCCTGGGCCGCGAGCGCTTGCGGGACCATGGCCAGCGCGGCGGCATCGCCGTCCAGCAGCTTGACCGCCAGCCAGCGCGCATCGACGCCCTTGTCAGAGGCGGTCGACGCGGTCGCAGGAATGATCTCGGCCAGCGCCTCCTCGACCGCGGGCGGATGGGTGACGGTGGCCTTCGGCGGCTCGGGCGCCGCGGCAGCCGCGACGATGGCATCCTTCAGCGCCTCGACGCCCTTCCTGCGGGAGGCCACCAGCGGCACCACCGGACAGCCCAGCCGCTTGGCCAGCGCCTCGGGGTCGATCCTGAGGCCGTTTTCCTCGGCCATGTCCATCATGTTCAGCGCGATGATCATCGGCACCCGCATCTCGACCAGCTGGGCGGTCAGATAAAGGTTCCGTTCCAGGTTCGAGGCATCGACGATGTTGATGACCAGATCGGGCTCGCCCGACAGGATGTAGTCGCGGGCGATGGACTCATCGAGCCCGGTATCCGAGATGCTGCCCAGCGAATAGGTGCCCGGCAGATCGACCACGGTGACATCGGCGCCCTTGTGCGAGAAGGTGCCTTCCTTGCGGTCGACGGTGACGCCCGCCCAGTTGCCGACGCGCTGGCGCGACCCGGTCAGGGCGTTGAACAAAGTGGTCTTGCCGCAGTTCGGGTTGCCCGCGGTGGCGATGGTAAAGGATTTCATCAGTCGACAGCCTCCAGCGTGAGCAGCGCGAATTCGTCCTTGCGCAGCGACAGCGCGAAGCCGCGGACGCGGATCTCGATCGGGTCGCCCATCGGGGCCACCCGGGTCACGGTCAGTTCGGTGCCGGGGGTGAGGCCCATGGTCAGCAGCCGCTCGCGCCCCGCCCGGTCGCCCCGCGCGAAGCTTTTGACGCGAACCGTCGTACCCATCTTCGGCAGTGTGTTTTCCATTCGCCCGTATCTTTCGTTTCAGATGTCGTCATTGGCCGGTTCGACCAGGATCTTTCCGGCAAGGCCCTGACCCAGCGCCAGACGGGTCTCGCCCACCCCGATCAGCATCGGGCAGCCGCCGCCCCGCTGCAGGATGCGCACCCGCGCGCCCACCGTCAGGCCGAGGTCGATCAGCCGGTGATGCACGCCGCGCCCGGGCCGCAGCGCCACGACGCGCAGCCAGACGCCCTCATCGGCCAGCGCCAGCGGACAGGCATTCGGTCCCAGCACGCAATCGGCGGCGCGGGCCTCGGGCGAGGTGCAGGGCTGCCCGGTCGCATGGCAGCATTCGCCCGCGCCGAGACCGTCATGCCCATGCCGGTGCCCGCCGCGATGCCGATGCCCGGCCCCATGCCCGTGTCCGCTCATCAGCCCCTCGTCCGCCAGACTGGGTGCCTCGGAAGATTGCAGGTCGTCGGAGTCCCGGTCGTCAAAAGCGTCCTGATCGTGTATGGCTGGCGACATGTCCTGAGACCTTTCCTGAGGCAAGCGGCATAGCCGAGTATTATCGTCGGGAATTCCGCGCTTCCAGTTTCGTTTCGTTGATCTGAATCAAGAGACACCGATTCTTGAGGGAATTTCTCAAGAAAACAGGGCGAATCCGGGAAACCCCGTGGCGGAATGCCGCAAAAATCGGAAGATTGGAAAGCCTGAAAAGGCGGCGTTTTGCAGAGACAGGCCAATTGATGCCGGTCGCGTGGCTCAGCCGGGCGCAGAGCCCCGGGCCGGGGCCACGGACCCGCGCTCGACCAGATCGACCGCGACTGCCCGATGCGAGACAGCCGCATCCGCCGGGCAGAGAATCGCCTCGAGCGTCGCCCCGGTCAGCGCCGGAAGCGACTGGCGCACCGTGGTCAGCCGATGCGAGGACCAGGCCGAGATCGGCGCATCGTCGAAACCGATCACCGACAGGCGGTGCGGCACTGCCAGCCCCAGCTCGTGCCGCGCCGTGTTCATCGCGCCCAGCGCGATTTCATCGGTGACGCCGAAGATCCCGTCGATCCGGGCCGCGCCGCCCTCCAGCAGGCTCCGCGCCGCCGCAACCCCGGTTTCATAGCTGTTGGGGCCCTGCGTCCAGCGCCGGACCGTCAGCCCGCCAGACGCGGCCTCGGCACAGAAGGCGTCGGCCCGCGCCAGCTTGGCGCTGGTGCGCGACTCCGACAGCACCACCGCCAGCCGCCGGCAGCCCGCCGCGATCAGCCGCCGCGCGGCCAGCCGCCCGCCGCCCGCCGCATCCGAGTCGATCACATCGGCCAACGCCCCGGCGGCCGGTGCGGGGCGGTTGATCAGCACCATCCGCACCCCGTTCGCCGCACAGAGCCGCACCAGCTCGTCGGGCGCCGCGCCCGACAGCAGCACCACCGTGCGCACCCGGTATTCCAGCAACCGCTCGACCGCGCGGCCAAGGTCGGGCGGCTCGGCGCCGGGGCGCGGATCGGGGCGAAGATTGACCAGAAGCGTCTGCAGCCCCTCGGCCTGCAGCGCGGCGCTAAGCGCGTCGAACTGCGCCGAGATATACGGATTGCCCAGATTGGCGCCGATGATGCCGACCAGATCGGACCGGTCGCGATGCAGCGTCCGCGCCAGCCGGTTGACGCGGTAGCCCAGCGCCTCGGCCGCCTCCAGAACCCGCGCGCGGGTTTCCGGCGCGACGCTTGCCCCCGGCGTGAAGGCGCGCGACACCGCCGAGCGCGAGACGCCCGCGCGCCGCGCCACATCGGCGGCGGTGACGAATCTAGGCTCCACCCGCGCGCCCTGCCAGCCCGCGCGCGATCACCTCGCGCGCCAGATCCAGCATCGGCGGCAAGGGATGCTCCGGTCCAAGCCCCCGCAGCCGCCGCAGATGCGCCAGCGCCGCATCAAGATCCGGGAACGCCTGCGGATGGCAAAGCGTCAGCCAGACCGCCAGCACCGTGACCGACCGCGACCGCCCGCCCCGGCAATGCACCAGAAGGTGACCCGGACGGTGGGGCGGATAATGCGGCTTGCCCGGACCATAGGTCCCCATCAGGCCCCTGACCGTCACGACCGCGGCGGCCAGCAGATGCGGGTCGTTGCCGGGGCCGTCGATCAGCCCGATCTGATAGCGCCGCACCTGCGTGCCGTCGCCCAGTGCCAGCGGCCCGGGACAGAGGTTGAGCCCCAGATTGAGCGTCTCGGTGATGCCCGCCGACGTGAGCGCGGCCGCATCCTCGGCCCCCGCAAGATTGCCCAGAAAAACCCGCTTGCCGGGCTGCGCCGAGGCGGCCGCGACCGGGCCGAGCACGTCGATCAGCACCGGCCGGACGTCCTCGCGGGCCTCTGCGGCGGGCACATCCTTCGGGATAGCGTGACGGCCGGGGGCGTCCATGTCTCAGATCTCCGTTTCGGGATGGGTCCAGAGCCGCGCGCCCAGCCCCTCGGCCAGACGCGGGGCGGTTGCGATGTCAAGAAAAGCGGGCAGTACCCGGCGCGCGCCGGTCGTTCGCACCAGCGCCAGAAGGTCGGGCAGGGTCGGATGCACGTTCCAGGGCAGCCAGAGCGCCTGCCCGGCATCCAGCAGGCGGCGCGCGGGCGTGCCGTCGGGCACATGGCTGGAAAAGACGAAACGGAACTCCTCGCGCGCCAGAAGCTCGGCCGCCAGTCCGCGTTCGGCGTTCGAACTGACGCAGACGATGGCCCGGTCGGGCCGGGCGGTTGCGGCATCGACGATCTCGGGCAGGGTGCCGGTGGCCGCGGCCACTTCGCGCCCGATCACGGCATCGGTGGCAACGCACAGCCCGGCCCCGGCCAGGGCCGCCACCATGTCGGCGCCGCGCCCCGCCGCCGGACAGCACAGTACCGCGCCCGCCGCGGCCGCCCGGGCCATGGCGGCGATCTGGTCGGCAAGCCGACCCTCGCGGTCGCCATACGAGGCGTCAAGCACCAGCGTCGCGGCCTCGGGCAACGGATCGACCGGCAGGCGCGGCGCCTCGGGACAGATATCGCCGGTATAAAGCAGCCCGCCCGCGGGCGTGGCCAGATGCAGCCAGACCCCGCCCGGCGCATGACCCGCGCGGCCCAGGGTCAGGTCGAGCCCCATCAGGTCGACGCGGCCCCGTTCGGGCAGCACGCGCGCGCGTCCGGGCCGCAGCCGCTCGGGCAGAAAGCCCAGCGTGCGCGCGGTGGCCAGAACCGGCGGGTCGCCGACCTCGTCCAGCCGGTCGAGCGCGCCCGCATGGTCCTCATGGGCATGGCTGAGCACCACCGCATCGACCCGGCCGATGCCGGTCAGGTCGGGACGATCGCCCGGTTCCAGCCCGTCGCCCAGGTCGAACAGGACCCGCCGCCCGGACATCTCGATCAGGAAGATCGCGGCGTTTTTCCGGCCGAGCCCGCTGATCGCGGTCAGTCGCGCCATGGCAGCACCCCCTCGGGCAGGCGGCGGCCGAAGGCCAGGCTTGCCAGCATCAACCCCAGCACGACCGCCACCATCAGGCAGCCCACCGCGGCGGCCAGCGTCGAGGAACCGGCCTCGTCGAGAAAGATGATGGTGGGCCCGATGGTCTGCGCCCGCGACGACACCAGCAGGACCGAGGTCTGGATCTCGTTGATCGCCGACATGAAGACCAGGATCGCCGAGGCTGCTGCGGCGGGCGCCAGCGACGGCAGCACGATGTCCCTGAGCCGCGCGATCAGCCCCGCCCCCGCGACCTGTCCCGCCTCGTCCAGCGCCCGGTCGATCTGGGCATAGCCGCCGAGGACCGGCCGCAGCGCCAGCGCCAGGTAGTTGGCCAGATAGGCCGCCAGGATCACCCAGACGGTGCCGTAAAAGCTGGTGCCGATCAGCGGCATCGGGCGCAGGAAGAACAGGATCATCGCAACGCCGATGATGATGCCGGGCAGCGCATAGGCCAGTTCCGAGGCCAGCTGCAAAAGCCGCGCCACCGGCCCGCTGCGCCAGCTCAGCACATAGCCCAGCGCGACCGAGACCGGCACCAGCACCGCGACCGCCAGAGCCGTCAACCAGAGGCTGGTCAGGAACGCCTTGCGGATGCCCTCATGGTGAAACAGCGCATTGGCGAAATTCTCGAAGGTGATCGTGTCGGGACCCAGCGGCTGGCCGTAGCCGCGCACCAGTGCCGTGCCCAGCAAGGCCGACAGCGGCAGCAGCAGGCAGGCCGCGAGATACCCCCAGGCCAGCAGCCCCGCCGGGATCTGCCAGCGCCCCAGCGGCAGGCGCAGCCGCCGCGCGGCCCCTTCGACGCGCTGGTCGCCCCGGCGGCCCAGCCAGCCGGTCAGCCCCATGCCGACCACCGTCAGCCCGGCCAGCATCAGCGCCATCAGCGCCATGTCGTTCAGCGCCGAGGGACCGTAGGCGTTGAGGCGGCGATAGATCAGGGTGATCAGCGTCGGCACCCGGGCGGGAATGCCCAGCATCGCCTGGATCCCGAAATTCCCGATCGACGAGACGAAGGCCAGCGCCGCCCCGGCAAAAACCGCCCCGCGCACCAGCGGCAGCACGATATCCCGGCTGAGCGCCAGAGGCCCGGCCCCGGCCGCCCGCGCCGCCTCGACCAGATCGGCGGGCAACCGGCGCAACCCGGCGCGCACCGACAGGAAGACCAGCGGCGCGTTGTAGAACCCCAGCAGCAGAACGATGCCCCAGGCGGAATAAAGCGGATGCCGCATCCCCGGCGGCAACGACAGGCCCAGCGGCCCCAACAGCGGGCTGGCCGGCGAAAACGCCTGCACCCAGGCCAGCGCGGTGACCTGCGGCGGGATCATCAGCGGCAGCACGAAGCCGAAGACCCAGAGCGTGCGCCCGCGCAAATCGGTCAGCCCCGCCAGCAGGGCCGCCAGCGTCCCCGTCACCGTGGCCAGCGCCGTCGCGGCACAGGAAATCCAGATGGTGTTGATCGTGGCCTCGGCGACCCGGCGCCCGCCCAGCACCTCGGCGATCCGGGCGGCATCGAACGTGCCTGCGGGGAACAGCGCCGCCTGCACCAGCCGCGCCAGCGGCAGGATCGACAGCGCGCCCACGAAAAGGACAAGCCCGGCCAGCACCAGCCATTCGCCCGGCACCCGGGGCAGGAGCGCCCGTCGCGGGCGCCCCCCGGTCTCGACCGAAAGGCTCACGCGGTCAGAGCCCGAAGATCTCGGCGAATTTCGCGCGGACCGCCGCGTCGGTCCGGACCGCCGCGTCGGCATTCAGCGGCAAAAGCGTCATCGAGGCGAGATCGGGAAAGCCCTCGGGGCCCGCGACGCCCGGCAGGATCGGCAGATTGCCCTGTTTCGCCACCAGTTCCTGACCTTTCCGGGACAGCAGGAAGTCGACGAAGGTCTTCGCGGCCTCGGGCTGGTCGGTGGTCGACAGGATCGCCACCGGTTCGGTGATGACCGAGACGCCGTCCTTCGGCGCGATATAGTCGATGGGCGAGCCGTCGGCCTTGGCGCGCAGCGCGTTCGCATCGACCAGGATCGCGTATTTCGCCATGCCCGAGGCCACCGCCTTGGTCGCCGGGCCGTTCCCGCCCTCGGGCACGATGTCCAGATCGTTGAGGCCCTCGTAGAAGGCCCAGCCAATCCCGGGGGCGTCGATCAGCGTGTGCAGATGGCAAAGTGCGGCCCCCGAGTAAAGCGGGCTCGGCACCGCGATCTGGCCGCGGTTTTCCTCTTTCAGCAGATCGGCCCAGGTCTCGACCGGCTCGGCGATCTCGGTGTTCCAGGCGATGCCGGTAGTGATCGCCTTGGTGCCGAAGAAGGTCATGTCGGGGTCGTACATGGCCGGATCGTAGGCCGCGACCGGGGCGTCCGTGTAGGGCAGCAGGTGACCGCCCGCCTTCAACTCGCCCAGGTTGATGACATCGGCCACCAGCAGCACGTCGGGCTGGACCTGACCGGCCTCGATTTCCGCGCGCAGCACGTTCATCAGCGCCGAGGTGCCGTTGCGGGTCCATTCGACCTTGATGTCGGGATGCGCGGCCTCGAAGGCGTCGACGGTTTCCTGCGCCTGTTCCGGCGCCTGGCTGGTGTAAAGCGTGATCGTGGTTTCGGCCGAGGCGGCGGTCGCCATCAGACCGGCGGTGGCAAGGGCAAGAAGACGCATCGTTACAGTCCTTGAGCGGGGAGGGAGGGGAGAGAGGGATCGGGAAGCACCCAGCCGTCGGTCAGCGCGACGGTCACGCGCTGGCCCCGCTCGATCCGGGCGGGGGCGGCGACGTTGAGGCACAGCGAGACGCCGCCATCGGGTCCCGCCGCCAGTTCGGCGCGCAGGTGATGGCCGCGAAAGGTGGCGCGGGTGACGGTGGCGGCCACGCCCTCGCCCCCGGTCAGGTGAAGATCGCCGGGATGAAGCGCGATCCGGGCGCGCGGCCGGGGCCGTTCGCCGGGAGCGCAGCGCAGGCGCACCGGTGCGCCCAGCAGCCGCGCCTCGGCCCGGCCATCGCCCAAGGGCGCAAGGTCGGTCACCTCGACCACCCGGCCGTCGCCGATAAAGCCCGCGACCATGGCGCAGGCGGGTTCGCGAAACAGCCGCTCGGGCGGGGCGAATTGCACGATCCGGCCCGCCTCCATCACCGCGACGCGGTCGGCCAGCGCCAGCGCCTCGGCCTGATCGTGGGTGACATAGACCATGGTTGCGCCGGAGCGGCGGTGGAAATCGGCGAACTCGGCTTCCAGCGTGTCGCGCAGATGCACGTCGAGATTGGCCAGCGGCTCGTCGAGCAGCACGACGCGGGCCTCCATCGCCAGACAGCGCGCCAGCGCGACCCGCTGGCGCTGTCCGCCCGACAGATCGGCGGGCCGCCGCGCGGCCATCTCGCCCAGTCCGACCGTTTCCAGCACCGCTTGGGTGCGCGCCTCGCGCGGGGCCCGGCCCATGCCGCCGACCTTCATCCCATAGGCCACGTTGCCCGCGACGCTCATATGCGGCCAGAGCGCATAGGTCTGGAACACCACGCCGACGCCCCGGCCTTCGGGCGGCAGATGCACACCCGGCCCCGAAACCAGCCGCCCGCCCATCCGGATGCTGCCGCGATCGGGCCGCTCGAATCCGGCAAGCAGCCGCAGCAACGTCGTCTTGCCGCAGCCCGAGGGGCCGAGGATCGCCACGAACTCGCCCGCCCCGACCGCCAGGGATACCCCGCCCAGGACCTCGGTCCGGCCGAAAGACTTGCCGAGGTTCTGGATGTCGATGGCACTCATCACGGGCTCCGGACGCGGGATTGCACAGCATTGCAACCACGCGCCCTTCCTGCCGCCCGAATGAAACGGTTTTGTGTACGCCCCCTGACAGACCGATGAAATCTGCCCGGATCGGCCGCCGCGCCTGCAACCGCGCGTTGCGAATTGCAGTTTACGAACGCCTTCGCGCCCCATTAAGATCGCACTCGAAAACCGGGCACAAAACGTGCCGGGCTGAAGGAACCAGCCTTGCGGATCTACCTGATCGCCCCCGCTCCGGACGATGCGTCCGACACCACCGCCGAAATCAGCATGGCTGGCGTCAAGACGCCCTACACGCTGTCGGCCGCCGCCGGGATCGTGTCGGTGGCAGCCCTCCTGCCCCAGGAGGCCCGGATCCGGCTGTGCGACGAGGTCGTGCAGGAGGTCGATCTTGAGGCCGAGGCCGATCTGGTGGGGCTGTCGATCAATGTCTCGCAGGTCGCGCGCGGGCTCGAACTGGCCGCCGCCTTCCGCCGCCGCGGGATACCGGTGGTGATGGGCGGGGCGCATGTGTCGCTGGCGCCCGAGCTTTTCCGCGGCAAGGCCGATGCGATCGTGATCGGCGAGTTCGAGACCGCCGCGCCGCGCTTTGCCGCCGATCTGAAGGCGGGCGGATTGCAGCCCGAATATCGCTGCGGCCAGGCCGACATGGCCGAGACGCCGCTGCCGCGCTGGGATCTTTACCCCAATGACCGGGCGATTTCGGGCGTGGTGCAGACCTCGCGCGGCTGCCCGTTCGATTGCACCTTCTGCGACGTGATCCAGTATGTCGGCCGCAAGCAGCGTCACAAGCCGCCCGAACGGGTGCTGGCCGAGCTGCGGCAGCTTTACGATCTGGGCTATCGCGAAGTCTCGCTGAGCGACGACAATTTTACCGTCTACCGCCAGCGGACCCGCGCGCTTCTGGAGGCGCTGATCGCCTGGAACGGCACCGGAGGGCGCCACCCGGTGCGGTTCTCGACCCAGATCTCGATCGATGCGGCGCGCGATCCGGACCTTCTCGCGATGTGCAACCGGGCCGGGCTGCGCCAGGTCTTCGTCGGAATCGAGACCGGCAACCCCGAATCGCTGGCCGAGGCCAACAAGCGGCAGAACCTCAGGATCGACCTCGGCGACGCCTGCCGGACGGTGGTCGGGGCGGGCCTGACGATCCGGGCCGGGCTGATCGTCGGCTTCGACCATGACGGGCTCGACTGTTTCGAGCGGCAGTTCGCCTTCGCCCAGAGCCTGCCCATCGTGGGCTTCAATGTCAGCGCGCTGGTCGCCCCCTACGCCACCCCGCTTTACGCCGAGATGAAACGCGCGGGCCGGATCGTCGACGAAGACACCCACCGGCTGGCGGCAGGCACCCGGATGACCAACCTGATCCCCGCCCGGATGACCCGCGAACAGCTGACCGAGGGCCGCGACTGGCTGAAGGCGGCTCTGCTGGCGCCCGACGCCGCGATGGCGCGGTTCGAGACCTATGCCCATACGCTTGGCAGCCCCTGCCAGGACATGACCCGGTCGGCCTGGGCCACGGCCTCGGCGCGCCGCCATCCGCTGCACGAACTGGTGCCGCTGATGATGAAGGACAAGGGCGCGCGCCGGGTGATCGAGGGCGTGCGCGACCTGATCGCCGCGCGCCCCGAGATCGGCTATGACCTGACCTCGATCCTGACGCTGCACCTGTCGGAATGCGCCCGCGCGGCCGGGCACCGGGCGAGGATCGGCCGACAGCTGGAGACCGTGGCGTGACCCGCGCCGTCCCGGACCCACCCCCGACCGCTCTGGCACGGGCGTTGGCGCAGACCTTCGCCGACCGGCCCGAGCGCGAACGGATCGTGATCCGGTCCCGGCAGGGCGCGCGCGACGTCTTTACCGGGGACCGGCTGGCCGCCGAGGCCGGGGCCGTCGCCCGGGCGCTGCGCGGCTGGCTGGGACCGGGACCGCACAGTCTGGTGCTGGCGCTGCCCGCCGGGGCCGAGTTCGTCGTGACGCTTCTGGGCGGGCTTCTGGCCGGCGTGACCCTGGTGCCCGTGCCGGTGCCGCGCCCCGGCAGCCATTCCGACCGCTTCCGCCATATCGCCGCCGACAGCGGGGCCGCCGCCGTGCTGTGCCTGCCCGCCCATGCCGAGGCCGTCGCGGCCGCGCTGGCGCTGGACGGGACGCCGCCCTGCCCGGTCGCGACGCTGCCGCTCGACCCCGCCCGGCTGCCCGACCCGGTGCGGCCAGCCGCCGCGCCGGATCTGCCGGTGGCGGTGATCCAGTATACCTCGGGCTCGACCCGGCTGCCGCGCGGGGTGCGGGTCACGCCGGACAACATCCTGGCCAATGCCGTGCTGGTCGCCCGGTGCTGGGGCGTGGACGTGCACGCCCGGTTCGTGAACTGGCTGCCGCACTATCACGACATGGGGCTGATGGGCGGCATTCTTTATCCGCTGCTCTGCGGCGGGTTCTCGGCGCAGATGTCGCCGCTGGACTTCATCCGCCGCCCCGCCCTTTGGCTCGAGGCCATCGCGGACGAGCGCGCCGGTTTCAGCGGCGGCCCGGCCTTCGCCTTCGCCGACTGCCTGCGCCGGATCGCGCCCGACCACGCCGCCCGGCTGGACCTGAGGTGCTGGCGCCGCGCCTTCATCGGGGCCGAGCCCGTGCCCGCCGGGCTGCCCGCGGCCTTTCACGCCCATTTCGCGGCCGCCGGGCTGGCGCGCGAGGCGGTCTTTGCCTGCTATGGCATGGCCGAGATGACCCTGTTCGCCGCCGGGCTGCCGGGCCCCGACCGCCCGCCGCCCAGTGCAGAGGCCGCGCGGGCCGTGGCGCCCTGCCGCCTGACCCCCGAACTTGGCGCGGGCCTCGCCATCGTCGACCCCATCGCCCGGACCCGCCGACCGGAGGGCGCCGAGGGCGAAATCTGGCTGCGCGGCCCGTCCCGGGGCGCGGGCTATCTGGGCCTGCCCGGCGACACCGCCGAAACCTTCGGCGCCGCGCTGGACGACCCGTCCGACGCCTCGGGCTGGCTTCGCACCGGCGATCTGGGCGTGATCGCGGACGATGCGCTTTATGTGACCGGGCGGATCAAGGATGTGGTCTTCTGCAACGGCCGCACCCTCGCAGCGCCGGAAATCGAGTGGCTGGCCTGCGGCAGTTCTGACGTGCTGAACCCGATGGCCGCCGCCGTCTTCATGCCCGACCCGGCCCGGGGCGGGCAGGCCGTGCTGCTTGCCGAACTGCGCCTCGGCGAGACCCCGCCCGACCCCGACACGCTGCGCCGGACGATCCGGCGAGCCGTGACCGGGGAATGGGGGCTCGATCTGGTCGAGATCCTGTTCCTGCCGCGCGGACGGCTGCCACGCACCAGCAGCGGCAAGATCCGCCGCCGCGCCGCAGCCGAGCTGTGGCGGGACGGCGCCTGGCCCCCGGAGACCGTCCCATCCGTGAAGGAAATGCCAGAATGCCCGTCGTGAACAGTTCTGCCTGGGACAGCCCCGACCGGTTCGTGACCGACCCCGATGACGTCGCCGCCCTGTTGCGCGACCCGCGCTTCACCGTGGGCCAGCTGGCCACCCATCTGGACCAGATCGCGGCGCGCGGCGGGCCGCGCTTTCCGCACCTGGCCGAGATGGCGCGCCACGCCTTCGCCTTCCAGACCGGCGAGGCCCATCTGGCCGCGCGCCGCGCCACCGCCGCCTTCTTCGCAGCCCCTGCCCTGACCGCCTGGGCGCCGGTGGCCCACCGCGCCTTCGCCCGCGCGCTCGACCGGCTGGAGGCGGCCGAGGCGCCCGACCTCATGCGCGACTATTGCGAGGGGGCGTTTCTCGACTTCGTCCGCGCCTTCGCCGGGTGCCCGGGCGGCACCGACGAGCGGGTGCTGGAGCTGATCCGGGTGGCCAACAACACAACCCAGCCGATGCTGTCGCTGAGGACGCTGGGCCGGATAGACGCCGCGCTGGGCGAATTGCTGGGCTATCTTTCGACCGATCCAATGCCGGGGGTCGACCCTTCTCTCGAAGGCTTCCCCGCCTTTCTTGAGCGCCGCAAGGACCGGCTGTCCGATCCCGCCGCCGCGCCCTATATCGCGCTGTCCGCGCTGGTCGGCAGCCACACCGTCGCCCAGTCGCTGGCGCTGGCGCTTTACGGCCTTCTGCTGGGCGATGCCGAGCACTGGCGGGCGGCGGCCGAACCGGGCTGGACCGACGCCGCGCTCGACCGGATGATGTCGCTGTACCCCTCGACCCTGACCCTGGTCAGGATGGCTGAAGACGACGTCCGGATCGGCGATTGTCCGTTCCACAAGGGCGAGGCCGCGGTGATGGACGTGGTCGCCGCCAATGCCGAACTGCGCCGCCGGGTCCCCGACGGCTCGGCCCATCTGTCCTTCGGCACAGGGCCGCATAAATGCCCCGGCGCGCCGCTTTCGCAGCTTTTCCTCGGCCGGGCGATCCCGGCGCTGGCGCGGCGCTTCCCGCAGCTTGCGCTGCATCGCGACGGCGTGCGGTTCCACGTCACGCCGCTGGTGCAGTATCCCGTGGCGCTGCCCGTGACGCGCGACGCGCGGTCGCGGCGGCTGACCGGGCGGATGGTCGAGATCCGCGATCTGGACGAGGCCCGCGCCATCGTCAACGACGACGACACCTGGTCGCCGCCCCGGATGGAGCCCTATCTGACCGCTCTGGCCGACCGCAGCGGCCGCGACCTCGACCTGGCCCGGCTGGTGGCCCGGAACGCGATGTTCTTCATGTCGGGCGAGCGCCATGCCGCGATCCGCCGGGCGGTGGCCGACAGCCTCGGCGGCAACCGGCTGGCGCGCTGGCAACCGCTGATCGAGGCCGAGACCCAGGCCGCGCTGGCCCGGCTGGCCGCCGCCGCCGAACCCGACCTGATCGCCGATTATGCCGATCCGATCTTTCGCGGCATCGCCGGGCCGGTCCTCGGCATTTCCCCGGCCGATCCCGAAAGGTTCGACGTGCTTGCGCCGATCCTGCAGGACGTGCTGGAGCCCTGGCTGCCGATCCGCGAACTCGACCGGTTGCAGGACGTGATCGGCGAGATCCTGGCAGGCCTCCGGCCGCCCGCGACCGACGGCCTGCCCGGCACGCCGCTCTTGACCCGGCTGATGGACGAGGACCTGCCCGACACCGACGAGACCGACATCAAGGCGCTGGTGCTGGTGATGTATGGCGCAAGTTTCAACATGGCCCATACGCTGGGCAACATCCTGCACCATCTGCTGACCCTGCCGCCCGAGGACCGCAAATGCGCCGCCGATCCGGCCTGGATCGATGCCGAGCTGGAACGCCTGATCTCGCTCTGCGCCTCGCCCAAATACATCTATCGCATGGCCCGCGGCCCGGCCCGGATCGGCAGGATCGAGATCCGGCCACACGAGACGCTGCGGCTGCAGCTGCTGTCGATCGACCGGGGCGTCGGCACCGGCAATCTGGCCTTCGGCCACGGGCTGCACCGCTGCGTCGGCGCGGCCCTGTCCAAGCGGATGCTGCGCACCGCCCTGCCCGCGCTTTTCGCGCGCTTTCCGGGGCTTGCGCTCAAGCCCCAGCGCCATCGCTATTTCGAGATGACCCAGACCGTGGCACTGGCAACGCTGCCCTGCCGGCTGGGCTCCACAGGAAAGGACCGACCGTGACCAGAACCCTGACACCCCCCGCCCCGGAAGTCGTCGACTTCCTGACCGCCGGCATCGCCCGCTTCACCAAGCAGGACCCGGCCGCGATCCGCCCGGATTCGGTGCTGGTCGATCTGGGGCTGCAATCCATCGACGCGGTGCTTCTGTCGGGCGAGGTCGAGGATCATTTCCGGATCGAGCTCGATCCCGCCACGATCTTCTCGCACGAAACGGTCGGCAGTTTCGCCTCGGACATCACCAAGCGCCTCGGGGCGCGATGACGACCTGGTATCTGGGCCTCTCGACCTCGGGCCACGATCCGGCGCTGGCGCTTGTCGACGAGACCGGGCGCGTGGTCTTCGCCGAGGCGACCGAGCGCTTCTTGCAGGACAAGCGCGCCTGGGGCGTGGTGCCCGACCATGTGCCGCATCTGGCGGCGGCGCTGGCGGCCGTGGGCGCCGCGCCCGGCGACCGGATCGTGCCCGTCACCAGCTGGGCCTCGGTCAAGGCCGATCTGGGGCTCAAGGTGCATGACGCGCTGCTGCCCGCCTCGGACACGATCTGGATGCAGGGATTGCAGGCGCAGATGCAGCAAAGCGCGGGTGCCTCGCTTCTGCGGCTGGGCTTTGCCCGCGAGCGGCCAGAGCCCATGCGGTTCGATCATCACCTCTGCCATGCCGTCGCCGCCTGCCATTTCGCGCCGGTCGCGGACGCCGCCTGTCTGGTGATCGACGGCGAGGGCGATGTCGGTGCGGTGTCGCATTTCCGGCTGACCGACCGGCGGCTTTCCCGCGGCTGGCGGTCCTGGGGGCCGGGCAGTCTGGGCACCTTCTATGGCTGGCTCACCGGGCTGTGCGGCTTCGACTGGCGCGAGGGTGAGGAATGGAAGGTGATGGGCCTTGCCGCCTGCGGCCGGGCCGATCCGGCGCTGGTCGAGACCCTGGCCGGTCTGCTGTCGGCCGATCGCGGACGGCTGCGCTTTGCCGACGACGCCGCCATCGCGGCAATCCGCGCCGCGGTCGAGCCGCTGGCCCGCGGTCCGGCCACGCCGGTGACCGACGCGGCCGATCTGGCCGCGGCCGGGCAGGCCGCCTATGCACTGCTGGCCGATCAGGTGCTTGAGGCCATCGCCGAAGACGGTCCGGCCTTGATCCTGTCGGGGGGCTGCGCGCTGAACTCGTCCTATAACGGCACCATCGCGGGCCGGACCGGGTTCGACAGCGTCTTCGTGCCGCCCTGCCCGGCCGATGACGGCAATGCCATCGGCGCGGCCCTTCTGGCCTGGATGGCCGATACCGGGGCCGAGCGCATCCCCTTCGGCGGCGGCACGCCCTTCCTCGGATCGGCGCCGCACACAAAGACGCTGGAGGCCGCCCGCCGCGCCGCCGCATCGGGCCATGCGGTGACCGATGTCGCCGGGCGGTCCGCCGAGGCGGCGGCCGCATTGCTGGCGCAGGGCCGCATCCTGGGCGTGATGCGCGGACGGGCCGAATTCGGGCCGCGCGCGCTGGGCAACCGATCCATCCTGGCCGATCCGAGGCCCGTCGGCATGAAGGACGCGATCAATGCCCGGGTGAAGGGGCGCGAGCCCTACCGGCCCTTCGCCCCGGTTCTGGCCGAGGCCGATCTGGCCGACTGGTTCGACCGCCCGCAGCCCTCGCCCTACATGTCGATGACCCTGCCCTGGCGGGCCGGGGTCCGCGACCGGGTGCCCGCCGTCGTGCATGACGACGGCACCGGGCGGGTGCAGACGGTCGGCCCCGACAGCGCGCCGTGGATGGCCGATCTGGTCGCGGCCTTCGGGCGCGAGACCGGCGTGCCGGTGGTGCTGAACACCAGCTTCAACATCATGGGCAAGCCGATCCTGCATTCGGTCGAGGACGCGCTGGGGATGCTGGCGACGACCGGGCTCGACGCGGTGCTGATCGAGGATGTCCTGATCGAGAAGCCCGCGCACCCCTGAGCGCGGGCCCCCCTTAGTCCCGCACCGCCACGATCAGCCCGTCGGGCTGATGCGCGGGCGCCGGGTCGCTGTGGACCACCCGCCAGTGCTGGCCCAGAAGCGCGCAGCACTCGGCGAAGAGATCGTCGCCATGGGTGCCGACAATCCAGCGCCGCACCCTCTCGGCCTGCCCGGCCTCGACGATCCGGCGCAACAGCGCCAGTTCGGCGCCCTGCACGTCGAGCTTGGCCAGATCGACCGGCCGGGCCTCGGCCGCGATCAGCGCCGCGATGTCGCGGGCCGCAACCCGCAAGCCCCCTTCGTCCGCCACACGGGACGAGAAATCGGCCGCCTCGAAGCAGACGTCGCCCTCGGCCACATGGGCGGCCGCCTCGATCAGCCGCAGCCGGTCGGGTGCGATGCCGTTCAGCGCCCGATTCTCGCGGATCGCGGCGGCATGGTCGGGCAGCGGCTCGAAGGCCACCGCCTCGGCGCCCGGCCGTTCGTGCAGCAACAGCAGCGTATAATAGCCGATGCCGCAGCCGATATCGTAGACCAGCGGATCGGCGGCCGGGATCTCGCCCAGAAGCGTCAGGAACCAGTGTTCCTCGACCGGCTCGTGCAGATTGCCCGCCTGCGCCTTGACGTAGCGGTCGACCTGATGGTCGAGCACGTGGCGCCGGTAGACCCGGACGCCATTGCCGAAACTGTAGATGTCGTCCTGCATGCGGGGCTTCCTCGCGGTTCGGACCCGGTCCGGGGTCAGAGCGGCGGCAACGAAAACGTCACGATCTCGGAATGCGGCCAGTGAAAGCCGTTGTAGATCGTGATGTTCTCTGCCCCCACCGCGTCGAGGAACTCTTCGTCGAAGGTGTGCCGATGCGACGGGATCCGGGTCTCGGGGTTCTCGAGGAACGGGGTGGAGATCACCACATGTTCGCGCGCGAGCCGACGCAGCTGCAGCAGGAAGGGCTTGGGTTCGGGCACATGTTCGATGCAGTGCGAACAGCTGACGATATCCCATTGCCGGTCGTCGATCTTGAAGATGTCGGCGACGAGGTATTCCATCTCGGGACGCAGGGCGTGCGAGATCTTGGCCATCGTCGGATCGATATCGAGCGCGGTCACGGTGCATTTCAGCCGCGCATAGCTTGCGGGGTCCAGCACGGTCGCCAGAAAGGCACTGCCCGACCCGGTCCGCGCGCCGACATCGAGCAGCGTCTTGACGTGGTAGCGGGCGGGATAAAGCCGCTCCAGCAGCGGCAGAAGCTCGGCCATGAAGGCGATGCTCTGGGGGTTCTGCTTCTTTGTATAGAAGTCGAAATCAATGCCGGCCTCATCGAACAGCCGCTCGAGGTCGGATTTTTCAAGCGTGTCTTCCATGTCGGTCGTCTCCTTGCGTGTTTGGGCGCTTGCGCCCTGTTCGCGTAAGGGCGTGCAGCCATTGGGGATGGTGGCAGGGTCAGGCGGTGGATGGTGCGCGGTGCTCCTTCCTGGCGATGGGCAGGAACTGGCGGGCCTCGAGCGTTGACAGTTCGTGATAGGCCCCGACGATGTGATAAAGGCTGCTGGTGCGGGCCGGTTCGGGGCGCGGCGCGCCGCCGGGGCCGAGGTTTTCCCACCAGCTGCCGCGCAGCGGATGCAAGAAAAAGCGCATCAGCCCCAGGCAGGCCTCGACCGCCGTCGCCTCGGCCAGCGCCGCCTCGGCGGGCCGGGGGGCCAGCCGTGCCCGAAGCGCCCAGGCCTTGATCCGTTCGGTCTGCGGCCAGAGCCGGGCGGTCGCGTCCTCGATGGCGAGGCCGGGCGTCAGCAGGCTGGCCGCCAGTCCGTCGGCGGTCAGGCCATGCGCCTCGGCCAGGTCGATCAGCCGCCGCCCCGCAGCTTGGGCCAGAGCATGGTCGCGAAGCACGCCCCAGCGCAGGAGCAACCAGCCCCATTCGTACTGGTGGCCCGGTTCGACCGCGTTGCCGGGACCGTCCGCGATCCGCCAGTCGCCGTCGAAAAGCTCGCGCTGCGCGCCGGTCCCGGGGTCGACGAAGCGCGCCAGGCAAAGCTCGGCGATCTCGTCGGCAAGGGCCTCGAAGCGCGGGTCGCAGGGGCCCGAGTCGATCCATTCGAGAGAGGCCTCAAGCAGATGCATATGGGGGTTCGCGCGCAGCGGCAGCCGACGCGGCCGGGCCTCCTCGAACCCCGCCTCGGGGTGGCGATAAAGCGCGTCGAGCCGGGTCAGGATGCGCGCGGCCAGCGCCTCGGCCCGGGCGCGCGGCAAGACGGCCTCCGGGGCCGCCGCCAGCGCGAAGAGGCAGAAGGCGACGTCGTAAAGGCTGAACGCGGCCCCTCCCCCGGCAATGGGCAGCACCGCGCCATCGGGGGCCAGATGTTCGGCCAGAAGGGCATCGCGGGCGTGATTGGCCAGAAGCCGCGGCCGGGAGCCGCCGAGGCCCGCCCCCATCAGGCGCGAAAAGGCGAAAAGCTGGCGCGCGGCCACCATCGCCCGGCGCGGCAGATCGACCGGTTTGCCGTCCGCCGCAAGCCGTTCGCAAAACCCCGCCTCATCCCGCACCTGTCCGGCCTGGAGCGGCAGAACCTCTGCCTCGAGCCAGAGCCGCAAGGCGGCCGTCGTCTTGGAAAGATCTGTCATGGCTTTCCTTTCCGGTCGCGCAGAAGCCTCTCGACCAGCGCATCGAGATCGCCGCCCTGAAACAGCACGGCCTCCAGACCCGCCGCGCGGGCCGCCTCGATGTCGGTTGGCTTGTCGCCGATCATCACGCTTTGCGCCCAGTCGACCGGCCAGCGGTGCTTCAGTTCCAGCAGCATGCCCGGGCCGGGCTTGCGCCGGTCCGACACTTGGCGCAGTTCGGGATGCACCGCCTGCGGGTGGGTGGGACAATAGCGTTCGTCGTCGATATGGGCCCCGGCAGCGGCCAGATCGCGCGCCATATGCGCCCGAAGCGCCAGATAATCGGCCTCGGTGTAATACCCCTTGGCGATGCCCGCCTGATTGGTGGCGACAAAGGCGTACCAGCCCGCCGCGTTCACCCGCCGCACGGCGGCGATGGCGCCCTCGGTCCAGTCCAGCCGGTCGGGATGGCCGACATGGCCGTGATCGATATTGAGCACCCCGTCGCGGTCGAAGACGATGGCCGGGCGCCGCCGTTGCGCCGGAACGAGGGTCTGCGCTGCCGCAAGATCCCCGGGCACGCCGATATCGAGGAAAAAGCCCGTCCGCTCGACCGCCGCGAGCCGCCCCTCGGCCGCCAGGCGCGGCAGCACCTCTGCCTCCAGCGAACCGTCCTCGACCAGGTGGGAAACGATCCCGCGCGACAGGCAATAGACGCCGCCATTGATCAGCGCCGGGCCGGTTTCCGCGCCGCGCGCCGCGAACGCCGTCAGCATCCCGTCCGCCACCCGGACCGTGCCGAAGCGGCCGCCATCCGCCACCCGGCGCAGCGCCAGCGCCCCCAGGACACCCGGCCGCGCGCTCTGCGCGGCGGCCACATCCGCCAGCAGGATGTCGAACCAGCTATCCCCGTTCAGCAGCAGGAACCGGTCCTCCAGCCGGTCGCGCGCCTGCCAGAGCGCGCCCGAGGTGCCGGCGGGCCGGGCCTCGCGCGCCACCTCGATTTCGACCGGGCGGGGCAGCGTGGCGGGCAGGTCGCGGGTAAAATCCTCGACCCGCCCGGCTTCGAACGCCGCCAGCAGCAGCACCCGCTCGACCCCCTGCCGCGCCAGTTCGCCGATCAGCACCGCCAGAAACGGCACGCCCCCCACCGGCAGCAGCGGCTTGGGACAGGTCGCGGTCAGAGGCCCCAGCCGGGTGCCCAGCCCGCCGCAGAGGATCACCGCCTGACGCGGCAACAGGGCTTTTGCCCGGGCGGTGGCCGCCTCCGGCCCGGAGAGCGTCAGCGCGGACATGGCAGCCGCCAGCTCTGGCACCCGGACTCGGCGAAGACGACCGGGTCGGCATCGCCGCCGATCCCGCGCAGCGCCTCGATCAGCGCGCACCGGCGGGGCGGATCGACGAGGAAGAACATGAACCCGCCGCCGCCCGCGCCCGACACCTTGCCCGCCTCGGCGCCATGGGCCAGCGCATGGGCGAACATCTCTTCGATATGGGGCGAGCTGACAGTCGCGGCGGTGGCCTTCTTGGCCGCCCAGGAATGGTGCAGGATCGCCGCGAGCCCGTCGAAATCGCCGGTCATCAGCGCGCGCTTCATCTCGATGCTGTCGGATTTCAGGCTGTGCATCGCCTCGACCGCAACCCGGTCCGACCCGCGCACGCTGGCGGTCTGCCGCTCGATGATCTCGGCGGAATGGCGCGAGACGCCGGAAAAGCATGTCACCAGACGGCATTCCAGCTCGTTCAGGATGTCGCGCGGGATGCGCAGAGGGTTCACGATCACCCGGTCGCCCGCGAGGAATTCGATGAAGTTCACGCCGCCGAAGGCCGCCGCGTACTGGTCCTGCTTGCCGCCCGCGAGGCCCAGATCGAGGCGCTCGATCTCGTAGGCCAGATGCGCCACGTCATAGGGACCGAGCGGCGCGCCCAGATGCGCGCGGAAGGCATCGACCAGCGCCACCACAAGCGCCGAGGAGGACCCCAGCCCCGACCCCGCCGGCGCCTCGACATTGGTCTGGATGGTGGCGCCGAAGCGCACGCCCCTGTTGAAGTCGGCCACCATGCGGTCATAGACGCCCCGGTGCAGCGCCAGCGCCGCGCCCGACAGATCGTCGTCGATCCCGAAGCTTTCGGTCCGGTCCAGATCATTGGCCGCAAAGACGATGCGGCCGTCGTCGCGGGCCTCGATCGAGGCAAAGGCGAAACGGTTGATCGTCACGTTCAGCACCGCGCCGCCGTAAAGGTCGCAATAGGGCGACAGATCGGTGCCGCCCCCGGCAAGGCCGAGGCGCAGCGGCGCGCGCGCCCGGGTCGTCAGGCGCCGGTCGGGCATGAGGCCTGCTCCTGGAAGGCGGCGAAGATCGGATGCGCGCGCACGCGCGGCAGGCTGTCGAGCGCGCCGAGGATCTGGCCCAGATCGGTTGCGAAGCCGGGGCTTTCGAACGGCAGCGCCCCGGCCGAGAGGTCGGCCAGCCCGACCTCGCCCACCAGCGCCTCAAGCGTCGCGTTATAGTCGCGCCGGGCGCGCAGATCCGCCTGCCGCTCGGGACCCAGGCGCCAGGGCGCCCGGAAGGCGGGGCGGCTTGCGGCCAGCGGGTCCAGCGCGCGCGCCAGCGGCAGCGAATGCAGGCCCGCCCCGTTCGCCATCAGTTTGAACCCCAGCAGGCTGCCGCCGAGCCGGGGGTTTTCGCCTTGAAACCGGTCGCCGCCAAAATCGGGCAGATCGGCCGCCTTCAGGAAATCCTGCACCACATCGCCCTCGGCCAGCCGGGTCCGGTCGTAAAGCCGCCAGTGGCACCGATTGGCGAATTCCTCCCAGCGGGTGACGAACCGCGCCAGTTGCGGATTGAACCCGCGCTCGAACTCGAAGAAGCCCGAATAAAGCCCGACCTTCTTGACCTCCTGCGCATAGGCGCTGAGCGCATAGTCGAGATATTCGCGCAGGTAGCAGACGACCTCGACATAATGGTCGCGGCAAAGCGCGCGAAGCGCCCCGAAATCGGAACAGTTCTGGAACGCCTCGCTGGACAGGACCAGCGTATGCCCGCCCTCGGCCGCCTCGGCGAGCCGGGCGCGCCAGTCCGCCCGCGTTTCGGGCGGGGCGGCGGGCCCCGATCCGCAATCGAGCGCGATCCGGTGATGCGCCGCGCGGTCGGCGGGCTCGGCCTCGGGGTCGTCATATCCGCCGAAATCGGGCATCACGATCCCGGCCGCGGCGTAAGAGGCGCGATGCGCCGCCAGATAGCGCTGGACCGCCGAGGTCCCGGTCTTGTGCCGACCGATATGAAGGATCAGACGCCGGATCATCGCGCTTTCCGGAACCACATCATGGTGCGCTTCATGCCGGTGCCTGCAAGCGCGCCGACCTCGAAACTGTCGACCTCCTGACCCTCGGTGCAGCCGAACTCGGCGAACATGTAGCGGATCGTCTCGGGGCTCAGCGCCCAGAAGTTGTTGTACCCCTTGGCGTGCCAGTTCATGAACTTGCAGTCGAACTTGTCGGCGCCCTCGTAGGTCGTCGTCTCCAGCAGCACCTCGCCGCCGGGTTTCAGCGACAGGCAGGTGTTGCGCACCGAACTCCAGACATCGGGCAGGTGATAAAGCAGGCCGCAATGCAGGATCACGTCATAGGTGGCTGGCGCCGAGAAGGTATTGGCATCGGCGGTCCAGAACGTGCAGGGCGCGCCGCAGAATTCGGCGATGGCCGACGTCCGCTTGACCGCCGCATCGTAGAACTCGATCCCGTCGACCTTGCAGCCCAGGTATTTCGACAGGAAGATGGAGTTGTAGCCCTCGTTGAACCCCAGATCGAGCACCCGCTTGCCGGCCAGCCGGGACAGGTCGATCTTGGCGTGAAACCGGCGCAGCTTGGCCAGGCAGCGCGCATTGGGCACATGCTCGGAGCGCTCGAAGCTTTCGGTCGTGACCCCGTTCGAGAAGCGATAGACCGACCGCCAGGGCGCATGCAGCGTGCAGAAGGACTCGGTCTCTTCGACCGAGCGGTCCGTCTCGATATAGAGAACATCGGTCTTCAACCGTTCGGCGATCTCGTCGGCAAGGGTGTCGTCCAGGTCTGTCATGTCGTCCAATGCTCCAAGATGCGCCGGGGGCGGCACGGGGAAAATCAACGGTAACGGTCGTAAAGTGCGTAATCCGACGCGTTCGCCATCACGGCGCGCGCCAGCAGATCGGCCGGAAGCGAGCGTTCCAGCGCGGCCAGCTCGTCCTGCCAGCTGTCTACCTGCTTGGTCTGGTTGGCCGCCGCGCCGGACAGGCGGAAGCCGGGGAAGTGGCGGCCGACGGCGGCCTCGATCCGGCGGGCGGAGCGGTCGAACTGCTCGACGATGCCGACCCCGGTCAGGCTGTTCACCTCGTCCAGCCGTTCCGCCGCGACGCGGATGTCGCCGATATGGCGGGGATGGCCGTTGGTGAAGGGGCTGTGGGAACCGTCCTCCATCATCGACAGCACGCAGGTCTGATAGTTCTTGCCGTTATGCGACTTTAGGAAAGCATCGAGCCATTCGGGAAAGGGCAAACTTGCGGCCAGCCGACCCATTGGCGTGTCCCGGTGCGCTTTCGATGTCGGTTCGAACCGGTAGATCGAGGCCAACCGCAGCAGCGGGTGGCGCAGGAAGACGATAGGCAGAGCGGTGAAGTCGTCCACCCGGTGCGCCGTCGCGACGAAGGTGTGGCAGGAAAAGCCGCGCATGCCGGGATGGGCGCGCAGGATCTGCCTGATCAGCGCGGTGTTGAAGGCAGGCGCCCTGCGAAACCGACGGTCCTTGTCCAGTTCGATGAAGTTGCCGGCACCGACTGCCTCGCAGATCGCCCGGTCGACACTGCTGCCCGCATTCTTGTAAAGGTGGTAATGGGCCAGGATAACCGGTATCGGGTCGGTCCTGTTGCGGCCGGACCGAAGTGGGACCGACCAAGGTTGCCCCGCGCGCGTCATACCGGCAACCTGACGGCATCAAGGTGCCCCCGAGCCAAAGCTGCTATGAGCGGATGGCTGATGACCCGTTCGAATGCAGAGAATTCTGACAGTATTGTCTGCATGTCTTGCTCTAGCAGAGCATAGTAGAACCCGGCCTTTTCCAGCTCCGTCCCTCCGCTTTGAAGGAAAAGCTGGAGCCCGGTGGTCCCGGTCTTGTGCCGACCGATATGCAGGATCGCGCGTCGGGTCATTTTTTCTTACACGGCTGGAAGCGATAAATTTCTCAGCAGGTCGATATCCGGATCGGCATAAGGAACCACCTTCTCCTTGTAGGTCCAGTTGAAATAATCGGGGATCGATCCGGCATAGCTTCCCGGCACCCAGTATTCCGACAGCTTTTTAAAATCCTGACGGAACACGTCGTCGAAAAGATCGGACTGGTACCCGGCACTGAATTCGCGGGTCCAAAGCTCTTGAGCCTGGATACAGGCGGCGGCAGCTTCGGGGTCCATGTCCTTCACAATCTCATGCCCGACATCATTGCAGATATAGAAGTGACCAGCCGGAAGATACGCCTCGCGCCCGTCCTTGCCTCGAATGCAAATATCGCTATCCTCCGAGTAGTAGTATCTTGGCAGTCCCCTGCCCTCCAGCACTTTCGGGATTTTTTCGCCGCAGCGGGAATTCGGCACGCGAAAGCCAGTCCGGTCAAGAACGAAATCGTAAAAAAGATCGAACGATGCCACGGCCTCCTCGAGGAAGAAGAACATGACATTATCCTTCCCGAAACTATCGACGTAAATACCAACAATGTCCGACAACATGCACCCAACCAGCTGATCGGATCGGACAGCCTGATCGAAAGTCTGGCGATAAGGATCGGACAGACAACGCTTCTCCGCTGAATGTCTGCCCCGACCAAATCTTGAATAAGACTGAAGGAAATGGCGGTAGGCCGACATGCTGCGAGCCACGGGCTCCCGAATGGCAAATATTATAAATGGATTATCGACGCTATTCCTGATTCTTTCCACAACTTTTTTTTGCTGAGAACGACCCGAAAATGTCGTATAATACGGACTGAACTCGAATCTCAGAACGTCGGCCGCGTCTCCGTTAACGGCGAAAATGCTTTCATAGGGCTCATCGCGATCCTCTGCGAAGAAAGAGTACTCTTTTCCGTAGCGAGGGCCGTAGCACCCCTTTAT
Organism: Rhodovulum visakhapatnamense; assembly: GCF_004365965.1. GTDB lineage: Bacteria > Pseudomonadota > Alphaproteobacteria > Rhodobacterales > Rhodobacteraceae > Rhodovulum > Rhodovulum visakhapatnamense. The sequence continues at coordinate 297,149 of NZ_SOEB01000002.1, forward strand.
GTTCGAAAACATGAAATGCAGCAGCGTTGTTCCGGACTTCCCAGGCCCGGGGCATATCAATGCGGAATTCATCTAAGTACGCTCCTACTCTCTAATTAACGCACCAGCCGGACCGCGCCGTCGGCGACGCGGCCGCGCCAGTAGTCCAGAAGATCGCGCATCGTCGTCTCGAACGGGATTTCGGGCGCCCAGCCGGTATGGGCCCGGAACTTCGACGTGTCCGGCACCTGCAGATCGGCATCGATGGGGCGCAGGCGGTCGGGGTCGGTCTCGACCCGGATGCTGTCGCGCGCCGGAGAGAGACCGATCAGATGGTCCAGCATCTCGCGGATGGTGCAGGTATGCTCGCCCCCGATATTGTAATAGGCGGCGGGCTGGGGGTTCACCGTCACCAGCATGTAATAGGCCCGCACCGCGTCGCGCACATCGGCGAAGGTGCGCAGGCTGTCGAGATTGCCGACCCGGATCACCGGCGGAATGGCATTGGCCTCGATCAGTGCGATCTGCTTGGCGAAGGAGGATTCCGCGAAGACGTCGCCCCGGCGCGGGCCGGTATGAGTGAACATCCGCGTGGTCATGACCTTCATGCCATAGGCCTCGCCGTAGAACCGGCCGATGAGATCGGTGCCCACCTTCGAAATCGCGTAGGGCGAGGCCGGGTGGAAGGTGCATTCCTCGTCGATGGGCAGCTTGTCGCGCGGGACCCGGCCGAAGACCTCGGAGGAGGCGCAGACATGAACGACCGCCTCGGGCACCGTGCGCTTGATCGCCTCGAGCAGGCGCGAGGTGCCCTCGACATTGGTGTCGTAGGTTTCCAGCGGCGCCTCGAACGAGGTCTTGGGATAGGATTGCGCGGCGAGGTGAAAGACGTAATCGGGCCGGGCCTCCTCGACCGCGTGCAGCAGCGACAGGGAATCGCGCAGGTCGCCATGCACCAGCCGCAGCCGGTTGCGCTGGTTGATGCGGTCGGTCAGGTGGGCGATGTTGTCCATCGGGCTGCGCCAGCGGGCCATGCCGACGATGTCCCAGTCGGTCCGGTCCAGCAGGAAATCGGTCAGGTGAGAGCCGACCATCCCGGTGATCCCGGTGATCAGGGCGCGTTTGGGCATTCAGGGCAACCTTCTTTCGACTGGTTCGGGAACGGAACGAGTAGCGGCGTCGAGCATCCAGCCCAGCGTGTTGGCCAGATCGTGCCGCGGCACATGGCCGAGACTTCTGGCGCGGGCGGTGTCGCAGGCCTGAAACCGCATGTCGCCCTTGCGGATGAACCGTTCGTCGCGACGGATCTCGGGGGCGTGGCCGCTGATGCGGGTCAGGGTGTCGAGGATCTCGGCAATGGGCGTGGCGCGGCCGCTGGAGACATTGATGGCCTCAAGGCTCCGGGCAGGCGCCTCCAGCACATGGGCGAGGATGTCGGCGGCATCGCGGATATCGACGAAATCGCGGGCAATGGCGGTGTCACCCATGGCGATCTCGGGGGCGCGTTCGGCAAAGGCCCGGACCAGTTTCGGCACCAGATAGCGCGGGTTCTGCCCCGCCCCCATGCAGTTCGAGGGCCGCGCGATCGTGATGTCGAGCCGGTCGCGATACCAGCCCGCGATCACCTCGGCCAGAAGCTTCGAGGCCCCGTAATGGTTGGGCGGCTGTTTCGGGTCGTCCTCGCGCTGGGGCGCGGCGCCGCTGTCGCCATAGACGCTGGTGGCGCTGACCAGCAGGAACCGCCCCGGCAGACCGGCCGTCGCGGCGGCTTGCAGCAGCCGTTCGGTCAGGAAAGCGTTGGTTTCGTAGAAGGCGCGGGTGTCGCCGCCCGCGGGGTTCGATTCCGCGGCCAGATGCACGATGTCGGTGACCCCGTGACGGGCAAGCCAACCGGCCAGCGCCTCGGGGTCCGAGAAATCGGCGGCGGCGCGGCCCATCGGCAGGGTCTGCCAGCCCCGCGCCGCCAGAACCGGCATGAGATAGCCGCCGACGAACCCGCCGGGGCCGGTCACGGCACAGACCCGCTTGCCCTCCGCCCCGCTCATCTGGGCTTTTCGGCCACGAAGAGGGCCTGGCCGGGCCCGAAATAGCCGAACTCGCGCGACCAGTAATGGAACAGGAAGGGCCGCGGGAACCCGGCCTCGCGCAGCATGTCCATGAGGTCCCAACCGAAATAGCGGAAGCACAACGCCCCGCCTTCCGGATCGACCGGGTTGCCATGGTATTCGGCGGGCAGGTTATGGATGATCCGGCCATCGGGCGCGAGCTCGGCGCGGATCGTGCTGGGGTAGCGGTCGAGATGGGCGGGCACGCTGAACATCAGACGGCCGCCCGGTTCGAGCACCCGGAAGGCCTCGGCGAAGGCCCGCTCGGGATGGGGGACGTGTTCAAGCACGTCGAAGCTGAGCAGGAATTCGAAGCTCTCCGACTGGAAGCTCAGGTCTTCGAAATTCTCGTTGCGGACCCCCTCGAACAGGCCGCCCTTCGGCACGCGGTTGCCGAAATATTCCGATCCGGTCAGGTTCGGGAAGCGGCCCGAAAGCCAGCCGAACAGCCGTGTCTTCTGCTCGGTGATATAGATCCGGCTGTCGGACCTTGGCTCGAATTCCTGCAGGAACAGGTGCATCGACGCGCGCACCCGGTTCGGCAGGCCGCAGGACGCACAGGCGACATGCTCGCGCCAGTTCGGAACCGGGGTGCCGTCGGGATAGGTCTCGCCGCTGTAGAGGAAACTGGTCACCATCGAATGGCGACCGCCGCAGACGGCGCAATAGGCGCTGAAATGGAACCCGTTGCGACCCTCCTCGCCCCTCGGCACAAGCGCGGCCTCGGTCGCGCGCCGGTTCTCGATCTCGCTCGCCTCGGCTGTCAGGAAGCCGAGATACTGCTCCATGGTGAAGGCCTGCCGGGCCAACAGGAAGGTTTCGGGCCGGCTCCAGGCGGTGTCGGCCTCGGCGCCCGGGCTGTGCGCGTTCTTGCCCCGCGCGCCGTTCCAGAAAAAGGCATAGGGCAGGTTTCGAAGCCGCCGGTTCCCGGGGGCGGTCAGACGCGCGCGATAACGCTGCACCAGCGGTCCGTAGCCGAACGAGTTCGACACGTGGAACACCCTGCTATGTCGCGACAGCTGGTCGGTATCCTCGAGGATGATGCCGCTGTAGTGGACGAAGCGCAGCGGCTGGCCGTTGCATTGCAGCGCGCCTTCGGGACCGTGGATGCGCCGTTCGTGGAGGTTCCAGTAGGCGATATTGTAGCCCGGATGCCGGAGCACATGCACATCGTCCAGAAACGCGGGCAGCAGGTCCATCCATTTCTGGTCGACGAAGATCCCGCGCGGCAGGTCGATGATGCACTGATCGACCAGACGCCGCCCCCACCAGCGCATGACCTCGGCCACTTCCGGCGTGTTGCGAAGCGCGATGAAGCCCAGATTGTAGGCGCCGAAGCGCAGGAAATGGTCGTCCTCGAATTCCGCGCGTTCTGCCGGATGCAGGACATGCGGGGTCAGCACCGCCTGGGCGCCCGCATCCAGTGCCTCGGCGACCTCGGTCAGCGGGCTGAACACCTCGATATCGGGATCGAGATAGATCACATGCGGCGTCGGATCGTCGCCCTGCGCCTGCGCGAATTCCCGCAGGAAGCAGTAGGGTTTGATCGCGGTGCACAGCTCGGTGATGTTGTAGCTGCGGATCATCCGCTCGAGCGCGGGGATGCCGAGCGCCTCGAGCGGTTCGATGCGCATCCCGAGCGGCACCGGATCGTACCCCATGTCCCGGTCGCAGAGATAAACGGTGAAGACCGCGTCGGGATGGGCCTGGCGCAGGCTTTCGCAAAGAAGCCGGGCGCTTGGCAGGAAGTTCCGGGCGCAGATGGTGAAGAAGCGCAGTGCGGTCGCCTTGCCCCCGACGGCACGCAGATGCGAGGCGGGAGCGGTCTCGTGTTTCATGCCGGCACCCCGTCGAGGAGCGCGTTCAGCCGGGCGGCAACCGCCCGCCGGGAATAGCGGGCCTCGCAGAACTCGTACCCTGCGCGGCTCATCCGGGTCCAGAGCACCTCGTCGTCATGCAGTCTCAGAACCGCGTCGGCAAAGGCCTCGGGGCCGTCGGCGACCAGCAGGTCGCGGCCGTCCACAAGCCCCATGCCCTCGGCGGCGAGCGGGGTCGCGACGCAGGGCACGCCATGGGCGAGGCTGGTGCCGATCTTGCCCTTGATCCCCGCGCCATAGCGCAAGGGCGCCACGGTCAGCCGCACCTCTTCCAGCGCGGCGCCCAGATCGGGCACGAAGCCCAGCGCCTCGACCCCTTCGGGCAGCCGCGCCCGCAACCGGTCGGGAAAGTGCGGTCCGACGATCTTCAGCACCATGTCCGGCGCCCGCGCCCGGATCGGCGCCCAGAGCTCGTCGATGATGTAGTCGACCGCGTCGATATTGGGGGTGTGGCCGAAGCCGCCCACGAACATCAGTCCGGTACGTTCCGCAAAACCCGCGCGCGGCGGGCGGAACTCGTTGACCATCGGAATCAGGCGCAGGTCGGCATGGCCGAGCGTCGGCGACAGCACCGCAATCTCGGCCTCGGAGAGCAGGATCGTCGAGTCGCAGCGCTGGATGATGTCGCGTTCGCGGGCGAAGGTCGCATGCGCCGAAACCTCGCGTGCGGCGCTGCCCGCTCTCTGCGCCTCGCGCAGTTCGCGCAGGCCGTGCAGATCGACGGTGTTGAAGACCAGCCGGGCCCGGGGAAACAGCGCGCGGGTGCGCTCGACAAAGGCGCCCCCGGCATAGACCCGTGTCAGCAGGAAGGTCAGCCGGTCGTATCCGGCCGCGGCGATCCGGTCGCAGGCACTGTCGTAGCCCTGCACCACGGGATCGGTCAGGCACACCACGCCCCGCGCGGCCAGCGCCAGGGCATAGGGGTCGGTCCAGGCGCGCCGGGTGGTGCTGTAGAACAGAACCTCGGCGCCCCGTTCAAGAAAGATATCGATGAAATTCGACGCGGTGACCGAGCCTGCATCCTGATCGGGCATCGGCGGCACGCTGTCGACGAAGACCACGGCCTCGACCGGGCCCGGATGGGCGGGAAGGCCCGCATCCTCGGGGGCGGCAGCCTGCGGCGGCTGGGCGGGCTCGCTCTCCGACAGGACCACCGCGCACCCCTGCGTGGCAAAGACCGGCTGGCCGTCGCCGGCCAGAAGCGGCACGAGCCCGGCCAGCGCCGCGACCAGATCCGGCGCACCGGTCGGTCGGGCCCGGGACGCGGCCGCAGCCGCGCGCAGGGGCGCGACGCGCGCCAGACCGAAGACCGGGTCCAGGGCGACCGACGGCTTCAGGCGGAACTGGAAGGGATCGAGAAAATGGAGGTCGCGGCCGATCTCGGCCAGGGTCGTCTCGCCCGCGCGGTGGCGCCAGCCCGACCGCCAGAGCCGTCCGTCGGGCCGCGCGAGCGAAGCGCCGACATGGGCCAGACCGGGATCGCGGACCATCGCCGCCTCGAGAAACGTCCAGGCCGACAGCGCCGGAGACAGCGAGACCTCCCAGAACCCCGCCAGTTCGGCGTCGAGCCCCTTGAGCAAGGCCCTGAGATCGTCCAGAGCGGTTTCGCCTTCCGCAGGCCAGACCCGCACCCGATCGTTGGCCGGGGCAGACCGCCGCGCACGGCCGCAGCCGTCCGGGCCCAGAACATGCACCTTGCCAGAGGTCATGGCCAGCGCCTGCTCGACACGCTCGACCGGAACCGCTCCCCCGTCATCCCGGAACAGAACGATCGGAAAGTCGACCGGCCCGGCCCGCAAGCCATAGGGAAAACCGCGCCCAAGAACTGTGTCTGGCAAAGCCGCAAGGTCGAGCCGCTCCAGGACCGGCGCGGGAAGGCGATCCAGAGGCGTGAAGATCCCCGAAAAATCCATCACCGGCGGCGTGACGGCGCCAGTGCCCGCCCCGTCCGCGGCGGCATCGCGCACCGAACCGCAGATCCGGCCTTCGGCGCGGCCGAAACGGATCCAGTGATAGAACGGGTTCATTCCGGCGGCGCGGACATCCGGATTGATCTCGAGATAGCTCACGCCATCGAAGTCGGATCGCGGGTTTCGGCCCTCTTGCGCCCCATAGCGAATGTAATGGGTCAGCGGGTCCACACCGGCCTGGGCGACATCGGTGTAATGCGACAGATACCACCCCGCATCGAAGGCGGGCGCGATGACACGCTTTATGTGAAGACCACGGATCTCCGCTGCGAAGCGGCCGAAAAATGACGCCATCCTTCTTTCCCAGACGGCAGACGTCGCACTCCCGTGCCCCCGTCCCTGCCACCCCCGGCACACCGGCCGCGGATAAACCAAATAGACTCCTGAAAAGCAGGGTGAACTGTCTGCAGTTTAACCATCTTCCTCAACCCTCGTACACCTTGATGTCCACAAGTTCAACCTCTAGGTGCCCACGCCCCAGGCCTTTGCGATCTTCCGCCATCTCATTGATGAAACAGGCTGAAACCCGACGCCTTCCGGTTCTGAAATCGGATATGGGCCAGGGTCGGCGCAAGGGCGTCCGCCGCCATACGGGGCTTGCCAGGGTCGGTGCAACGCATGACATTATGCCCGAAAGGCCGGTGCGGCCCAGACGTGGAACCGACGAACAGGATGCAGAACGCAGACCCAGAGATCGCGACGACCGCCGCCGCCCGCGAGGCGTCCGGCCAGGCGCTGACCCGCCCGCCGCAGGACAGGGCGCTGCGGCTTCGAGAGGGCGTTCTGCTGCGCGAGGCGGGCCGGATCGAGGAGAGCCTCGCCCATCTTCTCAGGCTTGCCGCCGACGCGCCCGGGGCCCCATGGGTCGCCGTCGAACTGGCCGCGACCCAGCGGCGCGCCTGGGCCTATGACGCGGCGGCCGAAACCCTTGCCGGGCTGCTCGCGGCCGATCCCCGCCAGCGTCAGGCGCATTGGGCCCGGATCGACGCGGCGGCGCAGGAGTTGCGTCTCGACCTGGCGCTCGAGGCGGTCGAGGCCGCGCTGGACGTGCTGCCCGGCGATGCGGGTCTGGCGCTGCGCCGCTGCAACCTGACCCTTCAGCGCGGCCATGTGCGCGCGGCGCGCGACCTTCTGGACGCGCTGGCCGCCGACCGGCCCGGCGATCCGGGCGTAGATCTGGCCCGCGGCCACAGCTTGCTGGCCGAAGACCCCGAAACCGCGCTGGCGCTGGCCGGGGACGTGGTGGCCCGCGCGCCCGGCCTCGTCTGGGCCTGGCCCCTGCGGATCGCTGCGGCGCGCACCCTGTGGCGGTTCGACGACGCCGAGGCGTGGGGCCGCGAGGCCGAAACCCGCTTTCCCGGTCAGGCGCCGGTGCTGCAAGCCCGCGTCGCCACCCGGATGGCCCTGGAAGACCCCCAGGGCGCGCTGGCGCTGCTGCCCATGGCCCCCGACACCCCGGCAATCTGGATCCTGCGCGGCACGACGCTGCTGGCCTCGGGCCGCCCCGAAGAGGCCGATGCCGCCTTCGCCGCGGCGCTGGACACCGGCGGGCTGCTGCCCGGGGCCGCCATCGGCCGGATCGGCGCCGCGCTGGAACTGGACCGGGTCGACGAGACCCGCGCCGGGCTGAGCGCGCTGATTGCCTGGCACGAGGCCCGGGGCCACCGGAACGGCGACCGCATCCGGGCCGAGATCGCCGGCAGGCTTGGCGACTGGCCCGAGGCCGAGCGGCTTTCGACGCAGCTTCTGGACCGGCAGGGACCCGACAGGGCGCTGCTTTATCTGCAGGCGCGCGCCCGGTTCGGCCTTGGCCGGATCGAGGGCGCCGACACCGCGCTGGACACGCTTGGCGCGCTCGACCCCGACCATTCCGCGAGTGCCGGGCTGCGGGGCGAGCTGCATCTCGCCGCCGGACGCCCGGACGCCTATGTCGCGCACCGCCGCGCCCTGTTCCAGCGCCCCGACAGTGCCCGCACCCGGACCGATATCGACTTCGGGCGCGATCTCGACGCGCTGGGGCGGCATGACGAGGCCTCTGCTCGGCTGCAACACCTGCTGGACCGGAACGGCGACGCGCCGAACCTTTTCCTGTCTCAGGCGCTGATGGCCCGGGGTCGGGTCGAGGAGGCAACCGCGATCCTGCCCCGCTTTGTGCGCGGACGGCGCAACATCACCGGCGGGGCCGACGAGGCGATCACCCGCGCGGCGGACCTGGAGCGGCTCTTCGATTTCGAGACGGCCCGGCCGATCCCGACGATGAGCATCTCACCGGCCGCATCGCTGGCCTGGCGGCTTGCCCGCGACCGCAGTCTCGGGCAAGCCGAATGGACGCGGCGGGCGGAACGCGCCAGCGCGATCTGGCGCTGGCTGACCGCCGCCCCGGCAGAGCCCGAGGCGCTGCTGCCCTGGCTGCATCCGGGCGAGGCCGACAAGCTGCGCGCCCTGCCCCGGCCCTGCATCCTGGCGACGACCCATTTCGGCCCGCTGGTCTATTCGGTCCTGCGCGGGCTGAATGTCGGCTATCACTACCTCGCAGCCCGGTCGGCGGCCAATCCGGCCGCGCGCGGGCTCGGACCGATGATCGCCGCCGCGACCGCCCCGCGCGAGGCGGCGGCCGAGGCGTTTCGCGTGCTGCGCGGCAACGGCATCCTGATGGCCACGCATGACTCTCCGGCGCGGGTGATGCGGCAAGGCGGCCCCGGCGACGTCGCGCGCGGGCGGCTCTTCGGACGGCCGTTCGAGCTGATCGACACGCTGCCCAAGCTGGCGGCCGGGCTGCGCGTGCCCAGCCTGACGCTGCAGGCGCACTGGCGCGACGGGCGCATCGCCTTCGAGATCGCGCCGCTTCCCACGCCCGAGGATGGCGAGCCGACGCAGATGTGGCTCGACCGCTGGGCGCAGGCCTATCTCGACCGGATCGAATGGATCATGAGCGGGCCGCCCGAGAACCAGAATCTCGACGCCCTGAACTGGCGCGTGCTGCTGCTGGACCCGCCGCCCGTCTGACCGGACGGCCAGCGCTCAGGACCTGCCCGCGTGCGTATCGAGATAGATCCGCACGGCTTCCTGCACATGGCGGAACCGGTCGCCGCCCAGCGGCTTGCCGCCATACCATCGGGTGACCACCACGATATGGTCGCGCAGCTCGGCCCGTTCGAGCATGCGCAGGATGATCGCCCCCGCCCCGGTCTCGCCATCGTCGGACTTCACCGGCCCCCCGGCCCCGAGAACGGCCCAGCTGTGATGGGTGGCGCGGGCGAATTTCTTGCCGCGTCGCAGCTCGGCCAGAAAGGCCCGGGCTTCTGCCGCGCTGTGGCAGGACCCGCCCGAGACCGCATAGCGCGAGCCGCGGTCGGTCAGGATGTTTTCCAGAATGCGCATGCCGCACCCTGGGCCGGGCGGGCCGCGGGCGCAAGCCCGGCCGCTGTCAGGACAGGGCGCACAGTGCGGCGGGGTCCCGGACCGGAGCCCCGAGCCGGTCCAGCACCGCGCCCGCATCGGGACGAAGCGGCCGGGCGAGCCCCCCCGGCAAACGCCTCGAAGGCCGCGAGGTTCGGGCCGTTGACGCCGGTCAGAACCGGCGGCCCTCGGTCGAGCGCCGCGGCGATCAGGGGCACGAAGCCATGGCCCGCCGCCTCGAGCTTGCCGAACTTGTTCACGATCAATACGGCCGCGCCGTCGAGATGGCGCGCGGCTTCGGCCGCTGCGGCCTCGACCGCGCCCGGCTCCATCCGGCAGCCGCGCGAGCCCGACCCCAGCGCCTGCAAGATTCGCAGCACCGGCCCGTCGGGCCGCACCTGCAAATCGATATCGCAGGGATGGGCGCCGGGGGCGGTGGCGGCGCGACCCCGAACGCCTGATCCAGCATCACCACGTGATTGCTGTAGTTCGGCTCGGGCTGGCGCAGGACACCGGGATCGCGATGATCGACGCGCCCCATGCGACGGCCCATCGGACGGCGTCGAGCCTCGCGGTTCAAAAGGGCGGCGCGGACGGCTGATCGGGCGGAGGTCGAAGATCAGAAAACGATCCGGGGGATCGTTTTCACGAGAACGGGCGGGCTGAACTCCACACTGCACGTCCTGGCCGATGCGAAGGGTCGCCCGATCCTGTTCCTCTCGGCCTGCGGTCTGGCCGCGACCGTCATCTATTGTGTCGTGAACCCTGACTCTACACCTTGGTGCCGGTCGCGGGAGACGTCACGCCTGAACCCCGTTCGGCTTGGGGTAGATCGTGGACAGGATTGCAGAGGGCGAAAACTTATCAATAAAATTATTGATAATTGGTAGCGGAGGAGGGACTCGAACCCCCGACACAAGGATTATGATTCCTCTGCTCTAACCAACTGAGCTACTCCGCCAAGAGTGTGGCGCTGAGTAAGGGACGGCTTCGGGGGCGTCAAGCCGAAATTCGCGAGCCCCTCGCCGGGGCCCTGCGTCATTCCAGCGACCGTCCCGGCAGGGCCGGACGCCGCAAAGGCCTGCCGTCGCGGGGTCGAGGTTCCGAACGGCATGTCTTCCCCCGTCGGAGCGCAGATCCTTGTCTCTTTCGCCGGTCCATGCGGGAAGCGGCCGGTGCACCATCGCCCGGGGCCGACGGGACGCGCTGCACCTGTGCCGGACCGCGATCCGAAGAGCGGCTCTCGCCATGGGCGCCGTCGGCGCCGCATGGGGGCGGTCGGGCGCGGCAGGGGCCTCGACCCGCATTGATGAGATTCCATCATGAGTGGTTGCGATCCCGTCCCGATTATCCCGCGACCATCTTCCCCCTAGATCACTCCAGGACGGGTGGCCGCGGGCCGCCCGGTTTGGACACGGCTCTTGGAAGCCAGCAGGGAAGGAGACCGAAAATGATCCTGCAAGAAACCCGGACCCTGCCGAACGGCGTCGCCATTCCCAAGCTTGCGCTGGGGACCTGGATGATCGACGATGCCAAGGTGACCGACGCGGTGAAGGCCGCCGTCGAGATCGGTTACCGCCATATCGACACCGCGCAGGCCTATGGCAACGAGCGCGGCGTGGGCGAGGGTGTGCGCGCCTGCGGCCTGCCCCGGGACGCGTTGTTCGTGCAGACGAAGCTCGACGCCGGGATCAAGGACCATGGCGGCGCCAGGGCCGCCATCGATGGTTCGCTGGAGACGCTCGGGCTCGATTATATAGACCTCATGGTCATCCACAGCCCGCAGCCCTGGGGCGCGTTCGGCGACACGGACCGCTTTTTCGAGGGCAACCTCGCGGCCTGGACGGCGCTGGAAGAGGCGCTGGAGGTCGGCAAGATCCGCGCCATCGGCGTGTCGAACTTCCAGACGGCCGATCTCGACAACCTGCTCGACCATGCCAGGATCAAGCCGATGATCAACCAGCTGCTGGCCCATATCGGCAACACGCCCTTCGAGTTGATCGACTATAGCAAGGCCCGGGGTCTGCTGGTCGAGGCCTATTCGCCCATCGCCCATGGCAAGATCCTCGACAATGCCGAGATCGGCACGATGGCCGGGAAATACGGTGTGAGCATCCCGCAACTCTGCATCCGTTATGTCCTGCAACTTGACCTTCTGGCGCTGCCCAAAACGGCGAACCCCGAGCACATGAGGACCAACGCCGACCTCGGCTTCGCGATCTCGGAGGACGACATGGCCAGGCTGAAGGCGATCACCGCCAAGGACTATGGCGATGCCAGCGGCTTCCCGGTCTATCGCGGCAAGGCGTGATCCGGTCGCAGTCGCCTGGACCCCAGCAAGGGGCGGATGCGATGGGCGCCCCGCGATCCGGGGCGCCTGTCATACGATGCCGCCCGGCGTGTCATTGGCGCGCCAGCGGCGCGTGGCGCACCCGGTGTCAGTCCCCGCGGTATGAAACGCCGACGGATTTGCAATCCTCGAACACATCCGGCTTTCTGGAATAGACCGTCGCAGAGAGTGCCCCCAGCGACAGGATGTGATCGTGAATCCGGACGACAAGGTCTTCCTGGGTTTCGATGAACTGCATCGAGAACGCCCTGATGAACGCCACCACCCGGTCATAGTCGAAAATGTCGTCCTTTCCGAAGGATCGGGACGTGACGTCGATCTCTGCGCAGATCAGTACCCTTTGCGGGGCCTTCTTCTCGAAATCGTGGATGCCAAGATACATCCGGATTTCCAGATCCTCGAGGACGATCCTGTACCTACTCATCGAAGTGACCTTCCTTGGCAAGAAAGGCCACATCCCTTGACAATCGCATCATCGACTGTCCGCCATCGATGGTGATGATCTGATCGTTGCAGCTTTTTGTCTTCCAGAGGAAAAGCGCCGCATCCGCGATGTCGGACGGGAAGACTCGCCTGCCCAGATAGTTGATGCGGCTGCTTTTCTCGAAATTCTCGGGGCTTTGCTTGCCGCTGATCAGGGTGATGCTGGGCGCAATCCCGCAGACCCTTGGAAACCCGGCAAAACGCATTGCCATCATCCGGGTCGCCGCCAGCAGGGCGGTCTTGCTCAGGGTATAGGTGAAGAAGTCGGGATTGATCGCAAACACCTTGTTGTCGAGCATGTTGAGGATCAGCCGATCCTCGGCCTCCTCCGGCTGGCGCCGCATCAAAGCCCCCAATTGCACGGGCGCCTTGAGGTTCACGCCAAGATGATCGTCGAATTGCGTGTCTTCATAATCCAGCAGGTCGTCATTCACGAACATCGAGGCATTGTTGATGCACAGATCGACCGCACCCATCGTGGCGCGCACCTCGTCGAACATGCGCTCGGTCTCGCTGCGGTCCCGCAAGTCGGCGCGGTGTATCGAGCAAATCGACCGCGACGCGGTCAATTCGTCCCGCAGGGCCTCGGCCTCGCCTTCGGACGAGCCGTAATGGATGGCGACCTTGAAACCGGCCCCCGCGAAGCGGCGCGCCAGATCCGCCCCGATCCGTTTTGCCCCGCCGGTGATCAGGATGTTAGGTATTGCCAGGCTCCTTTCCGTCCAAAATCTCGGGCCTCGCCTGCGTGAAGGATCGGATCGTGAACATGAGATCCTGCGCGAAGAATGCCCTGTCCGAAGGTCTCCAGACCGTATCCTCTGGACGCGCCGTGGTGGCAACAACAATCGGGCGTTCCTTGCCGTCCGTCACGCCCGACAGAAACGAACGAAGACGCAATGGGGTGCCAGTCGTCTCCGCCGGATCCTGACGCCTGACGCCTCTCGATCTCCTGAGAATGTCAGACCTTCGACGACAGGAAAGAGCGACAATCGCCCTGAAAGACCTCGCGTGCCATGCCAGCGACACGCACCCGAAGCCCGGCAATCCGGCAGGCGGGTTTCGACAAGGCCTGTCGTCTGCCTCGGCGCCATGCCGAACCGTACTTTCACCGTCAGGCCGGGCCGCATCGCTGCGTCACTGCAGGTGGGTTGCGGGCCCTGCATGCCGGTCGGTCTGCCCGCCCACGTCCTCTCGGGATCGCACCCGATCATCCGCGAGCCCGGGCGCGTCAACGCTTCGGCGCGGGCCCGCCGGGTCCTGATCTTGTCGGTCGGGAGTGCCGGTCTGCTCATGCCCTCCAGCCATCACGCTGGCTTCCCGGGGCGGAATCCCTCTCGGGCCTTTTGCAACGGCGTCTCCCGCCTCTGCCACCAGATCCCCGCGCCCAAAGCAGACAACAGAGCCGGTCTCGAACGTCCCTGCGCTCATGCGGACCCCTGTCGGCAGAAAGTCCCGACCCCGGACAGGCGCGACCGGGTCCCGGGGCGCGAAACTTCGCCCCCGCCCCGCGCAGAGATCGCTTGTGCCTAGACATGCGCGCCGTGATACCCTAGCGGTGCCTTTTTGGCCCGCCATGCTGGCGCGGCGCCCCACGGATGGTCCCCAGATGATCCCGAGTCTTTCCGAAGCCCTCGCCGAACGCGGGTTCGATACGCTGACCGATGTACAGAAGGCCGTCACCGCGCCCGAACTGGCCGGAGCCGACCTGCTGGTCTCGGCCCAGACCGGCTCGGGCAAGACCGTGGGCTTCGGGCTGGCCATCGCGCCGACCCTGATGGGCGAGGACGACCGGATGGGGCCGCCGGCCGCCCCGCTGGCCCTTGTCATCGCGCCGACCCGCGAACTGGCCCTGCAGGTCCAGCGCGAACTGGTCTGGCTTTATGCGCGCACGGGCGCGAAGGTCGTGTCCTGCGTCGGCGGCATGGATGCCCGTGACGAACGCCGGGCGCTCGACCGGGGGGCCCATATCGTCGTCGGCACGCCCGGAAGGCTGCGCGACCATATCACCCGGGGCGCACTCGATCTGTCCGATATCCGCGCCGTGGTGCTGGACGAGGCCGACGAGATGCTCGATCTCGGCTTCCGCGAGGATCTGGAATTCATGCTGGGCGCCGCCCCGGCCGAACGGCGCACGCTGCTCTTCTCGGCGACGGTGCCGCCCGCGATCGCCGAGCTTGCCAAGCTTTACCAGCGCGACGCCGCGCGGGTGACGACCCTGTCGCGCGGCAGCCAGCATGCCGATATCGCCTATAAGGCCGTGCAGGTGACGGCGGCCGATGCCGAACATGCCATCATCAACCTGTTGCGCTTCCACGATGCGCCCACCGCCATCGTCTTTGCCAATACCCGGGCCGCGGTCAGCCGTCTGGCGGCGCGCTTTGCCAACCGGGGCCTGTCGGCGGTGAGCCTCTCGGGCGAGCTCAGCCAGGACGAGCGCAGCCATGCGCTGCAGGCGATGCGCGATGGCCGGGCGCGGGTTTGCGTTGCGACCGATGTCGCGGCGCGCGGCATCGACCTGCCCAATCTCGATCTGGTGATCCATGCTGATCTGCCAAGCAATACCGAGACGCTCCTGCACCGCTCGGGCCGCACCGGCCGGGCCGGGCGCAAGGGGATCTCGGCGCTGATCGTCCCGGACAAGCTGGCCAAGAAGGCCGCGCGGCTGCTGAAATGGGCCAAGATCGAGGCCGAATGGATCCTGGCACCGACGCCCGAGGAAATCCTCGCGCTCGACGAGACCCGGCTCCTGGCCGATGCGCTGTGGGAGGCCGACCCGACCGAGGCCGAGGCCGCCTTCGCCGCCCGCCTGCTGGCCGACCGCAGCCCCGAGATGATCGCGGCCGCCTGTCTCAGGCTTTACCGCGCGGGTCTCTCGGCCCCCGAGGAGCTGAACGCACCCGCCGCGCCCGGCGCCCGGCCCGAACGTCCGCCCTTCGGCCCCTCGATCTGGTTCGAGCTGTCGGTCGGTCGCGACCGCCGGGCCGAGCCGCGCTGGCTGTTGCCGCTGGTCTGCCGGGCCGGAAATCTCGAACGCTCGCAGATCGGCCGGATCCAGCTTCTTGCCAGGACTTCGCTCGTTGAAATCGCCGAGGCCGCCGTGCCGGGCTTTGTCGACCGGATCGGTCCCGAGGGGCTTCTGGAAGACGACATCCGCGCCAAGCGGTTCGACGGCCCCATCGAGGATACCCGCGGGCCGCGTCCGCGATCCGAACGCCCGAAACCCGAACGCTCAAGACCCGACAGACCCGGACCGGAACGCCCCAAGGCCGAATATCCCAGGCCCGAGCGGGCGCCCGAACCGCCGCGCCCGGCCCCCGCCGAGGCGACGGCGCCAGAAATGCCGCCCGCCACGGACGAGGCCGGCGTCAACCGTCCCGAACCTACGTTCAAGCCGCGGCCGACGCCCCGCCCGGATCGGCCCGATGCCCGGTCGGCCGAACCGGAGACGCCACGGCCCAAGGCAGCAGGACACGCGCGCGACAGGGCGGCCGATGCCCGCCCGGGCGACCGGCCGCGCAAACCCCGCCATGGCGCCGAGCGCGCCACCACCCGGGCGGAGTCCCCGGCGCCACGGCCGAAGGAGGGGCGCAAGACCGGACCGAAAGGCGCCGCGAAGGACTGGTCGAAGGACCGGCCCAAGGACAAAAAGCGCCGTGCGGAGACAGACGCGGCCCCCGCAGACCGGCGCCGGGCCGATGCCGCCGATCCCTCGAAGCGTCTGGAACGGCCGGGGGCCCCGACCGGCAAAGGCGGCAAGCCCAAGGGAGCCGGGGTCAAGCGCGGCGGGCCGAAGCCGGGTCACGGCGGCGGCAATGCTCCCCCGAAACGCAAGCGCTGAGCGCCCTGCGGGCGAACGGCAAGACCGGCCGGATGCGCGGCCACCTTCGATGCAGGACGATGGCCGCACCGGCTGGCCCGTTTCCCCCGCCCGTTTCCCCCGCCCGTGCCAGCCGCCCGTGCCAGCCGCCTGCGCCTCGTCGGACGGCCAGCGCAGCCCGGCCGAGGCATGGAACGCCCAGCCGGGCGCGTATCCCGCCGCTCTTCTGGACACCGTGCGGAGGCTGTGCCAGAATCGCGGTTCGATGCGATGCGGGCGTGGCGAAACTGGTAGACGCGCGGGACCTAACATCCCGACATCTGGTCCGGGAAGCGCAATAAAATAAAGGCTTTGTGCGTCCGCCTCGACGTTCAGGCCCTAGATAGGCCCGATTGAGGGGGTTGAAGGCAGAATCGCAGGCGAGATAGAACGCGCCTATGGCCCCGTGGCGGAATTGGTAGACGCATGGCACTTAAAATGCCTGGCCCGTATGGGTGTGAGGTTTCGAATACCTCCGGGGCCACCACCTTCACTCAGCTTGCCAGCGCGGCCTCTGCCACCCGGACTGCCAGCGCATCATCCCAGTCCTGACGGGCGTAGTTATACCACGGACAAACGACACGGACGTTGTCCTCCGTTTATCCTCCAGTCACATCGATCCTGTCCGCGCTCGGCGCCAGCGACCGACGGAACGCGCCGTCGATGCGGTCCCAAGAGAGCGAGAGGCCGGTTCGTGCTCTGCCTGCTGAAAACCGGACCATTTGAAGCTGGAGTTTTCCGGTAGTCTTTCCTGGCTGGGAAAGGAGCGGAAACGCATGAGAGCATCGAAATTTACGGACGCACAGAAGGCGTTCATTTTGCGGCAAGGCGAAGACGAACGGCCTGCAGGAACCTCTGCATAGTCTCTGCAGCCGTTCCGGGCGAGCCATCCTCCCACCGGGCTTGGTCAACGAGCATCAGCTGCTGGTCGCGCTCGGGTTCCCGCCGCTCTCGCAGGAGGAGGCTCACCTTGACGTCCGAAGGGCTGGTGATCGATGTCCGGACCGACGGCGTCTCGGGCGTCACCCAGCTCTTCGACGGCGAGGCAGCCGCCCAGGGCTTCTGTACCGCGACGACGCGGGATCAGGCGGGGCTTCTGTTCCGGGAACTGCGGCGGATGATCAAGGCCGCGCCCGCGCTGTCGGCCTTCATGGACACGGGCAACAAGCACCTGATCTCGACCGCGATCACCAATGGCACGATCCGGACGCTCAGCCGCGACGGCAACTCGGCCGACGGGATCAGGCGGCAGCCTCGCCATCGCGCAGCCCGGCGACGGCGATTACCTGATCGTCGGCGCGGGCGGGGCGTCGTCCCCGACCAGCTACGGGGCCTCGGGCGGCGGGTCCGGCGGCGATGTGCTGGCGGGTAGGCAGGCGGTCCCGGCCGGGACGCTGGCGATCACGGTCGGGCAGGGCGGCACCTCCTCGGAAACGGCGGCGACGCCGGGCGGGGCCAGTTCGGCGCTGGGGCTGACTGCGCGCGGCGGCGGGATTGGTGGCGGGTTTGGCGGCGGCGCGGCGATCCTGCCGACCGATGGCGGCGGGGGCGGGGCGCGGGACGCGGATGAGAGCCTTTTCGGGGCCGCGCATCCGACCTCCTATCGGGGCGGCGACGGCACCCGAGTCAGCGGCGGGCGCAAGCATTCGAGCGGCGGGCGCGGGGCGGGCGGCAACGGCGGCGATGCTGATGCCGGGACCGGCGGCCTTGGCGGCCCCGGAATCGTATCGTCGATCACCGGTTTGGCGGTCGACTATGGCGCGGGCGGCACCGGCCGGGTCTGGATGCTCGACGTCAACGTGCCGACCGAGGCCGAGACGCCAACTATTCCCGGCCATGGCGGCCCTGGCGTCACGACGCGGAACTACATCCCGGGATCTCCGGGCGCGGGCGGCGTCGTCATCCTGCGCGTTGCGGCGCCGACTGAGGCCCCACCGGACGCCAGGGCAGAAGCCGCCGGGGCTTTCGGTCTTGCGGGCTCTGCCGCGGTTACGGCCGAAGCGTCCGGTGCCGCCTCGGGCGGCTTTCGCCTCCTAGGGGCCGCGACGGCGACCGCGCGCGCCGCAGCTGCGGCCGAAGGGGGCATCGGTATCGGCGGCGCATCGTCGGCCGCAGCGGTGGCCAGGGCGGCGGCGGCCGACACGCTCCGGCTGGACGGGGCCGCTGTCGGCGTCACGCGGGCCGGTGCGGGAAGCGGGCGGGCCTCTGGCACGATAGCGCTCGCGGGCCGCGGGGCTGGCACCGTCAGGATCGGCGGCACCGCGTCAGGCGCGGTTCCGCTCGCGGGCCATGCGGCAGGGGCGGCGGCGGTCCTGGGGGCCGCTGGCGGGGCGCTTGATCTGGCGGGGGATGCGGCGGGCATCGCCGCCGATCCGCCGCCGCCTGACGCGGCGCTGATCCGCGCGGCCGGAGAGTGGAGAGCGCAACGGGCCGCCGGTCACTGGCGGCAGATCGGGGTATCGGGCAGATGGAGGGTCGCATGAAAACATGGGTATCCGACGGGCTGCGGCTCGCGGTGGATGTGGCGATAGACGCCGGGGCGCAGATCGCGGAGCTGACCGGCGGCACCGCCGAGGCGGTCGCCCGGCGCGAGTTCTCGGGCGGCATCGTCGCGGGCGCCGCCACGATCACCGGCGCGGCCGAGGTCGCCGTCCTCTTCCCGCCCGGCGCGCTTGTGGCCGGGACGTGGCTTGTGCAGGTCCGCGTGACGGTCGGCGGCGAGACGCAGACGGTGTTCGAGGACCGTATCGCCGTGGCCGAAAGCCTCGTGGCATGAGGGTCCGGGCCGGGATCCTGGGTCTCGTCCGCACGATCCTGACGCCCTCTTCACGGAGCGAGGACGATTACACATGGTGCGTGACCGCGATTGGCCATGCCTGGGTCGGGGCCCTGCTGGCGCCGCTTGGCCCCGCTGCGGCCCCGTTCCGGCTGCTGGCGTCGGTTGCCCACTGGACCCTCAAGGAGCGGGGCGATCTGCGCCGCGGGGGATCGTGGCGGGACGGCCTGGTCGATACGGGGTTCGTGGGCGTCGGCACGCTCTATACCGGCCCGTGGTGGTGGCCCTACGCCATAGGTGTCGCCGTGGTGGCGGGTTTGCTGGCCCGATGGTCGGCCCGGCGCGATCCGATCTGGCGGTAGGGTCTTTGGGCGGACTGCGGACGTGAGGCCCCGCTCCCAGACATCGGCCGAGCTTCCCAGAACCGGGCGCTCGGCGGGCGGCTGACCGCATGGCTGCAGACCGCTTGGGCGGCGCCGTTCATCCTCTATAACGCCAAGCTACTGGTCTGGGACAAGGTTCTGGGCCTCGACGCCACGGACGCGCTGTCTGCCCACCTGCTGGACCTGCAGCGTGACGTTCTATTTCGGCGGGGCGGCGGCCATCGGGGTGGTGCGGACGCTCAGGCGGTAAGGGTCAGTTCAAGCGGATCGCATAGACCTCAACCGGATAGAGGCCGAAATGCAGGTCCATGACGGCGGTCCTGCGAAAGCCGCGCCACGGGCGCGCGATGCGGCGTCGCTCTTCGGAGGTTACCCTCGCGCAAGTTCGATCTGACCATATTGGCGACTTTCGATGCGCTTGGACCAGAAAGGTGTGGCGAGGCGATATTCCTCAGTATTCTCATCACAAGCGATCTGATCGAAGTAGATTCCCTTTGGGGGTAGGTGCAGGGTCGGTATCGGACTTTCAGCGGATGCTGAACCGGATAAGGTTAGGCTGGTTGGCGCGGGATTTCAAAATCATCACTAGGCGGCTCGATATTGCGGACGGTTCACCTGGCGCTCCCTAGGTCGTGTTGACAAAAGGGATTCCGCTCGTGCGTAGGGCATGATTCAAGCTGGCATCTGCGATGGAGACCAGCTTGGCACGAGATCTTATG
>NZ_SOEB01000003.1:0-102225 GCF_004365965.1 Rhodovulum visakhapatnamense
GCACCGCCGAAAGCGTCCGCGTGGCCTGAACCTGAAGGGGAAAGGGGAAAGGGAAAGCCACGCCTCGGGCCGCCTTTCGGCAACAATGCCCAGCCCAGGCCACGGGCGCGCCGATGCGCGCCCTGACGTCAAAATTGCCCGAGCCCGGCCGGTTCGGCAACCTCGGCCACGCCCGGCCCGGTCAGACCGCGATCCGGGGTTCGAGTGCGGCGATGATCCCGCGCAGTTCTGCCAGCCCCTTCAGCCGCCCGATGGAGGGATAGCCCGGCTGGGCGCGGCGACCGAGATCGTCGAGGATGTCCTGCCCGTGATCGGGGCGGAACGGGATCGACCAGTCGGCACGGCCCGACGCGCGGCGGCGGGCCTCTTCGCGCAGCGCGGCCTCGACCAGCGCCACCATGTCGGTGTCGCCGCCCAGATGCTCGGCCTCGTGGAACGACCCGAACACCGCGCCGGTTTCGCGCGTGACGTTGCGCAGGTGCAGGAAATGCACCCGGTCTCCCAGCCGGTCCATCATGCCGGGCAGATCGTTGTCGGACCGCGCCCCAAGCGAGCCCGAACAGAGCGTGATGCCGTTCGCCGGGCTGTCGACCGCCCGCATCACCGCCGCATAGTGCGCCTCGGTCGACATGATCCGGGGCAGCCCCAGAAGCGGCACCGGCGGGTCGTCCGGGTGACAGCAAAGCCTCAGCCCCAGCTCTTCGGCAAGCGGCACGATTTCCGAGAGGAAGTCGATCATGTGGCCGCGCAGCCGGTCCTCTGAAATGCCCTGATATTCCGCCAGATGCGCGCGCACATCCTCCAGCGTGAAGCGTTCGGCGGCACCCGGCAGTCCGAAGACCACGTTGCCCGCCAGTTGATCGCGGTCGGCCTCGGACATGGCGCGGAACCGCGCCTCGGCCGCCGCCTGCAGGGCCTCGTCATAATCCTCGCTCGCCCCCGGACGGGCCAGGATGAACAGGTCGAAGGCCGCGAAATCGGTGAGGTCGAAGCGCATGCAGGTCGCGCCCGAAGGCCGCTTCCAGGCCAGATCGGTGCGGGTCCAGTCGAGCACCGGCATGAAGTTGTAGCAGATCACCTCGATGCCCGCGGCGGCGAGGTGGCGCAGGCTGTCGCGATAGGCGTCGAGATGGGCGCGCCAGTCGCCCTTTTGCTTCTTGATGTCCTCGGAGACGGGCAGGCTTTCTACGACGTCCCAGGTCAGGGTCGAGGGCGTGCCGTCCTTCATGGTGCCGATCTCGGCCTGGCGCCGGGCGATCTCGTCGGGGGTCCAGACCGCGCCGGTCGGCACATGGTGCAAGGCCGAGACGACACCCACGGCCCCCGCCTGCCGCACGTCATCGATCGAGACCAGGTCCCTGGGGCCGAACCACCGCCATGTCTGCCGCATCGCATCGCCTTTCCGAGTCGCGTTTCGCGTCCCGTTTAGCAGTCGGGACGATTGCTGACTAGTATGGCAGTATGGTAGCCCAGAGCCGGAGGGGAGGCGAATCATGGACGAGCACATCGAGAGGGCGGTGGGATGCGTGCTTGACCCGGCGCGCCCGATCACCCCGCAACTGCACCGCTTCCTGCGTCTCCGGATCATCCGCAACGATCTGAAGCCCGGCGACCGGCTGTCCGAGGCCGAGATCGCCCGCAGCTGTGCGGTCAGCCGCCAGCCGGTGCGCGAGGCCTTCATCAAGCTTTCCGAACAGGGGTTGCTGTCGATCCTTCCGCAGCGTGGCAGCCTCGTGACCACCATCGCCATTTCCTCGGTGCTGGACGCGCGCTTCGTGCGCGAGGCCATCGAGGCCGACATCGTGCGGCTGCTGGCGCGGCGCCCCGACCCGGCGCTGATCGCACGGCTGCGCGCCCAGATCGACCGGCAGGCCGCCGTCGCCGAAACCGCGCCCCGCGACTTCATCCAGCTGGACGAGACCTTTCACCGGACCCTGGCCGAGGGCGCGGGCAAGACCGGCGCCTGGAAGCTGCTGGAAGGGCTCAAGTCGCAGATGGACCGGGTGCGGTTCCTGGCGCTGGGGCGGTTTCCGGTGGACAAGCTCATCGCCCAGCACACCGCCATCGTCGACGGCATCGCCGCGGGCGACATGGCCGCCGCCGAGGCCGCGACCCGGGCCCATCTGCGCGAGATCCTGAACGACCTGCCCGCCATCGCGGCCGAGAATCCCGGCTTTTTCGACGGCCTCTTCGAAAGCGCCGCGGGCGAGCCAGACCCCCTTACCGACGTCACAGGAGGAGATCCCACATGACAACCGCTTGGAAACTGCCCGGCCTTGCGGCCGCCGCCCTGATCGCGGGGCTTGCCGCCGCACCGGCCATGGCGCAGGAAATCACGCTGAAGCTCGGCCATCTCGCCAACGAGGACAATCCCTGGCACAAGGCCTCGCTGAAATTCGGCGAAGAGCTGTCGGCGCTGACCGACGGGCGGATCGCGGTCGAGGTCTATCCGAACGAAAGCCTCGGCAAGGAAATCGACCTGATCAACGGCATGCAGCTTGGCACCGTCGACATGACGATCACCGGCGAGAGCCTGCAGAACTGGGCGCCGATGGCGGCGCTTCTGGCCCTGCCCTATGCCTACAGCTCGATCGAGCACATGGACGAGGTCGCCTCGGGCGAAATCGGCCAGAAGATCGAGGCGCAGATCGTCGAACGCGCGCAGATCCGCCCGATCACCTATTTCGCCCGCGGCGCGCGCGAGCTGACCTCGAACCGTCCGGTCGAGAGCCCCGACGATCTGAAAGGGCTGAAGATGCGGGTGCCGAACGTGCCGCTCTTCGTCGATGTCTGGAAATCGCTCGGCGCCCAGCCGACGCCGATGGCCTTCTCGGAGGTGTTCACCTCGCTGCAGAACGGCACCATCGACGGGCAGGAAAACCCGCTGGCGCTGATCCGGTCGGCGAATTTCAACGAGGTGCAGAAATACGTCAACCTCACCGACCATGTGCGGTCCTGGATCTACCTGACCATCTCCGAACTGACCTGGGCCAAGCTTTCGGCCGGGGATCAGGCCGCGGTGCTGGAGGCCGCCAAGCGCGCCCAGGCCTACGAGCGCGAGCTGTTCCAGCAAAGCCTCGCCGATGACCGCGCCTGGCTGGAAGAGCACGGCATGATCTTCGTCGAGGCCGACAACGCCGCATTTGCCGCCAAGGCCAAGGAAGCGGTTCTGGCCAATGTCAGCGCCGAGATCCGCCCCATCGCCGAAGAGATCTTCGGCGAGTGAACCGCCTGCCGTGACCCGCAGTCGCTGAAACGCGCCACGCAGGCGGTCCCGTAACGAGTGGACCCGTAACGCGTTGGACCGGCCGGACCCGCCCAAGGGGCCCGGCCGGCTTCCCCGAAAGCCAGAGGCCCCATGCCCACCAAGACAGAGCGCTTCATTTCGACCGTCATCGCCCTCGCCCGGATCGGCGTCGGGCTGTCCTTCGCCGTGCTGATCGCCGCCGTGCTGATCCAGGTGGTCGGCCGCGGCTTCGGCAGCTCGCCGGTCTGGACAGAGGAACTGACCCGCTTCGCGCTGCTGTTCCTGATCGCCTTCGGCGCGGGTCTGTCGCTGCGCAGCGGCGACATGGTCAATGTCGACATCGTCTGCGAGGTCCTGCCCGGGCGCTGGCCCTGGCGGCTGCGGCTTCTGTCGGCGCTGGCGACCGGCGCGCTTGCGCTTTTCCTGCTGCCCCATGCCTGGCGCTTCGTCAGCATCGGGCGGATGCAAAGCTCGCCCGCGCTGGGGCTGACCATGAGCTATGTGCATCTCACCGTCTTCCTGATGCTGGCGCTGCTGGCGCTTTTCGCGGCCCTGCGCGTGCTGGGCATGCTGACCGGCACCGAGGATGGCACGCCCGAGAAGGCCGAGGAGATCTGATGGAGGTCTGGGTTCTTTTCGGTATCTTCGTCGGCGGTCTGGTCGTCGGCATTCCGGTCGCGGTGACGCTGGGGCTGTCGTCGCTGGGCTATCTGCTGCTGGCGGGCATCCCGCCTGTCGTCATGCCGCAGAAGATGTATGCGGGCATGGACGTGTTCGTCCTGCTGTCGATCCCCGGCTTCATCCTGGCGGGCAACCTGATGAACCAGGGCGGCATCACCAACCGCATCGTGCGCTTTGCCAATGCGCTGGTCGGCTGGATCAGGGGCGGGCTGGGCCTGACCAATATCGCCGCCTCGATGCTGTTCGGCGGCATCACCGGCACCGCCGTCGCCGATGCCGCCTCGATCGGCGGCGTCATGATCCCCGGCATGAAGAAGGCGGGCTATCCCGCCGATTATTCGGCTGCCGTCACCGCCGCCTCGTCGACCGTCGGCCCGATCATCCCGCCCTCGGTGCCGATGATCATCGTCGGCGCGCTGTCCGGGATCTCGGTCGGCAAGATGTTCCTCGCGGGCGCCGTGCCCGGCATCCTGATGGGGCTGGCGATGATGGTGACGGCCTATGTCATCGCCCGGCGCAAGAACTTCCCGCGCCAGCCCTGGCAGGGCTTCGGCGAGGTCGCGCGCAGCTTCGGCGGCGCGATCTGGGCCATCGCCATGACCTTCCTGATCATCTACGGCCTGCTCTCGGGCCTCGCGACACCTACCGAAACCGCCGTGGTGGCCAGTGTCTATGCCGTGATCGTGGGCTGCTTCATCTATCGCGACCTGCCGCTGCGCCGGGTGCCGAAGGTGATCGTCGACAGCGCCGTCGCCTCGGCGGGCATCCTGGCGCTGGTGGGCTTTGCCAATGTCTTCGGCTGGATCCTGGTGTCGGAGCGCATCCCCCAGGCCATCGCCGAGGGCGTGCTGTCGATCACCGACAACAAGTTCCTGGTGATCCTCATCATCAATCTGCTGCTGCTTTTCGTCGGCATGTTCATGGAGACCATCGCCGCCCTCATCATCCTGTTCGTGCCGCTTCTGTCGCTGGCGCAGGCGGTCGGCATCGACCCGCTGCATTTCGCGACCTTCGCGGTGCTGAACCTGATGATCGGGTTGACCACACCGCCCGTCGGCGTCTGCCTCTTCGTCTGCGCGGGCATCGCCCGGCTGCCGCTGACGCCGGTGGTGATCGCCATCCTGCCCTTCCTCGCAACCAATATCGCGGTGCTGCTGCTCGTCTCCTACGTGCCGGCCATCGCGACCTGGCTGCCCTCCGTCCTGATCCCATAGGAGCCTCCAATGGACACCCGCGTCTGCCGCCTGCACGCCCCCCACGACATCCGCATCGAGACCCTTCCGGTCGAGGGCCCCGGCCCCGGCGAGGTGCTGGTCGCGGTCGGCGCGGGCGGGATCTGCGGGTCGGATCTGCATTACTATCACGATGGCGGCTTCGGCCCGGTCCGGGTGCGCGAACCGATCGTGCTGGGCCACGAGGCGGCAGGCACGGTGATCGCGCTGGGCACGGGCGTCACCGGGCTGGCCGAGGGGCAAAAGGTGGCGCTGAACCCTTCGCAGCCCTGCGGCAATTGCCTTTATTGCCAGCAAGGCATGTTCAACCACTGCCTCGAGATGCGCTTTCGCGGCTCGGCCATGCGGTTCCCGCATGAACAGGGGCTTTTCCGCGACCGGATCGTGATCGGCGCCCAGCAATGCCTGCCGGTGGCCGACGTGATCTCGCTGACCCAGGCCGCCTGTTCCGAGCCGCTGGCGGTCTGCCTGCATGCCCGGCGGATCGCGGGCGATCTGACCGGCAAGTCGGTGCTGGTGACCGGCGCAGGCCCCATCGGGTCGCTTTGCGCGGCCGCCGCGGCCGAAGGCGGCGCCGCCGAGGTGGTGGTGACCGACCTGCAGGACCGGCCGCTTGAGGTCGCCTTGCAGATGGGCGCGACGCGCATTCTCAACATCGCCCGCGACCCGGCCGCGATGGAGCCCTACGGCGCCGACAAGGGACAGTTCGACGTGGTCTTCGAATGCTCGGCCGCGGCGCCTGCCATCGGCCAGGCCATCGCCACGCTGCGTCCGCGCGGCATCCTCGTTCAGGTCGGCGTCGCGGGCGAGACCCCGGTGCCGCTGAACCTGATCGTCGGCAAGGAGATCCAGGTGCGCGGCACCCACCGCTTCCACCCCGAATTCGCCGACGCGGTCGCGGCCATCGGCTCGGGCCGGATCGACGTCCGGCCGATGGTGACGGCCACCTATCCGCTGGAAGACGCGCAGGAGGCCTTCGAGGCCGCGGGCGACCGCAGCCGCGCGGTCAAGGTGCATCTGAGCTTCGAGGCCGCCTGACCCGACCCGCCGGGGCCATCCGGACGATTCTCGCCGGGCCTTGCCGGGACGGGCCGGATGCCCCCGAGCCGCCCGACGGGCGGCTCGAAAGGACATTTCATTCGTCCAGAGCCCCCCGACGCGCAACTTTTGCGAGAAGTCTCTTGCGTCAGGGACAATTGTCGCGGACCCTTGGGGGCGAATCCTGCGCAACGTGTGCGACCGCCCGGCGCGGGGTTCCGACAGCGAGTCCGGGGCATCCTTCGCATGTTCACAGCCACGCCCACCCTCCCGAAGATCGACCGGCTGGCCAGCGCGCCGGACGGCAGCCCGGTGCGCGCGATCTGGATCGGACAGGCCGGAACCCGGGCCCGCATCATGACCTGGGGCGCTTCGCTGATGGACCTCAGGATCGAGGGGCTGCCCCATGCGCTGGTGCTGGGCTCGGAGGCCTTCGCCCCCTATCTGGGACCGATGCGCTATTTCGGGGCCATTGTCGGCCCGGTCGCGAACCGGATCGCCGGGGGCCGCGCGGCCCTGGACGGGCGGATGCTGACGCTCGAACGCAACGAGGCCGGGCGCAGCATGCTGCATGGCGGAACCGCCGGAACCGCCAGCCGCAACTGGCGGCTCGAAGCCGACAGCCCCGCCGCCTGCACGCTCAGCCTGTCCCTGCCCGAGGGCACCGGCGGCCTGCCCGGCCCGCTCGATCTGCGCGCAAGCTATCTGGTCGACGCGGCAGGGGCGCTGGAAATCCGGCTGGAAGGCCGCAGCGGGGTACCCACCTTCTGCAACCTCGCCCATCACAGCTACTGGTGCCTCGACGGCAGCGGCAGCCTCGACCGCCACCGGCTGCAGGTGGCGGCGGCACGCTATCTGCCGGTCGATGACGCGCTGATCCCGCAGGGCCCGCCCGCCCCGGTCGCGGGCACCCGATTCGATTTTCGCACGCCGCGCCCGGTTCTCGATGCCGTTCTGGCCCGCGAGGCGCCGCCGCTCGATCACAACTTCTGCCTCGGGGACAGCGCCGCGCCGCTGCGCCCGGCCTGCCGCCTCTCGGCCCCGGGCGTCGTGCTGGAGGTGACGACGACCGCGCCCGGGCTGCAGGTCTACGATGGCGGCGGGCTGGCCACGGCGCCGGTGCCGGGGCACGAGGGGAGGCCCTATGACGCCCATGCCGGGATCGCGCTGGAGCCGCAGGGCTGGCCCGACGCGCCGAACCGGCCCGATTTCCCGTCCGTCCTGCTGCGACCGGGCGAGACCTACCGCCAGGTGTCGCGGTTCCACGCCCGCCCGACCGCCCCGGGGGACCGGCCATGAAGCCGCGCCGCGGCCCCCGGCGCAACGCGCGCTGCGCCTCTGCGCGGCAGGGAACATCGCCCGGGTCCGCGCCACGGCGGCCCCGCCGCGCCCGGGATCCGGCGGGGCCGAGATGACCGGGCCGCGCTGGATCGCCGCCGCTTGGGGCCAGTCCTCGCTTCGGATCTGGGCGATGGCAGGCCGCAAGGTCCTGACCGAAGGCGCCTCGGATCAGGGTGTCTCGCGGCTTGGGCCGCGCGACTTCGAGCCCGCCTTGCTGACCCTTGCGAATGACATGCTGCCCCTCGATGAAGTGACAAGGGTCCTGATCTGTGGCCAGGCGGGCGCTCGCAAGGGCTGGGTCGAGGTCCCGCATGCGATGGTGCCCTGCGCCCCGCATGCCGCGCCCCCGGTCCCAGCCCCAAGCCGCGATCCGCGGATCTCGGTCGGCATCCTGCCGGGGCTGGGTCAGACCGATCCGCCCGATGTGATGCGCGGCGAAGAGACCCGGATCGCGGGCTTTCTGCTTGATCGCGCGTCCTTTGACGGGGTGCTGTGCATGCCCGGCCTGCATGGCAAATGGGTGCGGCTGCGCCATGGCATCGTGCAAGGTTTCCGCACCATGATGACCGGCGAGATCTACGGGCTGATCGCCCGGCAATCGGTCCTGCGTCCGATGATGGACGACAGCTGGGACGAGGCCGCCTTCCGCCACGCCGTCGACGAAAGCACCCGCCACCCCGAGACCATCGTCAGTTCGATTTTCGGGATCCGCGCCTCGGCGCTCCTGAACACCCCGGCCCCGGGCCTCGCCCGGGCGCGTCTGTCGGGGCTGATGGTCGGCTGCGATATCGGCGCCATGCGCACCTGGTGGCACAACCGGCCGGTCGCGGTCCTCGGCACAGAGCGGGTCTCGACGCTCTATGCCAGTGCGCTCGCGGCCCAGGGCGCCGATGTGCAGGCGCTGGCGGGGGACCGGCTGACCCTGGCCGGGCTGATCGCGGCCCATGAGCGGACCGGCCACCTGGAGCCGAGCGCCGCCGCGCATGGCTGAACGGCCTGCCGGTGGCGGCCTTGCCGCGCCCGTGAAAGACGTCCCGGACCCGTGATCCTCGTCTGATCCTCGTCGCCTCCGGTGCCGTCCGGTGCGATCGGACCCTTTCCGCGCGACGGGAGCATCCGAAACCGCCCTGTCCGGCCCCCGGGGCGCGCGCCCCGCCGGACCCCTTCGGCAACCTGCCGGTCCCGGAGCCAATGCCCGCGCCGCGGACCAGAGAAGACCTTTCACATGCCGCGGCCGGTCCAGTTACCGGTCCCATCGCCGGCCCCCGGCCTTCTGCCCCGGTCTTCGTCCACAGTCTCCTGCCCCGGCCTTCTGCCCCGGTCTTCGGCTCCGGTCTTCGGCCCAGGGCGAAGCCCCGGACCGACGCGCCGGTCTGCCGCTCAGTCCGCAGCCACCACGTCCTGTCTCTGGGTTCCAAGCCCCTCGACCGTCAGTTCCATCACGTCGCCGGGCCGCAGGAAGCGTTGCGGCTTCATCCCCATGCCGACGCCCGAGGGGGTGCCGGTCGCGATGATGTCGCCGGGCTGCAACGCCATGAATCGGCTCATGTAGGACACGATCTCGGCCACCGAGAAGATCATGTCGTCGGTGCGGCTGTCCTGCACGGTCTGCCCGTTCAGCGTGAGGCTCAGCGTCAGCGCCTGCGGATCGGCCACCTCGTCGGCGGTCACCAGCCAGGGGCCGGTCGGGCCGAAGCTGGGCGCCGACTTGCCCTTGACCCACTGGCCGCCGCGCTCGATCTGGAAGGCGCGTTCCGACACGTCGTTGATGACGCAATAGCCCGCCACGTGGTCCAGCGCCTCGGCCTCGGACACGTAAAGCGTGTCGCGCCCGATCACCACGCCCAGTTCGACCTCCCAGTCGCTCTTGACCGACTCGCGCGGGATCACCACCGGGTCGTAGGGCCCCGACAGCGCCGAACTGGCCTTCGAGAACAGGATCGGCTCTTTCGGCGGCTCGGCCCCGGTTTCGGCGGCGTGGCGCGCGTAGTTGAGCCCGACGCAGAAGAAGTTCGGCACCCGCGACAGGCAGGCGCCGATGCGGCCCGGCGCCTCGACCAGCGGCAGCGCCTCGGGATCGATCCCCCGAAGCCGGTCGAGCGCCGCGATCGCGACCGCCGCCCCCGAAAGATCGGGCACATGGGCCGACAGGTCCCGGACCCGGCCCGCCGCATCCAGAAGCCCGGTCTTTTCCGACCCCGCCTCGCCATAGCGCAAGAGTTTCATTCGCGTCTCCCTGGTGTGAATTGCCCCGGACCCGCCCGCCGTCAGTCCGCGCCGGAGGCCTCGGGGCCGATTTCAGTTTCGGTCTCGGTTTCGAAAAAGGCGCGCACATTGGCCAGAAGCCGGTCCAGATGCGCCTGCAGGCTGGCCTGCGCCGCCGCGCTGTCGCGCGTCTCGAGCCCCGCGACGATGGCCCGGTGCTGGCTGACCACGCTGTCGCGCGAGCTTTTGCGGCGCGCCGACAGGAACCGCGCCCGCCAGAGCCGCCCCAGATAGGACCGGTGCGTCCCGGCCAGCGCCGGATTATGCGCGGCCCGCACGATGGCCAGGTGAAAGGCCATGTCCACCTCGAACCGGTCGATGTCGTCGAGCGTGGTGAAATTGTCCGAAAGCTCGCGCTCCAGCCGCCGGATCTCGTCCAGATCGGCCTCGGTCGCCCGGTCGCAGGCCAGCCGGACCGACAGCAGCTCGAGCGCGGACAGAACCTCGATGGCGTCCCGGACCTCGGCCAGGGTCGGGCTTGCCACCACGGGGCTGCGCGCTGGACGCAAGAGAAGCAGACCCTCATTGGCGAGAATCCGGATCGCCTCGCGCATCGGGGTGCGGCTGACCCCCATCTCGGCGGCGGTGTCGCGCTCCTTGATCGGCGCGCCGGGCGGCAGCGTCCCGTGCAGGATGCTGCGGCGCAACCGGTTCGCGATATCCTCGGCGCGGGTCTGTTCCGCCATGTCGAGACTGCTCCTTCGGGCCCGGCTCTCCGGCCGGGAGGGCACGCGTCACCCCATTCCTTTCATTTGGTATACCAACGCGAGCGGGCTTGTCGAGGCCGCCCGGTCCGGCGCCGTGTCGCGCCCCTGCCCCGCGCCCGGCCATACGCAAAATGCCCCCCGCCACCTTTCGGGTGTTTGGTATACCAAAATGGTTGATCGGGCCGTGGCGCTTCGGCTAGCCTCACCTCACAAGGCACCATCGCGAGCCGAGGGAGAGACGGCCCGCAAACCGGGGGAAGCCCCATCCAGGGAGGAGACACCATGAATCCGAGACCGATGCTGGCCGCGGTGGCGCTTGCCGCCGGGGCGGCCGTGCCTGCGGCGGCCCAGGACGTGACGCTGCGCATCCAGACCCATTACAACCCCGAACAGACCTCGGGCAAACTGGCCGCCCAGTTCGTCGAGGATGTCGAGACGATGTCGGGCGGGTCCATCGACGTCGAGATGTTCTATGCCTCGTCGGTGGTGGCCACGGTCGAGACCTTCGATGCCGCGGCCAACGGCATTCTCGACTGCGACATGACCGGCGGCGCCTACCAGACCGGCAAGAACGCGGGCTTCCAGTTCGTCGGCGACATCATGGGCGGCTATGACACGCCCTATCAGCAGCTGTCCTGGCTGTACTATGGCGGCGGGCTGGAACAGGCACAGACGCTTTACAACGAATTCGGCATGCAGCTGATCGGCTGGTGGGTCTATGGCCAGGAATCGCTGGTCTCCTCGACGCCCATTGCCGGGCCGGACGATCTGAAGGACTGGAAGTTCCGCTCGCCCCCGGGGATGGAAACCGAGATCTTCGCCAATCTCGGCGCCTCGCCCATCGTGATGGACTTCACCGAGGTCTTCACCGCGATGGAAACCGGCATCATCGAGGGCACCGACTATTCCGGTCTCTCGAACGACGAGTCGATCGGGCTGTTCGATCTGGCGAACCACGCGACCTATCCGGGCTTCCATTCGATGCCGTCCGACCATCTGGCCTGCAACAAGGCGGTCTGGGACGGGCTGACCGAGCAGCAGCGGCGTATCGTCGAAGTGGCGATGGAAAAGCTCGCGCTGCGGTCTGCGCTGTATTTCGAGAAGGCCAATGCCGAAGCCGCGGCGCGGCTGACCGAAAAGGGCGTGACGCTACATGACTGGTCGGTCGAGGACCGCGCGACCTTCCGCAAGGCGGCGCAGGCCGCCTGGGACGTCTGGGCCGGGAAATCGCCCGAGGCGAAGGCCCTGGTCGACAGCCACAAGGCCTATCTGACCCAGCTGGGCCTGATCGCCGACTAGGCGCGCGGCGCGGGCCAGAGAGCCCGCCGCGTTCCGCCAGTCCCCGCGCGCCCCGGGCCGGGTCATGGTCCGGGGCGCGCCGATCCGGAGGGAGACGGACGGCATGCAACGACAGGACAGCCTCTGGCTGGGACCGCTCGGCCCGCCGGTGAAATGGGCGATGATCGTCTCGGGCGCTGCCGCGGCGGCGATGGCGCTGTGGCTGATCGCGGGCCAGGTCTGGCGTGCCGATCCCGTCGGCATGTTCGAGATGCTGCGCCCCGAGGGACGGCCCGAAGTGCCACTGATGCTGGGCAGCCTCGCGGCCGCGATGCTGTTCGCGGCACTGCACCTGTCGGACCGGAAAGGCGCCATCGAACGCCCGCCGACCGGGCCGATGGACATCGTGGCACTCGTGATGTCGCGGCTGGCGATGATCGGCATCGTCTGCGTGGTCGCCGCGATGATCTACGAGGTCGCCGCGCGCTATGTCTTCGAGAAACCGACGCTCTGGGCCAATGAACTGTCGCTCTGGATCGCCGGGTTCGTGTTTCTGCTGGCCGGGCTTTATGCCATGCAGCAGCGCAGCCATATCCGGATCTACGTGATCTACGACCTGCTGCCGCGGCCGTTGCAGAAGGCGGCCGACGTGGTGTCGGTCGGGCTGATCTGGGGCTTCTTCCTCTGCCTGCTCTGGGGCGGCTATGGCGAGGCGGTCACCAAATTCGCCCGGATGGAGACCTTCGGCACCGCCTGGGACCCGCCGCTTCCGGCCACGATCAAGCCCGCCATCCTGATCGTCATCGGACTGGTCGCGCTGCAGGCGCTGTCGAACCTGATCGCCGACTGGAACCGCCCGCCCGAATACCATTCCGCGCTCGACGATATCGACGAGACCGAAATCGCCAATATCCGCCGGACGCTGGAGGACTGAAATGGAGCTGATGCTCGACTTCGGCTGGATGAAGGTCTCGGATATCGGGACGATCAGCCTGATCCTGCTTCTGGGGATGTTCGCGCTTCTGGCCATCGGCATGCCGCTGGGCTTTGCCTCGGCCTTTCTGGCAGTCGCGACGCTGGTGATGAAATTCGGCCCCGATCTGCTGTTTCGCGATTTCGGGCGCGGCCCTTTCGCGGTGCTGGGTCAGGCGATCTACCGGCAGATGACCAATTACGTGCTGATCTCGATCCCGCTTTTCATCTTCATGGCGGCGCTGCTGGAACGATCCGGCATCGCGCGCGACATGTATTCCTCGCTGAACATGTGGCTGTCGCGGACCCGCGGCGGCATCGCGGTCGTGACCTCGATCATGGCGGTGATCATGGCGGCGATGTCGGGGATCATCGGCGGCGAGGTCGTTCTGCTGGGGCTGATCGCGCTGCCGCAGATGCTGCGGCTGGGCTATGACCGGAACCTCGCCATCGGCACGATCTGCGCCTCGGGCTCGCTGGGCACCATGATCCCGCCCTCGATCGTGCTGATCTTCTACGGGCTCGTGACCGAGACCTCGATCAAGGCGCTGTTCACCGCCTCCTTCCTGCCGGGCTTCATGCTGGCCTCGTTCTTCCTGATCTACATCCTGGTCAGGACCCGCCTGAACCCCGGCCTCGCCCCCCTGCCCCCCGCCGATCCGGGCGATCCGGCCGGGCGCGAGAAGGCGCTGATGTTTCTGGGCTTCCTGGCGCGGATGACGCTGTGGATCGCAGGCGCGCTGCTGGTCCGGGTGGCCTTCCTGACGGCGACCGGCGCCAATCGGATCGAGGAAGGGGTCGAGCCGATCTTCCTGGGCATGGTGTCGGACATTCCCTGGCTGGTCGGCGCGCTGGCGCTGGCGCTGGCCGCGATCCATCTGGCCGTCGGGCCGGCGCGGACCCGCGCGGGC
The DNA here is from genome assembly GCF_004365965.1 of Rhodovulum visakhapatnamense. Classification (GTDB taxonomy): domain Bacteria; phylum Pseudomonadota; class Alphaproteobacteria; order Rhodobacterales; family Rhodobacteraceae; genus Rhodovulum; species Rhodovulum visakhapatnamense. The sequence goes on from NZ_SOEB01000003.1 coordinate 13,673, forward strand.
TGGCAGATGGGCAAGGGGCTGGTCGCGCCGACCGTGGTGATCGGGGTGGTGCTGGGCTCGATCTATGGCGGCATCACCGGCATCACCGAGGCCGCGGGCATGGGCGTCGTCGCGGTCTTTGCGATCGGGCTGATCCGGCGCGAGATGACCTTCGAGATCGTCTGGGACAGCCTGATACGCACGCTGCGCTCGACCGGCACCATCATCTGGGTGACCATCGGCGCGGCCGCGCTGGCTGCGGCCTATACGCTGGCGGGCGGGCCGAACTATGTCGCGAACCTGATCGTCGGGGCGGACCTGCCGACCATGGGCATCATCCTCGTGATGATGCTGATCTTCCTCGTCATGGGCATGTTCATGGATTGGGTCGGCATCGTGCTGCTGATCATGCCGGTCTTCCTGCCCATCGTGCTGAAGCTGCCGCCCGCCGAGATCGGCGTGCTGGGTCAGCTTGACCCCCGGCATGTGGCGATCTGGTTCGGCGTCGTCTTCTGCATGAACATGCAGGTCAGCTTCCTGTCGCCGCCCTTCGGCCCCGCCGCCTTCTATCTGAAATCGGTGGCCCCGCCCGAGATTTCGCTGACCGACATCTTCAGCGGCTTCCTGCCCTTCATCGGCTTGCAGATCCTCGCTTTGTCGGTCCTGCTGATCTGGCCGCCCATCGTGACGCTGTTCCTGTGAGGGGAGCGCCGCACACCGGCGGGACCGGCCCGGAGGAGACGCGATGAAGACCGTCAGACTGTCCGAGGCCGACAATGTGGTCACCGCCGCCACGGCACTTGCCTTGGGCGAGGCGGGCGCGACCCAGCCGATTCCGATGGGCCACAAGATGGCGACCGAGACCATCGCAAGGGGCGCGCCGGTCCTGAAATACGCCCAGGTGATCGGCTATGCCGCCGATGACATCGCACCCGGCGCCCATGTCCATACCCATAATCTGGCCTTCCGCGCGGTCGAGGCCGACTATGCCTTCGCCACCAACCTGCGCCCGGCCCCGCCCGCACCGGCGGCGGATAGCTTCATGGGCTATCGCCGCCCGAACGGCCGGGTCGGCACGCGAAACTTCATCGCGGTTCTGAGTTCGGTCAACTGCTCGGCCACCGCCGCGCACCGGATCGCCGCGCATTTCACCCCCGACCGGCTGGCGCCCTACCCCCATGTCGACGGGGTCGCGGCCTTCGTTCATGGCACCGGCTGCGGCATGGCGGGCGCGGGCGAAGGGTTCGAGGCGCTGCAACGGGTGATCTGGGGCTATGCCCGCAACCCCAATGTCGGCGGCGTGCTGATGGCCGGGCTGGGCTGCGAGACGATGCAGATCGACTGGCTGATCGAGGCCTTCGGCCTGAGCCCGGGGCCGTTGTTCCAGCACATGACGATCCAGGACACGGGCGGGCTGCGCCGCACCGTCGAGGAGGGCATCGCGCGGATCGAGGCGATGCTGCCGCTGGTCGACGCGGCCCGCCGGACGCCCTGCCCGGCCTCGGATCTGGCCGTCGCGCTGCAATGCGGCGGCTCGGATGCCTGGTCGGGGATCACCGCGAACCCGGCTTTGGGCCATGCCTGCGACCTGCTGGTGGCCCAGGGCGGCACCGGCGTTCTGGCCGAAACGCCCGAAATCTACGGCGCCGAACATCTGCTGACCGCCCGCGCGAAGGACCGCGCCACCGGCGAAAAGCTGATCTCGCTCATTCGCTGGTGGGAGGATTATACCGCGCGCAACGGCGGCTCGATGGACAACAACCCGAGCCCCGGCAACAAGCGCGGCGGGCTGACCACCATCCTCGAAAAGTCGCTGGGCGCGGCCGCCAAGGGCGGCACGACGCCGCTGACCGCCGTGCTGCGCTATGCCGAGCCCATCGCCGAGACGGGCTTCGTCTTCATGGACAGCCCCGGCTACGACCCGGCCTCGGTGACGGGCCAGATCGCCTCGGGCTGCACGCTGGTCGCCTTCACCACCGGCCGCGGCTCGGCCTTCGGCTCGAAACCCGCCCCCACCGTCAAGATCGCCACCAACAGCGCGATGTTCACCCGCATGACCGAAGACATGGACGTGAATGCGGGCCGCATCCTCGAGGGCGCGGCCCGCGTCGAGGAGGTCGGGCGCGAGATCTACGATCTGTGGCTGCGGGTCGCGAGCGGCGAGACCACGAAATCCGAGGCGCAGGGGCTCGGCGATCATGAATTCGTGCCCTGGCAGATCGGCGCGGTGATGTGAACGGGACCTGTAAAGGAGAGGGAAATGGATGACCCGAGGATCGGCTTCGTCGGACTGGGCCTCATGGGCCGGGCCATGGTCGAATGCCTGCAGAAGAACGGGTTCGAGTTGACGGTGCTGGGCCATCGCGACCGTTCGGGGCTGGACGAGGCGCTGGCGCAGGGCGCGACCGAGGCCGCCTCGGGCCGGGCGCTGGCCGAGGAAAGCGACATCGTCATGCTCTGCATGGGCACCTCGGATCAGGTCGAGGCCCGGATCTATGGCCCGGACGGCATTCTTGCGGGCGCGCGCGAGGGGCAGGTGGTGATCGACTTCGGCACCTCGCTGCCCGCCTCGACCCTGAAGATCGGTGCCGATCTGGCCGAAAAGGGCGCGGTCTATCTGGATGCGCCGCTGGGGCGCACCCCCGCCCAGGCCCGCGAGGGGCTGCTGAACATCATGTGCGCGGGCGAGCGCGCCGCCTATGACCGGGTCAGGCCCGTGCTCGACGTCCTGGGCGAGAACGTCTTTCATCTGGGCAAGCTCGGCAACGGCCATACGATCAAGCTGATCAACAACTTCTTCGCCATGACCACCGCCTGCGCCATGTCCGAGGCCTTCGCCATGGCCGATGCCGCCGGGATCGAGCGCGAGGCGCTTTACGGCGTGATGTCGGCCGGGCCGCTGAAATCGGGAATGATGGATTTCATCCGCGCCTATGCGGTCGAGGGCCGGATCGATCTGGCCTTCTCGGTCGCGAATGCCGCCAAGGATGTCGGCTATTACCGGCGCATGACCGAGGATCTCGGCCGCGACAGCCCGATCTCGGGCGCGGCCGATGCCGCCCTGCGTGCCGCCCGCGACGGGGGCGCGGGCGATCTGATGGTGCCGCAGATGACAGACTGGATCGCAACCCATTCGAAAAAGGGACAGACATGAGACTGGACGGAAAACGCGCCTTTGTCACCGCCGCGGGTCAGGGCATCGGCCGGGCCATCGCCGAGGCCTTCGCGGCGGAAGGCGCAATCGTGGTCGCGACCGATCTCGACCCGACGCGGCTGACGGGGCTCACGGCCCAGACCTTCGGGCTGGACGTGACCGACAAGGCCGCCCTGACCGAGGCGATCCGCGCGGCCGATCCAGAGGTTCTGGTCAATTGCGCGGGCATCGTGCATGCGGGCACGCTGCTCGAGGCCACCGACGACGAGTTCGATTTCGCCCTCGCGCTGAATGTGCGGTCGCAATTCCACGCGATGCAGGCAGCATTGCCGGGCATGCTCAAGCGCGGCCATGGCTCGATCGTCAATATCTCGTCGGTCGTGTCGTCGCTGGTCGCGGCCCCCAACCGCTTTGTCTACGGCGCGACCAAGGCGGCGGTGATCGGCATGACCAAGTCGGTCGCGCTCGACTATGTCACGCGCGGTATCCGGGTGAACGCGATCTGCCCGGGCACGGTCGACAGCCCCTCGCTGCACGACCGGCTGCGCGCCATGGGCGATTACGAGGCCGCGCATCGCGCCTTCGTTGCCCGCCAGCCGATGGGTCGGATCGGCACCCCGGCCGAAATCGCCCATCTCGCGGTCTATCTCGCATCCGATGAAAGCGCCTTCACCACCGGCCAGACCCATGTGATCGACGGCGGCTGGGCGGTGGGCTGAGCCCCGATGGGCATCGGACGCCCGCGCGAGGATCGCAGGCTGACCGGCGTGCTGAGCATGGCGCTGGCGGTCACCTTCTTCACCTGCATCGACAGCTCGGCGAAATGGCTGATCCTCGCCGGGCTGCCCGCGCTGCAGGTGGTCTTCGCGCGCTATCTGATCCATTTCCTTCTGGCCCTTCTGGTGTTCCTGCCGCGCGAGGGGCTGTCGGCGCTGCGCTCGAACAGCCCGGTCCGGCAGGTGCTGCGCTCGGTCTTCCTGCTGGGCAGCACGATCTGCAATTTCGCGGCGCTGAAATATCTTCCGATCAAGGTGACGACCACCATCATGTTCGCGGGCCCCATCGCGGTGACGCTGCTGGCGATCCCGATGCTGGGCGAACGGGTCGGGCTGCGCCGGATCGCGGCGGTCTGCACGGGCTTTCTGGGCGTCGCGGTGGTGATGCAGCCCTGGGGCGCGGCCTTCCACCCGGCGATGTTGCTCAGCCTCGGCGCGCTGACCCTGGCCTCGCTTTACTTCGTGCTGACCCGGATGCTCGCGGGGATCGAGGCGATCTCGACCCAGCAGATCTGGTCGGCGGGCCTGGCGGCCCTGGCGATCCTGCCCTTCGTTCCGGGCGGCTGGGATTGGCCCGACGGGGGCACCGACTGGACCGTCTTCCTGCTGATCGGGGGCTTCGGCGCCGCGGGCCATATCGCCGCGACCGAGGCCCACCGGCTGGCCGATGCCTCGCTGCTGGCGCCTGTCGTCTATCTGCAGGTCTTCCTCGCGGCGCTCGCGGGCATCCTCGTCTTCGACACCTGGCCCACGGTCTGGACGCTTTGCGGCGGCGCCATCATCATCGCCTCGGGGCTCTACATCTGGCGCCGCGAACGCGCGCAGCTGGGATCCCCGAAACGCCCCGGCCCCTGAAGACCGCCCGCATCTTCTGCACCCAAGCCTCGATCCGGACTTCGCCAGCGCCCCCCCCAGCCCCCCTCGCCGGGATCGCCTGCGACGACGGCACCGTCGGCCGCGCCGCAGATGCGGGCCCTGCTGACGCCCGTCCCCCGGCGCCACGCGCCGAACCGCCGCCGTTGCTCGACCGGACCGGCAATCCGGTCCGCACCGCTCTCCTGAAAGCGCCTGTCCGGCTCGTAACAGACCGGGCCGCCCGTGCGCCCCGGACCAATCGAGCAACAGCCCGCCGCCCTTTCTTCTTGGCGTCTTCTTGGCCGAAATACCCCGGGGGTCCGGGGGCAGCGCCCCCGGCGGGTCGGCCCGCGCCAGCGGGACGAAACCTGGCGGCCCTCAGCCCCGGCCGATATAGGGCATCGTCGTCGCCATCACCGTCACGAAGGGCACATTGGCCTCGGGCGGCAGCCCGGCCATGAACAGCACCGTCCCGGCCACATGGGCCACATCCATCACCGGCTCGACCGCGATCCGGCCATCGGCCTGCGGCACGCCCCGGGTCATCGTCTCGGCCATGTCGGTCCGGGCATTGCCGATATCGATCTGCCCGCAGGCGATGCCATGGGCCCGCCCGTCCAGCGCCAGCGCCCGCGTCAGCCCGGTGATCGCGTGTTTCGAGGCCGTATAGGGCACCGAGCCCCAGCGCGGCACATGGGCCGAGACCGACCCGTTATTGATGATCCGCCCGCCCGGCGGGTCCTGCCGCCGCATCCGGGCGAAGGCCGCCCGGGCACAAAGGAGACTGCCGGTCAGGTTCACCTCGATGCAGCGCCGCCAATCCTCGACCGCGATCTCGTCAACCGGCGCCACCGGCACCGAAACGCCCGCATTGTTGAACAGCACGTCGATCCGCCCCCAGGCCGCCATCGCCCGATCGAAGGCGGCCTCGACCGAAGCCGCGTCGGTCACGTCGCAGGCCAGCACCAGCGCGCCCGGCCGCCCCTCGGCCACAGCCTCCAGCGCCGCCCCCCCGCGCCCGGCCAACCCGACCCGCCAGCCCGCCTCCAGAAAGGCCAGAGCGGTTGCCCGCCCGATCCCGCGCCCGGCCCCGGTGATGATGATGCTGCGTGTCATGCCCGCCTCAGTGATTGTCGCGCGGCAGAACGCGCGCGATCCGCCGATAGGCCGTGGCCAGTTCCAGACAGCCGCCATCGGCCAGCTGGCCGACATTGGCGCGATAGATCTCTTCCCAGGGGGTCTGGCTCACGATCTCGGGCGGCTCCCAGGCCTCGCGCCTCAGCTCCCATTCCGCGTCATCGACCAGCGCGTCGAGCCGCGAGGCGTTCAGATCAAGCCGCACCCGGTCGCCGGTCTTCAGCAAAGCCAGCCCGCCCCCCACCGCCGCCTCCGGCGAGGCGTTCAGGATCGAGGGGCTTTCCGAGGTGCCCGACTGCCGTCCGTCGCCGACCGTCGGCAGATGCCGGACGCCCTGTCTCACCAGCGCATCCGGCGGCTGCATGTTCACCACCTCGGCCGAGCCCGGATAACCGACGCAGCCGACATTGCGGATGAAGAGCATCGCGCTTTCGTCGATCTCGAGCTCGGGATCGTTGATCCGGGCATGGTAATCCTCGGGCCCCTCGAAGACCACGGCGCGGGCCTCATGCACACCCTCGCGGCCCGGCTCGGACAGGAAGCGCGCGCGGAATTCATCGGAAATCACCGAGGTCTTCATCAGCGCCGAGGCGAACAGATTGCCCGACAGCACCTTGAACCCGGCCTGCGTCCGCAGCGGCGCGTCATAGGGTGCGATCACGTCGGGGTCGGTGGACCGGACCCCGTCGAGGTTCTCGGCCAGGGTGCGGCCGGTCGCGGTCATCGCGCCCACATGCAGCCGCCCGGCCCGGGCCAGTTCTGCCATCACCGCGGGCACCCCGCCCGCGCGGAAGAAGCTTTCGCCCAGATATGCGCCCGCGGGCTGCATGTTGACCAGAAGCGGCACGTCATGGCCGATCTTTTCCCAGTCGGTCACGTCCAGTTCGACCCCCGCATGCCGCGCGATCGCCTGCAGATGCGGCGGCGCGTTGGTCGAACCGCCGATGGCGCTGTTGACGACGATGGCATTCTCGAAAGCGGCACGGGTCAGGATGTCGGACGGCTTCAGATCGTCCAGCACCATCTGAACGATCCGCCGGCCGGTCTCGTAGGCCATCGCCATCCGCTCGCGGAAGGGCGCGGGGATCGCGGCATTGCCGGTCAGGCTCATCCCCAGCGCCTCGGCCATGGCGTTCATCGTCGAGGCCGTGCCCATGGTGTTGCAATGCCCGAGCGACGGCGCCGAGGAACAGACCCGGTCCATGAACTCGTCATAATCGATCCTGCCCTCGGCCAGGAGGCGCCGGCTTTCCCAGACGATGGTGCCCGAGCCCGCGCGCTTGCCCTTCCACCAGCCATCGAGCATCGGACCGCCATTGAGCGCAATCGCCGGGATGTCGACCGTCGCCGCCCCCATCAGCAGCGCGGGCGTGGTCTTGTCGCAACCGGTGGTCAGCACCACCCCGTCCAGCGGATAGCCATGCAGGATCTCGACAAGCCCCAGATAGGCGAGGTTGCGGTCCAGCGCCGCCGTCGGCCGCTTGCCGGTTTCCTGCAGCGGATGGACCGGAAACTCCATCGGCACGCCGCCCGCCTCGCGGATGCCCGCCTTGATCCGGTCCATCAGGAAGACGTGGATCTTGTTGCAGGGCACCAGATCGGACCCGCTATTGGCGATGCCGATCACCGGGCGGCCCGATTGCAGCTCGCCCCGGGTGAAGGTCTGGTTCTGATAGCGCTCGACATACAGCGCGGTCATGCCGGGGTTGTTGGGATTGTCGAACCATTCCTGAGACCGGAACCGCTTGTTCGCGCGCGTATCGCTCATGCCTTCCTCCGCTTGCCGCCGGTCGGCCGCCCGTCTGCGACCCCCAAGGCGTCTGGCCTCAGCCGCCTCGGGGCCATGCCGCAGCGTCCCGCGCGGCCGGACCCCGGGCGGCCCTTGGCACAGCATTCCGATCTGGTATACCAAATGCAAGGGCAATCCGCACCGAATGCCCGAAGGTTCAGGGAGGACCTTGTCGTGACCGAGCGCCGCGCCAAAGCGCCGGCCCCGCCGCCGGGGCCGGCCCCGAAATCCTGCGTCCGGCCGGTCCCCGGAGCGCGCCCATGACCGAGGCACAGGCTTTTCGCAAGGGCGCCCTCGACTGCGCGCCGTTCATCCTGATCGTGGTGCCCTTCTCGCTGCTTTTCGGAGTGGTGGCGCGCGATGCCGGGCTGGACCTCTTGCAGGCCATGGCGATGTCGGTGCTGGTGATCGCGGGCGCCTCGCAATTCACGGCGCTGGCGCTTCTGGAAGATCACGCGCCGGTCTTCGTGGCTCTGCTGGCCGCGCTGGCGGTCAATCTGCGGATGGCGATGTATTCGGCCGCACTCGTGCCCTATCTCGGCCATGCACGGCTGGGGGTGCGGGCGCTGATGGCCTATCTCATGGTCGATCAGGCCTTCGCCGTCGCGGTCCGGACCTACGAGGCCGAGCCCGCCATGACGCCTGCGGCGCGCGTCGCCTATTACTTCGGCTGCATGGTCCTGATCTGCCCGTTCTGGTATGGCGGCACGCTGACCGGAGCCCTGGTCGGACAGGCGATCCCGGCCGAATTCTCGCTCGATTTCGCGGTGCCGGTCTGTTTCATCGCCCTGACCGCGCCGCTGATCCGGTCGCTGCCCCATGCGGTCGCGGCGCTGGTGTCGGCGCTGGCGGCGCTGGCGCTGGCCTGGCTGCCCTGGAGCCTCGGGCTGCCGGTCGCGGCGCTTGTCGCGATGATCACCGGCGCACAGACCGAACGCCTTCTGCTGAAAAGGCGCCGGGCATGATTTCCGACGCCGCCTTCTGGACCCTGACCGCCGCCCTTGCCGTCGGCACCTTCCTGATCCGGTTTTCCTTTCTGGGGATCTTCGGCCGCCGCACGCTGCCGCCCTGGGCGCTTTTGCACCTGAAATACGTGGGCGTCGCGGTGTTTCCGGCGCTGGTCGCGCCGCTTGTCCTCTGGCCCGAGGCGACCGGCGGCAGCCCCGACCCCGCCCGGCTGATCGCGGCGCTGGCAGCGCTCATAGCGGGACTTAGGGTCTCGGTCGTGGCGGCGATCGTCGCGGGGATGGGCACGCTTTACCTGATCGAAGCCGCCGCCCGCCTGCTGTGACCAGGTCCGCGCCGTCGCCCGAAAGACACGCGCGGCCCCCGATCCGAAGGGAGGCCTTTTCCTCGGCGGGCCGCTTGGTATACCAGAACGGAAGCGGCCGGAAGGCCCGGCCCCGGGGAGGAGGCCCCATGACGCATCTGCAGTTTGCCGACAGCCTGTCGCGGCTTGGCACGGAATCGGCCTTCACGGTGCTCGCGCGGGCCCAGTCGCTGGCCGCCCAGGGGCGCGACATCATCAATCTCGGCATCGGCCAGCCCGATTTCCGCACGCCCGATCATATCGTCGAGGCCGGTATCAAGGCGCTGCGGGACGGTCATCACGGCTATACCCCGGCCAACGGGCTGCCCGCGCTGCGCCATGCCGTTGCCACCGACCTGCACCGCCGTCACGGGGTCGAGGTCGATCCCGAAAATGTCGTGATCGTGCCCGGCGGCAAGCCCAGCATGTTCTTCGCCATGCTGATGTTCGGCCAGCCGGGGCGCGAGATCCTGTACCCCGATCCGGGCTTTCCGATCTATGAAAGCGCGATCCGCTATTCCGGCGCGACCCCGGTGCCGATCCCGCTGGAGGAACGCACGGGCTTTGCCTTCGAGGCCGACCGGGTGCTGGAACGGATCACCGACCGCACCAGCCTGATCGTGCTGAACAGCCCCGCCAACCCCACCGGCGGCATCACCCCGCGCGCCGAAATATCGCGCCTCGTCAAGGGGCTCGCGGCCTTTCCTCGGGTCGCGGTGCTGTCCGACGAGATCTATTCGTCGATGCTTTATGGCGGGCGCGAACATGTCAGCCTGCTGCAATATCCCGACATCCGCGACCGGCTGATCGTGCTCGATGGCTGGTCCAAGACCTATGCGATGACCGGCTGGCGGATCGGCTATGCGGTCTGGCCCGATGCCACGCTCGATCATGTGACGCGGCTGTGCATCAACGACCATTCCTGCGTGAACGCCGCCGCCCAGCACGCAGCGCTGGCCGCGCTGACGGGTCCCAAGGACGCGGTTGCCGCGATGGTCGCCGAGTTCGACCGCCGCCGCGCCCATATCGTGCGCGAGCTGAACGCCCTGCCGGGCTTTCGCTGCCCCGATCCCGGCGGCGCCTTCTATGCCTTCCCCAATATCGAGGGCACCGGAATGCGCGCGGCCGAGGCGCAGGACCTCTTCCTTGAAAAGGCGGGCGTCGCCACCATCGCGGGCACCGCTTTCGGCGCCCGGGGCGAAGGCTATCTGCGCCTGTCCTATGCCAGCTCGACCGAAACCCTCACCGAGGCCATCGCGCGGATCCGCGCGGTGCTCTGACGAAAGGCCGATCCATGACCGATACCCCCCTGCTGATCTGCGGCGCCGCCTTCACCGAGGACGAACGCGCGCGGCTGTCGACCGCCGTCTCGTCGGTGTCGGTCGACGGGCCCGGCGCCATCGCCGGGCTCGCCCCCGCAGGGACCGCGCGGCTGCGCGCCGTCGCCTACAAGGGCCACGAGCCCTTCGGCGCGGCCGAGATGGACCGCCTGCCGGGGCTGGGGCTGATCGCCAATTTCGGCGTCGGCTACGATGCCATCGACGTGGCCGCCGCCACCCAGCGCGGCATCCGCGTGACCAACACGCCCGATGTGCTGAACGACGATGTAGCCGATCTGGCGGTCGGGCTGATCCTCGCGCAGGCGCGCAGCCTCGTGCGCGGCGACGGCTGGGTGCGCAGCGGCCGCTGGACCAAATACGGCGCCATGCCGCTGGCGCGGAAGGTGTCGGGGGCGCGGGCGGGCATTGTCGGGCTCGGCCGGATCGGGCGCGAGATCGCCGACCGGCTGGCCGCCTTCAAGATGGAGATCCACTATCATTCGCGGCAGGAAAAAGAGACCCCCGGCTGGCAGTACCACGCCGATCCGGTCAGCCTGGCCCGCGCGGTCGATTTTCTGGTCGTGGCGCTGGTCGGCGGCCCCGAGACCCGCAACTATGTCTCGGCCGAGGCGATCGCCGCGCTGGGGCCGAAGGGCGTGCTGATCAACATCTCGCGCGGGACGACGGTCGACGAGGGCGCGCTGATCGCAGCCCTGGAAGAGCACCGGATCGCGGGCGCGGGGCTTGACGTCTATCTGGACGAACCGGCCATCGACCCGCGGTTCCAGGGGCTGGAGAACGTCGTGCTGCAACCGCATGTGGGCTCGGCCACCACCGAGACCCGGCGCGCCATGGCCGAGCTGCAACTGGCCAATATCCGCGCCTTCCTCGACGGCCAGCCGCTGCCGACCCCGGTCAACTGAGGACCGGGCCGCCGGGCAGGTCGTCCTCCAGGAACTGGCGGATGTTGTCGGCAAAGCTGTCATCGGCGGTCAGGCCCAGCGCCAGCGCCCGGTCGGCCCGGATGTCGTCGCGCCAGCCCGAGACGATGCGCTGGATCTCGGGCCGGGGCTCCCAGCGGATCAGACGCGCGGGCGCGGGCCCCGCGACCTCGGTCATGGCCGCGATCATCTGGCCGATGGTCCAGCGCCGCCCCGGCATGGTCATGCAGCGGTTCTGGCCCAGCGCGGCGGCCTCGATCTCGGCCGCGCGGATCAGGTTGGCGACGCAGCGGCGCGGGCCGAGGTAGTAATGCGCGAAATCGGGGCCAACCGGGCAGATCGCCTCTTGCCCCGACAGCGGCTCGCGGAAGATCCCCGACATGAAGGCCGAGGCGGCGCGGTTGGGCCGTCCCGGCCGCACCGAGATCGAGGGCAGCCGCAGCCCCCGCCCGTCGACCAACCCGCGCCGGGAATAGTCGTTCAGCAAGAGTTCGGCCACCGCCTTCTGGGTGCCGTAGGAGGTCTGCGGGTTGAGGAAGGTGGCGTCGGTCACAGGATCGGGCACCGCGCCGCCATAAACGGCAATCGACGAGGCGAAGACCAGCATCGGGTTGGTTCCAAGCGCACGGCAGCGCTCCAGCACGTTCAGGCTTCCGGCCAAGTTGACCGCCATCCCGGCATCGAGGTCTTCCTCGGCATGGGCCGAGACGACCGCCGCCAGATGGAAGATCACATCGGTCCCCGGCGCGATCCCGGCCGCGACCGAAGCCGGGTCCGCGATGTCGATCTTGAAGCTCTCGACCGGAAACGGTGCCTCGGGCACGGGCAGCGGGGCCAGATCGGCCAGAGCGAGCCCCGTGATCGGGCGCCCGCGCAGCGTGCCGCTCCGGGCCAGCGCCCGGGCCAGACGCCCGCCGAGAAACCCGCCCGCGCCGAGGATCAGGACCTTCATGGCGCCGCCTGCAGGGCCGCGCCCTCTGGTGCGAAGATGTCGGGCGCAAGCGCGCCGCGGCGCTGGATCACCGCGCCTGCCAGCGCTGCTGCCCGACGGACGGCCTCGGGCGGCGCGGCCCCGGTCGCGCGCGCGGCCAGAAACCCGGCCGCGAAGCTGTCGCCCGCCGCCGTGCTGTCGACCACCCGCGCGACGGGCTCGGGCGCGATCTCGGCCTCCGTGCCCTCGGCCGAGAGCAGGATCGGCGCGGCGCCGTTCTTGACCACCACCGTCGTCGCCCCGGCCGCGCGGTAGCGCGCCACGGTGGCCTCGGGCGAGGCATCGCCGAAGGCCGCCTGTTCCTCGTCGAAGGACGGCAGCACGGTGTCGGCGACCGAGGCGCCCAGCATCAGCCCGGCCCGCATCTCGGCCGCGTCCGCCCAGAGCCGGGGCCGCACATTGGTATCGAAGCTCACCCGCGCCCCCGCCGCCCGGGCCCGCGCCAGCGCCGCACACAGACGCTCGCGCGCCTCGGGCGCAAGGATCGCCAGCGTGATGCCCGAGACATGCAAGAGATCGCGCCCGGCAAAGACCTTGTCGAGCCAGTCCGGATCGTCGGCCATCGCCTTCGCCGCCGCCTGCCCGCGCCAGTAGGAAAAGCTGCGCTCGCCGTCCTTCAGCGCGATCATGTAAAGCCCCACGGTCCGCCCCTCGATCCGGCGGATCGCCCCGGTCTCGACGCCCTCGGCCGCCATGAAGGCCAGCATGTCGTCCGAGACCGCATCGCTGCCGACGGCGGTCGCATAGCCGACCGACCAGTCCGCGGGCAGCAGCCGCCGGGCGTACCAGGCACAATTGAAGGTGTCCCCGGCAAAACCCATGCGAAAAAGCCCGTCCGTGGCCGGGGCAAGCTCTACCATGCATTCGCCGATGGCGAGAAAGGAACGATCCGGCATCTGTCTCCCTGCGGCCTGAACCCGCGCGACAGGCGCGGCGCGCCCCCGGTTCTATCCGGTTTTCCGCCGCCTCGGCTAGGGACCTGTCCGCCCTTTCCGGCCGATTTCCCTGCCGGGCCCGCCCGGGCTGCCGCGCGACCGCCGGATCGGCGCCCCGCAGGCGTCGCGAGACGGCGCGCCCCAGGCGGCAACCGCCCCGTCGCCGGTCTTTCCCCGGCGCCGCGACATGGTATACCAAATGCCGGGGCTGTCCTGGCCCCGCGAGACCGGGAGGGAACATGGATCTTTTCGACCTGAGCGGACGCACGGCGCTGGTGACCGGTGCATCTATGGGGATCGGGCTGGGGCTTGCCCGGGCGCTGGCGGCGGCCGGGGTCCGGGTGGTGCTGAACGCGCGCGGGGCCGAGCGGCTGGAGGAGGCCGCCGCGACGCTCCGCGCCGAAGGGGCCGGGGTCGACATCCTGCCCTTCGACGTGACCGATGCCGAGGCCGCGGCGCGCGCCATCGACGGCTACGAGGCCCGGCGGCCCATCGACATCCTGATCAACAATGCAGGCATCCAGCACCGCGCGGCGCTGGAGGGGTTTCCGGTCGAGGCCTTCGACCGGCTGATGCGCACCAATGTCAACGCGGCCTTCTATGTCGCCCGCGCCCTCGCGCCCCACATGATCGCGCGGGGACGCGGACGGATCGTCAACATCGCCAGCGTTCAGGCCGCGCTGGCCCGGCCCGGAATCGCGCCCTACACCGCCTCGAAAGGGGCCATCGTCAACCTGACCAAGGGCATGGCCACCGACTGGGCGCGGCACGGGCTGTGCTGCAACGCTATCGCGCCGGGCTATTTCGATACGCCCCTGAATGCGGCCCTCGTGGCCGACCCCGAGTTCTGCGCCTGGATCGAACGGCGCACCCCGGCCGGGCGCTGGGGCCGGATCGAGGATCTGGCCGGAGCCTGCATCTTCCTGGCCTCCGACGCCTCGGCTTTCGTCAACGGCCAGGTGATCTATGTCGATGGCGGCATGACCGCCTGCCTCTAGGCGACCTTGGCCCCGAAGCGCGCCATCCAGCCGAGACTGTCGCCGGTCGGACCAGGGGGCGGTATTCCGCCCCCACGGGCGCGGCATGGCCCGGCCGGTCGAGCAACGCGAAGACATGGGCGTAATCCAGCTCGCCATGATCGGGCGGGCCGCGGTCGGGCACCGAGGCCACCTGCACATGACCGATCAGCGGCATCAGCGCCTGCAGCCGGGCCGAGACATCGCCCTCGGCGCGCTGCACATGGTAGCAATCGAACATCAGCCGCAGGTTCGGCGCGGCCACCCGGTCGATCATCGCCACGGCCTCGGCGGTGCTGGCCAGCGCATAGCCCGGCACGTCATGGGGGTTGATCGGCTCGATCAGGATGCCGATGCCATAGGGCGCGGCCTCGAGACAGGCATAGGCCAGCGCCGCGGCCAGCGCGGCCTCGGCCTCGGGCCCGCGGGCGCATCCGGCCATGGCATGGATCTGCGGCACCCCGAGCGCCGCGGCCCAGGCGATCGACTGGTCGATCGCGGCCCGCGCCTCGTGCTCGCGCCCGGGCAGGGCACACAGCCCGAACTCGCCCGCATCCCGGTCGCCGGGACGGGTGTTCAGCGCCAGCATCGGCAGGCCGGTCTCGTCGAGGGCCGCGCGGATCGCGGCGCGCGGCGTGTCATAGGGCCAGTGGCATTCGACGGCAGAGAAGCCTGACGCCGCCGCCGCGCGGATCGCATCGGGCAACGCGAGCTCGCGCCAGAGAAACCCCAGATTGGCAGAGAACCTCACGTTCCCCTCCGGATCGGCTGAACCGCGTTTCGCCCTCATCGCTAGCGGCGCCGCCCCGGACCTGTCAAGCGCGCCCTTTCCTGCCCGCCGCTTCCGGTGTATCGCGAATGCCTCTTCCCTCAGCCGGAGCCCGGATGACCGACCCCGCCCCCTTCGAGATCTTCCTCGCCGCCCTGCCGGGGCTCGAGCCGCTTCTGGCCGAAGAGGCCCGCGCGGCGGGCTTTGCCGGTCCCGTGACGGTCGCGGGCGGCGTCACCGTCCAGGGCGGCTGGCCCGAGGTCTGGCGCGCCAATCTGGTGCTGCGCGGCGCCTCGCGGGTGCTGGTCCGGATCGGCGCCTTTCGGGCCTTCCATCTGGCCCAGCTCGACAAGCGGGCACGAAAATTCGACTGGGCCGCGGTGCTCCGGCCCGACCGGCCGGTGCGGGTCGAGGTGCAGTGCCGGGCCTCGAAGATCTACCATGCGGGCGCCGCCGCCCAGCGGATCGAGCGCGCCCTCGCCGAGACGCTCGGCGCGCCCATTGGCGGCGAGGACGCGATCGCGCTCAAGGTGCGGATCGACGACAATCTGGTGACGCTCAGCCTTGACAGCTCGGGCGAACCGCTGCACCGGCGCGGCCATAAACAGGCGGTCGGCAAGGCCCCGCTGCGCGAAACGATGGCGGCCCTCTTCCTGCGCGCCTGCGGTTTCGACGGCACCGAACCGGTGGTCGACCCGATGTGCGGCTCGGGCACCTTCCCGATCGAGGCGGCTGAAATCGCGGGCGGGTTCGCGCCCGGCCGCGACCGCAGCTTCGCCTTCGAGGACTTCGCCAGCTTCGATCCGGCGGCCTGGACCGCAATGAAGGCCCCCAGGCCCGCGCCTGCGGCACAGGTCCGCTTCTTCGGCTCGGACCGCGATGACGGGGCGATCCGGATGGCCACCGCCAATGCCGCCCGCGCCGGTGTCGCGGACCGGACCGACTTCCGCCGCCACGCGGTCAGCGACCTGGTCCGGCCCGACGGCCCGCCCGGCCTCGTGATGGTCAACCCGCCCTATGGCGCACGGATCGGCGAGCGAAAGCTTCTGTTCGCGCTCTACGGCGCCCTCGGGGCAACGCTGCGCGAGCGGTTCGCTGGCTGGCGGGTCGGGCTCGTCACCAGCGACGAGGGGCTTGCCCGGGCGACGGGCCTGCCTTTCCTGCCCCCCGGCGCGCCGGTCGCCCATGGCGGACTGAAAGTGCGGCTCTTCCGGACGGCGCCCCTGCCCTGACCTCTTTCCCATGACCGATGGTCCGTCATGGGTATTTTCGCCAAGAAGAAATCGGACGCCATCTTCTTCTTGGCAGAAATACCCAAAGGATCGCGGCCCCAAAGGGGTCGCCCAGTAAAAGCGTGCGCGGAACGCGCTCCGGTGGAACAGGATCAGGGCAGCTCGATGAAGCTCCCATAGGGAAACTTCATCTGCCAGGCGCCTTCGCGCCCGGCATGGTGAAGGGCGGCCCGCATCAGTCCGGCATGGGTCACCGCCAGAACCGTCCCGGCCCCATGCATCTCTTCGAGAAAGGGCACGACGCGGGCATAGAACATGCCGACGCTCTCGCCGCCATGGGGGCGCGACTCGTAGAAATGCGCGGCCCAGTGATCGAGCCCGTCGCGCGGCACCTCGGCCCAGGGCGTGCCCTCCCAGGCGCCGAAATCGATCTCGATCAGGCGGGGATCGGTCTCGACCGGCAGGCCGCGCGCCGCGCCGATATGATCGGCCAGACGGGTGCAGCGCAAAAGCGGGCTGGACAGGACCCGGTGGACCGGAGGAAGCGCCGCCAGCACCTCTGCCGCCTCTTCGGAGAAGCTTTCCGCGGGCGGATAGTCGGTGCGGCCGTAGCAGGTGCCCTCGGCCACGTCCGGGCGGGTATGGCGCAGAAGGATCACACCCATGCCAGAAGCCCCAGCAGGATCGCGATCTCAGAGACCTGCTGCACCGCGCCCAGCCCGTCTCCGGTATGCCCGCCAAGCCGACGGGTCAGCATCCGCCCCGTCCAGAGCGTGGCCGCCACAGCCAGCGCCAGCGCCGTCAGGGCCGCGCCTCCCCCTGCACCGATCCAGAGGCCGAGTGCGATCAGCGCGCCGGTCCCCCAGGCGATGGCCATCCCGTCCCGGCCAGGACCGGCCGCGGCAAAGGCGGCCTTGCCCTCGGTCCGCGCATAGGGCAGCCGCACCATCACGATCACCGAGGCCAGTCGGCTGAGCCCATGCGCCGCGACCAGCGCACCCGCCGCCGCCCAGCCGCCCGCCGCCGCGCCAAGCCCGGCCAGCGCCGCCGCCTTCAGCCCCAGCGCCAGCATCAGGGTCACCGCGCCATAGCTGCCGATCCGGCTGTCGCGCATGATTTCCAGCGCCCGCTCGCGCGTCAGCCCGCCGCCAAGCCCGTCGGCCATGTCGGCCAGCCCGTCCTCATGCAGCGCCCCGGTCAGCCGCACGCCCGCAGCAAGTGTCAGGACCGCCGCAACCGCCGGGGGAAAGACCGCCGCCGCGGCCGCGTAGACCAGCCCCAGAGCCGCGCCGATCAGCGCCCCGCACAGCGGGAAATAGCGCGTGGCCCGGCGCATCCGGTCGGGCGTGTAGCCCGGATCGGCGGGCAGCGGCAGGCGGCTGACGAATTGCAGCGCCAGGACGACCAGCCGCACCTCTTCCCTTGCCCGGGCGGCAGGAGTCATTGCGGCCCCGTCACGCCGGCATCGTCGAAGCTGGCCATGGTGTTCAGCATCTCGCCCGCGGCCTTCAGAAGCGGCCAGGCCAGAAGCGCGCCGGTGCCCTCGCCCAGCCGCAGCCCCAGCCGCAGCAGCGGTTCGGCCCCGAGAGCGTCGAGCAGCGCGCCATGGCCCTGTTCCTCGGAGCGGTGCGAGAAGACCATCGCCGCCCGGGTTCCGGGCGCGATGCGGGCGGCGGCAAGCGCGGCCGCGGTCGCGATGAACCCGTCGACGATGATGACCTTCTTCGCCTCGGCCGCGCCGATCATCGCGCCGGCCATCATCGCAACCTCGAAGCCGCCATACTGGGCCAGCGCCTCCTGCGGGCCAAGATCGCCGGTCCGCGCTGCGGCGCGTTCCAGAACCTGCCGCTTGTGCGTCAGCCCGTCATCGTCAAGCCCCGTGCCCCGGCCCACCAGGATGTCGAGCCCGACCCCGGTCAGCTTGTGGCCGAGCGCGGCCGCCGAGGCGGTATTGGCGATCCCCATCTCGCCATAGGCCACCGCATCGGCGGGGCTTTCGGCACCAAGCTTGCGGCCCTCTTCCAGCGCGCGCGCGCACTCTTGGGCGCTCATCGCGGGCTCGTGCAGGAAGCTCTTGGTGCCCGCGCCGATCCGGCGCTCGATCAGGTCCGCAAGGCCGAAAGGCTCGCCCGCGATCCCGGCATCGACGACCTTCATCCGGGCGCCGACGGCGCGCGCGAAGGCATTGGCCCCGGCCCCGCCCGCCAGATAGTTCAGCACCATCTGCCGCGTCACTTCCTGCGGAAATTTCGACACGCCCTCGGTGGCAATGCCATGATCGGCCGCGAAGATCGTCAACTCGCAGCTGTCCATCCGCGGACTCAGCGTGCCCTGCACGGTGGCGATGACCGTCGCCAGATCCTCGATCCGGCCGAGCGAGCCCAGGGGCTTGGTCTTGAAGTCGATCTTGTGCTGGAGCGCGGCGGCGAAATCGGTGTCGGTGGTCATCCGGTGGAGCCTCTCGTTGCTGTCGCGGCGTGTCTTAGGCCGGGGCGGCGGGCGCTGCAATCGGCAACGGCAGATGCGACGAGCCAAGGCGCCGCAGCAGCAGCGGAGGAGAAGAAGAGCGCCCGGGCCGCGTTTTCCAGACCGACCAGACCAATCTGCCGGCGCTGAACGCGGGCGCCGAGGCGGCGCGCGCGGCCGAGTCGGGTCATCTCTGGAGGCCCCTGCGCAACGAAGACCGCATGAGATGCGGGATCGTCGGCTGCACGGCATAGAGCTGCAAGGCATAGAGACAGGCGCCCAACGGCAGCAGCGTGTGTCGCCGGAAGGCGACGACAACCGCTTCGTCTTCCGCGCTCAGAACGGCTGAGCGCGGCTTTGTCGGTCCCGTCTTGCGATCCTCGACCGACTGCCGCTTCCGCCACCTCGCAAGCGTCTTCGGGTTCGTCGGGAAGACGATTCACCGGATCGTTCTCCGGTCCTCCTCACGCCCAAGCTCCCTGCTCAGCTCCACGGTCGAAGCTTGGAAACGCTGTATTTCCGCTTTGGCAGCGTGCGCGGTCGTGGCGCAGCCATGGCGAACGCGTCCCGGAAGGCGTTCTTCCATTCCAGTGAAACTGGTCGCACCGTCAAACCGTCGGATCAAGCAACCAGGCCGGGCCTGCGTTGATCCGAACCGATCGAGGACGGAGAAGAGGAAAGCGCCCCCACGCCGCTGGAGAGCGCTTTCGCATCGCAAGACGATCCGGCGAAGGCGCTCGATCCGCCGAAAGAAAGGCCGACGCCGTTGCGTTCGGTGGAGAGGTCGGGATCGCGTGGGGCGGGTTTGCCTCGATCCGGGCCTCGGCCCCGAGGTCGTCTTCGCGCTTCCCGCGCCGGGCGCCCGCGTCGCAGGCCGCAGCGGCGACGGCATGAGCGAAGACGGCAGGGCAAACGCCCTCGCCCCCGTCGAACGCCGGGGCGGTGCAGCAGCGGGGATCGGCTGAACCGCACGCGCCGGCACATCGACCGCGACAGGGATCCCGGTCGTGAGGCCGCCACCCGCCCGCCCGCCCGATCCCGTGAGCCCGAGCCCCGTTCCGCCCGTTCGACCGCGCAGACCATGCCAATGGTGCTGTCAATGGGCACGTCTCGCTGTCGGAGGTCGCGCTGTCCCCCTCGTAAAGGCGCCCCCGGCCCCCGCCATCGCCCCTCTGCGCACCGCGCCTGCGCGGCCCCCTGTCGGCCGCACCCGGGAGGCAGATCCCGTCACGGCGCGGCCGTCCGCGCCATCGACATCGCTGCGTCCCCAAACGACCGGCTGTCAGCGCCGCGCCGCCCCCCATCGCGTCCGGGCGGATGCCCCCCGATCGGCGCCCATCGCGCGGCCGTCGGTGGTGGCCTGGCCAAGATCGCCCCCGGTCTGGGTCCCGGGCAGGCCCGCTTGGCAGACGGGAGGCCCCTGAAGGCAGACCGGGTCTGGGCGCCGACCCGCAGCCCGCGGCTCTGGCCTGCGTGCGCCATTGCAGCAAGGAATTGCCTCCCGCTGCGGTCAAGCTTGGTGACAGTCCCGGCGCGGCTGTCTATAGTTTGCGCCAAAGGCCGCCAAGGCCACAACAGCATGGGGCATGAGAGCAATGTTCAAGGACAAGACCTCCCACCTGATCTCGCGGCGCGGCTTTATCGGCGCGGCCGGTGCAGCGACGACGCTGGCGGCCTGCGGCAATGGCGTGGGCAGCAGCGGCGCAAGCGAGCTCGACGCGCGGGTCGACAGCACCCGCAACTATCTTTTCGCCCATTACCCGGCGACCCGCGAGCTGTCGCAAAAGGCGCAGGGCATTCTCTGGATGCCGCTGATCACCAAGGCCGGGCTCTGGGTCGGCGGCGCCTACGGGCGCGGCGCGCTGCGCATCAACGACGTGACCGTCGATTACTATTCGGCCACGCAAGCCAGCTTCGGGCTTCAGATCGGCGCCCAGCAATATGCCCATGCGCTGTTCTTCATGACCCCCGAGGCGCTCCGGCAGTTCCGTTCGGGCTCGGGCTGGTCGGCCGGGGCCGATCTGGAATACGCGGTGACGAACGATGGCGGCATGGTCTCGGCCGATACCATCACCGCGCTCGATCCGATCATCGCCATCGTCTTCGGTCAGGCCGGGCTGATCTTCGGCGCGACGCTCGAAGGCACCAAATACACGCGCATCATCCCCTGACCCGGAACGCCGTGGAAAGGCCGGCCCGGTCCCGGGCCGCTTTCGCATGGACAGTCCCGGCCCCTCCGGGGATAGTCGCAGGGCAGCGCAAACGGAGCCGCCGATGCAGATCGCGAGTTTCAACATCAATGGCGTCAAGGCGCGGCTTCCGGCCGTGCTCGACTGGCTCGATGCGTCCTCTCCGGATGTCGCCGTGCTGCAGGAGATCAAGTCGGTCGACGAGGCCTTCCCGCGCGAGCCCTTCGAGGATCGGGGCTACAATCTGGAAACACATGGCCAGAAGGGGTTCAACGGCGTCGCGATCCTGTCGAAATCCCCGCTCGAGGACGTCCGGCGCGGGCTTCCGGGCGATGACGAGGACGCCCAGGCCCGCTGGATCGAGGCGACCGTGATGGGCCGCCGCGCGGTGCGGATCTGCGGGCTTTACCTGCCCAACGGAAATCCGGCACCGGGGCCGAAATACGACTACAAACTGGCCTGGATGGCCCGGCTGGAAACCCGCGCCCGCGAACTGCTGGCCGCCGAGGAACCGGCCGTGATGGCGGGCGACTATAACGTGATCCCGCAGGACGAGGACGCCGCCCGGCCCGAGGCCTGGGCGAAGGACGCGCTGGCCCTGCCCCGGACCCGCGCGGCGTTCCGCCGGGTGCTGAACCTCGGATTCACCGAGGCGTTCCGCGCCCGGGTGCAGGGGCCGGGCCATTATTCCTTCTGGGATTACCAGGGCGGCGCCTGGGACAGAAACGACGGCATCCGCATCGACCACATGCTGCTGACGCCGCAGGCCGCCGACCTGATGACCGACTGCCGGATCGAAACCGGGCAGCGCGCCGGCGAGAAACCCTCGGATCACGTGCCGGTCTGGATCGACCTCGACGCCTGAGCCGCGCGGCTCCCGCGCCACCCGAAGACCGACCGCCGCGGGCCCTGGCCCGCGGCCGGGCCCAAGCCCGGGCAAGCGGCTTTGCCGCGCCGTCCCGGGGGAGGGAGCGCCCCGGTCAACGCCAAGTCACCGCGGCTTCGTGACCGCAGCTTCACACCGCGGCCGCCGGCAGCGGATAGCGCGCCGCGGCATCGTAGCCGTAAAGCCAGTCGAACCGCCTGAGCGCCGCGCCCGGCGCCAGAATGCCGCCCAGCCGCAAGGCCGTCTGCGCCGCCAGCCGCAGCGGCGGAAAGCTCAGATGATAGTTCCGCGCGTTCTTGCTGGCCATCTCGACAATCCGCGCGGTGCGCGGGCGCCGCTCGGCCTGATAGGCGGCAAAGGCCACCTCGGCGGTCGGATGCCGGGCCAGGGCGGCAGCCAGTACCCAGGCATCCTCCAGCGCCATGTTGGCGCCCTGCGCCAGAAACGGCAGGGTCGGATGCGCCGCGTCGCCCAGGATCGCGGCCGGGCCGCGATACCAGCTTTCGGCCACCGGATGCCGGAACAGGCCCCAGAGATTGACGCTGTGCACCTGCTCCAGAAGGCGCGGCACCTCGCCGCCGAAATCCGCAAAGACCCGCCGCATCGCGTCCGGGTCGCCGGTCCGGTTCCAGCCTTCCTCGACCCAGGCCTCGCGCTCTTCCACCGCCACGATGTTGATCATGTCGCCGCCGCGCAGCGGGTAATGCACCAGATGCTTGCCCGGCCCCATATGCACATTGGCCACTGGCGGCACCTTGCCGCGCGCAGGCACCAGCGCGCGCCAGGCGACCTGGCCGGCAAAGCGGGGGGTGACCTGCCCGTTCAGCGCCGCGCGCACCACCGAATGCAACCCGTCGGCCCCGATCAGCAGATCGCTGCTGGCCCGCGCGCCCTGCGCCGTGATCAACTCGGCCCGGTCCCCCTCCAGCGAAAGCCCGGTCACCTCGTGCAACAGCCGGATCTGGACCCCGGCCGCGCGCGCGGCGTCGGCCAGAATGTCGATCAGATCGGCCCGATGGACGAAGAAGTAGTCCCGGGCGCCGCGCGACAGATCCAGCCGCAACACCCGCGCGCCGCGGCGATAGTCGCGCAGGACGACGGCGCTGCCCCGGCCCGACCTCGCGGCCAGCGCATTGCCAAGACCCAGCGCCCGCAGCACCGCCACCCCGTTGGGACTGACCTGCAGACCCGCGCCGACCTCGCGGATCGCGTCGGCGCGTTCCAGCACCACGACCTCGGCCCCGTGCCGCGCCAGCGCGGTTGCAACGGCGAGGCCGGCGATGCCGGCCCCGAGCACGGTGATCTTTCGGCTGCCCAGGAGCATCCGGTACCTCTTACACGCCGGCCCTGCACCGGGCCACACCTACTCCCCGTCAGTCGTCGCGATGCACCCGTTCGCGCCGCTCGTGCCGTTCCTGAGCCTCGAGGCTCAGGGTCGCGATCGGACGCGCATCGAGCCGTTTCAGCGAAATCGGCTCGCCGGTCTCCTCGCAATAGCCATATTCGCCATTGTCGATCCGCCGGAGCGCCGCGTCGATCTTGGCCACCAGCTTGCGCTGCCGATCCCGGGTCCGCAGCTCCAGCGCCCGGTCGGTCTCTTCGCTGGCACGATCCGCGATGTCGGGAATGTTGCGGCTCGAATCCTGAAGCCCCTCGAGCGTCTCGCGGCTTTCGTTCAGAAGATCGTTCTTCCAGGCAATGAGCTTGCGGCGAAAATATTCGAGCTGGCGCTCGTTCATGAACGGCTCGTCCTCGGCGGGACGATAATCGTCGGGCAAGAAAACTTCGGCTTTCATCCCTGCTCCCTCTTCTGGGCCGGGCGAAACCTGTTTCATAATCATTCTCCCCCGGCGCACCTGGGCTCGCGTGTAGCCCAATCGCCGTATCGTGTCACGAGGTTTGTGGTCCCTTACATGGCGCTTGAAGCTTTGTGAAGGGGCGCTATGGTCGCCCCCGATTTCAATGGATTGAGAGGCGGAATTGCGATGAAATTCGGGTCCACCGACGCCTATGTCGCCGCAGACGACCTGACCGTGGCCGTGAATGCCGCCGTGACGCTGGAACGGCCGCTGCTGGTCAAGGGCGAACCGGGAACCGGCAAGACCGAGCTTGCGCGCCAGGTTGCCCAATCTCTGGGCATGCCGCTCATGGAATGGCATATCAAGTCCACGACCCGGGCCCAGCAGGGGCTGTACGAATACGACGCGGTGAGTCGGCTGCGCGACAGCCAGCTGGGCGACCAACGGGTCCATGATGTCGCCAACTACATCCGCCGCGGCAAGCTCTGGCAGGCCTTCGCCGCCCCCGCAAAGGTGGTGCTGCTGATCGACGAAATCGACAAGGCGGATATCGAATTTCCGAACGACCTGCTTCAGGAACTCGACCGCATGGAGTTTCACGTCTACGAGACCGGCGAAACGGTGAAAGCAAAAGAACGGCCGGTTGTCATAATTACGTCAAACAACGAAAAGGAATTGCCCGACGCGTTTTTGCGGCGGTGTTTCTTCCACTATATCCGTTTCCCCGATCTCGACACGATGAAGAAGATCGTCGAGGTCCATCATCCGGGCATCAAGCAGGACCTGCTGCAGGCCGCACTGACCCGCTTTTACGAGATCCGCGAGACCGACGGGCTGAAGAAGCGGCCCTCGACCTCGGAAGTGCTCGACTGGCTCAAGCTGCTGCTGGCCGAGGACATGCGGCCCGAGGATCTGCGCAAGGACGGCCGCTCGGCCCTGCCCAAGCTGCATGGCGCGCTGCTGAAGAACGAACAGGACGTGCAGCTGTTCGAGCGGCTGGCCTTCATGGCGCGGCGCGGCGGCTGATCAGCGCGCCGCCAGCGCCTCGGCAAGGATCGACCTGACCAGCGCCGGATCGGCCTCCGCGGTCACGAAGGCCTCGCCGATCCCGCGCGCGAGGATGAAACGCAGCGTGCCGTCCTGCACCTTCTTGTCCTGCCCCATCAGCGCGATCAGCCCGTCCGCATCGGGCAGATCGCCCGGGATGTCGGCCAGATCCTTCTTCATTCCCATCGCGTCCAGATGCGCGCGCACCCGGCTGGGGTCTTCCTGCGCACAAAGCCCCATCCGCGCCGACAGCTCGAAGGCCAGCGCACAGCCGATGGCCACACCCTCGCCATGCAAGAGCCGGTCGGAATAGCCGGTCGCGGCCTCCAGCGCATGGCCGAAGGTGTGGCCCAGGTTCAGGAGCGCGCGGTCGCCCTGCTCGGTCTCGTCGCGCTCGACGATCCGCGCCTTGGCCTCGCAGGACCGTTTCACCGCCGCGATCCGCGCCGCGACATCGCCTGCCGCCAGCGCCGGACCCTGCCCCTCGAGCCACTCGAAGAAGGCGGCATCGCCCAGAAGCCCGTATTTCACCACCTCACCATAGCCCGCGAGGAAATCGCGCGGCGCAAGCGTGCCCAGAACGCCCGTATCGGCCAGCACCAGCGAGGGCTGGTGAAAGGCGCCGATCAGGTTCTTGCCCTGCGGCGAGTTGATGCCGGTCTTGCCCCCGACCGAACTGTCGACCTGCGCCAGCAGCGTCGTCGGCACCTGCACGAAGCGCACGCCGCGCCGCAGCACGGCGGCGGCAAAGCCCGCCAGATCGCCGATCACCCCGCCGCCGAGTGCCACCACGATATCGCGCCGCTCGACCTTTTGCTCGATCAGCCATTCGACGGCGCGGCCGAACTGCGCCCAGCATTTGGTGGCCTCGCCCGCAGGCAGGGCCAGCGCCGGCGCCTCGATATCGCCAAGACCCGCGCGGAAGGCCGCAAGATGCAGCGCGGCCACCGTCTCGTCGGTCAGGATCGCCACGCGCGGACGCCGCAACAAGGGCCCGATCTCGGCCCCGGCCCGGGCCAGCAGCCCCTCGCCGATGCGGATGTCGTACTCGCGCCCCGGCAGGGCCACATGCACCGTCTCGACCGTCGCGCTCACGCCGCCTCCATCACGTCGGGCCGGGTTTTCAGCGCCTCGATCACGCGCCCGGCCATGTCCTCGATCGAATAGCGCGGATCGGCGCGGACGGCCAGATCGGCCATCGCGTAGAACGGTCGCCGCGCATGGTAAAGCTCGGCCAGCGTGCCATAGGGGTCGGGCGTGCGCAGCAGCGGCCGGGTGTCCTTGTGCCGCACCCGCTGCCACAGCAGATCCAGATCGGCATCGAGCCAGACCGACACGCCGAGCCCCGAAATCGCGGCGCGGTTGGCCTCGCCCAGAAACGCCCCGCCGCCGGTCGACAGCACGCCCGGCGCGGCGCGCAGCAGGCGGGCAATCACCTCGGCCTCGCGGGCGCGGAAGAAGGCCTCGCCGTCGCGGGCGAAGATCTCGGGAATCGTCATCGCGGCGGCTTTCACGATCTCGGCGTCCGAATCGAGGAACGGCACCCCGAGCCGCCGCGCCAGGACCGTTCCGACCGCCGTCTTTCCCGCCCCCATCAACCCGACCAGAACCACCGTTTTCTTCAACTTCGCGCCCACCTGGGCAACCTCCCGCCACCGTCGCAGATTTCTGCCCCTGAATGGCGTGAACTCCGGAGGAATGCCAGTTATAATCGGGCAAAGGCGGAAAACGCGCGAGCAGACCGAAAAAGGCAGACCGGCATGGTGCGACTACTCAAGGCACTGGTTTTCATCATTTTCATCTCATTCGTCGGGCTGGTGGGCTTCGCCTATCTGGGCGACATGGACCCCCAACAGCAGACGGTGACGCAAAGCCTCACGCTCGATGTCGACTAGGGCGCGGGTCCCCCTGCTGCTGGCCGCTGTACTGGCGGCGGGCGCGCCCGCCTGGGCCGAGCGTCCGTTGTCGGCCATCGACTGGCTGTCGGATTCGGTGGCGGCCCCCGGCCCCAGAAAGCCCCCGGCGACGATCAGCCCCGTGCCCGGCGCCGAGCCCATCACCGTTGTGCCGCTGGGCACGACCTTGATCGACGCGGTCGGGCTTTTGCCCGCGCAGGTCACCGGATTGCCCCGCGATCTCTGGGGGCCGGGCGAGACCCAGACCATCGCGCGCGCGATAAGGGCCGAGCGCGTCGATACCCTGCCCGCGGTGCAGGAGCTGCTGGTCACGCTGCTGCTGGCCGAGCTCGACCCGCCAACGGGTGGCGGGGCCGACGGGCAGCTTTTGCTGGCGCGGCTCGACAAGCTGCTGGATCTGGGCGCGCTCGATCAGGCGCAGGCGCTGGTCGAACGCGCCGGACCGACCGCCCCGTCGCTTTTCCGGCGCTGGTTCGACATCTCGCTTCTGACCGGGCAGGAGGACCGCGCCTGTTCGGCGATGCGCGCCAATCCCGGCATCGCGCCGACCTTTCCGGTGCGGATCTTCTGCCTTGCGCGCGGCGGCGACTGGAACGCGGCGGCGCTGACGCTGGAAAC
Organism: Rhodovulum visakhapatnamense; assembly: GCF_004365965.1. Lineage (GTDB taxonomy): Bacteria > Pseudomonadota > Alphaproteobacteria > Rhodobacterales > Rhodobacteraceae > Rhodovulum > Rhodovulum visakhapatnamense. Next base: position 40,796 of record NZ_SOEB01000003.1, read on the forward strand.
CGGGCTGGCGCTTGGCTTCGTCAAGCCCGAGGAGGACGCGCTTCTGGCCCGGTTCCTCGACCCGGCCCTGGCCGAAGAGGGCGACGCGCTGCCGCTGCCGACCCGGCCCTCGCCGCTGATCTTCCGGATGCGCGAGGCGATCGGCGAGCCGTTGTCCACGACCACCCTGCCCGTCGCCTTCGCCCGCGCCGACATGCGTTCGACCGCCGGCTGGAAGGCCCGGATCGAGGCGGCCGAGCGGCTGGCCCGCACCGGGACGCTGGCCCCGAACGAATTGCTGGGGGTCTGGACCGAACGCAAGCCCGCCGCCTCCGGCGGGCTCTGGGACCGGGTCGCGGCGCTGCAGGCCTTCGACCTCGCGATCCTGTCCGGCGGGCCCGAGGCGGTGACGGATACCCTCGATGCGGCCTGGACGGCGATGGTCTCGGCCGAGCTGGAGGTCCCCTTCGCCCAGCTTTACGGGCCGCGCCTTGCCCGGATGAAGCTTGGCGGTCCGGCCGGGGCGCTGGCGTTCCGGATCGGGCTTCTGAGCGACGAATACGAAGAGATTGCCCGGACCCGCGAGCCGCAGACCAACGAAGAGGCGTTTCTGGTCGGCATCGCGCGGGGCGATCTGCAAGGTCTGCCGCCGCTTGGCTCGCTCGCCGCGGCGCTGCAGGACGGGTTCGACCAGCCCGCGCTGGGGTCCGGCCCGTCGCGGCTGATCGAGGAAAAGCGGCTGGGCGAGGCGATCCTTGCGGCCATCGACCTCGTGACCGATGGTGCGCAGGGCGACATTCTGGATGTGACGCGGGGGCTTGGGCTCTTGCGGCAGCTGGGGCTTGAGGATGTGGCGCGGCAATCGGCGCTGCAGCTGATGCTTCTGGAGCGGCGCGGATGACCCCCGATGCCGCGCGCTGGATTTCGGCCTTTCTCGAGGCCAAGGCGGCCGAACAGGACGCCACCGCCAATACCCAGCTGGCCTATGGCCGCGATCTGAAGGACTTCGCGGGCTTTCTGGACCGGCGCGGCGGCGCCTTCGAGACCGCCACTGAAACCGAGATCACCGCCTATCTGGTCGCCTGCGAGGCCGAGGGGCTGGCGCCGACGACACGGGCGCGGCGGCTGTCGGCGATCAAGCAGCTTTACCGCTTTGCCTATGAAGAGGGCTGGCGCACCGACAATCCGGCGCTGCAGATCCGCGGACCCGGCCGGGCGCGGCGATTGCCGAAGACGCTGAGCCATGACGAGGTCGAGCGGCTGATCGAGGCCGCAGGCCGCAGCCCGCACGATGCGACACGCAATGCCTGCCTGATGGAGGTGCTTTACGCCACCGGCATGCGGGTGAGCGAGCTGGTGACGCTGCCGGTGGCGGCGGCGCGGGGCGATCCGCGGATGCTGCTGGTTCGGGGCAAGGGTGGCAAGGAACGGATGGTGCCGCTGACCCCGGGGGCACGCGCCGCGCTGGCCGCCTGGATCGCCGAGCGCGACGCCGCCGAGGAGGCGGCCCGGGCCAAGGGCCTGCCCGCCAGCCGGTATCTCTTTCCCGGGCGCGGTCAGACGGGCCATCTGACGCGGCACCGCTTTTACGTGCTGATCAAGGAGCTTTCCGTGGCGGGCGGCGTCGATCCGGCCAAGGTCACGCCGCACACGCTGCGCCATGCCTTTGCCACGCATCTGCTGGCGGGCGGCGCCGATCTGCGGGCGATCCAGACGCTTCTGGGCCATGCCGATGTTTCGACGACCGAAATCTACACCCATGTGCTGGAGGACCGGCTGCGCGATCTGGTTCTGGAGCATCACCCGCTGGCGCGCGACTCCGGACCGTCTTGATCGCGGGCCGCCCTGCCCCCATAACCAGACGGACAGTCCCGAACAGAGAGACCCATGGACAGCCCCGCCACGGTCGCAGACGCGGCCCTTTTCATTTCCAGCGCCGCAATCGTCGGTCTGCTGCTGCTGTCGGCCTTCTTTTCCGGATCGGAGACCGCCCTGACCGCCGCCTCGCGCGGCAAGCTTCGCGCCCGCGCCGACAAGGGCGAACGCGGCGCCGAAACCGCGCTGACCATCACCGAGGACAACGAGCGCCTGATCGGCTCGGTGCTGCTGGGCAACAACTTCGTCAACATCCTCGCGACCTCGCTGGCGACCACGCTGTTCACCCGGCTTTTCGGCGATTCCGGCGTGGCGCTGGCGACCCTGGTGATGACGCTGGTGGTGCTGGTTTTCGCCGAGGTTCTGCCAAAGACCTATGCCATCACCAATCCCGAACTGGCCGCATCGCGGGTGTCGCCGCTGATCCGGCCGATCATCCTGATCCTGTCGCCGGTGGTCAGTGCCGTCCGTGCGCTGGTGCGCCAGATCCTCGCGCTGTTCGGGGTCAGGGCCGATCCCGACAGCCAGATCATGGCGGTCCGGGACGAGATCGCGGGCGCGCTGCAGCTGGGCCATTCCGAGGGCGTGGTCGAGAAGGAGGATCGCGACCGCATCCTCGGCGCGCTCGATCTGAGCGAACGCACGGTCGAGGAAATCATGCTGCACCGCTCGCAGATCGAGGTGATCGACGCCGACCTGCCGCCCGAGACGATCCTGATGACCTGTCTGGAAAGCTCGCACACGCGGCTGCCGATCTACAAGAACGACCCCGAGAACATCGTGGGTGTGATCCATGCCAAGGACTTGCTGCGCGCGGTCGAGCGGCTGGTGCGCGGGCCGGACGGATCGCCCGAGAAGATCTCGGAGCTTCGGGTTCTGGATGTGGCGCGCAAGCCGTATTTCGTGCCCGACACCACGACGCTTGACGACCAGATGCGGGAATTCCTGCGCCGCCACACCCATTTCGCGATGGTGGTCGACGAATATGGCGCGCTGCGCGGGTTGATCACGCTGGAGGATATCCTTGAGGAGATCGTCGGCGAGATCACCGACGAGTTCGACGTCGACAGCGAGCGCCCGCTCCGCCGGACCGAGGACGGGGCGATCCTGGTCGACGGGGCGATGACGATCCGCGACCTGAACCGGGCGATGGACTGGAGCCTGCCCGACGAGGAGGCCAACACCATCGCCGGGCTGGTCATTCACGAGGCCCAGTCGATCCCGACCCCGGGGCAGGTCTTTTCGTTCCATGGCTTCCGGTTCGAGGTGCTGCAGCGGCAGGCGAACCGGATCACCCGTCTGAAGATCCGGCCGCTCTGAGATGGCCGGGCGGGCGGGCGGCTCCCGCCCCCGGCCTGCACGGCGCCTGCGGCGCCGCTGGTCCGGCCTTGGGCCGGGCCGCGCCCAGGGGCGCGGCGCCTCCGGCGGGAGTATTTCGGCCAAGAAGAAGAGACCGGGCGCGCGTCACCGCTTGCGAAAGAGCCCGCCGAGAAGACCGCGCACCAGGCGGCGTCCTGTCGGGCCGGACAGCTCGCCGATCAGGGCCTGACCGAGGGCCGCGCCGAGGCTTTCGGCGCGGGAACCGTCGCGCGGGACAGACCGGGCCGGAGAATGCGGGCCGGAAAAGCGGCGGGCGGAGGGAGCCTCGGTCGACGCGGCGATTTCCTCGGTCCGTGCGGCCAGCATCTCGGCGGCCGAGTCGCGGTCGAGCGGGGTGTCGTAGCGGCCCGCAAGCGGCGAGGCCGCGATCAGGGCCGCGCGGGCATCGGGGTCGAGGGGGCCGAGCCGCGAGGCGGGCGGACGGATCAGGGTGCGCTGGGCGGGACCGGGCGCCCCCTTGGCATCAAGCATCGATGTGACCGCCTCGCCGGTCCCGACCTCGCGGATCGCGGTGGCGATGTCGAGCCCGGGATTGTCGCGATAGGTTTCGGCGGCGCGGGCCAGCGCGCGGCGGTCGCGTTCGGTGAAGGCACGCAGCGCGTGCTGTACCCGGTTGCCGAGCTGGCCCAGCACATCCTCGGGCAGATCGTCCGGCGACTGGGTGACGAAATAGACGCCCACGCCTTTCGAGCGGATCAGCCGCGCCACCTGTTCGATCCGGTCGACCAGCGCCTTCGGGGCGTCGTCGAACAGAAGATGCGCCTCGTCGAAAAACACGACCAGCCGGGGTTTTTCGGGGTCACCGATTTCGGGCAGCGTCTCGAAGAGCTCGGACAGAAGCCAGAGAAGCAGCGTGGCGTAAAGCCGGGGCGCGGTCATCAGCGCCTTGGCGGCGAGGATGCCGATGCGGCCGCGCCCGTCGGGGGCCGTGAGCAGCAGATCGGAAAGCTGCAAGGCCGGTTCGCCGAAGAGATGCGCGCCGCCCTGGCTTTCGAGCACCAGAAGCCGCCGCTGGATCGCGCCCACCGAGGCCGCCGAGACATGACCGTAGCGCAGCGACAGCGTCTCGGCCCGGGCGCCGACCCAGGCCAGCAGCGCGCGCAGATCCTCGAGATCGACGACCGGCAGCGCCTCGTCATCGGCGACGCGGAAGGCCAGGGTCAGCACGCCCTCCTGAACCTCGTTCAGCTCGAGCAGCCGGGACAGCAGCAGGGGACCGAGCTCGGCCACGGTGGTGCGCAGCGGATGGCCCTCGCGGCCGAAGACATCCCAGAAGGTCACCGGGAAGGCCCTGTAGCGGTAATCGCCGAGGCCGATCCGGGCGGCCCGGACGGCGAAGGCGTCATGCGGGCGGAGGGCCGGGCTTCCGGCCGCGCCGAGGCCCGAGAGATCGCCCTTGACGTCGGCCAGAAGCACCGGCACCCCGGCGGCGGAAAACCCTTCGGCCAGGATCTGCAGGGTGACGGTCTTTCCGGTCCCGGTCGCCCCGGCGATCAGCCCGTGCCGGTTGGCCTTGTCGAGCCGCAACACTTGCGGATCGGCATGGTCCGCCCCGGCGCCGCCCAGAAAGATATCGCCCGGCATTTGTAATTCTCCGCAAATTTTAGGCCGATTTGACAATACTTATTTAACTTTTGACTGTCAGGCTGCTTTCTATCCCGCTTTCCGGGCTTTTCGCTCGGGCGGGTCTTCCTCCCTGATGGACTGGCCGCATCTTCGCGATGCGGCCTTTTTTTGATCTCCCTGAGGTTGAATCGCGGCCTTTCTTTGCATGTTGACGCGTTCCGGCAAACTCCGTAGCTTCCTTTCATCAAAAAGGTCGGCCCGTCCGACAGGGAGCAAGAACAAGGGAAAAGGGTCGCGACGCGGCCCTTTTTCCATTGGTGGCGAAGCGTTGCCAGCGCCCCAGATTGCCCCCTGACAGCCGTGCGGCGCTGGTGTAGACCGGCATCGACGAGCATCCAAGAAAGGCAGGCACGACGATGCGAGAGTTTTTCGGACCCCTGGGACTGGCCATGCTGACCGCGCTGGCGGCACCGGCCCTGGCGCAGGACGCCCCGGTCCAGCCCGAATCCAGCGGAACCCCGGCCCAGGTCGACAGCACGCCGGCCGAGCAATTGCCGATGGGCCAGGCCGAGGCGCCCAAGGCGCCGCAAGCCTTCGTCAAGGAAACCTACAAGGACTGGCGCGTCGTCTGCGTCAGGGCCGACGAGCGGGAATCCTGCAACATGCAGCAATTGCTGCGCGACGCTGACAACAATGCGGTGGCCCAGGTCTCGGTCGCGCCGATGCCGCCCGCAGCCGCGCCGCGCGTCGCGGCGGTCGAGGTCGCGACGCCGCTGGAAACCCTGCTGTCCGAGGATCTGCTGGTGCAGATCGATACGAGCCAGGCCAAACGCTACCGGTTTTCCTTCTGCACGCCGCAGGCCTGCGTCGCCCGCTTTGCCCTGTCGGCCGAAGACCTTGCCGCGTTCAAGGGCGGCAAGGAAGCCAAGGTCGTGATCGTTCCGCTGGTCGCGCCCGACCAGAAGGCCAATATCACCATGTCGCTGGCGGGCTTCACCGCGGCCTTCGACGACGCGCTGTCGACGATGTCGGGCCAGAACTGACCCACGGGCCAGGTGAGAAAACACAAAGTGAGCAAACACAAACGCCGCCCCTTGGGGCGGCGTTTTTCGTCGGTGCAGCGGCGGCGTGTCAGACCCTGCGCAAGGCCAGCACGGCGTTGAGCCCGCCAAAGGCGAAGGCGTTCGACAGCACCACATCGACCTGGACCTCGCGCGCCTCGTTCGGCACGACATCGAGCGCGCATTCCGGGTCGGGCTCTTCATAGCCCACGGTCGGCGCAATGACCCCCTCGCGCAGCGCCATGATGCAGGCCAGCAACTCGACCGCGCCGGTGCCGCCGATCAGGTGGCCATGCATCGACTTGGTCGAGGACATCATCAGCCGGTCGGCATGGGCGCCGAAGACATCGGCCACCGCCGCGCATTCCGTCTTGTCATTGGCCGCGGTGCCGGTGCCATGGGCGTTGATATAGCCCACATCGGCGGGCGCGAGCCGCGCGTCGCGCAACGCCCCGGCAATCGCCCGGGCCGCGCCCTGGCGCGAGGGCATCACGATGTCGGAGGCGTCCGAGGTCATGGCAAAGCCGATCACCTCGGCCAGGATCTCGGCGCCGCGGGCCGTCGCATGCTCGTATTCCTCGAAGACGAAGACCGCCGCGCCCTCGCCCTGCACCATGCCGTTGCGGTTGGCGCTGAACGGGCGGCAGGCGTCTTTCGACATGACCCTGAGGCCTTCCCAGGCCTTGATGCCGCCAAAGCACAGCATGGATTCCGACCCGCCGGTGACCATCACCCGGGACATGCCCGACCGGATCATCTGAAAGGCCTGCCCCATCGCGTGGTTCGACGAGGCGCAGGCGGTGGCCACGGTAAAGCTCGGGCCCTTCAGATTGTAGGCCATCGAGACGTGGCTGGCGGCCGCGTTGTTCATCAGCTTCGGCACGACGAAGGGATGGACGCGGTTCTTGCCCTCTTCGTAGACCGACCGGTAATTCTCGTCGAGCGTGTTCATGCCGCCGCCCGAGGTGCCCAGCACGACCCCCGCCTCTTCCGACAGCTCGTCGGAAAAGGTCAGCCCGGCCTGCCCCACCGCCTGCCGCGCGGCCAGCAGGGTGAACTGGGTGAACCGGTCGTAAAGCGCGATCTGCTGGCGATTGAAATGCGCCTCGGGGTCATAGCCCCGGACCTGACCGCCGATCCGGATCGACAGCCGGTCGAGGTCCTGAATGTCGAGTTCGCCGATGCCGCAGCGGCCCTCGCGGAAGGCCGCCAGCGTCTCGGGCACCGAATGGCCAAGCGCGTTGATCGTGCCCTGGCCGGTGATTACGACGCGCTTCATGCGTGCTTTTCGGCGACCAGGCTTTCGACGGCCGTCACGATGGCCGCCACCGAGGAAATGTCGAATTCGCTTTCGGTGGGTTCGTTGGCGTTGAACGGCACCTGGATATCGAAGGCTTCCTCGATCGCGAAGATCGATTCGACCAGGCCGAGGCTGTCGATCCCCAGATCTTCCAGCGTCGACTCCATCTTCACGTCCGAAGGCTCCAGCACCGCCTGTTCGGCGATGATCTCGATGACCTTGTCCTTGACGTTCTCAGACATGAAAAGCCTTTCTGCCCCTGAATCAGCGTCGGTTTAGTCTCTCTCGGCCAGCTTTGAAACCGCTTTTTGCAGCGCGGCGACCTGCGCGAAAAGACGCGGCAGCCGCCGCAGCCCCTTGTAGGCCTCGATATGGGTTTCCATCCGCATCGCGGGGTAGCCCAGCAGCACCCGGCCGGCCGGCGCGTTCGAGAAGATCTTGGTCGCGCCGCCCGCGATCACGTCGTCGCCGACGAAGATGTTGTCGTTCACGCCGACCTGTCCGGCCAGCACCACGCGGTTGCCGATCCGGGCCGATCCGGCGACGCCCACCAGCCCGCAGAGCAGACAGTCTTCGCCGATCTGCACGTTGTGGCCGACCTGCACGAGATTGTCGATCTTGGTTCCCGAACCGACCTGCGTGTCGCGGATCGTGCCGCGGTCGATGGTCGAATTGGCCCCCAGCTCGACATCGTTGCCGATGGTGACCGCACCCAGCGAATGGATCCGGGTATAATGCTGCTGGCGCGAGGACCCGGTATCGCCCAGCGTCTCGCGGACCGCCTCGACCGCCGATTTCTCGGGCGTGACGAAGGAAAAGCCGTCGCCGCCGACCGTGGCGCCGGGCTGGGCGATGAAGCGGTCGCCGATCCTGACCCGGGCGCAGATCCGCACGCCGTACATCAGCAGCGCGTCATCGCCGATCCGGGCGTCCTCGGCCACGACCGCATGCGCCGCGATCCGGGCATTGGCCCCGATCCGCGCCCGCGCGCCGATCACCGCATAAGGGCCGATCGCGGCCCCTGCCCCGATCATCGCGGTGGGATCGACGACCGCCGTCGGATGGATGCCCGTCGCGATCTCGGGGCCCGGGTCCATCATCCGGGTCAGGCCCGCCATCGCAAGGCGCGCGCGCGGCGCGAAGATCGCGGCCTTCAGCCCCATCGCCTGCCAGTCGGCGCCGGCCCAGAGCAGCGCCGCCTGCGCCGCGCCCTCGGCCAGACCGCCCGCATATTTCGGGTCCATCGCCAGCGCCAGGTCCTGCGGACCGGCCGTCGCCGGTTCGGCCGCGCCGGTCACCCTGACGTCGAGATCGCCCTCGGCGGGGGCGCCGAGGGCGGTTGCGATCTCCTGGATCGTGAAGCTCATGCCAATCTCCTGCCCGGTTGGCCGGAGCGTGCCGCGCGGCCGCCCCTGCCGGTTCTGGGCCGAGATCTAGCCCTGAACCTCCGGAAGCGCCACCCCGGCGGCCTGCAGCGCGTCGAAAATGGCGGCATCGCGCCCGTAGACATCGCGGCGATACTGCATCCGCCCCTTGGGCTCGCCCATCGCGGTGCGGTAGATCAGATGCACCGGCAGCGGATGTTCCAGATCGACACGGGTTTCCCGGCCGCTGTTCAGCTTGGCCGCGAAGAACCCCTTGGGATCGTCGGTCTGGGTCGCGAGCAACGCATAGGCGAAGTCGTAGGGGTCGCTGAGCCGGATGCAGCCATGGCTGAAGGCCCGGGTCTCGCGGTTGAACAGCGACTTCGACGGCGTGTCGTGCAGATAGATGTTGTAGGGGTTCGGGAACATGAACTTCACCCGCCCCAGCGCATTGCCGTTCGAGGGCGGCTGCTTGAGGTCGAAGGGGAAGTTCGAGGCGGTGTACTGGGTGAAATCGACCGCCGCGCGGGTGACCACGCGCCCGGCCCCGTCGACCAGCATCAGATGGCCCGCGGCATTGGGGTTGTTCTGGAACTGCGGCAGGTATTCGCGCACCGCGATCGAGCGCGGCACGTTCCAGGTCGGATTGACCACCATATGGTCCATCACGTCCGAGAATTCGGGCGTGCGATGGTCGTGGGCGTTCTGGCCGACGACCGACCGGGTCTCGAACACGACCTCGCCCTTGTCGACGATCCGGGCATGATAATCGGTGATGTTGACCAGCACATGCTTGTCGCCGCGGGCATTGCCAAGCCAGCGCTCGCGCTCCATCGCGACGAGGACCGAGCGCAGCCGGCGCTCCGGCGGCACGTCGAGTTCCTGCACCGTGCTCGGCCCGGCGACGCCGTCGGCGGTCAGACCGTGGTCGAACTGGAAGGCCTGAACCGCCTTCTGCAGCGTCGCGTCATAGGTCTGGGTCGCGGTGCGCGGCAGGTAGCCCATCGCGATCAGCCGGTTTCTGAGCGCGATGACGCGCGGGCCGGACTGGCCGGATTCGATCTTGCCGCCGCCGACCTCGGGGCCCCAGCCGCCCGCGGCGATCAGCCGTTCAAGGCGGATCTTCTCGCGCATCAGCCGGGCATATTCCGGGCTTTGCGGCGACAGCCCCCGCAGATAGGCCAGCGGCGAGGGCGCTGCAGCCAGGCCCTCGATCAGCGTCGCGGGCGCGGGCCGGTCGACCTTGCGCTTGATCTCGGACAGCACGGCGCCGGGCGTCAGCACGCCCCGGCTGGCATCATGGGCATAGTCCAGATACATCCGCATCGCCGCGACCTCGGCGCGGCCGATGGCGCGCTGGGTCCGGGCCTCGCGGAAGGTCTCGACCAGGCGATCGGCATCGTAGCGCGCGGCGGGCAGGCCCTGTTCGGAGGCCTCGCCCAGAACGGTCACAAGCGCGCTTCGCCGGGCCGCGGCATCGGCCGAGGTCCAGAACGGGGCATAGTCCCGGTCCCGATAAAACGCCGCAATGGCATCGTTTTGTACCGCAGCCGCGGCCACCGCCTGTTTGAAAGCTGTCAGTTCCGTCTCGGCATGCGCCGGGGCCGCAAACCCGAAGCAGGCGGCGACGAGACCGGCAAAGGCGGCCCCGCGGAGGTGGGACAAAGGCATTAAGTCATTCCCGTTCAGATAGTTCCAGTCGCGCGAACGGAACCAACAATCGGTCAATTGCCGCTCGCTGTCCACTGCTATTAGACAGCGTTGCGTCAACGCCGGGTTAACCGTGGCGGTTCCGCCCTATCGGAGCGAAATGGCCGAGAACGCTCGTTAAGTGAGCAAGATCTTGCCACTTTTGGATGCGCCGGACGGCCGAGCCGAATCCAAACTTGGCCCGGTCTTTGAGTTGTGAGATAGGGTGACAGGGCGCCGGAGACGGGCTCGATCAAAAAAAACGCCGCGAAAACGCGGTATTGGATCGACTGGGGCAGGCGGAGATAACATGACGACACCCACATACTGCTTGACGCGCCGTGGCGTGCTGGCGGCGTTCGCGGCGACGACCGTGGCGGCTGCACCCACCTATTCGAACGCCTTCGGCCTGATGCGCGGCGCCGGCGATGTCCGGCGCGTCCGGATGTATTCCGGCCGGACCGGCGAAAATATCGACACGGTCTACTGGATCGATGGCGAGTACATCGGCGAGGTCGTGAAGGAGATCAACCATTTCATGCGCGACTGGCGCACGGATTCGGCGATCTCGATGGATTTGCGCAATCTCGACATCCTCGCGGCCGCGCACAGCCTGATGGACGTGCGCGAACCCTACATGCTGTTGTCGGGCTACCGCACCCCCGAGACCAATGCGATGCTGCGCTCGCGCTCGTCGGGCGTGGCCAAGAATTCCCTGCACATGAAGGGTCAGGCCGCCGATATCCGGCTGAAAAGCCGGTCGGTCGACCAGATCGCGCGTGCCGCCAGCGCCTGCCATGCGGGCGGCGTCGGGCGCTATTCGCGCTCGGACTTCGTGCACATGGATTGCGGTCCGGTGCGCAGCTGGGGCCGCTGAGGCCTCGCAGGGCATGACCTGCCGGACTACGACGGGCGCCCGATCCGGACGCCCGGGACGAGGATGCGGCCAGTGCAGCCGCCGGATGCGGTTCGGGCGTTCCGCAATCCGGGCGATGCACCAGAAGGCTGCCGCTTTCGTCCCAAGGGGTATGCTTGCCGCCCCGGCCATCGCGCCCGTCCCTGTCCTTCCCAACGCTGTCCCGGCCCGGCCGGTTCTGTTTCAACGCAGACCGCCGCGTCCGGTTCCCGAGTCGTCCCGCCGCCCCCGATCCGGTCCCCGGGCGGACCGCGGCCCGGTCTCCGACCGCCCCGGTTGGCCTCCGGTCCGGGGGCGAGGCAGAGGGTCGCAGCCCGCCGCCGGGTGGAAAAGCCGTTCCATATGTGATGTCTATGGAGCAGGGGTGGGCGCTGACACAAAAGTTTCAAATGACTTTCCCCTTGCCGGTCCGCTAACGGACGGCGCGTTGGCGGCCTGGCGCCGCCGGTATTCTGACCCCGAAAGGAGATGTCGATGAAGATTGCGGTTCTTGGCGGCGATGGGTTCTGCGGCTGGCCGACCTCGCTGCACCTGTCCAACCTCGGTCACGAGATTCACATCATCGACAACCTCAGCCGGCGCTGGATCGACACCGAGCTGGGCGTGCAGTCGCTGACGCCGATGGACTCGATCCAGGAACGCTGCCGAATCTGGAAGGAAACCTCGGGCGAGCAGATCCATTTCCACCTGATCGACCTCGCCAAGGAATATTACCGCCTGCGCGACTGGCTGTCGGAAAACCGCCCCGACGCGGTGATCCATTTCGCCGAGCAGCGCGCCGCGCCCTATTCGATGATCTCTGACCGCCACAAGATCTACACCGTCGACAACAACATCAACGCCACCCACAACCTGCTGGTGGCGATGGTCGAGACCGGGCTCGACGCGCATCTGGTGCATCTGGGCACGATGGGGGTCTATGGCTATTCGACGGTCGGCGCGCCGATCCCCGAGGGCTATCTGGACGTCTCGATCGACACGCCCGGCGGGTCCAAGGGGATGGAGATCCTGTATCCGACCCGGCCCGGCTCGGTCTATCACATGACCAAGTCGCTCGATCAGATCCTGTTCCAGTTCTACGCCCAGAACGACGGGGTGCGGGTCACCGACCTGCATCAGGGCATCGTCTGGGGCACCAATACCGACCAGACCAAACGCCATCCGCAGCTGGTGAACCGGTTCGACTATGACGGCGATTACGGCACCGTTCTGAACCGCTTCCTGGCCCAGGCCGCCATCGACTATCCGCTGACCGTGCATGGCACCGGCGGGCAGACCCGCGCCTTCATCCATATCCAGGACACCGTGCGCTGCATCGAGCTGGCGCTGAAGGATGCCCCCGCCAAGGGCGAGCGGGTCAAGATCTTCAACCAGATGACCGAAACCCACCGGGTCCGCGATCTGGCCGAGCTGGTGGCCAAGATGACCGGCGCCAGGATCGCCTATCTGCCGAACCCCCGCAAGGAAGCCCCCGAGAACGAGCTGATCGTGAAAAACGACAACTTCCTCGGCCTCGGGCTCGACCCGATCACCCTGCAGGAGGGCCTGCTGGAAGAGGTGGTCGAGATCGCGAAGAAATTCGCCCACCGGGTCGACCGCAAGCGCGTGCCCTGCGTCTCGGCCTGGACCCGCGATCTGGCCAGCCGGGTCGAGCGCGATCCGGAAGGCAAGCGGCTGAAATCGGTCTCGTGAGCGACGGTCTCAGGCCCGCCCGTCCGGCGGGCGGCCCCGATGCCTATGTCACCCTGGTCACCAACGCCGATTTCGCGCTGGGGGCCAGGGCGCTGGTCCGGTCCCTGGCGCTGTCGGGGACCGGCGCCGATATCTGCGTCCTGCATACCGGCGGCGTGGACGCGGCCAGCCTCGCGCCGCTCGCCGATCTGGGTGCGCGGCTGGTCGAAACCGACCTGCTGCCCACCTCGGCCGCCTTCAACGCGGCCCATGCCCGCGACAGGCTGCACCGCGAGGCGCCCTTCACCAAGGGCGAGAAACCGGCCTTTCACACGCCTTTGGACAATTTCTGCAAGCTGCGCCTTTGGCAGCTCGACTACGACCGTGTGGTCTTTCTCGATGCCGACACGCTGGTCCTGCAGAATATCGACCGGCTCTTCGACTATCCCGAATTCTGCGCGGCCCCGAACGTCTATGAAAGCCTCGCCGATTTCCACCGGATGAATTCGGGCGTCTTTACCGCGCGCCCCTCGCAGGCGACCTTCGCGGCGATGATGGACCGGCTCGATGCGCCGGGCGCCTTCTGGCGCCGGACCGACCAGACCTTCCTGCAGGAGTTTTTCCCCGACTGGCACGGGCTGCCGGTCTTCTGCAACATGCTGCAATATGTGTGGTTCACCCTGCCGGACCTCTGGTCCTGGCCCGAGATCCGCGTGCTGCATTTCCAGTATGAAAAGCCCTGGCAGGACCATGCCAAGGCCGATCGCCTCAAGCCGCTGATCGACCTCTGGCGCGCCTATGCCGAGGGCACCACCATCCCCGATCCCGCCACCCTGCCCGGACCGGCCGCGCCATGAGCCTTGCCGTCACCGGCGCGACCGGCCTTGTCGGGCGCTTCTTCGTCGAAGAGGCGCTGGCCCGGGGCGAGCCGGTCACGATCCTCGGCCGCACCCCGCCGCCGCCGGGGTTTTTCTCGGCCCCGACAGGCTTTCGCCCCTATGCGCTGGGCGACCGTCCCGACCTCTCCAACCTCGACGCGCTCGTTCATTGCGCCTTCGCCCATCTGCCCGGCCGCTATCGGGGCGGCGAGGGCGGCGATCCGGCGGGCTTCACGGCCGCCAATCTCGACGGTTCGATCGCGCTTTTCGAGACGGCGCGCGCGGCCGGGCTCCGCCACCTCGTCTTTCTCTCAAGCCGGGCGGTCTACGGCCATTACCCGCCCGGCACCGCGCTGACGGAACCGCTGACGCCCTATCCCGACACGCTGTACGGCGAGGTGAAGGCCCGGGCCGAAACCGCGCTCCTGTCGCTTGCCACCGACAGCTTCGCCCCGGTCGCCCTGCGCGCCACCGGCGTCTACGGACCCGCAGGCCCCGGCCGCCCCCATAAATGGCAGACGCTCTTCGACGATTTCCGCCAGGGCCGCCCCATCGCGCCCCGCCGCGGCACCGAGGTCCATGGCGCGGATCTGGCCGCCGCCGCCCGGCTGCTGCGCGACGCGGGCGCGCGCGGGGTCTTCAACGTCTCGGATATCCTGCTCGACCGCCATGACCTCCTGGCGCTGGTCGCCGAGGCCGAGGGCATTCCCCATCCGCTGCCACCCCGCTCGGACGCGGCTGTCAGCGCCATGCGCTGCGACCGCCTTGCGGCCTTCGGCTGGACGCCCGGCGGGCTGGCCCGGCTTACGGCAACCATCCCTGCGCTTTGCCGCCCCTGCCCGGCCAACTGATCCCCACAGCCCCGGCCTGCCTCTTCTTCTTGGCAAAAATACCCATGACAAGGGTCTGCCATCCCTCTCCGCCGCCCGGGGATGGACCCCCGGCGCTGCGTCCCTACATATTCCTCAAACCGTCATCAGTGAGGATTTCCGAACCATGATCGACATTACCGAAGAAACCGCCGAAGGCCTTCTCGAAATCCGGGCGACCGGGCGCGTCACCGAACAGGATTACGAAACCGTCCTGATCCCCGCCGTCACAAGGGCACGCGACTGGGGGGTGCCGGTGCGGCTCCTCTACCAGATCGGCCCCGATTTCGACGGCTATTCCCCCGGCGCGCTGCTGGCCGATGCCCGGCTGGGCCTGAAGCACTGGCGCGGCTTCGAGAAGATCGCCGTCGTCACCGACAATGACAAGATCGAGGCCGGGGTGCGGATGTTCGGCTTTACCCTGCCCTGCCCGGTCCGCACCTTCGATCTCGACAAGCGCGACGAGGCGCGGCTCTGGCTGCGCGAATCCCTCGGGGCGCTGCATGTCGAGGAAATCGGCGAGGACGCGCTCGAGGTGCAGCTGATCGGCCGGCTCGACAGTGCCTCCTACAAGGCCCGCACCCCCGATCTCGACGCCTATGGCGCGGCCCATGACCGTTATCGCCTGATGGTGGACCTGCGCCGCTTCGAGGGCTGGCAGGGTCCGGCGGCGGTGGGCGAGCATCTGGGCCTGATCCGCCATCACCGCCGCCAGCCCTACCGGATCGCGGTGGTCGGCGACAAGTCCTGGATGAAGCTTGCGGAAACCGTCCTGCCGATGGTGCTGGACGCCAAGACCAAGTATTTCGACGAGGACGACTATCCCGCCGCCCGGGCCTGGCTGCTGGCCTGACCGGCCCATCCCCGCGCCCCCCGGCCCGGTGCCGGAGCGGTGCCGGAGGGCGCTTCGGCGCCCTTGCCGGTCCCGGCGCCGCCCCCCTCTTTGGCCAATCGCCGCACCGCCTGCGCACGGGACTCGACCTGACGGGCGCGTTCACGCATTATCGGAAAGGTGGTAAGAGGGACACGGCATCACCCATGTACGATGCATTCTTCGGGCTGGCGCACCGACCGTTCGGCGTCGCGCCATGCGAGGGGTCCGTGCATTGGACCGACCCGCACTGGCATGATTTCGAACGCCTCCGGCTGGCGCTGATCGACGGCGCGCCTCTGGCGCTGGTGCTGGGCGATACCGGCACCGGCAAGACCACCTTCTTGCGCGCGCTTCTGCGCGACGAGACGCTGGCCGACATCTTCCGCCCGGCCTTCCAGACCAACCCCACCGGCGACGGTCCTGCGCTCCTGCGCTGGATCCTCTCGGCCTTCGGCGCCGAGGCGGGCGCGGCCGATCTCGATACGCTGCTGGCCCGGGTCGAAACCGTGCTGGCCGATATCCGCGCCGCGGGCAGGCTGCCGCTGCTGGCCATCGACGAGGCGCAGGGCCTTTCGGATTGCGGGCTCGAGATGCTCGACCGGGTGGCGCATCCCGACCGGGGCGACGGCGCGGCCTTTCAGGTGGTGCTGGCCGGGCTGCCCGATCTCGAACCGCACCTGTCCCAGGCCCGCCCGTCCTTCCTGAGCCTCGCCGAGGACAGCGTGGTCCGGCTGAAACCGATGACCGCGGCCGAGACCGCCGATTATATCCGCACCCGGATTGCGGCGGCCGGAGGTTCCGCCGGGACGCTGCTGGATGCCGATGCCATGGCGCTGATCCATGGTCAGGCCCAGGGCGTCCCGCGCCTGGTCAACGTGCTGTGCGACCGCTGCCTGAATGCAGCCTTCGCCGCGCGCCAGCCCCGGCCCGATGCGGCGCTGGTGCGCAGCGTTCTGGCAGACTGGACCGACCCGTCCGGCGCCGACAGCTGCGTCTTCGAGACGCCCGATGCGGGCGGGCCGCAGGCGATGCCCCGTCCCGCGCCCCATGCCGCGCCCCATGCCGCCCGCCCGGCCGGCCCCGCGCCGATGCCGCCCGGGGCGTCCCCTGACGCGGCTCCCGCGGATCGGTCCGGCCCCGCGCCCGAAGCCGATCCCATGGCCGGGACGACCGCGGCACACCCGCCAAGCCTGCCCGACACGATCCAGTTTCATCTCCCGTCCGACCCCGCACCGTCCCCGGCGGCACCGGCGGCACCGACGGCACCGGCGACACCGGCCGCGCCGATGACGGACCGGATCTCGGCGAAGCCGTCCCCCGCCCCCCTCGCCCCCCTCGCCGCGCCGCCCGCCGCGGCCCCGGCCGTACCTGCCAGCAGGCGCAGCCGGGGGGGGCGTGCCATCGCCGCCCTTGCCGGGGCCGGGATCGGCCTTGCTGCAAGCCTGGGCGCGCTGGCGCTTCTGACCGGTCCGGGGCGCGATCCCGCCGCGGAGCCCGGCACCCACGAACCGCGACTGGCCGCCTCGGGTCAAGCGGCGGGCATCGGACCCGACGCCGCCCTTGCGCCTTTGTCCGACCGGCTGGCCGAGGCCCGCGCCGCCGCCGGAGCCGCCGATGCCGAGGCCCGCGCAGCCGCGCGGCGGCTCGACGATACCCAAGCCCGGCTCGTGGCCGCCGAGAGCCGCCTTGCCGCGACCCGGACCGAGCTTGACGCCATCGAAACGCGGCTTCGCGCCGCCAGTGCCGAGGCCGGCACGGCCGAAATCCGCCGCGATACCGCCCGGTCCGAGGCCGCGCGCGCCGAAGCCGGTCTGGCCGGGCTGCGCGACCGGATCGCCGAGGCCGAGCTGCGGCTTGCCGCGCTGACCCGGCGGATCGACGAAACCGGGGCCGAGCCGCTGATCGGCCTGTCGGCCACCGCCGCCACGCGTCCGGCCCCGAAGCCCCCGGCCGCGGCGCTGGCCGCCGCAGCCGTGCCGCCCGTCACGCTGCATGCGGCCCCGTCCGATCCGCGCGCCGCACAGCGCCTCTATCGGCAGGCTCTGGCCAGCACCGACCTGCTCGACATCGCCATCGCCTATTCCCGCGCCGCGGTGAACGGTCAGGCCCGGGCGGCCTATTATCTGGGCCAGATCTACGAGGTCGGCGACGGCGTGGGCCGCGACCTCGACACCGCGCGGCAATGGTACATGACGGCCTCGGTCGAGGTCGACGCCGCACGGGCGAGGCTGTCGGACCTGCCCGAGCGCCCGGCCGAACCCGAGCGCGCCCAGGCCTGGCCGCTGGCCTCGGCCCTGTCCGACGGCGTGGCCGAACTGGTCTGGCAGGGAAGCGGACCCTTCGTGGTCGAACTGGCGCCCGAGCCGGGGCCGCCCTCGGCGGTCTTCGCAACGCCGCTGACCGCCGCCCGGATCGCCCTGCCCTCCCGGCCCGCGCTGGCCTGGTGGCGGGTGCGGGCGGGCACCGGCGCCCCGACCGAGTGGCAGCCGCTGACCCCGGAATAGCCCTTTCCCGGATGCAGGGGCCGCGAAGACAGGGCCTCAGCAGCCCCCGATGGCGTCGCAGATCCGGCGGCGGTAGGTCGCGTTCGCGGCACTCATCGCCGGTTCGGCCGCAGGGGCCGTGTTGCGCGTGCAGGGCAGCGTGAATTCCGGATCGAGCCCCATGTTCACGCAGGCCCCGACCTCCCAGCCGGGCGGAATGTCGGTCAGGTCGACCTGCGTCCATTTCGGATGGCCGGTCTCTTTCAGCTCGGCGAACTGCGCCAGCACCAGATGCGAGATGCTGCGCACCGCGTCGCAGCTGGCGCGGTGATAGCCGTTCTTGCCGATCTGGTATTCATAGGTCATCAGCACCGCCTTGACCGCCACCGCCTCGACCGGATCGCTCTGGAAAGGATAGGTGTCGGCGGCGATCGTGGCGGGCGTATAGACCGCCTGCAGCACCGGATCGGTCAGCGCCAGCAGATGGAACCGCTCGGCGGAAATCCCGGGATCCTGGAACAGCCTGGTGGGCGCGCCCGCCACATAGAAGAAGGCGTCGATCTCGCCCGCCAGCAGCTGCCGCAGCGACTCGTCGGGGCCGATGGTCACGCGCTCGGCCGCGACCTCGGTCAGGTCGAGCACCAGCGTCGCCGTCACATAGGTGCCGCTGTCCTCGACCCCCACCGCGACCCGCTTGCCCGCCAGATCGGCGAGGTTGCCGATATCGGACCGGGCCAGCAGGTGAACCTCTTCATTGTAAAGCGGAAAGGCGATCCGCACCCCGGCGATGGTCTGGGCGATCTCGGGATCGTTCGAGGCATAGGTGCGCAGATATTCCAGCACGTCGCTCTGGACGATGCCGAACTGGGTAAAGCTGCGCTGCCGCACGCCGACGAAGTTTTCCAGCGACCCCGCGCTTTCGCGCACGTTCAGAACGATGCCGCACTCCCCGGCGATGCGGGCGATGTCGCGGCCGAACTGGATATAGGTGCCGGTCGGTCCGCCGGTCAGGATGTTTTTCTCGAACTGCTGGGCAAAGGCGGGCCCGGCGGCAACAAGGCCCGCCAGCGCAAGCCCTGCCAGACCCCCGTCGCGCAGGGCGAAAATGGCGCGCCGGGACCGATGGAAAAGGGACATTCTCAAACACTCCTCTGCGCAGGGGCAGGCGTTAACACCGGCCGAGACCGCGGATCAGCGAAACGAGCGTCTGGCGGTTGATCCCGCCGAACACGGTGCGAAGCGCGTCGGGCGCGCACATTCCCTCGCCAAGCAGGCGTTCCAGCTCGGCGCGTTCGGCCGGACTGGCCTCTTGCAGGCCGGTGGCCGCGGCCACCGCGCGGGCGACGGCATCGCCCGAGGGCGCAGGCCCCGCGCGATAGGCGGGCCGCGCCCCAGGGGCGGGCGACGACGGAGCCATCACGGCCGCCGCGGCCGGGGTCTCGGGACCGGAGGTGCCGGTCCCTGTTTGGGACGCGTCCGGAAGCAGGCGGCGCGCGGCCTCGATGTCGGAGGCAAGCCGGGTCGCGCGGGCCTCAAGTCCGGCGACCCGGGCTTCGGCGGCCTGCTCGCGTTCCTCGGCCATCGCGCGCGCCTCTTCGACGAGGGTGGCCGCCCGGGCACGGCCATCGGCCATCGCGGTATCGGCCTCGGCCCGGGCCTGATCGCGCATCCGCGTGGCGGCCTCGGTGTCCTGCCGCAACCGGTCGAGCGTCGCGCGCGCTTTGGCGATCTCGGCCTGGAGCGCGTCTTTCTCTGCCCCCGCGGCGCGGACCCGGTCTGCCAGGGCGGCAGCCTCGGCTTCGGCGGTCGCGGCCGCCGCGCGCGCCGCCTCGGCCCGGTCGCGCGCCTCGGCCTCGGCCGCCATCGCCTCCTCAAGCGCGGTCTCGATCCCGGTCAGGCGGCCCGTCGCCTCCTGGGCCCCGGCCTCGGCCTGCCGGCGCGCGGCTCTTGCGGCGTCCGCCGCCGCTCCGGCCTCGCGCGCGGCGGCTTCGGCGGCGGCCAGATCCGCCCGTCGCGCCTCAAGTGCGGCCTCGGTCTCGGCGATCCGGCCTTCGGCCGCGGCGAGTGCGGACCGAGCCGCCTCGGTCCGGTCCTCGATGTCTTTCAGCGCGGCCGTGGCGGCCCCGGTCCCGGCCCGGGCGTCGTCGGCCTCCCGGATCGCGGCCTCGGCCTCGGCCAGCCGGGGCGCCATGTCCTCGATCTTCTGGCGGGTGGCCGCCAGCAGCGCCTCGGCGGCCGCCTGTTCGGCCTCGGCGCGCTCGGCCGCCGCCTGAGCCTCGTCGCGGCGGGCGCTGGCGCTTCGATTGTCCTCGGCCAGCGCCGCTTCGGCCTCGGCCCCGGACGCCGCCTCTGCCTCTGCCTCGGCCCGGGCGGCCCTGGCCGCCTCGGCAAGTTCGGCCGCCTCGCGCCGCGCCGTCTCGGCCTCGGTGCTCAGACGGTCCAGTTCGGCCCGGGTCGCGGCCGCCCTGCGGTCCGCCGCCTCGGCGGCCTCGGTTGCCGTTGCCACCCTGGTCTGAAGCTCTTGCAGACCTGCCGCCGCATCGGCCTGCGCCGTCCTCAGCTCTTCTGTCCCGGCGTTCAGACGGTCGCGCTCGGTCGCAAGCTCTGCCAGCACCGCCCGCGCGGCCTCGATCTCTGCGGTCAGATCGGACAGTTCGGCTTTCGCGGCCCCGGTCGCCGCGAGGCGGTCCTCAGCCTCTGCCTGACGGCCGGTCAGGTCCTCAAGCCGCGCCTCGGCCTCCGCCAACTCGTTCAGCGCCGTCCGAAGCCGGTCCTGGGTCCGCGTCAGCACCGCCTCGGCCTGGGCGCTTTCTTCGGAAAGCGCTGCGATGATGCGCCGGTAAGAGGCTGCCTGCTGCGACAGATCCTGAACATCCTCAGCGGTCAGATCAAGGCCGGTCGGCGCCGCCTGCTGGCAGATCCCCCCCGTGGCCGACACCGACAGCAAAGCCGCCGTCGCGGCCAGCCAAGCAAAGCGCATCCGTCCCTCGCCTCGTCAAAGCGGTCCCCCCGGACCGGATGACGCAAGTGTGACCTGCCCTTTCCGTCAAGGCAAGGGGGCGCGCCGGTCCGTTCCGCGGCAACCGCGCCGCTTGCCCCGGAACTGGAACGGGATCAGTCGAATTTTCATGGATTTCCGGGGGGACGTTAAGCTTGTGCAAAACCCGCTGCCGCAGGATCGCCCGCGGAACAAAAGACGAACCGCAAATGCTGTGCCCCTGCTCTTTCCGCGCCCCCGCGCCCGATCCGCGCCCCGCCGACGCGTCGGTACCGTGACCGGCTCGCTCTCTGCCGTGCTGGCCGGGGTCAATGTCGGCCGCCGGTTCGTGCTGCTGACCGCTGCGGGTTACCTCACCGCGCTGGCCGCGATCGCGGCGGCGCTGTGGCTTGTTGCCGTCCCGGCGCTCCACAAGCTGCACCTGGCCGCGCTCGAAACCCAGGCCCAGACCCGGGCAGGATCGGTGCAGGACACGCTGAGCCTGGTGCTGGCCGATGCCCTGTCGCTGGCCCACGCGCCGCAAACGGGCGCCTATCTCAGCTCTGACGCGGCGGCCCGGACCACCCGGATGCGCCGCGCGCTCGAGCGGCTGAGCGACGGGGTCACCGCTCAGGTTCTGCTTTTCGACCGCAACGGGACGGTCCGGCTTCGAACCCCGGGGGTGATGGTGCGTCCGGTCTTCGGCCTGGCCGAAACGCGGCAAGGGCTCAGCCAGCTTTCCGTCGGCCGCATCGGCGGCGAACCCCTGATCTCGTATCGCCCCGGCCACGGCGGCAACAGCGCTGACTCGGCCTTCCTGATGTCGATCCCGGTCTTCGCGGGCGGCCAGCCGCGCGGCATGCTGGTGATCGAAAAGCACCTCGATCTCAGCCGCGTGCTGACCGGCGACGCGGTCTCCGCCAAGACCCGGCTGGCCACCGCCTTTCAGGTCGCGATGTATGCCGACTGGACCGGCCATCGCGACGACCTGATCGCCGCCCCGGTCGCGGGCACCGACTTCTTCGTCGTGATCGAGCGCAATACCCGGCTGACCGGGCGGCTCGCCCGCGAGATGGGGCGCGAGGTCGTGCTGTTCACCGGGCTGGCTCTTCTGGTGCCGTTCGTGGCGATGGGATTTGCCGGCCGCCGCTTCATCGTCGCCCCGCACCGCGCGCTGGAACAAAGCCGCCGCGATCTGGCCGCCAGCCGGGACGAACTGACCGAACTCGCGCAGATCGCCCGCATGTCGAGCGACTCGATCGTGGTCTCCGACGCCCAGCGGCGCATCGTCTGGACCAATCCCGCCTTCCTGGCGCTGACCGGCTACACCGCCCGGGAGGTGCTGGGCCGCGATGCCGATACCCTGCTGCAGGGCCCCGGCACCGACCCGGCGGCCGGCCGGCGCCTGCGCGAGGCCATCGCGCGCAAGGAACCTGTCCGCGCCGAGATCCTGAACTACCGCCGCGACGGCACACCGTTCTGGGCCCATCTCAGCATCACGCCGATTTTCGACGCCGATGGCCGGGTCATCCGCTTTGCCGCGATCTCGACCGACATCACCCGGCGCAAGACCTATGAGGGCGAGCTTGAGCGCGCCCGGCACGAGCTTGAACACCAGGCGCTGCATGACAGCCTTACCGGCCTGCCGAACCGCCGCGCCCTCGAGCGCCTGTTCGCCGGGATCGACCCCGAAGGCGACCCGCGCAGCGTGGTCCGCATCGACCTCGATCATTTCAAGAACGTCAACGACACCCATGGCCACGCGGCCGGCGATCATGTCCTGATCCGGGTCGCCGAGATCCTGCGCGAGGGCACGGATCCGGGCGATGTCCCGGCCCGGATCGGCGGCGACGAATTCGTGATCGTGCTGGGACCGGGCCGCGATACCGACGACGCGATACGCCTGGCGGACCGTCTGCGCAACGAAATCGGCCGCGATATCCCGTACCAGAACAAGACCTGCCGCATCGGTGCCAGTTTCGGCATTTGCGGCACGGGCGACGGGCTGGTCGACATCGGCGCGCTTCTGGTCAGCGCCGACGCCGCGCTTTACGCCTCGAAGGATGGCGGGCGCAGCGCGATCACGCTTTACACGCCCGATCTGCATCGCGACGTCCAGGAAAAGCGAAGGCTCGCCGTCGAGATCGAGCGGGCCGTCCTGAACGAAGAATTCCTGCCCTATTTCCAGCCCCAGTTCGACGCCGTCTCCGGCGCGCTTGTCGGGGTCGAGACGCTTGCAAGATGGCACCATCCGGTGCGCGGCATCCTGCCGCCCGCCGCCTTTCTGGGCCTGGCCGCGCAGATGTCGATGATGCCCGAAATCGACCGCATCATCTATCGCAAGGGCTTGCAGGAGGTCGCCGCCATGAACCGCGCGGGCTTCGACATTCCCAAGGTCTCGTTCAACGCGGGCGTCGCGCAGCTGCGCGAAACCGACCTGCCGGGCATCGCGGCGGCCATCGACATCGGCCCGACCCGGATCGCCATCGAGATCCTCGAAAGCGTGCTGGTCGAGGAACAGACCGACGAATTCGGGTTTCACGTCGATCTTCTGCGCGACCACGGCTTCGGGATCGAGATCGACGATTTCGGATCGGGCCACGCATCGGTGGTGGGGCTGATGCAGCTCGCGCCCGACGTGATGAAGATCGACCAGCGGCTGATCGTCCCCGTCACCCGGACCGAGCGCGCCCGCCAACTGGTGCGCAGCATCGTCGATATCGGCCACACATTCGGGATCGGGGTAACCGCCGAAGGGGTCGAGACCGCCGCCCATGCCGAGATTCTGGCGGCCCTCGGCTGCCACACCCTGCAGGGCTTTCATTTCGCCCGCCCGCTCGCGCCAAAGGACCTTTGCGCCCGGCTGAGCGAGGGCGAGATGGGACGGGGCCGGGACCCCGGCGCCTCCTCCGTCGCCTGAGCGGGACGCATACGGCCAGGTTTCCCTCGGGCTTCAAGGTTTTCGTAACCCATTCGGCGTAGGACCGGGAGTGACTTGATGAGCAGGGAGAATCCCGTGACTGGCTTTGCAAACGAGATGTCCCCGGCGTCGGCGATTCCCGGCCCGGACACCGCGGCCGCGGAGGCGACTGCCGCCGTCGAGCCTCAGCCGACCCACCTTCTGACCATGTCCCGCGGCGCGCCCGAGGCCGTGCCCGCCTCGGCGATGCGGGTGCTGCGCGCGATGGGGGTCGAGGCCGTCATGATGCCCGGTCAGGGTGTCGGGCTGACCTTCCGGCGCGAGATCCCAAATTTCCTGCGGCTCGATCCCTTCCGCCTGACCGATCTCGCCCCCGCCGAATTGCCGTCCGACCCGGCGGCCGAGGTCGAGCTCGCCGAGACGGATGGAACGGACACGGCCGATGCGGACGCCATGGCAGAGGACTCGGCGTCCGAAGAGATGCCGCCCGAAGCGACCGATGAAACCGTCGAGGACCTTGCCGAAGACAGCTTTGACCTCGGCGCCGGGAACGTGGAAGACGCCCTTGGGAACAGCCCGGCCACCGACCTTGCCGGGGCCGATGTTCCGGAGTCCGATCCGGACCTGCCGGACACCGACTTTCCCGCGCTCGATGAGGCCGGTGCGGAAGAGACCGGGCTCGACGTGCCGGCCGAGCCGGGTGACGCCGAACCGCTCGGCGCCGATGCGATGGCCGGGGATGTGGACGAAGGCCTCTCTGACGAGGCCCCGATGGACCTGACCGGGTCCGGGAGGCCCGCCGACGACGAGACGGCCGCAGAGATGGACGAGGGTGTCGCTCTCGGTGCCGTGGAAACCGTGGCCGAGTCGATGAAATTCGGTGCCGACGAGTTCCATCTCGACGCCGCTGAAGACGACTCGCTCGACACGGTGGGCGAAGACATGCTTTTGGAGGACGAAGGCATGCCTGCCGAGGCCTCCGAGGACCTCGTCTCCGACGAGATGGGTCCCGAAGACACCGGTTCTGTGGACACGGGACTCGAAGGCGTGGGCCTCGAAGACATGGGCCTCGAAGACATGGCCGAGGACCCGTCCGACGCAGCGTTCGACGTTCCTGGCGAGACGGCCGAAGACGACGCCCCGGAGCTCGCGCAGGAATCCGCAGCGATCGACGCCCTGACGGATAGCGCGCCCGACGATATCGGTGCCGGTCTGGACACCGACAGCGCCGAGACTGCGGAGCTCGATCCCGGGACCGGGACCGAAGGTCCGACCGGCGGCGACACCGGGCTTGACCAGATCATGGACCGGCTCGACCTGATCGAATTCATGCTGTGCGGTCAGCGCGACGGCGAGGCCGGTTCGGCCGAGTCCGATCCGGGCGAAAGCCTCGGCACGCGGATTTCGCAGATCGAGGCCGGGCTGGCCCGGGTCGAAGCCGAACAGGGCCGTCTTGCCGAAGGGCTCCAGCGGGTCGAGGCCGCCGTGTCCCGGATCGAGGCCGCTCTCGAGGGGCTTGCCGGGCAGGCGGCCGCGTCCGCCGCGCCCCCTGCCGATGGCGCCAGCCTTGGCGACGCGCTCGACGCGGTGGATCAGCGGATCGAGGCCATTGCAGATCGGTTGACCGAGGTGCAATCGTCGCATTCGGGCGAGATCGCCGCGCTGATCGAACGGATCGAACGCCTCGCCGAAACCCAGCCCGAGGGCAGCGTCAGCGCCGATGACATCGCCGCCCGCGCCATCGAGATCGATGCGCTGTCAAGCCTCGTCACCGCGCTTTCGGAACAACTGATGGCGGGCCAGGGCGGCGGCGAACGGAAGGACGGCCTCGAGGAAGTGCTCGAACGTCTCAACGCCACCCAGGAAAGCATCGCCGCCATGGTCAGCCAGCTGGTCGAGGGCACCCCCGCCCCCGAGCGTCAGATCAGCGCCTGATTTTCGTCCGGGCCTCCGCGTCCTCCCCCCTTGCGCGGCCCCGGACAGACCGGCCCCCGGCCCCGATTTCGGGACCGGGGGCCGCCTTTTTCCGCTGACCTGTTCGAAGCCTCTTCCCCGCGACGCCCCGGCGCCGGACCAGACATGTTGCATGGAGCGGGCCGTTCCAGAGATCTGGCCGGATATCGGCGTAAGCCGAGGCGCAGCACGAGGGATCACCGGCCCGATCTTCTCGAAAGCACCGAAAGAGCCGTCACGACGGCACCACGGTGATCAGGCCCGGGAAACGCGCTTTTTCGGGCGACTCGGCATCCGGGCCATAACCAGGGGCTCCCCGTTCCCGGAGGGCCGAAGCCGTCGATTGAGGCGACCGGTCTCAGCCCGCCCCCTGCGTCGAAACGGCCCGGACCCGGAAGCCGCGCCTCAGGCCGCCGCAGCCGCGACCGCCCGCCCGGTCAGGACCCGGATCAGATGCGCGCGGTAGTCGGGCGAGCCGTGCAGATCGCCGATCATGCCCTCGGGGTCGACGCTCAGCCCCGCCACCGCTTCGGGCCGGAAATCGTCCGACAGCGCGGCCTCGGCCTCGGTCCAGCGGAAGACCCCGTCTTCCGAGGCGCCGGTCACGGCCACCCGCACCCCGTCCGCGAACCGCGCGACGAAGACGCCCACCAGCGCGAAGCGCGAGGCCGGCTGGGCGAATTTCACATAGGCCGCCTGTTCGGGCAGCGGAAAGCGCACCTCGGTGATGATCTCGCCCTCTTCCAGGGCGGTCGCAAACATGCCCTCGAAATAGTCGTCGGCCGCGATCTCGCGGGTATTGGTCCGGATCATGGCGCGTGAGGCCAGCACCGCCGCCGGATAGCAGGCCGAGGGGTCGTTATTGGCCAGCGATCCGCCGATGGTGCCGCGGTTGCGCACCGCCGGATCGCCGATATGGGCGGCCAGATCGGCCAGCGCCGGGTAGGTCGCCGCCGCCTCGGCCGCCACCGTCGCATGGGACGTCGCCGCGCCGATGCAAAGCGCGCCGTCATCGGCCACGCAGATGCCTTTCAGGTCGTCGATGCCGGTCAGGCTGACCAGCCGGGCGGGGCTGGCCAGCCGCTGCTTGAGCGCCGGGATCAGGGTCTGCCCGCCGCCAAGCGCCTGCGCCTCTTCCTGCCCCAGCGCCGTGACGGCCGCGTCGAGCGTGGTCGGACGGTCGATTTCGAACGCATACATGGTCTTCTCCTCAGCCCTGCATCGCCGCCCAGACGCGCGCGGGCGTTAGCGGCATGTCGATATGGGTGACGCCGGTGTGGCCCGCGCGCTGCAGCGCATCGACCACGGCATTGACCACCGCGGGCGGCGATCCGATGGCGCCCGCCTCGCCGCACCCCTTCACGCCCAGCGGGTTATGGGTGCAGGGCGTCGCGCAGGAATGATCGACGCGGTAGAACGGCACATCGTCGGCGCGCGGCATGGCGTAGTCCATGTAGGAGCCCGACAGAAGCTGGCCGTAGTCGTCGTAGGACGCGGCCTCCAGCAGCGCCTGGCCAATACCTTGCGCGATCCCGCCATGGACCTGACCCGACACGATCATCGGGTTGACGATATTGCCGAAATCGTCGGCCGCGGCAAAGGAACAGACGGTGACCTTGCCGGTCTCGGGATCGACCTCGACCTCGCAGGCATAGGCGCCCGCGGGATAGGTGAAGTTGTTGGGGTCGTAGAAGGCGGTTTCCTCGAGCCCCGGCTCGAGTTCCTCCAGCGGGTAGTTGTGGGGGACATAGGCCGCGAGGGTGACATCGCCCCAGGCCACCGACTTGTCGGTGCCCGCGACCGAGAACTTGCCGTCCTTCAGCTCGATATCCTCGGGCGCGGCCTCCATCAGGTGGGCCGCGATCTTCTTGGCCTTGGCGATGATCTTGTTGGTCGCCCTGACCATCGCCGAGCCGCCCACGGCAAGACTGCGCGACCCGTAGGTGCCCATGCCCATCGGCGTGTTGGCGGTGTCGCCATGGACGATCTCGACCATGTCCTCGCCGATGCCGATCATGTCGGCCACGACCTGGGCGAAGGTGGTCTCGTGCCCCTGCCCGTGGCTGTGCGAGCCGGTCATCACCACCAGCCCGCCGGTGGCGTTGACCCGGACGGTCGCGCTTTCGTAAAGCCCGGCGCGCGCGCCGAGCTGGCCCACAAGCTGGCTGGGTGCGATCCCGCAGGCCTCGATATAGCAGTTGAGCCCGAGCCCGCGGAGCATGCCGCGGGACTTGCTGTCGGCAAGGCGCGCCTCGAAACCCGCGACGTCGGCGATCTCCAGCAGCTTGTCGAGGGTCGCGTTGTAATCGCCGGTGTCATATTCGACGGCGACGGGGGTCGCGTAGGGAAATTCGGTGATGAAGTTCCGCCGCCGAAGCTCGACCGGGTCGATCCCCATCTCGCGCGCGGCCTTGTCGATGACCCGTTCCAGCTGGAAGGTGGCCTCGGGCCGCCCGGCACCGCGATAGGCATCGACCGGCACGGTATTGGTGAAGACCGCCTTGACGTTCACGTAGATCAGCGGGGTCTTGTAATTGCCCGCCATCAGCGTGCCGTGCAGCCAGGTCGGGATCGAGGGGGCGAAGGTCGAGAGATAGGCCCCCATATTGGCATGGGTCTCTGTCCGGAGCGCCTGGAAACGGCCCTCGGCATCCAGCGCCAGTTCGATCCGGGTGACATGGTCGCGGCCATGGGCGTCAGAGATGAAGGCCTCGGACCGGGTGCAGGTCCATTTCACCGGGCGCCTCAGCTGTTTCGCGGCGAAGGTGCAGAAGGCTTCCTCGGCATAGTGGAAGATCTTCGAGCCGAAGCCGCCACCCACGTCAGGGGCGACGACGCGCAGCTTGTGTTCGGGGATGCCCAGCACGAAGGCGCCCATCAGCAGCCGGATCACATGCGGATTCTGCGAGGTGGTGTATAGCGTCGAGTCCTCGGTCGCGGGGTTGAAATCACCCAGGGCCACGCGCGGCTCCATGGCGTTCGGCACGAGCCGCTGGTTCACCAGATCGAGGGTGGTGACATGGGCGGCGGTCTCGAAGGCGGCGTTGACCGCCGCGCGGTTTTCCTCGACGAAGCCCCAGTCGTAGCAGAGGTTGTTCTTCAGCTCGTCATGGACGAGGGGCGCGTCGGGGTCGAGCGCGGCTTTCATGTCGAGCACGGCCGGAAGCTCGTCGATCTCGACCTCGACCGCCTCGGCGGCATCGCGGGCCTGTTCGGCGGTTTCGGCGACGACGACGGCAACCGGGTCGCCGACATGGCGGACCTTGCCGCGGGCCAGCACCGGGTGGCCGGGTTCCTGCATCGGCTGGCCGAAGCGGTCGGTCACCAGCCAGCCGCAGGGCAGACCGCCCACCCCCTCGAAATCGGCGCCGGTGAAGACGCGCAGCACGCCGGGCATGGCCTCGGCGGCGGATGTGTCGACCCCGGTCAGGCGGCCATGGGCGACCTGCGAGCGCACGAACCAGGCATGGGCCTGCCCGGGCAGGTTGATGTCGTCGGTATAGCGGCCCTTGCCGGTGAGGAACCGCTTGTCCTCGCGCCGCTTCGAGCTGGCGCCGATGCCGTGATCTTTCGGCATTTTTTCCTCCCTGATACGATCTTTCTGCGAAAGATCGGTCCGAATTTTCTGCGAAAATTCGTGTTCGCGTTACTCGGCGGCGATGGCGTCGCCGCCGATGTCGCTGACATCCTGGCCCGATGCCGCGAGGATCGCCTTGACGATGTTGTGGTAGCCCGTGCAGCGGCAGATATTGCCTTCGAGATAATGCCGTATCTCGGCCTCGGTCGGTTTCGGCGTCCCGGCCAGAAGCGCTGCCGCCGACATCACCATGCCCGGCGTGCAGAAGCCGCATTGCAGCCCGTGATGGTCCTGAAACGCCTGCTGGATCGTCGAGAGCGATCCGTCGGCATTGGCCATGCCCTCGATCGTGGTCACCTCGCAGCCTTCGGCCTCGGCCGCGAACATGGTGCAGGATTTCACCGCCTGGCCGTCGACATGCACGACGCAGGCGCCGCACTGACTGGTGTCGCAGCCGACATGGGTACCGGTCAGACCCAGAGTGTCGCGCAGGAAAGACACCAGCAGCGTCCGCCCCTCGACCTCGCCCGACACGGGCTTGCCGTTCACCTTCATGCTGACCTTGGTCATTTTTATCCTCCCTGGGTCCCTGTCATTCCGCCTCGGCCTTGCGGGTCATCAGCCGCCCGAGCCAGCCCTTGCCTTTCGGCGCATCCTCTGCCGGGTCCGCGCCCTCTGGTTCGGCGCCCGCCTCGTCCGTTTCCGAGGGGCCTTCGACGACCTCCTTGAAGCGGGTGAAGAACTGATCGCTCAGCTTGTGCGCCACGCCGTGGATCATCCGGCTGCCGAGCTGCGCGAGCTTTCCGCCGACCTCGACCTCGACCTCGTAGCCGAGCCGCGTGCCCTCGGAGATCTCCTCCAGCGTCACCCGGGCCGCGCCCCTGGCAAAGCCCGCAGCGCCCCCCTTGCCCTCGCCCGACAGGGTCAGTGCCGAAGGTTCCTCCATGTCGCTGAGGGTCACATGGCCCTTGAAGGTCGCCTTGACCGGGCCGATCTTCTGCAGAACCGTCGCCTCGAACCCGTCCTCGGGATTGCCCGACAGCTCCTGACAGCCCGGCAGGCAGGCCTTCAGCACCTCGTCGGTCAGCAATGCCTCCCACACGGTCGCGCGCGGCGCGGCAATATCATGCGTTGCAGCGAGTTTCATCTTGAGCCCCCTCTTCGCACCCAGCCTAGGGTGCCCGCGCCTCGGTTGCTATTCGACCAAGGGATTATATCCCCCGTCATACTGCCGGCGCGGTCGCCTGCCCAACCCGCCGGTCCGACCTTGGTGCCGATGGGCGCGGCGCCGCCCGCATGCTAGGCTCCGCCAGACCGCAACCAGCCGGGAGACCCAAGGGCCATGACCGCCGTCCAGAACCGCCCGGCCGCAGGACCCGCGCCCCGCCGCTTCGACACGGCGATGGTGATCGACGACCATCCGCTTTTCTGCGACGCGCTGTCGATGACGCTGAAATCGGCCGTGGGCATCGCACGGGTCGAGACCAGCGATCACCTGGAGGATGCGCTTTCGCGGCTCGGCCAGGCGCCGCGGCCCGATATCGTGCTGCTCGATCTGAACCTTCCCGATGTCACCGGGCTCGACGGGCTGATCCGGCTGAAGACGGCGGTCGGAGAGACCCCGGTCGTGGTCGTGTCCTCGATGGCCGACCCCAGGCTGATCGGCACAGCGATCCGGGCGGGCGCGGCCGGCTTCGTGCCCAAGCACAGCCCCCGCGACGTGTTCCGGGCCGCCTTCGCCACGATCGCCGAGGGCGAGGTCTACGTGCCGGACGGCGTGGTTCTGAGCGATCAAACCGGCGCACCGGCCCGCGACGACGCGATCCGGCGGCTCGCGCTGCTGACGCCGCAGCAGGGCCGCATCCTGCAACTGATCTGCGCGGGCAAGCTGAACAAGCAGATTGCCTTCGACCTCTCCATTGCCGAAACCACGGTAAAGGCCCATGTTACGGCCATCATGCGCAAGCTCGGGGTCCAAAGCCGGACCCAGGCGGTCCTGATCGCCCAGGAAGCCAGCTTCTCCGGGGTGATGACCGACCCGAGCTAGCTGCAGGCCAATCGGCCCCGGAACCTGCCGGGGCGCTTGATGGGACGTCGTCTTTGGGAGGAGATGCATGGACCGCACCGCGATACCGGGCCGAGGACAGGTCCGATGCACCACCGCCGCGCGGATTTCCGCATGTCCGACCGCCTGATCCGCCCGCCGGAACCGCCCGAGGACCGGGAGGACCGGGTCCACCGGATCGCGACGCTTCTGACCGGACGAGGCGCGTCCGAGCCCACGGGCCCGTCGCTGACCGACCGCGCTGTCCTGCTCGAGGACGAGGTGCGCGCCCGCACCGACGAGCTTGAACACGCGCTCGACCTGCTCAACGAATCGAATGCGCGTCTGGCCGCGGCGAACCGCGCGACCGAGGCCGCCCGCGCCGATCTGGCCAATGCCATCGAGACGCTGCAGGAAGGCTTTGCGCTTTTCGACGAGGCCGACCATCTGGTGCTGTGCAACAGCCGTTTCGTGATGCAGATGCCCGATGTGCGCGAACAGCTTCGGCCCGGGCTCGGCTTTCAGGCCTATGTCGAGGCGGTCAGCCGGTCGCGGTTTCTGACCCTGCCAGACGGCGACACCGCCGCGGACTGGGCCGACCGCCGGATCGCCCGGCACCGCGACAACCTCCATACGGTCATCAATATCAGCCTGCTCGGGCATCGCTGGATCCAGGTCAGCGATCACCGCACCCAGGACGGCAAGACGGTGATCCTGCAGACCGATATCACCGACATCATGCGCTCGGAACGGCGCGAACGCAGCCGGATGCTGGACGATCAGGCGCGCATGGTGCGGGCCACGCTCGATCATATCAACCAGGGCGTCTGCATCTTCGATCCCGACCAGCGCCTTGTCGGCTGGAACCGCAAGGTCGGGGCGATGCTGTCGATCCCGGTGGCCCAGTTCCGGCTGGGCGCCGATTTCGACCGGCTGTTCGGCCAGCTTGCCGCCGACCCGGCGCTGCAGGTCGACATCGCCCCCGAAGCGCTTCTGACCTGGGTCCACCGCACCGACCGCCGCCCGCCGCTTCGGTTCGGGCTCAGGCGGGGCGAGGCCCTGGTGCTGGAGGGTCTGGCCGAAGAGATGCCCGACCGGGGCTTCGTCATCTCGTTTTCCGACGTCACCGCCGCGCGCCGCGCCGCGGGCGCGCTGGCCGAAGCCAAAAGCCATCTCGAACAGCGGGTTCTGGAACGCACGCTCGATCTCGAGGACGCGCTGTCGGTGGCCGAACGGGCCAATGCCTCGAAATCGCGCTTTGTCGCGGCGGCCAGCCACGACCTGCTGCAACCGCTGTCGGCCGCCCGGCTTTACGTCTCGTCCATCGTCGAGGATCTGGCCCAACCCGACCACCGCGAGGTGCTGAGCCGCGCCGAAACCGCGCTGGAAAGCGTCGAAGGCATCCTTGAGGCGCTCCTTGACATCTCGACGCTCGACAGCGGTCAGGCGGCGATCTCGCCCGAACCGGTCGGCATCCGCGATCTCTTTGCCCGGCTGCAGAGCGGCTTTGCCCCCCATGCCGCGCTGAAGGGGCTGGATCTGAGGGTGATGCCCCGCGATCTGACCGTGCGCACCGACCCGGGCTATATCCGCCGGATCCTGCAGAACCTCGTCTCGAACGCGATTCGCTATACAGAAACCGGCCGGGTCCTGGTGGGCGCCCGTCGCCAGGGAGCCTCGCTGAGGCTCGAGGTCTGGGATACCGGCCCCGGCATCGCCGAAGAGGACCAGGAGGCGATCTTTCGCGAATTCCACCGGCTCAATGCCCGCGCCTCGGCCAGCGAGGGCATGGGGCTGGGGCTTGCCATCGTCGAACGCGCCTGCGCGCGGCTCGGCCATCCGCTGGGGCTCTGGTCGCGGCCCGGGCGCGGCAGCGGTTTCTTCGTCACCGTGCCGCTGGCCGAGCCTGCGCCCGTCCGTCCCCCGGCCCCGCCGCTGCCCGAGGCGACGCCGGGGCTGGTCGCGCTGTTGATCGAGGACGATCCCGAAATCCGCCGCGCCCTGCCGATGCTGGTCCGGCGCTGGGGCGTCGACGTGCTGGACGTCGCCGATGCCGACGAGGCGCTGGCGCTGCTGGCCGAAATCGACCTCAAGCCCGACGCGGCCCTGATCGACGACCGGCTCGGAACCGGGACCGGGCTCGCGGCGCTCGACCGGATCGAGGCGCGCTACGGCCCGATCCCGGCCCGCATCGTCAGCGCGAGCCGCAGCCCCGACTTTGCCGCCGCCTGCCGGGCGCGCGGGGTCCAGATCCTGCCGAAACCGCTCTCGCCCGAACCGCTCCGCGCCTTCTTCGCGGATGTCTCGCACCGCCGGAACGGTCAGACCTGAACCGCGATCCCGGCGCGTCCGAATGCCCGCGCTCAGTACAGCCCCGCGACCCGCGCGCGCAGGCTGACCAGCGCCAGCACCGTATCGATGGCGGGCGTCGGCGTGTCGGTGATCCGGCCCAGCTCCTGCACCGATCCGACCAGCGCGTCGATTTCCATGGGCCGCCCCAGATCCAGATCCTGCAGCATCGAGGTCCGGTGCGCGCCGACCGCAGCCCCCCCCTCGATCCGGCGGTCCACATCGATCGGAAACTTCACGCCCAGCTTTTCGGCAATGGCCTGCGCCTCCAGCATCATCGCCCGCGCCACGCCCCGCGTGCCCGGATCGGTGCACAGCACATCAAGCGTGGCATGGGTCAGCGCCGAAATCGGGTTGAACGACAGGTTCCCCCAAAGCTTGACCCAGATCTCATCGCGCAGTTTTGGCCTGACGGGCGCCTTCAGCCCGGCCGCGGCCAGCGCCTGCGACAGCCGCGTCGCGCGCTCGGACTTCGACCCGTCGGGCTCGCCCAGCGAAAAGCGGTTGCCCTCGATATGCTTGACGACGCCGGGCTCGACGACCTCGGCCGCGGGATAGACGACGCACCCCAGCACGCGGTCGGGGCCGAACCCGGTCCATTGCGCATCGCCCGGGTCGACCGACGCGAGCCGCGTGCCCTCCAGCGGGCCGCCGATCTTGTGGAAATACCACCAGGGCACCCCGTTCACGCCGGACACGATGGTCGTGCCCTCGCCGATCAGCGGCTGCATCTTCGGCACGACCGGCGGCACCGAATGCGCCTTGAGCGTGACGATCACATAGTCCTGTTCGCCCAGTTCGGCCGCATCCTCCGCGACCCGCACGGGCACCGTCTCGTCGGTCCCGGTCTCCTCCTCGATCAGCCGAAGCCCCCGCGCCTTCATCGCCGCCAGATGCGGGCCGCGCGCCACCAGACTGACCTCGGCGCCCGCCTGCGCCAGCTTCGCCCCCATATAGCCGCCGATGGCGCCCGCCCCGAACACACATATCTTCATCGAAAGACGTCCCTCGTTCCGGCAGCGGACCCGAAAGGCCCGCCGCGTCCCGTTTCTTCTTGGGAAAAATACCCGCCGCGCAGCGTCCGGGCAAAGCCCGGAATTCTTGCCGTCTGGGCAAAGCCCGGAATTCTTGCCGTCTGGGCAAAGCCCGGAATTCTTGCCGTCTGGGCAAAGCCCGGAAACCGGCTCAGGCGGGTTCTGACAGGCCCAGCTTTTCGGCCAGGCCGATCCGCTGCAGCTTGCCGGTCGCGCCCTTCGGGATCTCGTCGAGGATCACCACCTTGCGCGGCACCTTGAAATCGGCGATGCGTCCGGCCGCGAACTCGCGGATCTCGCGCTCGCTGGCCTCGGCACCCTCCTTCAGCACCACGGCCGCCGCCACCTCTTCGCCCAGCTTCGGATGCGGCAGCGCGAAGGTCACGCATTGCGCGATCGCCGGGTGGTCCATCAGCACGCCATCGACCTCCAGCGGGCTGACCTTCTCGCCGCCCCGGTTGATGATCTCCTTCAGCCGTCCGGTCAGATGCAGATAGCCGTCTTCGTCGAAAGCCCCCTGATCGCCGGTGCGGAACCAGCGCCGCCCCTCGGCCTCGAAGAAGTTCTTGGCGTTGGCCTCGGGATTGCCTTCATAGCCGGGCGTCACGTTCGGCCCCGAAATCACCACCTCGCCGGTGCCGTCCGTCAGGCGGTTCTCGACCTCATGGGCGATCCGCACCTCGGGCCCCGCGGCCACGCCCACCGATCCGGGTTTCTGGGCCCCGCGCGGCAGCGGGTTGCAGCACATCTGGTGCGCGGCCTCGGTCATGCCATAGGCCTCGATCAGCGGCGCGTCGAAGGTCTCGACCAGCGCGGTCATCACCTGCGCGGGCAGCGAGGCCGAGGACGACCGCAGGAAGCGCAGCGGCACCGCCTCGATGGTCTCGCGGTTGCGGCCCGCGCGCGACAGGATCGCCTGATGCATGGTCGGGACGGCGGTGTACCAGCTGGGCCGCGCCTCGGCCATCCAGCCGAAGAATTTCAGCGCGTCGAAGCCCGGCGCGCACCAGATCGAGGCGCCTGCCGACAGCGACGCGGTCACCGCCGCCAGCAGCCCGTGGATATGGAACAGCGGCATCACGTTCAGACAGCGATCGGCCGGCTTCAACGCCAGCGAGTCGCGGATATGCACCGCCGAGGCCGCGACGTTCGATTGCAGCAAGGGCACGATCTTCGGCCGCGAGGTGGTGCCCGAGGTGTGCAGGATCAGCGCCACGTCTTCAGGCCCCGGCGCCGAGGTATCGCACTCGCCGCCGCCGCCCTCGGCCTGCAGGGTAAAGCTCCCAGCGGGTTCGGCCGGATCGGCCGAGAGCCGCAGCACGATCAGACCGAACCGGCGCGCCGCGGCCGCGGCCGGGCCGTCATAAGCTTCGGGCAGGACGATGGCGCGGGCCTTCAGGTCTTCCAGATAGAAGGCGAATTCCTCCTCGCGATAGGCCGGGTTCAGCGGCGCCGTCACCGCCGCCTGCGCCACCGTCACGAAGGCCGCGGCCATCTCGGGGCCGTTCGGCAGCACAATGGCCACCCGGTCACCCCGGCCGATCCCGGCCCGATGCAGCGCTTCGGCGACCGACCGGGCCTGCGTCCGCAATCCGCCGAAATCGAGCCAGGGCCGCCCCGGTGCGCCGATGGCCGGCGCGGCGTCGTCATGTCCCTGAAGAAGGTCCGCGATGGTCTGCACGTTCATGTCCTTTCAGTCTCGTTACGTCACTCGGCCGGAGCCGGATTGGAGGCGCGGGCCCGGCTGCGGCGCAGCAGCCGGATCAGCGGCAGCAAGAAGAGCAGCACCGAGATCGCCATGAAGACCGCCGAGATCGGCCGGTCGACAAAGACGGTCACGTCGCCATGTTCCGCGATCATCGTCTGACGGAAGCTCTTTTCCATCAAGGGGCCAAGCACCAGCGCCAGCACCAGCGGCGCCAGCGGATAATCGGCCTTGCGCAGCACATAGCCCGCAACCCCGAACCCCGCGATCATCCAGACGTCGTGCATGCGCTGGTCGGGGGCGTATCCGCCGACGATGCACAGCACCAGCACCATGGCGCAAAGCACCGTGAACGGCATCCTCAGCGCCCAGACAAAGACCGGGATCAGCGCGATATTGACCAGCACCGCCGCCACGTTCGCGGTGTAAAGCGAACTGATCAGCCCCCAGACGAACTCCTTCTGCTCGACGAACAGCATCGGCCCGGGCGTCAGCCCCCACATCACCATGCCGCCCAGCAGCAGCGCGGTGGTCGGCGAGCCCGGAATGCCCAGCGTCAGCATCGGCAGAAGCGAGCCGGTCGAGGCCGCGTTGTTCGCGGTCTCGGGCGCGGCCACGCCTTCGGGATTGCCGCGTCCGAAACTTTCGGGGCGTTTCGAGATCGACTTCGCCACGCCATAGCTCATCAGCGCGGCGGGTGTCGCGCCCGCGGCCGGCAGGATGCCGACGAAGAAGCCCAGAACCGAGCCGAGGCTCATGGTCCGCCACATCCGGGTCATCTTCGACAGCCCCGCGCGCAGTTCGGAAAAGGTCAGCCGGGCGGGCGTGACCATGGGCGCATTGCGCGAGGTCTCGATGGTGTAAAGCACCTCGCCCACGCCATAGACCCCGATCGCCAGCACCAGGAACGAGACCCCGGAATAAAAGCCCGGCATGTCGCCGAAGATCAGCCGCGGCTCGCCCGAAATGATGTCGAGCCCGACGGTCGAGAGCACGAGGCCGAGGCAGATCATCACGATGGTCTTGAGGATGTCGTCGCCGCCCAGCCCCACGAAGGTCGTGAAGGCCAGCAGGACCAGCGCGAATTCCTCGGCCGGGCCGAAGGCCAGCGCCATGTCGGCCAGCGGCACCGCGAAGGCGGTGAACAGCACGACCGAGACCGTGCCGCCGATGAAGGAGGCGACGGCCGCGACGATCAGCGCCAGCCCCGCCTCGCCCTTCTGCGCCATCGGGCGGCCGTCGAAGGTGGTGGCCACGGCGGTCGAGGCGCCGGGAATGCCCAGCAGGATCGAACTGATCGCGCCGCCATACATCGCCCCGTAATAGATCGCGGCCAGCAGGATGATGGCCGAGGTCGGCGGCACGATGAAGGTCAGCGGCAGCACGATGGCCACCCCGTTGACCGACCCGAGCCCCGGCATCGCGCCGATGAAGATGCCGACAGTCACCCCGATCAGCACGATCAGCAGATTCAGCGGCGAGATCGAGGTGGCAAACCCGTCGGCCAGAAGTGCGAGAACGTCCATCTCCGGGGCTCCTCAGAAGAACATCGCGTAAAGCGGATAGAACAGCGGCTCTGTGATGCCCTTGGGCAGCAGGATCTTCAGCGTCACCTCGAAGAAGAAGAACAGAAAGACCGGCGTCGTCAGCGTCAGGATTCCGGTCAGCACCCAGCCATGGCCGCCGATGATCCTGAGATAGGCCAGCAGGAACAGCATCAGCGCGATATAGGCCCCCAGCAGAGGGATCAGCGCGATGGCGCCCAGCAGCAGCCCGATCACCCCCAGGATCTGCGGGATCGCATCGGCATCGGGGATGAAAGTCTCGTCGGAATGGGGCCGCACGACGAAGCTGCGCGCCAGGATCGCGCCCGAGGCCAGCAGCATCCCGAGCCCGAGCCAGAACGGAAAGGCGCCCGCGCCGGGTCCGGTCTCGGGCTCCCAGCCGATCGGCAGACGCAGGGCATAGATCATGAAGCAAAGAGACAGCCCCATCAGGGCCAGGGCGATGATACGGTCGGCGGCAAGCATTTGCCTCGCTCCTTCTCGTGCCGGTGGTCGGGCCAGTCTGTCGGGCCAGTCTGTCGGGCCGGGACCGGCGGGCGCATCCGCCGGGGCTTCGGGATCAGGACGGGATCAGGACGACCCCATCTCGCGCAGGATCTGGGCGTGCTTGTCGCGTTCCTCGAGGAAATAGTCCTGCAACGCGTCTCCGGTCAGGAAGTCGGCCAGCAGGGCCTGTTCGGCGGTGTATTTCCGCCATTCCTCGGTCTCGCTGAGCTGGCGGAACATCTCGGTGTAATAGGCGACTGCGCCTTCGGGCATGTCCTTCGGTCCGACGAAGGACCGCTGCATCGTATAGACCAGCGGGTGGCCAAGTTCGGTGAAGGTGGGCAGATCGGGGAAGGTCTCGAGCCGGTCGGCGGTCAGCGCGGCGATGGGGCGCGACTTGCCGGCCCGCAAGAAGCCCATCTGTTCCGACGGGTTGTTGACGGTCGAATCGACATGCCCGCCGATCAGCGCGGTCGCGACGTCGCCGCCGCCCTTGTAGGGCACATAGGTGACCTTGATGCCGAATTCCTTTTCCAGCATTGCGGTGACCAGGCTGTCCTCCTGCCCGGTGCCGGTGCCGCCCATCTTCCAGGTGCCGCCCGAGGCCTTCACCGAGGCGACGAAATCGTCCAGCGTCCGGATCTCGCTGTCGGCCGAGACCCACAGCACGAAGGTATCCAGCGCCATCCGCGCGATCGGCGTGAATTCGGCGATGTCGACGCCGATATCGGTGCGCAGGGGCGTGGTGTAATAGCTGTTCAGCGTCGCCATGATGACATGGGCGTCGCCGTCCTTGTCCTTGAGATAGCGCAGCGCCTCGGCGCCCGATCCGCCGCCCTTGTTGACCGGCAGGATCGGCATCCGCGACAGGCCCTGTTTCTGGATGATCGCCTGGAAAAGCCGCGCAAGCTGGTCGGCGCCGCCGCCCTGCCCGGCCATGATCACCATCTCGATGGGCTTGATCGGTTTCCACTCATCGGCGAATGCAGGGGCGGCCGCGGTCAGGGCCGCCGCGCCCATCAGGGCCAGGCTCGCCCGACGTGTGAATCTGTGTGTCATGTTGATCCTCCCAAACTGACCGGAAGGCCGGGGGCGGCGGGCGGTCTCCTCCCTGCCTGCCGAACCCGTCTCTCCGCAGCCTCGACAATAAGCGGGGAGGCCGATTTTTCACACGAAACCGCGTCGGTCTGTTAAAGTCGGTTCTTACAAACCGCGATCTTGTAATGTTGTAAATCATGCAGAAAGCCCTGATCGGATCGAAACTGCGCCAGCTGCGGCGCGATCATGGCCAGACCCAGGCCGAGATGGCGCGGCGGCTGAACATCAGCCCCGCCTATGTCAACTTGCTGGAAAACAACCAGAGATCGTTGTCGGTCAAGGTGCTGATGGCGCTGGCCGAGGCCTATGGCATCGAGATCCGCGAACTGCTGAGCGACCGCAATGCCGGGCGTCTGGCCGATCTGCGCGCCGCCGTTTCGGACCCCGCCTTCGGGCGCGACCGGCCCGATCTGCAGGAGCTGCGCGGCGCGGTCGATCACGCCCCCCGCCTCGTCGATCTGTTCCTGCAACTCTACCGCAGTCACCGCACCGCGGTTGACCGGATCGCGCGGATCGGCGGCACCGGAACCGAACCCCGGCTGCTGGTCACCTCGCCCGAAACCGCGGTGCATGACTTCTTTCGCGATAATCGTAATTATTTCGACGCGCTCGAGACCGCAGCCGACAATGTGCGCGGCCAGTTCATCGGCGGCGCCGATGACATGTATGCCCAGCTCAAGCGCTATCTCCGGCTCAAGTTCG
The DNA here is from genome assembly GCF_004365965.1 of Rhodovulum visakhapatnamense. Lineage (GTDB taxonomy): Bacteria > Pseudomonadota > Alphaproteobacteria > Rhodobacterales > Rhodobacteraceae > Rhodovulum > Rhodovulum visakhapatnamense. The sequence continues at coordinate 81,111 of NZ_SOEB01000003.1, forward strand.
ACATCGAGGTGCGGGTCGAGCCCAGCCAGGACATGCCCGACGCGCTGCGGGTCTTCGACCGGCAGGCGGGTCAGGTGCGGCTGTCACAGGCGCTCGACCATGCCAACCGGGTGTTCCAGCTGGCCCATGTGCTGGCGCTGGCCGACATTCCCTATCTGCTCGATTCGATGATCGGCCAAAGCGGCATCGACAGCGATCTGACCGCCGCCCGCTGCCGGGTCGAGCTGGCGAACTATTTCGCCGCGGCCCTGCTGATGCCCTATGACCCCTTCCTCGCCCTGGCCGAGGCCACGGGCTATGATGTCGACCGGCTGGGCGCGGCCTTCGGCACCTCGTTCGAGCAGGTCAGCCACCGCCTGACCACGCTGCAGCGCGACGGGGCGCGCGGGGTCGCCTTCTTCCTGATCCGGGTCGACAAGGCGGGCAATGTCACCAAGCGGGTCAACGCCACGCCGTTTGCCTTGGCCGAAAAGGGCGGGTCCTGCCCGGTCTGGAACGTGCATAACGCCTTCGCGACGCCCGGGGTGATCCTGCCGCAACTGGTCGAGATGCCCGATGGCAGCCAGTTCTTCACCCTCAGCCGCACCGTCAAGCGCCCGGTCTTCAGCCCGCATCTGCAGGACAACCGGCTGGCCGTGGCGCTGGGCTGCGAGCGGGGCGAGGCGCACCGGATCGGCTATGCCCAGGCGGTCAATCTGGCGGCCGAGGGGCCGGTCGCCCGGATCGGCGTCAGCTGTCAGCTTTGCCCGCGCCAGGCCTGTTCCCAGCGGGCGCACCAGCCCTTGCACATGGACCTGCCGATGGATGGCGACAGGCGCGGCAAGACCCGCTACGAAAGCTGAGCCTCAGCGGCGCGGCGCCGGGCTTGCGCCGGGAAAGGGCAGCGGGCCGGTCAGCGGGGTCAGCGGCCCGGACGATGCGGCCTTGTGCGGCCAGACCGCGTCCCGGCGCGTCAGCGCACCGGCGATCAGGCGCAGGTCGACCCAGGGACCGGCGATCTGGCTGTAGCGCAGGTCGTCATGGACCCGGTCGCAGAACCGCCCGCCGGGGTGCGCATCGGCCAGCCCGATCAGCCCGGGACGCATCGCCAGATAGACGCTGCGCGCCAGACCGTAGCGCGCCAGATCGGCGCGCGTGGCCGGGCGCGGACCCACGAGGCTCATGTCGCCGCGCAGCACGGTCCAGAGCATCGGCAGCCCCGCAAGGCCCAGCCGCCGCACCCGAAGCCCGACCCGGCCCGCCGCGGGCTCGGTCCCCGTATGGGTTCCGCTGCAGATCCCGGTGTCGCGACGCCGCGCCCAGAGATCCCCGGGCCGCGCCCGGACAGGTCGGCGCGCGGGCGCGGAGCGGGCGGTGTGGAAGACAAGGCAGGAGATCGGCACGCCGCCCCGGCCGATCCGGGTCCGCCGGGCGAATCCCCGCCCCGTCTCGACCCGAAGCAGAAGCCAGATCGCGCCGATCACGAGCGCACAGAGGATCAGCAGCGCCGCCGACAGGACGATATCCAGCAGACGCTTGCCCGCATAGCCGCCCGGGCGCGGCACCGGCGCCGCGCCCATCGGCACGGCAAAGACCTGCAGGACACCCGTGTCCATCCAACCCTCCTGCCCAACTCTTCTGCGAGGCGCGCATGACAGGCGCCCCGCCTCAGGATCGGCGAAAAAGGGTCAACCATGGGTTAACAAAGCCTGCGGCATTCGCGGCATAAACAACTAATTTTCCGAAACTTGCACACGCATCTTCATGCGATGCGCGAAGCGGTCAGGTCGCCACCGGCGTGCCGGTGACCAGCGTGCCCTCCTGCGCGTAGAACGGAAAGACGACGTTGTGGCGGGTATTAGTGCGCTCGACCTCGTAGTCCAGAAAGACGCTCATCCGCCCCTCGGCCCAGTTCTCGAAACTGACCCGCACCTCGCGCAGCGTGATCCGCGCCTCGAAGAACAGGATCGCCCGGGCAATGGCGGTCTCGACCGCGCGGGCGGTGGCCGCGGTCATCGGCTCGAACACCAGATCGTGGATGCGGCAGCCATAGGTCGGGTGCATCACCCGTTCGCCCGGCCGGGTCTCGAAGAGGATGCGCAGGCTCTGGTCGATGTCCTCGACCGCCTCGACCATGCGCGCGCCGCCTTCTGCCGGATCGAAATCGGGTGGAAACGCCCAGCCCCGGCCCAGAAATCCCGGATCGCCCCACTCCATCGCCTCAGCCTCCGATCATCACGGTGGCCAGCCCCAGCACGATCGAGCCGCCATGCGAGGTCGTGTCGCCCATGCGCGCCGCAGGCATGCCGCCGATCATCACCGTGGCCGATCCCTTGACGATGCTGTCGGGCGGGCCGACGCAGACGCAGCTGTCGCCGACCACCGCCGCGGGAAGACTGCCGATCAGCACGGTCGCCACCCCCGGTCCCGCGATCGGTCCGCCCACATGGGGCACGACGCCCGTGACCATCGGGCAGACATGCATGTCGGTCAGTCGCGCGGCGGGCGGCATCGGGTTCTCCTCAGTTGATCATCACCATGGCGCCCTTCACCGTGGTCTGTCCACCGGCGCTGAGCTCGGCCGAAGTGCCGCCCTTGGCGGTCAGACCCATATCGCCGCTGAGCGTGACATTGGTGCCGCTGACGCTGACGTCTCCGCCCGACGAACTGATGGTGATATTGCCCTCGGCGGTCAGATCGAGCGTGCCCTTGCTCGACACCGTCACGCCCGAGCTTTCCATCTTGATGCTGTTGCCGGTGCTGTCGGTCACGGTGACGGACGTGTCGTCATCGCTCAGCACGATGCTGTGGCCGCCCGGGGTCTTGGCGGTCAGCACGGTCTTGTCGTCGTCGAAGCTGATCTCGAGCCCCGAGCGCGTGGTCAGGGCCTTGATGTCGTTGCCGTCGGTGGCCTCGCGGGTGCGCGCAAGCTTGCCGCCATGGAGCGAGCCAAGGATCACCGGCGCCGCCGGATCGTCGGCGAAAAAGCCCAGCACCACCTCGTCGCCCACCTCGGGCAGGAACTGGATGCCCGCCCCGTTCGACCCGTAGGGCTGGGCATAGCGCGCCCAGATCTCGACCGGCGGATCGCCCGACAAAGGCAGGCTGACCTTGATCATGGCGCTGTCAGAGAGGGGGTTTTCGCTGCCGCTGTCGGTCAGGGCCACCACCGTCGCGGGCTGCAACCCCGGCACCGGGGCCACGAGCCCGCCCGCCGCAGCGCCCCCCGGCCCGATCCCGTCCGACCGCCAGCCCTGCGGCAGCCCCAGCCGGGCGGTGGTGGTCCAGTGCCCGTCGCCCAACTCGTGGGTGATGCCCGCGACATAGGCGGTGCCGCCCATCCGGTCGCCCACGCCCTTGATCTCGACCGTGTCGCCGGGCCTTGCCGCGGCGGACCCGGGATAGCTGCACCGCCCCTGCAACGCCGCCAGCGCGACCCGCGCCGCGCGCGCCTTGGCGACCGAGGTCAGCGAGACCTGACCTTCGGCATAGGACGCGGTCTGCGACCGGGTGCGGTCGCCGGTCACGCCGGTCAGGTCCGACAGCGCGCTCGACCCCCAGGCCCCCGCCGCCACGGCATCCGAGGTCTGGACCGTCGCGGTTTGCTGGGCCGGGTCCCAGCCCGTCACCGAGACCGTCTTTTCCAGCCCCACCGTGTCGAGCCGGGCGTCGAAATCGAGCACATCATCGCCCAGCGTCAGCGTCAGCTTGGCCGCGGCCGACGGGTCGGGCGCGGCCGCGGTGATCTTGCCCGCATCGACCGCCAGCACCAGCCCGTTGCGGTCGGCCAGAAGCCTGAGGAAATCCCAGTCGGGGCAATCGTGCTGCACCAGATCGGCCTCGGGGCCGTCGGTCGCGGCGATGTCGGCGGTCAGCCCCGCGGCCTGCACCAGCGCCGACATGGCATCGCTGTCCTTGGTCTTCGACCAGACCGCCGTGCGGCACAGCCCGGTCAGCTTGACCGCCTTGTCGCGGCAGGAAAGCTCAAGCTGGCCGCCGCTGCCGCTGCGGATCCGAAGCCGCAGGCCGGTGACGATCCCGGTGAACAGGGTCTGCGCCGTGTTCGACCCGAACTGGGCGGAAATCTCGATTTCGCTTCCGGGCTTGGCGGTGTCGGCATCGGTCAGCGGAAATTCCTGTTCGGCGACCGACCCGTCGGCCAGCGTGACCACCGCCTCGGGCACGCGGTTCAGCTCGGTCTCGACCCGGATCGACACGACGCCGACCGTATCGGCCAGCGCGGTGCCGTTCAGCTTGACGGTGACGCCCAGCGGGCCATCGGCGTTCTTGACGGGGCTGTCGGCCATGGCTCAGCGGATCGGCGGGAAATGCAACAGCATGCCGGGCGTCAGATCGCGGAAATCGTCCAGCTCGTTGGCCCGGGCGATTTCCAGATACCGCGTCACGTCCTTGTAGACCCGCTGGCACATCAGGGGCAGCGTATCGCCCTCGCGAACCTGCAGCACATGGGTCATGTCCGGCGACTTGTCGTTGCTTTCCTTGGCCTCCTTCTCTTCGGTGATGGCCTCGATGAATGTCATCTCGACGGTCGCGCGCAGCGGCGTGCCATCGGCCTGGAACAGGGTGTAATCGACATCTAGCCCGGTCAGCCGGCCCTGGAAATCGGACAACCCGCCGCCCCATTCCACCTCGACCGGGTTCGGCTGGTGGTCGTCGCCGTCATAGCTGTAGGCGATGCTGCGGAGCTTCTCGATCTGGGCCGAGACGGTGGTGTTTGCGGCATCGGGCACCACGCCGGTGCCGTCCAGCGTCAGCGTCAGGGTCAGATGCTCGGGGTCCGAGCGGTCGAACTTGGGCACCGGTTTCGACTTGCCGATGGCCCCGTCGCGGTCGATGCCCGAAAACCGGGTCTTGTACTTGCGCTTGAACCGGGCCGGGTTGATGGTGGCGGTGAAGATGTTCGAATCGCCCGCCATCTTGACGATGTCGCCGCCCTGGATCTCGCAGCGGGTGATCTTGAGCTTGGTCACGACCGCCCCTCGCGCAGCCGCCGCTCGGCCGCCTCGACGGCGCGGGCGATCTCGTCCTCAAGATCGCGCCGCAGATCGGCCAGCCGCTCTGCGAATTCTTCGGGGCCGACCGCCTCGGTCTGCTGCGCCGGGCGCCCGAACGAGCCCTTCACCACCAGACTGCCGATCTCGATCGTCATCTCAGAGCTTCCTTTCCAGCGTCAGATAGGCCAGCTCGACCGTCTCCAGCGCCAGTTCGTTCTTCATCGCGTCGAACCCCGCCACCGTCCACTTGACCGGAAAGGCGTTGCCGACCGCCCAGGTCGCGACCGGGTTGGCCTCTTCGTCCAAGAGCGACACGACCAGATCCTTGGGCACGATCGCCGTGCCGAAGCCGCCTTCGAGACAGGACTTGCACCAGGTGACCAGACCGCTCGACGTGCCGGTCAGGGCGCGTTTCAGCGTCAGGTTCGAATGCGCGACCTTTTCCGGCAGCTGGTGCTGAAACCGGTTCTCGCCACCTTCCTGCAGGGGGGTGGTCTCGATCCGTGTCTCGAGACCGCCCACCTCCTGAAAGGCGGTGTCGTCCACCTTCGGCGCGCTTCCCGTGAAGCTCACCGAAAAGTGGAACGCGACCGGAGGCGCGAAATCCTCCATCGCCTCAGCCGTTCTCGATCACGAAGCCTTCATGCGCGATCTCGATGGTCTCGACCGCGACCTCGTTGCCCTCGGCCTTCAGATCGGTCGAGGACACCTTGACCGGGAAGGCGTTCTGCACCTTCCAGACCATGGTCGGGTTGCCCTCCTCGTCGAGCAGCGAAATCGTCAGCGCCTTGCGCTTGATGATGTTCATCTTGATCTCGGCGAACCAGTCCCAGATCGCGTTGTCCTTGACGAAGACGCCCTTCTTCATGGTGATGTTCGAGGTCTTCAGAAGCCCCGGCATCTTGATCTTGGAAAACACCTTGCTGTTGCCCGCGCGGTATTCGATGGCCTCGCTTTCCATGTCGAGCCCCGAGACCTCCTGGAAGGCCAGTTCGGTATCGTCCCATTTCACCTGGAAATAGAACTTCGGAAGCGGCCATACCGTCTGCGACTGGGCGGAACCGTCATCTGCCATGGGTCATACCCTCCTCAGGCTCAGGATTTCTGCATCTGTTGCTGGAACGTGATCTCGATGAATTCCGCGGGCCGGGTGACGGCAACCAGCACCGTGATCCGCAGAATGCCCTCGAGGATGTCTTCGGGCGTCATCGTCTCGCCCAGGCCCACGAAGACGCTGAACGCGTCGGTCGGCACCGCGCCGGCAAGCCCGCCCGCCTTCCAGACCGAGGTCAGGAAGTTCTCGATCATCGACCGCATGGTGACCCAGGTATTGGCGGTGTTGGGCTCGAACACATAGGCCTTCGACGCCAGCCGGATCGATTCCTCGATCATGATCATCGTCCGGCGCACGTTGATGTAGCGCCAATCAAGGCTGTTGCCGTCGAGCGTCCGCGCCCCCCAGACCAGCGTGCCCTCGCCCACGAAGGGCCGGATCGCGTTGATCGACTTGCCGGTGGTCGAGACGTTGAGGTTTTCCTGTTCCTCGTGGTTGATGTTGACCCGGGGCGCCACGACCGAATTCAGCGACACGTTGGCGGGCGCCTTCCAGACCCCGCGGGCATTGTCGACCATGGTGTAGATGCCCGCCATCGCGGCGGCGGGGGGCATCGCATTCTCGCGCTTGGCGATGGCGTCCATCATCGTGATGTAAAGCGGCACCAGCGCGCGCAGGGTCTTGTCGATGGCCGCGGGCGTCGGGGTTTCCTGGCGCACCGGCGTCGTGCCGTCGACCAGCACCCGGATCTCGCGGGTCGCGAGCGGCGCGTTGTCCTTGAAGATGGTGTATTTCACCTTGGCCTCGGGCCCGGCGAAGGCCGGATCGGGGGTGAAGGTCACCGTGCCCGCATCGGCCTTCCAGGTGCCGACGCCTTCCAGCGCCTTGGTCTTGCCATCGGTGCTGGTGGCTTCCAGCAGCACGATCGAGTCCGCGTCGCCCTCGGGATTGTCGGCGGCCACATCGACCGAAACCGCGGTCTCGGCCTCGATATCGGCCTTGGCCAGCACGCCGCCCACCACCTCGACCTTCAGCGTGATGGTGTCGGTCGAGATCCCGAGCTCGTCGGTCACGGTCATCTCGAACTTGCCCTCGGGCGTGGCGTCGTCATGCTTGAAGCTGACCTTGCCCTCGGACACGTCCTCCTGGGTGAAGGTCTTGATCTCGCTGTCGTCCTCGGTCTTGACGAAACTGCCCGCCAGGGTGCCGGGCTTCTTGGCCAGCGCATAGGTCAGCCCGGCCTTGTCGCTTTCGTCATCCTCGGCCTTCAGATCCTGTTCGGTGATCGCGACCTTGCCGCCCCTGGTCACCGAGATGGTGAAATCGCCGGTCACGGTCGGCGCGCTGATCCGGTCGATCTCGGGCGCGAGGTCGGGATTGCGCTTCACCGACTGCTTCAGCAGCGCCATCATCTTGGGATGGCTGGCGGGCTCGATGTTCTGGAAGCTGAAGTCGCGCGACTGGAAGATCGAGGTGTCGAGCCAGGGGAAATAGGCCGCCCCGAAATCGAGGTTGTTGATGCCCACATCGTTGCGGAAGGTCGCGACCGGGTTGCCCAGCGGGTCCTTCTGGCCAAGATGCCCGCCGAAGATATCAAGGATGGCAAAGCGGTTCTTCATGTCGTTGCCGCAATGCTTCAGCATCGCCTGCTGGACCTTGACGCAGTTCTGCCGCACCAGCCGCGTCGCCTCGGGGATCACCAGCATGGTGGGCTCGGGCTCGTTCTTGAGGCTGTCGATGGCGGTCAGCATCTTCTCGGCGTCGATCACGTTGTCGACCAGCTGGCCCTGGTCGTCCCTGACCTTGTAGGCCCCGATCGAGATCACGTAGCAGGGCCCGCCGCCGTTCTGGAAAAAGAGCCGCATCGCCCCGTAAAGCGAAAAGGCCGGGTTCTTCTGCTTAAGCTCGAATTTCTTCTCTCCCAGCGGGAAGACCGCCCGCGGCAGCGGGTCCTTCATCGCCGCGCCATCGGCCGACAGCGGCGACACGCCCGAGGCTACCTCGAAATCGACGATCTCGAAGACCGGGTCGGGGGCGCCGCCGTAATACTGCACGAATTCCGAGAACGAGGTGATCCGCCAGGGCGTCATGTCCAGCGACACGGTGCCGTTGACGGCCCGTTCGGTGTAGCCGATGAAGGCCGGCACCGCGGTGGCCACCTGGACCACCGAGTTTGGAAAGGCGCTTTTCTCTACGATGTAAACGCCGGGGGTCTTCATGGCCATGGGGGCGTCTCCTCTACCAAAGGCTCACGTAAATGTCGGATTGCAGACCGTCCTGACCGGGGGCCGGACGCAGGTTGGCGCCGCCCGCGGGCAGCACCGGGATCAGGGCTATGGGATCGAAGGGCGCGGGCTGGGTTTCCTCCAGCCGGAACCGCCAGGGCGAGCGCGCGGCCAACGGCACCGGACGGGCCGAGCGCAGAACCCGCGCGCGCCGCCCGTCCGGCATCGGCGTCTGGCCCAGATCCTCGAAGGCAACCTCATCCGCCGGGTCGATCACCCGGATCGGCCCCTCCGCGCCGCGGCCGGTCACATGGTAGGCCCAGAGCGCCGCGACCGGCTCGAGCCGCAGGCTCAGCACCCAGCCCGCCTCGGGGTCCGCGCCCGCAAGGTCCAGCAGCAACCGGCAGACCCGGCGGTCGCCGAGATCGCGAGGCAAGGTCTCCTGCGCCGCGGCAAGCCCGGTTTCGGCCTGGCCCGGCGCGGGGGTCAGCACCGACACGGCGTCGGCCTGCCAGCCTTCGGTCAGCGCGATGGCGCGCGGCTCGGCGAGGATGTCCAGCGCGACGGCTGCAGGCGGCGGAGCCGTCTCGGGCAGGCCGAGGATGGCGCGCGTGCCGTCGGTCTTGAAGACGATATCGGCCCTCGTCAGCCGTCCCGGATCGGCTGCCGCGATCCTCAGCGGTGCGGGCGCGTCGCCCCAGAAGCCATGACGAACCGTCAGATCCAGGGCGACGCGATATCTCATTCGCGCCCCCTCCCCGCGCGCCCCTCGGGCCGCTGCGCCGACCGGATCGGCGCCGCAACCCCGGCGATGGCCCCGGCATCGACCCGGACGGACCGGATCTTGAACATCACCGAGGGCACATAGCGCCCGCCGAGATTGCCCCAGAGCTGGCCCACCTCCTCGACCTTCAGATTGGCGATCTCGAAGGACAGCTGCGCCAGACCGGGCGGCATGTCGGGGGTGTTCTGCGGCGTCATCACCGGCTGCACCTGAAAGAACATCAGCGCCGCCGACAGCTGCTTGAGACCCTCGGCGTATTTGTCGGGGTCATGCGCCGCGGCCAGCATCGCGTAGATGTCGAGATGAATGGCCTGCGCCCCGCGCGCGAGCCCGATCGAGGACAGCCCCGGCCCGCGCGCGCTGCGCGGCATGGTGTCCTCGGCGATGGCGGTGACGAACAGCGCCAGCTTGTTGCGGGCGGCATCGGCGGGTTTGCCCTCGGCATCGGTCAGCGGCGACAGCACCACGACGTCGTCCCCGGTCCGGAACCGCCCGGCCAGATGGCCGTTCAGGCGGTCGACGGCAAGGCTCAACGCCTGATCGATCATGCGCCGCTTGCCCCAAGGGGTGACACAGATCCGACGCGGGCTGCGGGTGCAACCATGGCTCCCCCCTGACCGGACCGCGGGTCCGGCCGTTTTGACCGGCGTCCCGCGCAATCGCCAAAAGGCGTTGTTCCGAAATCCAAATTCAACCACAGGAGGTAGCCACAAGGCAAGCCAAGAAATCACCGGCGTTCCGCACCGTCGCGACAGGTCCGGCGGCGGCCTCTGCCCCTGGCTTTCTCGGGGACCTCAATCCGGGGCAATGCTGCCCGATCCCAGATAGCGCTGCGCCAGCCGTCGCCAGCCGCCATGACGGATCTGCTGGATCAGCGCGCTGTCGATCCGGGCGCGCAGGTCCTGCGTCAGCGCGCTGCCATAGCCCCAGCCCAGGGGCTCGCTGCGATAGACCTTCTGCTCGACGGTCACCTTGCCGCGAAACCGGCCGGTGCCCGCCAGATAGGTCAGTTCGGCCCAGTCGCCGATCACCCGATCGACCTCATCGGCGACCAGAGCCTCCAGCAGCTTGTCGGCCGACACCTCGGTGACGCAGCCCGGCCCTGCCAGCGGCGCCGCCGACAGCGGGCGGCATTCGGGATCGTCGGGCTTTCCGGCGGCCGCCTCATAGGCGTCGGCCAGGAATTCCTGCGCGGTCGAATGGGATTCGATGCCCACGCGTTCGTCGGTCAGGTCAAGCTCGTCCACCCGGTCGCTCTGGCCGATGGCCGAGACGAAGGCCGAGGTCAGCACCCCCAGAAGCGCCGCCGACAGCGCGGTGCCGATGATTGCCATGAACATTTCCAGCGCCCGGCCCGCCAGGTTGAACCCGGCATCGCCGATGCCCTTCAGCCCGAGCGTCCTCTCGACCGCCTCGAGATAGGGATCGACCAGCGTCAAGAGACGGCCGGGGGGCGCGCGATCCTCTTCGGGGCGGCGGCGGGCATCGCGCAGCACCCATTTGATCATGACGGCCAGCACGAGATTCAGCACCAGAAACAGCACCACCGCCCGCAGCGTCCCGGGCTGAAACAGCGTCGTCACCAGCACCTCGAGCGCATGGGAAAACGCGATCTCGTTGCTGTGCCGCGCGGCGATGGTCAGCCCCGACAGGAAATACTGGCGCGAAAAGCCATAGGACAGCAGCCGTTCCGGTGTGATCGTCAGCGGCGCCAGCACCAGATCGAGACCGCCATCGGTCAGCGCCTGTTCCTGCTGCTCGATGGCGTCGCAGATCACGAAATGGCTGCCCTCGATCCGCCCGGCCTCGATCAGGCCGGTCTCGACCCGGCGCCAGAGTTCGACCGACAGCCCGGTGGGCGGCGCCCCGTCCTCGAGGATGACGAAGGGCGGCGCATGGGCGACGCCGAGATCGAGAAAACCCGGCTCGCGCGGGCCGTCGCACCGGGCGACAGCGGCGCCGACAGCGGCCCCGGCAGCCCATGCCGTGACCACCGCCCAGACCGCCAGCGCCCGACACAGCGCGGCAAGGACACCAGCGCAAGGACCGCCCCCCCGAACCGCCTTGACCGGACCGGAGCCGATGCGCCCCGCCGATGTCGGGCGGGGCGTCACGCGGCTCATAGCCTCTCGGCTTTTGCACCCATCCGGTCGGCCTCGCTTTCCAGCGCGGGGCTGTCATTGACCGGCGTCCCGGCGACCTCGGTCGTGGGCCGCACCCGGCCCTTGGCCTGCTGCACCGTATGCCAGGCCTCGTGCGGCAGGTGTTTTTCCTGGCCCGGGCCAAGATGGATGTCCGATCCCTGCGCATAGGCGTGGGCCTGCACAGCGGCTGGTCTGGACGAATTGTAATGCACCCGGACATGGCTCATGTCGACGCCCGATAGCCGCTCGACGCCGGACCTGAGCCTCTCCGGCAGGCCGGTCTTCGAGCCGCCCTTGCGCTGGAGCGCCTTGCCCTGAAGCGGCTCGTCTTCCTCGACGCGCTGGAGCGCCTTGCCTTGCAGGGGCTCTTCCTCTTCGGGGGCTTCGGCGCGTTGCAGGGCCTCGGCCCGAAGCGCCCCCAGCCGGGCGGCAGCCCCCCCCGACGTTGCCGCATCGGCCTTGGCCTGAAGCGCGGACAGACGGTCTTCCTGGGGGCCGCCCGCCCGGGCGCCGCCCCGGGCCTGCGGCGCCGGACCGGCGCTGCCGCGTTCGCTCTGGAAGATCTGGGCCATGGCTGCCTCCCGATACCGATAGGGAATGAAACCACAGGTTGTGACGCGCTGGCAAGCGGCATCGCGCGCCCACGCCCCGCCGTCGCGGCAAGGGCCGCGTCCGGCTCGGCGCCGCTGCGCCCCCCCCAAGGGCAACGCCCTTCCGGACCGGTCCTTGCCGATGTCGCACCGCCACACGCTGCCACACGCCATGGTTGACGAAGCCGCCGGGCTCGGCCACGCTGTCGGCAACGAACCGCCCCCAGGGAGGCGCCCCAGATGACCACAGGCCGCCGCCTGTTCCAGTCTTTTCCGGCCGTTGCACTGGGGCTTGCCTGTCTTGCGCCCACGGCCTGCGGGCTGGTCACGAAGGTGCAGGAACTGCCGGTCGTCGAACGGTTCGGCTTCGGGATCGAGGTGCCCTGCGACATCAATCTCTATCAGCAACGGCGCATGACCGGCGCCTATCTGCAGATCGCGGTGGGCTCGGCCGGGGGCGTTGCGCACTATGTGACCGGGCGCCCCTCGCGCAAGGCGCTGCCGCGCAATCTGGTGATCGAGGAGGACACGATCCGGCGCCTCCGCCCCGAGGAAGAGAACGGCCAGACCAGGCTGGAAGGCTGGAAGCGCGCCAGCGCGGTGCCGGTCGCGGGGCTTGGCCCCGGCACCGAACTGCCCGCCGCCTACACCTTCAATTTCCGTTCGCAGAAGATCGACTATACCGGCCCGCTGGTGGTCGGCCAAAGCCCGACCGCGACCGAGATCCCGAAGGCGGGGCTTTCCACCATCACCGGGCCGGTCCGGGTGACCTTCACCGCGACCGACGCCACCGGCAAGACCGAGGTCACCGACGCGCTGGGCAGCTTTACCCTGCAGATCGGCTATGGCACCGGGCGGGCCAGTTTCGTCGCGTCGGGCTTTACCGCCGACAGCGGCCCCGCCCTGCCCTTCGACAGCTTTTCCTGGTCGCGGCTCGGGCTGTGCGCGCCGCGCGTGGTGTCCAGCGGCCAGGGGACGGTCCGCTTTACCGGCCCCGATGGCGGCCGCGTCGGGCTGCTGACGCCCGGGCTGGAACCGGCGGCGCTGCTCAGCTTCGAGGCCAGCCAGTTCGCCGGAACCGACCGCCCCGGCCCGCCCGGCGCGGCGGGCGGCGTCTTCGCGATCCAGGGCAACAGCGCTACCCTGACAGGTGTGTTCCTGTCGCAACCTTCACCCTAGACGGGTTTCTTTCCTTGCCCTGTATCGAGGCTTCCGCCAGTATCTTAACCAAGAAAGACCCTACATCCGTGAACCGGAACGATTTTCTACCGTCTTCAGGGGGGACCGATCGCAGCCGCCTGGCCTGCGGTCCTTTGGCAAGTCGCATGCGTTGAATACCGACTGGTCCGATATCCGCGTCCTGCAGGGGGCCTCGTGCGAGGCGCGCCTTCCGGTTCCTTTGACCCGCGACGCCCCCTGGCTTCGCCCGCGCGATCTGGCCGCCCGGCTGGCGGCGCTGGCCGAGACCGCACCTTCGCCCTGGCGCGACCGGCTGCGGGCCGAGCCCGCCGTCGTGGTGGCCCAGATCCTCAGCTTTCGCCCCGACGATGCCATCGCCGCCTTCGATCTGGCCGCCGACGAGGGCACCGAGGCGCTGATCCGCCATGTGCGCGCGCTGTCGCGGCGGATCGACGACTGGCTGATGCGGATCGAGGCGCAGCTGCCCGAGGCTTTCGGCGAGACCATCGCCGCACTCGAACGGCAGATGGGGCTGCGCGGGCGGGTCAGCGGGCTTGCGGCCCGGTCGGGCACCGATCTGGCCGCGCTTTTGCTGGCCACCTTCGGTAGCAGGCAGGCCGGGCGCCCGGCCGAGGCACAGGCCGAGGCCGTGCCCGACCGGATCGCCGAGGCCCGGGCGCTCGCGACCGCGATCAGCGCGGCGCATCGGCAGATGATCCATGCCGTGGCCTCGCTGCAGCCCGCCGCCGCCACCGCCTTTGCCGAACGGATCGAGGCGGGCACGATCGAGCCCGGCATCGGCCTGATCCTGGCCGAGCTGTCCGCAGCCGGGCTGGTCGACGACCGGCTGAACCGCTTTACCCGCCGCCATACCGATTTCTACTACCGCGAGATCCTGGGCCAGCCGCCCGCCGATGCGACCCCCGAACGGGTGCTGCTGCATGTGCCCCCGGCGGCGGCCGAACGGCACCTGCCGCGCGGCACCACGCTGGCCGCGCGCGGCGCCGACGGAGCGGTCGCCACCTTCCGCACCCTGACCGCGATCCCGGTCAGCACCGCGCGCGTCCGCACCACCGGCGCCATCACCTTCGAGACCGATCCGCAGGTGTCGTTCTTTGCCACGCTGGGCGCGATCACCCGCGTCGAGGCGGGGCTCGACCCGGCCGGGGCCGGGCCGCTCGGGCGCGGGGTCTTCGTCGCCCGCAACCGCGCCGCGCCCGAGGGCGGGCGCAGACAGGCCGGGGCCGAAATGGGGCTCGACATCGCCTCGGACCTGTTCCGGCTGCGCGAGGGGCGGCGTCAGGTCGAGGTCCGGCTGGACATGCGCCGCGCGAGCCCCCTGCCCGCGATGTCGCCGAAGCTGCCGCCCGGCACCGAGCCCGGCCGCGACCCCAATGTCGCGCTGGAACTGCGCAACGATCCCGAACTGATCCGCGCCTGCGGTTTCGCCAGCCTCGCGGAGGGGATCGAGGTCGTCGACGCCGCCGTGCAGGACTGGGCGCGCAACATGGTGCGCGCGCCCTCGATGGCGATGATCTACGAGGTCATCGCGCGCAAGACGCTGAACGCGGCACCGCTGCGCCAGCTTCTGGGGCGGATCGTGACGCTGAGCCTCGTCGAGGGCGTGCCCTGGCCCGAGGGCGACTATCTGCAGCTGCTTCTGGACAAGAACAGCGCATTGCAGCAAGGCCCGGACGGGCTGCTGCGCCGCGCCGCCGCGGGCGAGACAGACGGAAACGCCCCGGCGGACGGGGCCCCGGCCTCGCTGATGGCGGGCGCCTTCCAGCTGGCCCCGGGCGGCCGGGGGTTCCTGCTGGCGCCCTGCGACGTCTTCCAGAAGTTCTTTGCCGATGCCTTCACCGTCACCCTGACCAGCGCGCGCGGCCCGGTCGCGCCCGAGGTGCTGCAGATCCTGCCGAACGGCCCGGGCCAGCCGCCGGGCGTCACCTTCCGCATGACCTTCGGCCGCGAGGCGCCGCCGCTCGAACCCGATCCGGCGACGCCCGAGGCCGCGCCCGCGCTGGCGATCCGCGCCGCCCCCGATGCCCGGATCTGCCCGGTCAGCTTCTTCGAGCGCTACGAGGTCGATGCCGCCGCGATCCGGGTCCGGGTCGAGGGGTTGCGGACCATGGCGGGCTTCAACGATGACGGGCCGGTCGCGGTCGATCAGGCGGTGCTGCCCTTCGGCGCCCGCCCCGCCGATGGCGGCACGCTGACGCTGGCCGCGCCCGAACTGGCGGTCAAGCCGGTGACCCATGTCTCGCTCGACCTGACCTGGGCCGATCTGCCCGCCGGGATCGACGGCTTTGCCGGGCATTACGCCGCCTATCCGCGCGACACGCCGGTCCCGGACCCGCTTGTGACCGTCGAGGTGCTGTCGGGCGAGACCTGGAAGCCGCTGCTGAACGGCCCGACGCCCATGGCCGACCGCGATCCGGCCAGCGGCCGGCTGCTGGCCGACTGGCACCGCGAGGCCGATCTGGAAAGCCCCAGCCTGCCCGAGGACGGCCCGGCCGCGCTGAAGCTGCCGAAGGCGCGGGGCGAGATCCGGAGCGGCGCGCTGCGGCTGCGGCTTTCGGGCAGCGCGGGCGGCTTCGGGCAGACCGCCTATGCGCTGGGGCTGGCCGATGCGCTGCGCCCGCGCCTGCTGCGGCTGCGCCCCCGCCCGGTGCCGCTGCCGCCCTATCTGCCGCGGATCGCGCGGCTCAGGATCGGCTACGAGGCCGCCGGGCGGATCGCGCTTTCCGCCCCCGACAGCGCCCGGGCGCGCGACCGGGTGCGCCAGATCACGCCGTTCGGCACCATCCCGGTCTTTCCCGAACGCACCGAACGGGCGGCGGGGCTGGTGCCCGCGCGGCTGGGCTATGGCACGCTTTTCCTTCAGCTTTCGGGCAATTCGGCCAAGGACAACCTGGCACTGCTGTTCGACATCGCCGATAGCGGTCACGAACGGGTGGTGCCCGACCCGGTGCCGCTGGCCTGGCACTACCTGACCGAGGCGGGCTGGCAGGACCTGCCCGCCACCGCGATCTCGTCGGACACGACCGACGGGCTGCTGAGGTCCGGCACGGTGGTGATCGACATGCCCGACGACGCCAGCGAGACCGCGCCCGACATGCCGCCGGGCGGCATCTGGCTGGCGGTTTCGGCGGTGCGGCCCGGGTTTCACACCCATCCGGTGCTCGATGGCGTGCATACCAACGGGGTCTGGGCCGAAAGCCGCGACAGCCATCCGCATCCGGGCGACGGCCCGCGCGACTGGCGCTTCGATCCGGGCTTTGCGGGGCTTGGCAAGCCGGTCGAGGTCGACCGCCGGATCCCGCCGCGCCCGCCCGAGACCCCGCCCGCCTGGCGCGCCCGCGTGGCAGAACGGCTGCGCCATCGCAAGCGCGCGGTCACGCCCTGGGATGTCGAACGGCTGGTGCTGCAGGAATTCCCGGAAATCTGGCGGGTCAAATGCCTGTCCCATCTGACCGCCGCCACGCCCGAGCCCGCGCCCGGCCGGGCCACGGTGGTGCTGGTCCGTCGCCCGCCCGAGCCCACGGACGGCGCGCCCCCGCCCCCGCGCGAGCTGTACTTCGATGTCGGCAAGCTGGAACGGGTCCGCGCCTGGCTGCAGGCCCATGCCTGCCCCTTCGCGGGTTTCGACGTGGTCAACCCGGCCTTCGACCGGCTGCAGGTGCGCGCCCGGATCCGCTTTGCGCCCTTCCTGAACGACGGCGCGCTGGCCTTCCGGCTGCGCCAGGACCTGATCGCCCGGCTGTCGGTCTGGACCGCCGCGCCCGAGATCGCGCGGTTCGGCTGGTCGCTGAACGTGGCGCTTCTGCGCGCGCAGATCGCGGCGCTCGACTATGTCGAGGACGTCACCGATTTCTCGGTGCTGCATTTCGCGGCCGACGATTCCGGTGTCCACCGGCTGGCCGATACCGCGCAGATCGACGGGCGCGGCCCGCACGGGCCGGTGATCCGGCCGTCCCGGCCCTGGGCGCTGGCGCTCTCGGCCTCGGATCACGCGCTGGCGGCAGCCACCGCACGGAGCGGCATCGAAGCGACGCAAAGCGGCATCGGTCGGCTCCGGGTGGGCGACATGCTGATCGTGGGGCAGGAGACGGCGCGGTGACGAGACAGGACAGGACGACGCTCAAATCCTTTTTCCGCGACGGGGCGCTGCCCACCGCGGAACATTACCGCGACCTCATCGAATCCTGCGTCAACCAGACCGAGGACGGATTCTCGAAGACCCCGGCCGACGGGTTGCAGTTGCATTCGGTCGGCAGCTCGCGCGCGGTTCTCAGCCTCTATGAGGGGCTCGGCACGCCCTATGCCTCCTGGGTGCTCGAACATGGCGAAACCCAGGGCCATCTGCATTTCCGCCAGGGGCTGGGGGTTTCTGGCAACACGCTGGACGGCGCGGCGGGCGGCTGGGTCAGCGGTCCGCCCGGGCTGACGCTGGGCCGGGACGGCCGGATCGGGATCAGCGAGGCCGCGCCCGAATGGCGGCTTGACCTGCGCGGCACCGCGCGGATGGACGGGCGGCTGGGGCGCGCGACCGAGGGCCTTGCCGACCCCGTCGCCGACGGGCGCTGGCACGACATCACCCGGCCGATGACCGGCTGCCAGGCCTTCGAGGTGATGGCGGGCGTCGGCGGCGAGGTCGGACAGGGGCATTACGCGCTGGTCCACGCGGTCGCGATGAACGCCTTCCATCCCCGGAACGCGATCCTGAACTGGATGTTCGGACGGCGCCGGATCCGCGCCCAGACCGCGGTCTACGGGTCCTATGCCGACCGGCTGCGGCTGCGCTGGATCGCGACCGAGGAACGTCACCACTTCAAGCTGCAGATCCGCACCAATGCCGATTACGGCCTGGCCGAGGGCGCGCCGGTCCGGATCCGCTATCACCTGACGCGGCTCTGGTTCGACCCCTTGATGACCGGGTCGCGCGGACCCGCCGGAGGGCCGGACCGCGAGGACGGGCTGTTGTGACCGAAGATCTGCCGCCTCCGATCACCTTCGCGGCGCTGATGGCCGAGGCGACGCCCGCCGCGCAACGCGCCTCGGGCCGGATCTGGACCGATTACAACACCCACGATCCGGGCGTGACCTTCCTCGAACAGACCGCCTTCGCGCTGACCGAGATCGCCTATCGCGCCGACCATCCGGTGCGCGATCACCTGACCGCCGCGCCCGAGGCCTTCGACCTCGACGCGCTGGCGCTTTTCGGGCCGCGCGCGGTGCTGCCGGGGCGGCCGGTGACCGCGCTCGACCTTGCGGCCTGCCTGTCCGCCCTGCCCGAGGTCGCGCGGGTCTTCGTGCGCCCGGCCGGGGCGCGCGGGCTTTACGAAATCGCCGTTCTGCCGGGCGAGGGCACCCCTGCCGCCACGGCCATCGACGCGGTCGCGGCCGCCTTCGAGGGCATGCGGCTGATCGGCACCGATACCCTGCCCGTCGCGCTGGCCGAGACGCGCTGGCTCGATCTGGCCGGCCGTATCAGCATCGGCCCGATGGCCAAGCCCGAGGCCATCGCGGCCGAGGTCTATCATGTGGTCAATCTGGTGCTGATGGGGCTTGACGCGACCGGCACGGGCGGGCGCCGGGGGGCCACGCGAGCCGACCTTTTCGACGAGCCCGCCGCGATCTGGCCGCCGGTTCAGGCCGAGCCCGGCGACCCGGCGCGCCCCGATCTGGTGCTGGCGGCACTCGAACGGATCGAGGGCATCGAGAATGTCCACGAGCTGCGCCTGACCGAGACCGCGCCCCATGACGACCGCAGGCTGGCCCGGCCCGGCATCGTCGCGGTGCATGAGGTCCGTCTGCCCGCAGGCGCCGCGCGTCTGGACCTGACACTGGACGGCGCGCCGGTGCCGCTCGATCCGCATGGCATCGCCGAGGAATACGGTCGCCTGACCGCGGCGCGGATCGCCGGACAGGGCAACCGGCTCGACCCGCGCGATTTCGACGTGGCCTTTGCCGGGCGGCCGCGCGCGGCGGGGCGGCTTGGGGTCGATGCGACCCTGCCCGCCATCTACCGGATCCGGGGCGGCGAGCGCATCGCCTCCTATCGCGGGATGATCGACGCCACGCTCGGGGCGATGGCCGCGCCGCTTTCAGCCCTGCCCGCTCGCTATGCCGCCCGCGCCGTGCCCGACCCCGAGGATGCGGTGGCGCTGCGCGAACGGCGCGAGATGCTCGATTATCTCATTGCGCTTCAGGGCGAAGAGATGCCCGATACCGGACAGACCGGGCTGCATGCCTATCGCAGCGCGGCCGAGCGGCTGCGCTGGGACATCGCCTGGCGCGAGGCCTATCTGGCCCGCCTGCCAGACTTCGACTTTCACAAGGGCACCGCCCATCCCGAATTCGGGGCGGCGGCGCGGCTGGCGCATCTGTGCGATCTCTCGCCCTGGACCGGGCCGGTCGTGGCGCTGGCGGCGGCGGGCCTCACGCTCGCCCCCGGGGCCGATGCCCCCGAAGCCCCCGTACCGCGCAGCGACCTGACCCTGCCCGATCCAGCGCATGACCTCTTTCTCACCCGCCGGTCGGCGCCCGCGCCGCTTGGCGCATCCGATCTCGCCGCACTCTCGCCCTGGATCGCAGACGGGCGGATCTCGCCCGCGCTCCTGCGCCGCGCCGCCTCTGCCGAGGCCTATCTGCTGACCCCGGGCGACGATCCCGGGGATGGCTGGCAGCTTCTGTTCGAGGCCGTCCCCCGCGCGCCCTTCCTCTACCGCTGCGCCACCGACAGCGACCGCGCCGCGCTCGACCGGCTCGGGACGCGTCTGTGCCGCGCCTGGCAGGATCTGAACCGCGCCTGCGAACAGCTTTTGCTCATTGAGGATATCCGGCTGCGCGGCGCCGGGCGCGGCTTTGCCGAGGCCAGCGTATGGGCGCTCCTGCCGGGCTGGACCGCGCGCGGCGCCGACCCGGCCTTTCGCCGCCACGTCGAGGACATGATCCTGCGCGTCGCCCCCGCCCATGTGCATGTCCGCCCGGTCTGGCTGGACGCCGATGCGCTGGCGGATCTGGCCCCGCGCATCGCCGCTTGGCAGGCTGGCATCGACGGCGCCGCGGCGGATCTGCGTGCGGCGCTGAGGCAAGACGGAGGGCCGCTGGAATGACCGGCCAGCCCGCGTCCCGACCTGCGCCCGAAGCCCCCCCGAACCGGATCGGGACGCTTGAATTCCGCTTCGACCTGGTCGACGGCCCGGGGCCGCTCGGCACGCCCGAACGGCTGCTGCTGGCGGTTCGGGCCGAGTTGCTCGAGACCGTCGGGCATGTGCTGGCGGCCACCTCTGTCGGCCGCGCCGATCTGCGGCTCGAGACGGTCGAGATCGACCTCGGCGTCTTCCCCGACCCGCCCGACTGGCCCGCCGTCAGGCGCCGTCTGGCCGAAACCCTCACCGCCGCGCTGGCGCCCCATCTCGGCAGCCCTTTGCCGGACCGGGCCGGGCCGGGGACCGGCGCCCCGATCCCGGCTTGCACATTGCCCCGCCCCGAAGCCCCGCGCGGGCCAGCCCCCGCCGCCGCGACTCCCGCGGCGCAGATGCCGACCGGCCCGGCCCCGAGGTCCGATCCACCGCCAGTCCACGCTCTCCCCACCGGGCCTGCGCCCGGACGGACCGGAACCCGATCGGCGCCTGCGACCGTCCCGGCCCCCGCGCCGGTGCCCCGGCAGCACTCCGCGCCGACGGCTGCGGACCGGCTGGCCTCCGGCGCGGAACCTGCCGGCCGGTTGGCCACCCCGCCTCCGCCGGACCGCCAGTCGGCCGCGGCCTCGCCGCCCGCCGACAGCATGGCACCTGCCGCGCCGCTCCGGCCGGGCGACCCGCCCCCTGCCGCGCCGCCCTCACCGGCGCCGCCCTCACCCGCGATGTCCGCAACCGAGCGTCCCGCCCCCGGCTCCCCCGATGGCCCGTCGCCCCTCGGGCAGAGCCCGTCCCCCGGCATCCCGGCCACAGCAACCGCAGCAACCGCAGCAACCGACGCAACCGACGCAACCGACGCAACCGAAGCAACCGAAGCAACCGACGCAACCGACGCAACCGAAGCAACCGAAGCAACCGAAGCAACCGAAGCAACCGAAGCAACCGAAGCAACCGAAGCAACCGAAGCAACCGAAGCAACCGAAGCAACCGAAGCAACCGA
>NZ_SOEB01000003.1:102321-275950 GCF_004365965.1 Rhodovulum visakhapatnamense
CGCAACCGAAGCAACCGAAGCAACCGAAGCAACCGAAGCAACCGAAGCAACCGAAGCAACCGAAGCAACCGAAGCAACCGAAGCAACCGAAGCAACGTCCGATGCCCCGGCCGCCCCTGTCAACGGTCTTGTCGCACTCCCCGGCACCAGCCGCGTCCCCGTCCTCGCCCCGTCGGTGCCATCGACGCCCGACCCCGCCCCCTCTTCGCGCAACGTCCCTGAGGGGGGCACCGCCTCGACCTCATCGACCGGCAGGGGCGATGCCCGGGCAAGGGCCGCGGGCCAGAGGGCAGACCGGACAGCCACCGTCCTTGAGGCAAAGACCGGCGGCCCGGCCGACGCAATCCCGGGCCCGCCCCGCGCCGGCAGTCCGGGCGCCCCCGCGCCATCAGGGTCCGCGGCATCGCCAGACGCTGTCGGCCGGGACATCCCGACCTCGGCCAAAGCCGCAGCCAAGGTGCCGATGGCTCGAACCGCCCCGTCCGGCGACGTCTCCGGCGCAGCCTCGATCGAAGGCCCGGCCGCTGTCACCCGACCGGCCGAGCCGGGCCAGAACCGGGCGCCGTCCGGCCCCTCGACCGGGGCGATCCCAACGGCAAATCCCCTGTCGGAAGCCCCCGAGACCACGCCAGAGGCGACAGGCGCAGCCCCCCAGACTTCTGCGACGCAAACGGAAAGCGGTTCGGCAAGCGCCCTCGGGGGGCATCCGCCCGAAGGCGCCTCGGCACCGCCCGACCTGCTGTCGTCCGGCGCTCGGCTTGGGGGACCGCCACCGGACAGCCGATCCCTGAGCCGCGAAAGCCCGGACCCTCCTGCGCCCACGAAAAGCCCCGTGCCGGACCGGCCTGACACAACCGGGCCGAGAAATCTGCCCGGGGACCGATCCGCGCCGCCGCGGCAGGCGCCGCCGGAGCGGCCGGAGCAGGACGACGCAATGCGGATCGACGGCGCGAAGACGGCCGGTCTTGCGGCGGCGACCTCGCCGAAACCGTCGACGGGCGCCGCGACCGCGCAGGCGCAGGCCGGAAGCGGCGGGCAATCCGCCGCCAGCCCCGCGGCGCAGGAGGCTTTCCGGTCTCCGGTGGCCCCCCGCGCCCCGACGACCGATGCGGCGCGCGACATGTGGGCCGCCGCCCCGGGTCCGGCCCCCGATGGGGCAGACGGCATCGGCACCGCCCCCGCGACAGAGGCGACGACGGGCACCGGGCAGCAAACCGAAATCCCGGCCCCCGTCGGCCGCGCCGCACCGGCAGCCCCGCCCCGCGAAGCACCGCCCAACGAAGCCCCGCCCAACGAAGCCCAGTCCCGCGAAGCACCGCGCGAGGGCGGGCCGATCCCGCACGCCCGCCATCGGCAAGACCGTGAGGCGGACGCCGAGGACGCATCGGAAAGACCGTCGCAGCCTGCCTTCGCGGAGGCCGCCTCCGATGCCCCCGCGGCACCGGACAAAACCGCCCCCGCCGCATCGGCAACGCCCCGGACGGCCGCGCGCCAAAGCGCGGCCCGGCGGCTGGTTCCCGCTCTTGTCGGGACCCGCATCGGCGGCAGCGACAGCGCCCGGGTCACGCCTGAAACGCTTGACCGGATCGCGGCGCAGCTGACATCCGTCCCGCCGCCCGAGATATCGGCCGCACTTGCCTCCGGGGGTGGGGCCGCCCGGGCCGCGGCGCAGGGGCTGCGGCAGGCTGCGCTCGACCATCCGGGCGGGACCGCTCAGATACTGGCCGGGCTCGCGCCGGAGGACATCGCGCGGCTGATCGCGGCGCTTCTGCCAGAGGGGGCGCAGGCCCTGTCGGACGCGGTAGCGGCACTCGAGCGCACCGCGCGCGATCCGGTCTCGGCCCGGCGCGCCGTGGCGCGCCCTCCTTGAGGCCCGGCCGGTCGATCTCGAGGCGGCCCGGGCGCTTGCCCCAATGGATGAGAGAACCCGCGCCCTGATCGACCTTGTGGCGCTTGCCGACGCGTCGCCGCGCCGGGCGGCCCCGCCCCCCCCGGCCTTGCCAGAGACCGAGGCGCCCACGGCATCTGGCCGCGACCGCGCCGCACCTGTCGGCGCCTTCCCTCGCACGCCCCCCGATGCGGCACAGTCCGGCCGGGTGCCAGAGACGCGGCACGCCACAGCCGCCCCCGAGGCCTCCGCGCCGCAAGCCGGCTCCCCCAGGCGGGCGAAGGCTGCCGCAGACATGCGCCCCGAACCGCCTGCGTCCGGGCCAGCCGTGGAGGCGCCGCTTGCGGCGCCTCCCGAAGCGGCGCGGCAGGCTGTCTCGGACCGCGCGGCATCCAGGGCCAGCCCAGCCGGTGGCATGGACGCAGCCGAGCATCCGGACCAACGCCCGCATGCACCGCAGACCGACCGGGCTGGCCCGAGGCCCCGCGAGGCGATGGGGGCACCGGATGGCGCCGCGCCGGGCGTGACGGGCGTCACGACAGACCTCGTCCCCCCGCCGGGTGGACGGGCGCCGCGCAAGGCGGTCAGCGACAACACCGGGGCCGGCGCAGGCACCGTGGAGCTTGGCGGCAGGGAACCGCCCGATCGGATGCCGGCTACCGCTACGGACCGCGCAGGGCGCGCGACCGGAACCAGCCCCGGCAGTGCTGCATCGCCCGGGCCGGAGAGCGGCCCCGATGTGGTAACTCGCGCGCTTGAGCCCGAGGGCAACATGCCCCGGCATCGCCCGGACGGCAGCTCCGGGACCGACCGGACAGCGCCGCCCGTTGGCGCGGCACCCGACGGATGGCCCGGCCACCGGCCCGGTGGCGATGCCCGGCCCGCGCCCGAGCCGGCCGGTCCGGCGGACCGCGGGGACCGGTCCGCTCCGGCCGGACCGGCCGGACACGCCCCTGCGGAGGATCGGCCGACCGCGCCGCCGCAAGGAACCGCCTCCGGATCCCTGCGGGGGGGCGGCGAAGCGGACCCGTCGCGGACCGAGATCTCCACCGCACCGGATCTTGCCGGATCGCCCTCAGACAAACTGCATGCCGGACCGACCGATCCGGCCGCGCCGGGGGCGGCCGAAACCGCAGCGCCGGGTCCGGCGACCGATCGCGCGCCAGGCAAGACCGGCAAGGCCCCCGCCGAGGCGGAGAACGCCGCCCTGCCCCGGGCAGACGCTCCTTCGGAGACGGCAGTCAGATCGGCCGCTGCCCCCCCAGACCCCGACCGTCCCGATCCGGAGGGGGCAGACCGGGACAGCCCCGCCGAGGCCGCGATGGGCACAGCCAGATCGGCAGAATCGCCCCCGCAGCCGGGCGCGCGGGAGGTGGCGCTGGCCGGGCTTTACGAGGCGGCGCTTGGCGATGCGGCCGCAACGGTGCGCGGCATGCTGGACCAGATCGCCGAAGCGCTGCCCGCAAGCCTCAAGGGTCCTCTGGACCGCGATGGCCTCGACGCCGCCAAGCTGGCCGCTGCCGCGGTCGCCGGGCCGGGGCCGGGCGCGGCCGGGCGGGCGGCCGGGGCCTTCCTTGAGGCGCTCGCCTCCGACGATGCAGAGCGGATCGTGCTGTTGCGCGGTCTGGCCGCCCGGCTTGGCTATGCCGCACCCGCGCCCGGACCGCAGGGCACGCTGCGCCGAACCGCCCGGGCGGCGGTCGAGGATCTGTTGAGGGCCGCCGGGGCCACGCCCGCCCCCGCACCGGCCCGCGCCGCGCCGCCGGCCGGGATCGCCCGCGAGGCGGCCACGCACAGCCTCACCGAGCGCGCCGGACTTGTGCTGTTTCACCCCTATCTGCGGATGCTCTTCGACCGGCTCGGGCTGATCGAGGCCCGGCAGATCCGCGCCGATGGCCTGCCCCGCGCCGCTGCCCTGCTGGCCGCCCTGGCCGAGGCCGCGCCCGCCCCGCGCCTGCCCGACCCGCTGGAACGGCTGCTGCTGGGGCTGCCCGACGGCACCCGGCCCGAGCCTTGCCCCACGCTGGCCCCCGCGGAAATCGCCCTGATCGACAGCCTGATCCGCAGCGTCATCGGGCAATGGACCCGGCTGGGCAAGACCTCGCCCGAGGGCCTGCGCGCCACCTTCATCCGCCGCCGCGGGCTGATCGGGACCGACGCGCGCGGCGCGCCCCGGCTGACGGTCGCGCCGGGACCCTTCGACATGCTGCTGGACGGGCTGCCCTGGGCGCTGGGGCCGATCCGGCTGCCCTGGATGCCCGAGGCGCTGAGCGTGATCTGGAGAAACGCCGATGACTGAGCCGCGCCCGACCGATCCCCATGCCGAGGCGCTGAAGGCCGAACTGGGCTGGCTGGCAGAGACCGTCACCGCGCGGCTGACCCATTTCTTCGAGGGCACCGCCACGCCCTTCGTCCTGCCCGACCCGCCCGCGCTGCCCGGAGACTCGGCACTGGCGCGGCTGATCGACAGCGCGGGCCTCGATGCGCCCGCGCGGCTGGTTCTGGCGCTGGCGCTGGCACCGCATCTGGCACCCGCGGCGCTTGACCCGTTCTTCGTCAAGAATTCGGCCATCGACCGGGTCTTTTCCGAATTCGGTGCCGCGCGGGGCGAGGCGCAGGCAGGCGGCCCGGGCTTTGCCCCAAGCGCTGTCACAGCCCTGTTCCTGCTGGGTGGGACCGATGCCGCGGCGCGGATCTCGGCGATGGCGCTGTTCGCGCCCGACCACCCGCTGCGCGCGGCGGCCGGGCTGACCGTCGGCGCGGTCGCAGAGCCCGGCGGCGCCACGCTTCTGTCGGGGCCGCTGACCCTGCCGCCGCACCGGGTGCTGACACTGTGCGCGGGGCGCCCGCCCCGGCCCGATTATGCGCCGGGCTTTCCGGCCAAGCGCCTGACCACCCGGCTTGACTGGGACGAACTGATCCTGCCGCCAGGCGTCAAGCACAGCATCGAGCATCTGGTCGCCTGGTACGCCCATCGCCACCTGATCCGCGAGGAGTGGGGGCTCGCGCGCCGCGTCGGCGCCGGGTTCAAGGCGCTGTTCTACGGCCCCCCCGGCACCGGCAAGACGCTGACCGCGGCGATGCTGGGCAAGCGTACCGGGCTCGATGTCTACCGGATCGACCTGTCGATGGTCGTGTCGAAATATATCGGCGAGACCGAAAAGAACCTCGCCCAGGTCTTCGACATGGCCGAGATGAACGACTGGATCCTGTTCTTCGACGAGGCCGACGCGTTGTTCGGCACAAGGGGCCCGTCCGGTTCGGCCAATGACCGCTATGCCAATCAGGAAGTGGCCTATCTGCTGCAGCGGATCGAGGACTGCCCCGGTCTGGTGATCCTCGCCACCAACCTGCGCAACAATATCGACGACGCCTTCTTCCGCCGGTTCCAGACGGTTGTGGGCTTTCCCCGCCCCGATGCGGGACTGCGCCGCGCGCTCTGGGCCAGCATCCTCGACCGGGTGCCGCTGGCGCACGATGTCGATCTCGATGCGCTGGCGCGCGGCCACGAGATGGCGGGGGGCGCGATCACCAATGTCGTGCATCACGCCACGATCAGCGCGCTCCGGCGCGGCGCCGATACGGTCAGCGCACATGATCTCGCGCAGGCGATCTCGACCGAGATGCGCAAGGAAGGACGCACCGCATGACCAAAGCCCCGCTTCTTTGCCGTCTGGCCCTGATGGCCGCGCTGGCCTGGGCGGCACCCGGCCCGGCGCGGGCCGATTGCACCGATCTTGCGGCCCTGACCGAGCTGCCGCCCGAAGCGGGCAGCATCGACCAGATCCAGCGCGGGCTGCGCAGCGCGCTGCGCGACCCCAGCAGATACCTGCGTGACGGCAAGCTTGGTCCCTATACCAAACAGGCGCTGGTGCGGCTCTGCCGGGCGGTGCCGCTGGGGCTGGGGCGCGACAGCGTCGCGGGCACGCTGGAACTGGCGGCCGATTATGGCGCGCTGGCGCGGTCCGACGCGCATTGGCAGCCGCGCGCGGTGGCCCCGGCGCTGGCCGCACGGCTGGGCGCGATCCCCGAGACCGGCGCGAACCGGCTGGCGCTGCAACTGGCCGGGCCGCCCGCGCTGGCCATCAGCGCGCTTGAGGACTGGCAGAAGGGTGCGGCCTGCGCAGGCCTGTCCGAGGCCGCCCTGTCGGACGAGGCCCGCGCCGGGCTGGCCGCGCTGACCGCGGTCGGGGCCTGGCCCGACACCGATGCGCTTTGCACCGGGCTGACCCCGGTCCCGAATGCGCTGGGCGATCGGGCGGTGGCCGCGGCGCTGGCCGCCTATGGCCGGATCGAGGCGGGACTTCCCGGCGCCGTCGCGCGGCTGGTCTCGCCCGGATTTTCCGACTGGCTGGTGGCCGGACAGGCGACGCGGGTGCCGCGCCTGATGGGCTCGGACGCGGCGGCGGTGGCGCTGATCGCCGAATACCGGCCGAGCCTCTCGCCCGCCACCCAGGCCGATGAGACCGTCGAGGCGGACGAACCGGCCTCCTGCGCGGAACCGGTCAGCCGCACCGTGCTGGACTATACCGCCTTCGACGCGGCCGATTACCAGACGCTGATCGCGCCCGTTGACGTCAAGACGGCGCTGGCCGGGCTCGACGGCAAGACCTTCGCCAGCGCCGAGGACCTCGGTGCCGCCATCGACGCGGCGCTTGGCGGACAGCTCACGCGCTGCGCGCTGGACGAGATCCGCGCGCTGGTCACCGGGTCCTCGCATCTGGGCCTGCGCTTCGGGCTCGATCCGGCGGCGGCCGCGAACATGGCGCTGAACCCAGATCTGGTCGCGGCCTCGGGCGCGGTGGCGCCCTTGGTCGGGCTCTCGACCCCGGTGCGCAAGACGCTCGAGGCGGCCGCCGAGGCCGCGATCCGCAAGGCCGTCCGCGCCGAGTTCGAGGTCGAGATCGAGCTGGCCGCAGACACGCTGGCGGGCGCCGCCGAAGAGATCGTGCCCGGGCTCGACACCCGGCCCGAGGGCGTGCCGGAATTTCCCGAGCTTCCCCTGGGCGCGCCGCTGGGCGTGACCGACGCCACCGACAGCGCGGTGCAGGCCGCGGTCAAGGACACCGATTTCCAGCAGGCGCTGCTGAATGCCGAGTACGCGCCCGCCCCCAATGCCGAGGTGCTGAAGGGCGATGTGCGCCGGTTGCTGGACCCGATCGCCGCGCGCAAGGTCGAAGAGATCGTCAGGACCGCGATGACCGAGGTCGAGGCCGCGATCGACGCGCGCTGGCTTCTGACCCCCGACCTGAGCGCCGCAATCCTCGGGCTCGACGCGGTTGCCGCCGCACAAAGCCTCGACATTCCCGAGGCGACGGCGCTGGCGCTGGAACAGCTGGTCGGTCTGACCTACCCCAATCAGCGGCTCTTCGCGGCGGCGGTCGAGGCGGTGCCGCCGCCCGTCCCTTATGGCCAGTTCGAGGCGGTCAAGCGGCAGGCGCGGCAGGCCGCCTTCCGCACCGTGACCCGCGCCGAGGCGCAGGCCGCGCGCTCGGCCGAGGCGCTGGCGCTGCCGGGCTGCGGCTGCGTCGAGCCGCGGCTCGATCATGCCGAGGTCTATGCCTTCTACCCGTTCTGGATGCTGCCCCGGACGCCCGCCGCCCCCAAGACGGCGGAGGCAGACAGCGCGCCCGCCGCACCCGACCCGCTGAACCAGGTCGATTTCGGTCTGGTCAGCCGGGTCGCGCTTTACGGCTACGAGATCGCCTATGGCGAGGGGTCCCGGCGGGCCGACTTTCCCGACGAGTCCGAATGGAGCGCGATGCGGCGCGACTTCGTCCAGGCCGCGCATCGCCACCGTGCCCGCGCCGATCTGGCGATCACCCTGACCGGCTGGCAGGACTGGACCGATTTCCAGATCGAGACCGCGGTGCAGCAGATCCTGCGCTTCTCGGCGCCGTTTCCCCGGATCGCCGACAATACCTTCAAGGCGCTGGCCGAGGGCTTTCCCACGATCTTCGACGCGCCCCGCCCCGACGGGGTGACGCTGATCTTTCGCGGCTATTCCGGCAGCAAGGACAACGACCCGGCGGCCGGACGGCTGCAGCAGATCGTGTCGCGGGCCCATGAGGGCCTCGCGGCGCGCGGGCAAGGCGTCAATCTGGGGCTCGATCTGGACCTGATCGGCAGCGGCATCGACACGCCGCTGATGAACGACCTGCGCGCGATCCTGGTGCCGCCGACCCCGGTCGCGGAACCCGACGACCCCGATGACGGCGCCGAGTCCGCCGCCAGCGCCGCGCGCGGCCCCAAGCCGCCGGTCGAGCGCATCCTGATCTTCATGGAACGCCCGACCTCGGACGCCAAGAAGACGCTGCGCGCGCGGCTGGAGCATGGCGATTTTCGCGGCCCCGAACGCACCGAGGTGCTGCGCCGGATCGTGCCGGTGCTGCCACCGACCGGCCACCGCGAGGTCGAGCGCCAGCCGCGCAGCGATCTGGACCCCAACGACCATCCCGAGGATTTCAGCCAGTTCCGGGACGATCTTGTCTATTTCCAGGACAATTTCGGCGGCATCGGCTTCTGGCCCGCGCCCGACCCGACCGCGGGGGAAAGCGCGGCGCTGCGGCGGATCTTCAACGAGCTCTGGATCGAGCCGGTGCTGCCGGGCTTCCTGGCCTCGCTGAGCGTGCTTTGCGCCTGGATCTGCCCGCACCGCGCGGTGCTGCTGACCGGCGCGGCGCTGATCGCGCTGGCGACGGCGGGGCTGGTCTGGCGGTCGTTCTACAGCGGTGTCGCCGACCGGCTGGCCTTCGGCTGGAAGCTGGCCTGGATCGGCACCGGGCTGGTGATCCTGATCCTGACGGCGCTGACGGTCTGCGACCCCGACGCGGTGGTGGCGCCCACGGGACTGGCGGCGACGCTTCTGGGTCTGGCGCTGCTGATCGGCTTCACCGCCTATCAGCGGGCGCGGAACGGACCGAAGCCCTGAGCCCGAGACGCAAAACGCCCGGCCAGAGTGGCCGGGCGTGTCGGGTCAGAGTCTCAGGCCGCCGCAGCGGTCACATGATCCGGTAGTTCGGGCTTTCGCGGGTGATCTGCACGTCGTGCACATGGCTTTCCTTCAGCCCCGCGCCGGTGATCCGCACGAAGCTGCAATTCTTGCGCATCTCCTCGACGGTGGCGCAGCCGGTATAGCCCATCGCGGCGCGGAGCCCCCCCACCAGCTGGTGGACGACGGCGCTGGCCGGCCCCTTGTAGGGCACCTGCCCCTCGATCCCTTCGGGCACCAGCTTGTCCGAGGCGGCATCCTTCTGGAAATAGCGGTCGGCCGAGCCCCGCGCCATCGCGCCCAAAGACCCCATGCCCCGGTATTCCTTGAAGGACCGGCCCTGATAGAGCACGACCTCGCCCGGGGATTCGTCGGTGCCCGCGATCATCGAGCCGACCATGGCGCAGGAGGCGCCCGCCGCGATCGCCTTGGCGAAATCGCCCGAATACTTGATGCCGCCATCGGCGATCACCGGCACGTCGCCCGCCGCGGCCGCACAATCCATGATCGCGGTCAGCTGGGGTACGCCCACGCCCGCCACCATCCGCGTGGTGCAGATCGAGCCCGGGCCGATGCCGACCTTGACCGCATCCGCGCCCGCGTCGATCAGGGCCTTGGTCGCCTCGCCGGTCGCGACGTTGCCGGCCATGATCTGAACGCTGTTGGTGGCCTTCCTGAGCCGCTCGACCGCCTTCGCGACGCCCTCGGAATGGCCATGCGCGGTGTCGATCACGATCATGTCGACGCCCGCCTCGACCAGCGCCAGCGAGCGTTCGAAGCCCGCATCCCCCACGGTAGTCGCTGCCGCGACGCGCAGCCGACCAAGCTCGTCCTTGACCGCCTGCGGGTTCAGCACCGATGTCTCGGTATCCTTCAGCGTCAGCAGCCCGGTCAGCTTGCCCGCCGCGTCGGTGATCAGAAGCTTTTCGATCCGGCGCGCCTTCATCAGGTTCAGCGCCTCGGCCCGGTCGACGGGCTCGCGCAGCACGGCAAGATCCTTGCAGGTCATCATCGCGCTGACCGGGGTCGCATCGCTGGCGGCAAAGCGCATGTCGCGGTTGGTGACGATGCCGACCACATGGCCACGTGCGTCGACGACCGGGAAGCCGGTGAAGTTATAGCGCTCGATCAGTGCCTTGGCGTCGCCCAGCGTCTGGTCCGGGCGCAGCGTGATCGGGCTGTAGACGACCCCGGATTCGAACCGCTTGACCCGGCTGACCTCGCGCGCCTGTTCCTCCACCGTCAGGTTGCGGTGGATCACGCCGATCCCGCCCGCCTGGGCCATGGCGATGGCCATCCGGCCCTCGGTGACTGTATCCATCGCCGAGGACAGAAGCGGGATGTTGAGCCGGATCGTGCGGCTGACCCGGGTCGAGGTATCGGCCTGGCTGGGCAGCACGGAGCTGGCGGCGGGAACGAGAAGGACGTCGTCGAAGGTGAGGGCCTCGCGAATCTCCATGGGGGTCTCCTGGGGGAGTTTTCGTTTGGCGCTTCCCTATTTCACGCAAGGGAAGAAAAGAAAAGGGGCAATCGCCAGGGCACACCGGGCTCGTCCCCGACTGGCTGAACCCGACAGGCTGAGCCCGACTGGCCGCGCCCAACTGGCCGCGCCCTGGCGGGCGCGGTGCCTCCGGCGGGGGTATTTCCACCAAGAAGAAAATGCAGGGGCGGCGTGTGGCGGGCCGGGTCAGCAGCAGTTCTGTTCGAGATCGTACAGAAGCTCTTCGGCGGCGCTGTCGCCCAGTTCCTCGAAGAAGGCGTAGAGGCTGTTCACCTGGCTGCCGACGAAATGCAGGTTGTCATTGCCCATGCGGGCCTTTTCGGCCAGCTTCTTTTCGAAATAGCCGACCCAGCGGGACTGGCTGGTCGCCATATGCGCGGCCAGCATCGCCAGCAGGCGGTCGGCCTTGCGGTCGCAATCGATGCCGCAGAAGGTCACGTAGCGGTCGGGGGTCTGGTCGGTCATGGCCATGCGCTCCTCTTCCGGGGCCGGAACTTGGGGGACCGGGTGCTGATAGGCGAGCGCGGGCCGCAGTTCTGTCAGCCAGCCGACAGTTCGGCCAGCTCTTCCAGCCGGGCGATGTCGCACAGCGTCAGATGGCGGCGGTCGGGACGCGCCAGAACCCCCTCGCGGATCAGCTTGTTGATCAGGGTCGAGAGCGTCTGGCGCGAGGTGCCCAGCGCCGAGGCGAGGGATTCGGTGCTGTCGATCAGCCGGATCCGGTCGCTGTCCTGCAGCCGCCGTTCGCCCAGCAGGAACCGCGCGAGCCGGGATTCGACCGGGCGGAAGGCCAGATCCTCGATCAGGTTCATGGCGCCGTGCAGAAGCTGGCCCACCTCGCGGAAGGCCGCGAGCCCCAGCGCGGGCTGGCGGGTGACCAGCGCCAGCATCTCGCTGACCGGCCAGGAGACCACCGTGCTGGGCGCCAGCGCCTCGATCCAGGCGCGGGTATGGGTGACATAGATCCCGCCCGGGCGCAGATAGCCGATGGTCAGCTCGCGCGCAGCACCGTTCAGGCAGATCCGCGCCAGCCCCGCATCCAGCACGAACAGCCGGTCGGGCCCGTCGCCCGGGCGCGCGATGGCCTCGCCCGGCTGGAACCGGCGGCGCAGCCCGCCGGGCAGTTCGGCCAGCCAGGCGGAATGGGGAAAGGGCGCGGACTCGGTCATGGCAGGAGCCTAGCGCGGGCGGGCGGCGCGTGGCCAGAGTGGCTCAGACCCGCGCGGCATTGGTCTGCGCGCCGAGCATGCCCTTTGCCCAGGCCTGCATCACCCACAGAAGGATCGGCGGAATCGCAAGCGTCGCCGCAACCAGGCTGACGCCGCCCGCGATGCGGAAAAGATCGCCCGGCGCCCCGAGCCCGGCCGCCCCGGCCAGTGCCAGCATCAGGCTCGCGAAGGCCGCCATCGGGAAGGTGAAGGCCCCCCAGAGCGGCGAGATCCCCGCAGCCAGGATCCAGCGCGCGCGCGCCAGCATGACCACCAGCAGAGCCGCAGCCAGCGCAGAGGCGGCCAGCGCCAGCGGCATCAGGCCAAGCGACGCGGCCACGGTGCCGATCAGGCAGGCGGGCGCCAGATGGATCGCCAAAAGCGGACGCAGCGGCGCGGGCACGGTCAGGCGCCGCGCCTGCACGAGGCTGGCCGCCCAGATCGCCAGCGCGACCCCGGTCGTGCCGTAAAGCAGGACGGTCGCAAGCCCGGCATGGCCCAGCGGCACGGCGGGCAGGCAGGCGACGATGAAGCCCACGAAATGCAGATGCCAGACCGGCGTGACGCGGCGTTGCTCGGCCGGGCCGGTGGCCAGCCCCCGGATCAGAACCGCCAAAAGCGCCAGATGCAGCCCGAGCCCGGCCCAGAGCAGCGCCTCGGCCAGCGGGCGGGCCAGCGGCACCAGCGCGGCCGAAAGAACATAGACCGACAGCACCGCCGCCGACAGCCCGGCGCGCCCCGGAAGCACCCGCAGATCCTCGGCCAGAACGCCCGGACGGCGCCCGAACTTCAGCGCGTAAGCTATAACCATGAAAAGAAAAAGGAGCGTGATCGCCCCCAGGATCAGATCGCCCGCGGCGCCCGGCACCCCGAAGGGATCGACCGCCCGGCGCCAGGCCAGCCCCAGCCCCAGCGCGCCGAGAACCGGCGGGAAGATCGCGGGCGGGGTCTGGGTGGCGAAACGCGGGCGCGGGGTGAACATATCGGGTCTCTCCTGGCGGCTCGGTCCCGGTGTGCCATGCCTCCGCCGCCCCGGCAAGCCGAACGCCGCCGCGCGAGTTTTTGCTTTACCGGCGCGCCGCGCCCGTTACTCTGAGCCGGGGAGATCAGGGAGGATCCACCGATGAAAACCGCGATCGGCGCCGTGGCGCTGGCCGCCTTCGGCTGCTGTCTTGCGGGCGAAGCGCTGGCCGAGACCTGGAATGTCTCGCTTTGGGGCAAGCGGCGCGCCTTTACCGAGAATGTCGAGAAACTGGCCGAGCTGGTCAGCGAGAAGACCGGGGGCGAGTTCACGCTGTCGCTGTCCTATGGGGGGCTGTCGAAGAACACCGAGAACCTTGACGGCATCCAGATCGGCGCCTTCGAGATGGCCCAGATCTGCGCGGGCTATCACCGCGACAAGAACCCGACGCTGACCGTTCTGGAGCTGCCCTTCCTCGGCGTCGACAGCCTGGAACAGGAACGCGACCTGTCGATGGCGCTGTATCGGCACCCGGCGGTGGTGGCGGATCTGGCGCGCTGGAACGCGACGCTTCTGATGCCGACGCCGATGCCGCAATACAATTTCGTGGGTGTCGGCGAGCCGCCCCGCAAGCTGGCCGATTTCAACGGCATGACCGTGCGCGCGACCGGCGGCATCGGCGAGGCGATGCAGATCATCGGCGCGGTGCCGACCTCGATGGACGCGACCGAGGTGCGCCAGGCGCTGGATTCCGGCGTGGTCAAGGCGGTGTCCTTCGCGCCCCATGCGCATATGTCCTTCGGCACCATCGACACCGGTACCTGGTGGACGACGAACCTGAACCCCGGCACGGTGAACTGCCCGGTGGTGGTCAACAGCGACGCGCTGGCGGCGCTGTCGGACGCGCATCGCGAGGCGCTGCTGGGGTCCGTCGACGAGGCGCTGGCGCATTACATCGCCTATTACAACAGCGAGACCATGGCGCGCTGGGGACCGGCGCTCGACGAGCGCGGGATCGAGCGGATCACCTTCGCGCCCGAGGCGATGGCCGAGTTCCGCGCGGCAGCGGCAGGCCCCGTGGCCGCGGCCTGGATCGAAGAGATGAGCGCCCGCGGCCTGCCCGCGCAGGAGCTTTACGACACCGTGACCGGGCAGATCGGGCAGTAGCCCGAAGACCTGCCCGGAGCGCGGGCCGGGCCGGGCGGCGCACCCTGCCCGGCCCGGTGTGCCTTGCACCGCCGCCTGACCGTCCGGGCCTGCGCCCGAACCGTCCCCCCAAGCCAAGGAGAGCCCCATGGCCATCCATGCCCCGGTGCTGGAGGATGACAGCCCGCTCTCGCGGCTCGACCGCGGGCTTTACCGGCTTGAACGCCAGCTGGCGCTGCTGGCGGGGCTGGCGGTCTTTGCCCTGATGCTGCTGGCCGTGGTGTCGGTCGGCGGGCGGCAGGTCTTCAACCAGCCGCTGGCGGGCTATGTCGACTGGATCCAGCAGGGCATGCCGCTGATCGCCTTTCTGGGCATCGCCTATACCCAGCGGGATGGCGGCCATATCCGGATGGACATTCTGGTGGCCCGGCTGTCGGGCCGGGCCTTGTGGGCGGCCGAGGCGGTGACGACGCTGGCCATGCTGATCGTGATGGCGCTTCTGGTCTGGGGCAGCTTCGCCCATTTCCAGCGCAGCTTCGACTGGGGCGCGCCGCTGTTCAGCCGGGACAGCTCGATCGACATCAACCTGCCGCTCTGGCCCGCCAAGCTTCTGGCGCCGGTCGCCTTCTCGGTCCTGTGCCTGCGGCTTGCGGTCCAGCTCTGGGGCTTTGGCCGGGCCTTCGTTCTGGGGCTGGCGGCGCCCGTCGCGGTGCCGCTGGTGGTGTCGGTGGCCGATCAGGCGGCGGCCGAGGCGGGCCATGTCTCGGGCGCGGACGACTAGGGGGCGGGAATGGAACCGATCGACATCGGCCTTGCGGTCACGGGCATCCTCTTCGTCGTGGTCCTGCTGGGCATGCGGGTGGCCTTTGCCGCGGCGCTGGCGGGGCTTTTGGGGCTGATCTGGATCTTCTGGTCGAAGAAGGGCTATGACCCGGAGGCCTTCGGCTGGGCGCTGACGGTCGCGGTCAAGACCGCCGGTCAGGTGCCGCATTCGAAGGTGGCCAGCCAGGCGCTGAGCCTGATCCCCACCTTCATCCTGATCGGCTATCTGGCCTATTACGCTGGGCTCACCCGCGCGCTGTTCGACGCGGCGAAGAAATGGTTCGGCTGGCTGCCGGGCGGACTCGCGGTCTCGACCGTCTTTGCCACGGCGGGCTTTGCCGCCGTTTCGGGCGCCTCGGTCGCGACCTCGGCGGTCTTCGCCCGGATCGCCATCCCCGAGATGCTGAAGATCGGCTATGACAAGCGCTTTGCCGCGGGCGTCGTCGCGGCGGGGGGCACGCTGGCCAGCCTGATCCCGCCCTCGGCGATCCTTGTCATCTATGCCATCATCGTCGAGCAGGATGTGGGCAAGCTGCTGCTGGCGGGCTTCGTGCCGGGCATGGTCTCGGCCTGCATCTATGCGCTTCTGATCGTCGCGATGGCGCTGGCCCTGCCCCGCTTCGGCCCGGCCGTCCGGGGCTTCAGCTGGGGCGAGCGGCTGCGCGCCCTGCCCAAGGCGCTGCCGATCCTCTTCGTGGTCTGGACCATCGTCTTCTTCGTCTACAACCCCTTCGGCGGAGACGCCTGGGGCACACCGACCGAGGGCGGGGCCATCGGCGCCTTCGTGATCTTCCTGATGGCGATCTGGCACGGCATGCGCTGGCCGCAATTCAAGGACGCGCTGCTGGAGACCGCCAAGCTGTCGGCGATGATCTTCACCATCATCTGGGGCGTGCTGATCTATGTGCGCTTCCTGGGCTTCGCCGATCTGCCGGGCGCGTTCTCGGACTGGATCACCGGGCTGAACCACCCGCCGATGCTGACCCTGGTGATGATCCTGCTGGCCTATGCGGTGCTGGGCATGTTCATGGACGCGATCGGGATGCTGCTGTTGACGCTGCCCGTGGTCTATCCGGCGGTGATGGCGCTGAACGGGGGCGAGTATGTCTCGGCCGCGGACAGCGCCTTCGGCATGTCGGGGCCGATGTGCGCGATCTGGTTCGGCATCCTCGTCGTCAAGATGGCCGAACTGTGCCTGATCACGCCGCCTATCGGGCTCAATTGCTTCGTCGTGGCGGGCGTGCGCGACGACCTGACGGTGCAGGACGTGTTTCGCGGCGTCGCCCCCTTCTTCGTGGCCGACGCCATCACCATCGCCGTGCTGATCGCGGTGCCCGGGATCGTCCTGTGGCTGCCAAGCTTCGCCTGAACGGGGCGGCTAGGAAACGTCCGCGACACCCCCGGCCCGGGCCTCGGCGCCAAGCGCGCGCAGGAAGGCCGCGATGTTCTCGCGCGCGGCGCCCTCATTGGCATAGCGCAGCCGCTCGGAGCCGAGAAACGACTCGCCCAGCCGCGCGGTATGGCGGGTGACGATCCGCCGTTCCCATCGGGTCTTTCCGGCGCGGTCCTGCAGCCGGTAGCGCACGGTCAGCCCGACCTGCATGTCGAGCCCGAACAGCGGCTGGGTGATCTCCTCGATCTCGGCCCTCAGCACATAGCGGCCCGAGGCGGAATAGGCCCCAGACAGCAGAAGCGCACTGCGCAGCGCAGCCTTGAAATCGGCATCGGCAATCTGCGAGGCCAGCGCCGGATTGGTATCCTTGCCGCCAGCGGTCTCGATGCCGGAAATCGCGCCGCGATGAGGGTTGCCTGCGGGCAGCGGCGCGATGGCGGCCGGGATCATCGCCGTTTCGTCCGCCCCATGGGCGCAGGCAGAAAGCAGCGCGCAAAGCGCGAGTGCGCCGAACGGGCGGGGCATCGGCATGGTCATCCTCCCAAAGGCTCCCAGAGCGGCGGCGCCGGGCGGCGTCCCGGGAAGCATGCCAGACCTTCGCGGTCCCGCAGGGCGACCCGTTGCCGCAACCGCCCCGGCTCAGAGCGGCCCGCCGGTCGGCGCGCCCTCGGCGCTGGCGCCGAGGCTGCGAAGCAGCAGCGCGATATTGTCCTTGGCGGCGTTTTCGCTGGCGATCCGCAGCCGGTCCACGCCCCGCACCGCCTGGCCCAGCGGCGAGGTGTAAGAGGTCGTCACGGTCTGGTCGAAGACCGCGAGGCCGGTCGCGTCGTGGATGGTGTAATGCACCACCATCGCCACCTGCACCCTGGTGCCGGTCTGCGGCTGGGTCACGCTTTGCACATCGGCATTCAGCCGGTAGGTCCCGCCCGCGGTCAGGATCCCCGCCCGGCTCAGCGACTGCGCCAGATCGGACCGGAAGCCCGGCCCCGAGAATTCGGCGTTCCACATCGGGTTCGCAACCAGACCGTCGGTGCCGGTGACGGTGCCGACCGCATTCGCCCAGGCGCTGCCGGGCGCGACCGGGCCGATCACGCCGGGCGCCATCGAGCCCATCGGACCGGTCTGGACACAGGCCCCCAGAAACAACAGCGGAAGCGCGACAAGCAGGGACCGGCGGGCCATCGAACGCGGCATCGGAGGGCATCCTTCCTTCATGGGCGCCCGTCCCGGGCAGAACCGGCACCCGGAGGGCTGTGGCGCCTTTCTCGGCCCTGCCCCGCGCCCCGTCAAGCGCCGCCCGCGCGCCCCGGCGGGCTATCGCCAGAGCAGCGACCGCCCCCCGGCGAAGAGATGCACCCGGCCCGGATCGGCGGTCATCCTGAGGGTCTTGCCGCGCAGCCCGGCATGGACCCCGGCCAGCTTGGCGATCACCGGATCGGCCTCGGGGTCTGCGCGCTCGAAATAGAGCTGGGTGACCTCGCCCAGGGCCTCTAGGATCTCGACCCGGCCCTCGAAGGCGTAATCCTCGCCATCGGTCGCCTCCATGTCCTCGGGGCGGATGCCGACCCGGACCTTGCGCCCCTTGTCGCCGGGCTCGGTCGGCACCTTCGAGGCAATGGTGCCGCCGCCCGCCGCCAGCCGCACCTCTGTCGTCTCGCCGGTGCCTGAAATCGCACCCTCCAGCAGGTTCATCGCCGGGCTGCCGATGAACTGGGCCACGAATTCCGAGCGCGGCTTCTCGTAAAGCTCGAGCGGCGGACCGACCTGGGCCACGCCCTTGTCGGCCAGAACCACGATGCGGCTGGCCAGCGTCATCGCCTCGACCTGATCATGGGTGACATAGATCATCGTGCTGTCGGGCATCGCCTCCTTAAGCTGGGCGATCTCGATCCGGGTGGCCACGCGCAGCGCCGCGTCGAGGTTCGAGAGCGGCTCGTCGAAGAGATAGACCTTGGGGTCGCGCACGATGGCCCGGCCGATGGCCACGCGCTGGCGCTGGCCGCCCGACAGCGCCTTGGGCAGCCGGTCGAGATAGGGCTCGAGCTGCAGCCTGCGCGCGGCGCGCGTCACTGCGGCGTCGATCTCGTCGCGCGAGCGCCCCGCGATCTTCAGCGCGAAGGCCATGTTGTCGCGCACGCTCATATGCGGGTAAAGCGCGTAGGACTGGAACACCATGGCGATGCCGCGCTGGGCAGGCGGCACGTCGTTCACCCTCACCCCGTCGATGGTCAGGGTCCCCGCGGTGATCCGTTCGAGCCCCGCGATCATCCGCAGAAGCGTGGACTTGCCACAGCCCGAGGGGCCCACGAAGACCACCAGCTCGCCGGTCTCGATCTCGAGGTCGATCCCCTTCAGCACCTCGACCGCGCCATAGCTCTTGCCCACGCCGCTGAGTGTCAGACCCGCCATCACGCCCCCTTCCGCCGCAGCATCAGCGAGGGCTGCCACGGTCCCAGATGCACCAGCCCGTCGGCCCCCGGCCGGGCGGCGTTGATTTCGGCACCCAGCGGCCGCCAGTCGCCCCCGGGCGGGACCAGCGCGGCGGGCGTCTCGCCCAGATTGATCGCCACGAACATCTCGGCCGTCGCGTCGCGGCGCCGGAAGGACAGCACATTGCCCTCGGCGCGCACCCTGTCCATCGCGCCGCGCGCCAGCACCGGATTGGCATGGCGAAAGGCGATGGCGCGGCGGTAATGGTGGATCGGCGCCTCGGGCGCATGCTCCTGCGCCGCCACGGCCAGCCCGATATGGGTCTCGGGGATCGGCAGCCAGGTGCGCGGCGCGAGGGAAAACCCCGCATGCAATTCCTCGGCGGCCCAGACCATCGGCGTGCGACAGCCGTCACGTCCCTTGAATTCGGGCCAGAAGGCGATGCCGTAAGGGTCCTGCAGCGCCTCGAAGGGCACATCGGCCTCGGGCAGGCCCAGCTCTTCGCCCTGATAAAGACAGACCGAGCCCTTGAGGCAGAGCGTCAGCGTCAGAAACCCGCGCAATGCCGCAGGCGACAGGCCCCAGCGGGTCGGGTGGCGCACGACATCGTGGTTGGACAGTGCCCAGCAGACCCAGCCCTCGGCCGCGACCCGGTCGAGCCGCGCATAGACCGCGGCGATGCGCGCGGCGGTCAGCGGCGCGCTGCCGAGAAAATCGAAGGCATAGCACATCTGCACCTTGTCGCCGCCCGAGGTATATTGCCCGAGGATTTCCAGATCGCTTTGCGCGTCGCCCACCTCGCCCAGCGCAACAGCGCCGTACTCGTCCCGAGTGGCTCTGAATTTTCTCAGGAAATCAATATTTTCTGGCTGGTTCTTGTCGTAAAGGTGAAGCTGGTGATTGTAGGGGTTCACCCGGGGCGCGATATTGTCGTTGCGCTCTTCGACCGGCAACGGAGGATTGGAGCGTAACTCCTTGTCGCAAAAGTAGAAATTGATGGTGTCCAGGCGAAACCCGTCGACGCCCCGATCCAGCCAGAACCGCGCGGTGTCGAAGATGGCCTGCTGCACCGCCTTGCAATGCAGGTTCAGATCGGGCTGCGAGGCCAGGAAATTGTGCAGGAAATACTGCTCGCGCCCCGGGTCCCAGGCCCAGGCCGGGCCGCCGAAGATCGACAGCCAGTTGTTGGGCGGCGTGCCGTCGGGCCTGGGGTCCGACCAGACATACCAGTCGGCCCTTGGGTTGGTGCGGCTCGACCGGCTTTCGACGAACCAGGGGTGGCGGTCCGAGGAATGCGACAGAACGAGGTCGATCATCACCCGCAACCCGCAGCCATGGGCGGCCGCGACCAGCGCGTCGAAATCGGCAAGGCTGCCGAACAGCGGATCGACATCGCAATATTCCGAGATGTCGTAGCCGAAATCCTTCATCGGCGAGGGGAAGAAGGGCGAGATCCAGATCGCGTCCACCCCCAGCGAGGCGACATGCGGCAGCCGCCGGATGATGCCCGGCAGATCGCCCACCCCGTCATTGTTCGAATCCTGAAAGCTGCGCGGGTAGATCTGGTAGATCACCGCGCCGCGCCACCAGTCGGGATCGTCGTTCAGGGCCAAACCCGCCTCCTCATTTCACCGACCCGGCCAGAAGGCCGCGCACCAGATACCGTTGCAGCGCGAAGAAGACCGCCAGCGGCACCGCCATCGAGATGAAGGCCGCGGCCGCCAGGATGCCCCAGTCGCCCCCGTGCGAGCCCAGAAGGTCGTCGGCGATCTTGACCGTCATCACCTTGGTTTCCGAGGCGGCGGGCAGGAAGACCTTGGCGACCAGCAGGTCGTTCCAGGTCCAGAGGAACTGGAAGATCGCGAAGCTCGCCAGTGCCGGAAAGCTCAGCGGCAGCACGATCCGCGTGAAGACCTGGAAATCGGTGGCGCCGTCGACCTTTGCGCTTTCGATGATGTCGCGCGGCAGCCCGGCCATGTAGTTGCGCAGAAGATAGACCGCCAGCGGCAGGCCGAACCCGGTATGGGCGAACCAGATGCCCATGAAGCTCTGGCCGATCCCCACCGCCTCATGCAGCCGCAGAAGCGGCACCAGCGCCAGTTGCAGCGGCACCACCAGCAGCCCCACCACCGCCGCGATCAGCAGGCCCCGGCCCGGGAACTCCATCCAGGCCAGCGCATAGGCCGCGAAGGCCGCGATCAGGATCGGAATGACCGTGGCCGGGATCGTCACCGTCAGCGTGTTGACGAAGGCCCGGTCCATGCCGTCGGCGCCCAGAACCATGCGGTAATTGTCGAGCGTGACCTTGGGCGGGGTCTCGGCCTCGAAATAGATCGTGGGGCCGCGCCGGCCGAAGGGCGCGTCCGCCTGCGCCGTGAAGCTGCCATCGGCCGCCACCGTCAGCCGGCCGCCGCCGCGCAGATCGGCGGTCGCACCCGGCGCGAATTCGGCCGGCGCGCGGCCCGTGACGCCAAAGCCCGTGACCGTGCCCGTCCCGGCGCTGTCCCCGCTGTCGAAGACATTGCCGCTGAGGACGAACCGCCCGTGGCGTTCGACTGCCGCGCCCGGATCGGTGCGCAGCCGGTAGGTCTGTTCCACCGGCAAAGGCGCCTCCCACCAGCCCGAGGCCGAGATCTGGTCGCGGTCGCGGAAGGACGACACCAGAAGCCCCACGGTCGGCACCAGCCACAGCACGACCAGCGCCGCCACCGTCAGATGCACCGCCCAGGTCAGCCGCGATTTCGCTCCGGCATGGCCGTCCATCAGCGCATCTCCTTGCGGGCCTGAAGGATGTTCCAGACCATCACCGGCAGCACGATCAGCATGATGACGAAGGCCACCGCGGTGGCGCGCCCGTCATCCTTGAACATGTAGCTCATCATGTAGCTGGGCAGGATCTGGGTGCCGAAATTGCCGCCCGTCATGGTGTAGACGATGTCGAAGACCTTCAGCACGAGGATGGTGATGGTGGTCCAGACCACGACGATGGTGCCGGTGATCTGCGGCACCATCACCCGGAAGAAGATCTGGAACGGGTTGGCGCCGTCGAGGATCGCGGCCTCGATGGTCTCGTCGGGAATGCCGCGCAGCGCCGCCGACAGGATCACCATGGCAAAGCCGGTCTGGATCCAGATCAGGATCGCCATCAGGAAGAAGGTGTTCCAGAACGGGATCTGGATCACGTCGATGGGGTCCTGAAACCCGAGCCCGGCCCGGATCGCGTTGATCAGCCCGATATCGGCCTCGTTCGCGTAGACGAATTTCCAGATCAGCGAGGCACCGACGAAGGAGATTGCCATCGGCATGAAGATCATCGACTTGGCGATGTTGCCCCAGCGGATGCGGTCGGTCAGCTGCGCCGCGATCAGCCCCAGGAAGGTCGAGGCCGCGGGCACCACCAGCACCCACAGAAGATTGTTGAAAAGCGCGGTGCGGAAGGCCGGATCGGCCGCCAGATCGGTGTAGTTGCCCAGCCCGATGAAGCTGCCGCCATCGCGGTTGTAAAGCGAGCGCCAGAACGAGCCCACGACCGGATAGACGAGGTAAAGCCCCAGCGCCGCCATCGCGGGCGCGAGGAACAGCCAGGGCCGGACCGCATTGGCGCGCGAGATGTTGCGCCCCGGGTCGCGGCCCGAGGGCGGAAAGATCACCCGGTCGAGCAGCAGGTTCGCCGCGTAGAAATACCCCACGCAACCCCCGACCCCGATCAGGATCGTCACCATCCCCTGCAGCAAGGGCGACATTGGCGGTCCTCCCGTTCCGGCCCGATCGTCGGGGCCGGATCTTCGCCCGGCCCCGGCTTGCCCTCCTCCGGCGCGCTAGCGGATCGAGCTCCAGCGTTGCTCGATGTCATGCGCCGCGGTCTCGGCGTCCTTCCGGCCGGTCGTGTAATCGACCATGCCCTTCCAGAACGCATCCGCCCCGACTTCGCCCGGCATCAGGTCGGACCCGTCGAAGCGGAAGGTCGTGGCGCTGGTCAGGATCTCGCCCTGGGCGCGCATGCTGTCGGTCGCGTAGG
The DNA here is from genome assembly GCF_004365965.1 of Rhodovulum visakhapatnamense. Classification (GTDB taxonomy): domain Bacteria; phylum Pseudomonadota; class Alphaproteobacteria; order Rhodobacterales; family Rhodobacteraceae; genus Rhodovulum; species Rhodovulum visakhapatnamense. The sequence continues at coordinate 124,680 of NZ_SOEB01000003.1, forward strand.
CCTCGGGACTGGCGCCGGTGAACGGCGTCAGAAAGCCCGACTGCGCCATCCAGACCTCATGGGCGATGGGCGTCTTCAGGAAATCGATGAAGGCATGCGCCGCCTCGCTGTCGCGGGTGATCGCCCAGAGCGTGCCCGCCCCCAGAACCGGTGTGCCCAGATCGCGCTCGGCCGAGGCCGGGAAGTAGAAGAAATCGACATCGAGCCCGATTTCGGTGCCAGCGGGGAAATAGGTGTCGATGAAGCTGGCCTGCCGGTGCATGTAGCAGCCCGGCGGAAAGCTGAAGAGCCCGGCCGGGCTTTCGCGGAAATCGGTGGTCGCGACCGCCTGCGACCCGCCCTCGACGAAGGCGTCGTTCCGCGCGAACCAGCCATAGGCCTCGATCGCCCCGACCACGGCCGGGTCGTCGAAGGGGATCTGGTGGCTGACCCAGGCATCGTAGGTTTCGGGCGGCTCGCGGCGCAGCATCAGGTCCTCGACCCAGTCGGTGGCGGGCCAGCCCGTGGCCGCGCCGGACCCGAGCCCGATGCACCAGGGCGTGCCGCCGTCGTCCGCGATCCGTTCGGTCAGCGCCTTCAGATCCTCCAGCGTCCCGGGGATCTCGTAGCCTGCCTCGGCGAAGGCATCGGGCGCGTACCAGACCAGGGACTTCACGTCGACCTTGTAGAAGAAGCCATATAGCGCCTCGGTGCCGCCTTCATCGGCATAGGTTCCGAGATCGACCCAGCTGTCGCCCGCGGCGTAGTTCTCGCGCACCCAGTCGGCGGTCTCGGGGCCCAGCGGCGTGAGAAACCCGCGCCGCGCCATGTCGGCGGCCAGCCCCGGCTGCGGGAACACCGCGATATTGGGCGCAGACCCCGCCTGGGCGGCGATGACGATATCCTGTTCGAAACTGTCGGACCCCGAATAGCGCACGCGCGCGCCGGTCGCGGCCTCGAAATAGGCCAGCACGCTTTCGACCAGATCCTTGTCGGGGCCGATCCAGACCCCCGAAATGTCCAGGATCTGGCCGCTCAGATCGTGGCTGTCGGCAAACGCCTCGTAGCTGTCCCACGAAAACCGCGCATCCTCGCCCGGCGTGAATTTCAGCGCCTGCGCCCCGGCCGTGCCCGCGAACAGGGCCAGCGCGGCGGCCGTGGCACCGGCCATCCTGATAAGTTGCATGTCGACCTCCCCTCGGACCCGCCCGCCGGCCGGCCCAGTCGTTGTCCAGTCATTCTTCCGACGTTCTCTGTCGTCGTGGTGCACCCGTCCGGGGGCAGGCACGCCCCCGGGGGAGTCGTCCTCGAACGGTGGCCGATGGCTGCCGGGCTGTCAACCGAGGCGCGAGGCAGGGCCTCTGCGCACCCCCGAAACCGCCGTTCGGGACGGATGCTTGACGCCTTGGCCCTGTCACGCAAGCATGGGGTCAGCCCCGCCCGAATAGCCCCGCCCGCCGCGACCGATCCCGCCCCGGAGGAGCCCATGCCGCCCACCCGCGCCGATTTTCCGCCCGGCTTCCTGTTCGGAACGGCGACCTCCGCCTATCAGATCGAGGGCACGGGCGGCGCCGGGCCCTGCCATTGGGACAGCTTTGCCGCGACGCCCGGCAATGTCGCGGGGGCCGCCGACGGGCGGCGCGCCTGCGGCCATCTCGACCGCTGCACCGAGGATCTCGATCTGGTCGCGGCGGCCGGGTTCGACATCTACCGGTTCTCGACCTCCTGGGCGCGGGTCCTGCCCGAAGGCGCGGGCACGCCCGATCCCGAGGGGCTCGATTTCTACGACCGGCTGGTCGACGCGACGCTGGCGCGCGGACTGAAACCGGCGCTGACGCTGTATCACTGGGAGCTTCCGTCCGCGCTGGCCGATCTGGGCGGCTGGACCAATCGCGACACGGCGCTGCGCTTTGGCGATTTCGCGGCGCTGATGGCCGAGAGGCTGGGCGACCGGGTCTGGTCCTGGGCCACGCTGAACGAGCCCTGGTGCGCCGGGTGGCTCGGGCATTTCACGGGCGTCCATGCGCCCGGCCTGCGCGACATCCGCGCCACGGCCCGGGCGATGCACCATCTGGCGCTGGGCCACGGGCTGGGCCTGGCAGCGCTTCGGGCCGCAGGCGTCGGCCAGATCGGGATCGTGCTGAATTTCGAGCCCGCCTTCCCGGCCGAACCCGGCGAGGCGGCGCGCGCCGCGACGCTGCGCTATGACGCGGTCTTCAACCGGTTCTTCCTCGGGGGCGTGGCGCGCGGGGCCTATCCCGAGCTTGCGCTCGAGGGGCTCGGCCCGCATCTGCCGCGCGGCTGGCAGGCCGATCTCGACGCCATAGGGGCGCCGATCGACTGGCTCGGCGTCAACTATTACACCGTCAAGCGTATCACCCATGCCCCCGGCCCCTGGCCCAACTGGGTCGAGGTGCCCGGCCCTGGCCGCAAGACCGACATGGGCTGGGAAATCGCGCCGATGGCCCTGCCCGACCTTCTGCGCTGGATCAGCGGAAGCCATACCGGCGATCTGCCGCTTTACGTCACCGAAAACGGCATGGCCGCGCCCGATACGCCGGTCGCGGGCGCGACCGGTCCCGAGATCCATGACGAGGACCGCATCGCCTTTCTGTCCAGCCATCTGGCCGCCGCGCGCGAGGCCATTGCCGAGGGCGTGCCGCTGAAGGGCTATATCGTCTGGTCGCTTCTGGACAATTACGAATGGGCCTTCGGCTACGGCAAGCGCTTTGGCCTCGTACATGTCGATTTCGAGAGCTTGCAGCGCACCCCCAAGGCGTCTTACCACGCGCTGAAACGCATGCTGGAGGACCGAAGGCCGTGACCGCGCTCGTCGCCGATATCGGAGGCACCAATACCCGCGTCGCGCTGGCCGAGGGGCCGGTGCCGGTGCCGGGCTCGGTCCGGCGCTTTCGCAATGCCGACCACCCGGACCTGACCGATGTGCTGGCGGCCTATCTGGCCGAGGCGGGCTCGCCCGAGATCGACGGCGCCTGCGCGGCGCTGGCCGGGCCGGTGCGGCACGGGCGCGGCAAGCTGACCAATCTCGACTGGATCATCGAGGAAGCGGCCATCGCCCGGGTCGCCGGGACCGGGCGGGTCAAGCTGCTGAACGACATGGCCGCACAGGGCCATGCGCTGGACCATATCGCGCCCGCGGCGCTGGAAACGGTGCTGGAGGGCCCGGCGCAGCCCGGCGGCCCGCGTCTGGTGATCGGGATCGGCACCGGCTTCAACGCGGCCGCCGTCCATGCCCTGCCCCATGGCACCCTCGTCACCGAGGCCGAGGCCGGGCAGGTGTCGCTGCCGGTCGGCGATGCCGAAACGCTGTCGCTGGCGCGCTTCCTCGCCGAACCCGACGGCTTCGCCCCGGTCGAGGAGGCGCTGTCGGGGCGCGGGCTGGGCCGGCTTTACGACTGGGCGACGGCCGAGGCGGGCGCGCCCCGCCGGCTGGACGGCCACGGCGTACTGGCCGCGCTGGACACCGATCCCGAGGCACGCCGGGCGGCCGAGACTTTCGTGCGGCTTCTGGGGACGGTGGCGGGGGATCTGGCGCTCAATCACCTGCCCTATGGCGGGATCTACCTGATCGGCGGCATGGCCTGTGCGGTCACGCCGCTTGCAGACCCCATGGGGTTTGCCGACGCGTTCCGCCGCAAGGGCCGGTTCGCGGAGCTGATGCGCGCCTTTCGGGTGTTAACCGTGACCGACGATTCCGCCGCCCTGACGGGCTGCGCGGGATATCTGGCAAGTGCCGAGTGAGACGACTGACCGCGTTTGCCGACGGCCTGCGGGCAGGCCAAAACGCAACCGGGGTGGAAGGGTGAAGGAAAGGATCCAGGGGCCATGAAGATCGACGGGACCCATTTTCGGTCCATCTGGCGCGAGTCCGATGGAGCGGTGAAGATCATCGACCAGCGCTGGCTGCCGCACGAACTGCGGATCGTCGCGCTGACCAACCGGCGCGACTTCGCCTCGGCGATCCGCGACATGTGGGTCAGGGGCGCGCCCCTGATCGGGGCCACGGCCGCCTATGGGGTGGCGGTGCAGATGGCCCATGACGCGTCCGACGCGGCGCTGGCGGAAACCTGGGAGGTGCTGCACGCCACCCGGCCGACCGCGATCAACCTGCGCTGGGCGCTGGACGAGATGACCCGGGTGCTGAAGCCGCTGCCGCCGTCCGAACGCGCCGCCGCCGCCTTCCGACGCGCCGCCGAGATCTGCGACGAGGATGTCGAGATCAACCGCCGGATCGGGCTGAACGGGCTCGAGCTGATCCGCGCCATCTCTGCGCGGAAGGGCGGCAAGCGGGTCAACGTGCTGACCCATTGCAATGCGGGCTGGCTGGCGACCGTCGACTGGGGCACCGCGACCTCGCCGATCTATCACGCGATCGAGGCCGGGATCGACGTGCATGTCTTCGTCGACGAGACCCGGCCGCGCAACCAGGGCGCCCAGCTGACCGCCTGGGAGATGAACCATCACGGCGTCAGCCACGACCTGATCGTGGACAACGCGGGCGGCCATCTGATGCAGCATGGCGAGATCGACCTGTGCATCGTCGGCACCGACCGCACCACGGCGCAGGGCGATGTCTGCAACAAGATCGGCACCTATCTGAAGGCGCTGGCCGCCAAGGATAACGGCGTGCCCTTCTACGTGGCCCTGCCCTCGCCCACCATCGACTGGACGGTGCGGGACGGGGTGAAGGAAATCCCGATCGAGGAACGCGACGGCGGCGAGGTGACCCATGTGCAAGGCCGCATGCCCAGCGGCGTGGTCGGGCTGGTGCAGATCTCGCCCGACGGCACGCCCGCGCGCAACCCCGCCTTCGACGTGACGCCCGCGCGGCTGGTGACCGGGCTCATCACCGAACGCGGCGTGGCCGAGGCCAGCCCCGAGGGCCTGGCGCGCCTGTTCCCGGACCGCGCGACCGTCGCTGCCGACTGAGCACCTGCATCGCGACGCATCTTCAAGGGGCGTGCCTGCCGGGCGCGCCCTTTTTCCTTTGCAGACGGGCCGCTCCCGGGCGCGCGATTTTCGGCCCGGCCACGCCCGCCGGACGCGTATCCGACCAAAAAACTCAGGTTGACTTATCCGAGCATTTTCGTCAGCTTTGGCGCGACGCGAACACGACCCGAACCCACCTGCCGGAAGGCCCGGGCATTCTGACCGACCAGTTCAAGACGGCATCGACGACGGGGCTTGGCCCCCGTCCGCCATGGCCGGATGCCAAGGAGACCCGAGAGATGACTGCCGATCCCAATCGACGTGGCGGAACCGCCGTGGGCTATCTGACCGATCTCGATCCGGTCGAGGCCGGGGCGGTGCGCTGCCTTCGGCTCTGGGCCGATGGCGACGCCGCGCAGCGCGAGTTGCGGCGCGAGCTGACCGACCGTCTGGGGCCGCTGCAGGGGCGCGCCGCGGCCGAAAGCCTGAACACGATCTGCACGCTCTGCGCCATGTACGGGCGGCGCCCGCTGATGCGCCATTCGGCCTCCTGCCCCTGCCTCGGGGCGGACGAATCCTGTTTTGCAACCTTCGTCGCCGCCGCCGGCGCGGGAGATCGCGAGGACGCGATGCTGATGGCGGCGATGCTGGTCCGGGCCGATCTGGCGCCCGGTCTGGTCGATCCGGCCACCCGGCTGGGGCTGGCGCTCCGGCGCCTTGCGACGGGCGTGGCGCCGCAGCCGTCGCGACCGCCCGCGGAAAAACTACACTGAAAGGACGGGAACGCATGATGAAACCAACGCTCGCCACCTGCTCGCTGGCCCTCGGGATGGCCGGGACCGCCGCTTTGGCCGAGGCTCCGGCCGCCGATGCGGTGCTGACCACCTATGCCGACATCGCGGCCGCCACCTATGGCGACGCGCTGACCGGGGCCGAACGCCTGCAGGCGGCGGTCGACGCGCTGGTGGCCGAGCCCTCGCCGCAGGCGCTCGACGCCGCGCGCCGCGCCTGGCTGGCCGCCCGCGTGCCCTATCAGCAAAGCGAGGTGTTCCGCTTCGGCAACCCGATCGTCGACGACTGGGAAGGCAAGGTGAATGCCTGGCCGCTGGACGAGGGGCTGATCGACTATGTCGATGCGGGCTATGGCGGGCCGACCGACGAGAACCCGCTGGCCGCGGTCAACGTGATTGCCTCGCCGCAGTTCGAAATCTCCGGCGCGACCGTCGATGCCACCGAGATCACGCCCGACTTCCTGGCCGAGACGCTGCACGAGGCCGACGGGATCGAGACCAATGTCGCGACCGGCTATCACGCCATCGAATTCCTGCTTTGGGGCCAGGATCTGAACGGCACCGGGCCGGGCGCGGGCACCCGGCCCTGGACCGACTATGCGACAGGCGAGGCCTGCACCAACGACAATTGCGACCGGCGCGGCGCCTATCTGAAGGCCGCGACCGACCTGCTGGTGTCGGATCTGGGCTGGATGGCCGCGCAATGGGCCGAGGACGGCGAGGCCCGCGCGGCGGTGATGGCCGACGGTTCGGCCGGGCTGTCGGCGATCCTGACCGGCATGGGGAGCCTGTCCTACGGCGAACAGGCGGGCGAGCGGATGCGGCTGGGGCTGATGCTGAACGACCCCGAGGAAGAGCATGACTGCTTCTCGGACAACACCCATAACAGCCATTACTATGACGGGCTCGGCATCCGGAACGTCTATCTGGGCAGCTATACCCGGATCGACGGCACCGAGGTCGCGGGGCCGTCGGTCTCGGATCTGGTGGCGGCGAAGGATGCGGGTCTCGATACCGAGATGAAGACCAGGCTCGACGCCACCATGGCCGCGCTCGCCCGGCTGAAGACCGCCGCCGAGGCGGGATTCGCCTATGACCAGATGCTCGCGCGCGGCAACGCCGCCGGCGAGGCGTTGATCATGGGCGGCGTGAACGGGCTTGTTGCCCAAACCGCAAGCATCGAGCGGGTCGTCGACACGCTCGGGGTGGGCGGTGTCTCGGTCGAGGGGTCCGACAGCCTCGACAACCCGGCCGCCGTTTTCCAATGATGTCCTGAACCCGGAGCCCCGTCAGCACCGGGGCTCCACGCTTTCCGGAAGGAGGGTCCCGCATGATCGTCTGCCACTGCCAGTGCATCACCGACCGCGACATCCACGCCGCCATCGACTGGATGCGCGCAGCGGACCCGGCGACCATCGTCACCCCCGGAAAGGTCTTTCGCTCGCTGGGCAAGCGCGCAGATTGTGGAGATTGCATGACACTCTTTCTAGACACGATGCGCGCGAACGCTAATCTTGAGGTTCCATCGGACCTACAGAACCTCAGGCCCCAGCACAGAAAGGACAAGACCTCATGCAAGGCGACCCCAAGGTCATCGACTACCTGAACAGCGCGCTTCGCAGCGAATTGACCGCCATCAGCCAGTACTGGCTGCATTATCGCCTGCAGGACGACTGGGGGCTCGGCCACATGGCCAAGAAGAGCCGCGAGGAAAGCATCGAGGAGATGACCCACGCCGACAAGCTGATGGCGCGGATCCTGTTCCTCGAGGGCCACCCGAACCTGCAGAAGCTCGACCCGCTCCGCATCGGGCAGACCCCCAAGGAGACCCTCGAATGCGACCTGGCCGCCGAACAGGATGCCCGTGCGCTGTACAAGGAAGCGCGGGAATACTGCGCGGGCGCCGGGGATCACGTCACCAAGGAGCTGTTCGATGAGCTTCTGGCCGACGAAGAGGGCCATATCGACTTCCTCGAAACCCAGCTTGACCTCTACGACCGCGTCGGCGCCGAGAATTACGCGCTGCTCAACGCCTCGAAGATGGACGAGGCCGAGTAAGGCCGCCCTTTTTCTGGGACTGTGTCTGGGGTCGGCGGCCGCCGCCGGCCCCATGACAGGCCCGGGCGCCGCCGCCCTGCCCTTCACCCCCGCCGAAGAGGCCCGCATCGCGGAGGCGACCGCCCTGCCGCGCGATTTCACCCGACCGCAGCCTTTCGAGGCGCTGGCAGGCGGCGCGGGCACCGTCGCGGGCGCGGCCGCCTTCTCGGCGCCGCTGGCGAACCTGCCCCGCGCCGAGGGGCTCGATTTTCGCGGCGGGCAGGCGCTTTTCGACCGGACCTGGGTCTCGGCCCCGTCCTCGACCATCGCCTCTGACGGGCTCGGGCCGCTCTTCAACGCGCGGTCTTGCTTGGCCTGCCATCCGGGCGGCGGGCGCGGCGCGGCGCCTGCGGGCCCCGGCGATCTGCCGGTCGCGCTGATGCTGCAGCTTGCGGTCCCCGATCCATCCACCATCGAGGGCTATCTTTCTCAGCCCGATCCGGTCTATGGCCGCCAGATCCAGCCCGCGAGCCTGCCGGGCCTGACCGCCGAGGGCCGCCCGACGGTCGCCTATGACGCGGTCGAGTTCGCTCTGTCCGAAGGCGAAAGCGTCACCCTGCGCCAGCCCCGCTACGCGCTGGCCGATCCGGGCTATGGCCCGCTGGACCCGGACACGGTCCTAAGCCCGCGCCTCGCGCCGGGGCTGGCGGGGCTCGGGCTGATCGAGGCGATCCCCGAAGAGGCGATCCTGGCGCTGGCCGACCCCGACGACGCCGATGGCGACGGCATTTCCGGCCGGGCGCGCCTGTTGCCCGGCCCCGAGGGGCGCCCGGTTCTGGGCCGCTTCGGCTGGACCGCCGCGCAGCCGACGCTGGAGGCCCAGATCGCCCATGCCTTTGCCCATGACATCGGGCTCAGCTCGCCGCTTTATCCCGAGGGCCATGGCGACTGCACCCCGGCCCAGACCGCCTGTCGCGCCGCGCCCGATGGCGGCAATCCGGAACAGGACGGCTTCGAGATCTCGGCCACCGCGCTCGATCTGGTGACGCGCCATGCGCGCCACACCGCCGTGCCCGCCCGCCGCGACGCGGACGCCCCCGAGGTGCTGGCCGGCAAGCGGGTGTTTCACGACACCGGCTGCGCCGCCTGCCACCGCCCCGCCTTCGTCACCCGCCGCCTGCCCGAGGCGCCCGCGCTGAGCTTTCAGCTGATCTGGCCCTATAGCGACCTGCTGCTGCACGACATGGGCGCGGCGCTAAGCGACGGCGGCGCCGGGGCCGAGGGGCGCGAATGGCGCACGCCTCCGCTTTGGGGGCTGGGCCTCGCCCGCGCGCTGGAACCGCAGGCGGGCTATCTGCATGACGGCCGCGCCCGGACCCTGCTGGAGGCCGTGCTCTGGCATGGCGGCGAAGCCGCCCCCGCCCGCGACCGCGTGGCGACGATGCCCGCGGCCGACCGCGCCGCCCTGATCCGCTTCCTGGAGAGCCTATGATCCGAAGATCCGTCCTTGCCCTCGCCCTGGCGCTGGGCGCCGCCCCCCTTGCCGCGGCCCCCGCAGATATCGCCGAGGCGGTGATCGACCGCCATGTGCTGCCCGGTTTCGCCCGGTTCGAGGCGGCGGCCGCCGATCTTCAGGCTGCGGCCGAAGCCGATTGCGACCCCGGATCGGACCCGCTCCGCGCCGCCTGGGGGGCCGCCTTCGATGCCTGGCTTGGCGTCAGTCATCTGCGGCTCGGGCCGACCGAGACCGACAACCGCGCTTTCGCGCTGGCCTTCTGGCCCGACCCGCGCGGGATGACCCCGAAGGCGCTGGCAGGCCTGATCGCCGAGGCCGACCCGGTGGTCGAAAGCCAGGCCGGGTTCGCCACCGTCTCGGTCGCGGCGCGGGGCTTCTACGCGCTCGAATACCTGCTGTACGATCCGCAATTCACACCCCCCACGCCCTATGGCTGCGCCCTGATCCGGGCCGAGACGCGCGACATCCACGCCCTTGCCGCCGCGATCCTCGCCGACTGGCAGGACGGTTATGCCGATCTGATGCGCCAACCCGGCCCCGAGGCCCCCTACAAGGACGAGCGCGAGGTGCTGAAAGCCCTCTTCACCGCGCTTCACGAAGGGCTGCAGGTCGATGTCGACCTGAGGCTCGGCCGCCCGCTTGGCACCTTCGAGCGTCCGCGCCCGACCCGCGCCGAAAGCTGGCGGTCGGGCCGGTCGCTGCACAATGTGACGGTGACGCTGACGGCGCTGCGGGACCTGGCCATGCTGATGGCGGCCGAGGACCCCGCCAGCGCCGCCGCGCTGAGCGCCGATTTCGACCGGGCCGACCGGCTTGCCGCGGACCTCGACGATCCCGTCTTCGCCGGGGTCGCGACGCCGCAAGGGCGGCTAAGGGTCGAGATCCTGCAACAGGCGATCCACGAGATCGCCGAGGAAACCCGCGCCAGCCTCGGCCCCGCGCTTGGCGTCGCCGCCGGGTTCAATTCGAGAGACGGAGACTGACATGACCGACCGCCGCAGCTTCCTTGCCGGGGCGCTGGCTGCCTCGCTTTCCCCCCGGATCGGCTGGGCCGATGCGGGCAGCCCGGCCTTTCTCAGCGCCGCGCAGGAGAAGAACGGCAACCAGATGCTGGTCGGGCTCGATGCCCAGGGGGCCGAACGGTTCCGCCTGCCCCTGCCCCAGCGCGGCCATGCCGCCGCCGCCCATCCCATCCGCCCCGAGGCCACCGCCTTTGCCCGCCGCCCCGGCACCTTCGCGCTGGTGATCGACTGCCGCGAGGGCCGGGTGACTGCCGTGCTGGACGCGCCCGAGGGGCGGCATTTCTACGGCCATGGCGCCTATTCCGCCGACGGGCGCTACATGTACACTCCCGAAAACGACTATGACGCGGCGCGGGGTGTGATCGGGGTCTGGGATACCGAGGCGGGCTACCTGCGGGTCGGCGAATTCGACAGCCACGGCATCGGCCCGCATGACATCAAGCTGATGCCCGACGGGAAAAGCTTCGTCATCGCCAATGGCGGGATCGAGACCCATCCCGACAGCGGCCGGGCCAAGCTGAACATCCCCTTCATGGAACCGAACCTCGCCTATCTCGGCGCCGAAGGCACGCTGCTGGAAACCGTCGCGCCGCCCGCCGAGTGGCACATGAACTCGATCCGGCATCTGGCGCTGGGACCGGGCGGCACCGTCGCCTTTGCCATGCAATGGGAAGGCCCCGAGGCCGAGGCGCCGCCGCTTCTGGGTCTGCACCGGCGCGGCGCGGCGCCGGTCTGGCTGGACGCGCCGGGCGCCGAACATGCGGCGATGCAGGGCTATGCGGGGTCGGTCGCGATCTCGCAGGACGGGGCCGAGGCCGCGATCTCGTCGCCGCGCGGCGGGCGGGTGCATGTCTTCGACATCGCGGGCGCGCGGTTTGCGGGCGCCATCGAGGCCCGGGACGTCTGCGGCCTTGCCCCGGCGGCGGGCGGCGGCTTCGTCGCCACGACCGGCACCGGCGACGTGCTGGGGCTGCAGGGCCTGCGCCCGGTCTGGACGGCCCGGCACGGCCGCGCCTTCGACAACCATCTGGTGACGGTGGGCGCCGCCTGAGCCCGCCGCTCAGCCCAGTTCCAGCGTCGCCACCGCCGAGATGAGCGGGCCGGGCTGCGGCGCGGGTCCGCGATACATCCGCGCCGTGCCGAAGACCGGGCTCAGGCCCAGCCCCGTGCAATGCCCGGCCAGCCAGGGGCTGGTCCCGGGCACGTCGATCATCGCGGGTGCGCCATGGGCGACGCGGCCGCAGGTCTCGATCAGCGCCGCCGCGACCGCCCCGTCCCCGGCCACCAGAGGCCCGATCTTCCAGCCCTCGCGGCAGGCCCGGATCGTCGCAAAGCCCGCGATCTCGCCCGCCGCGCGGCAGACCAGCGTGCGCCGGGTCTCGCAATCGCGCGTCCAGGCCGCGAGGAACGCGCGCTTCTCATAGCCCGTGGCCTCGGCCTCCATCGCGATCAGCGTCCCGATATCGTCCTTCAGCACCGGCCCGATGCCGGGATGGGCGCGGCCGGGCAGCACGCCCGCATAGCGCACCGTCCGCCCGGCCAGCGCGAACCCGCTCTTGCGATAGTTGTCCTGCTGCGCCTCGACCCCGTCGAGCCCCACCGTCCGCGCCCCCGCATGGTCCAGCGCATGGGTCCAGAGCGCATAGCCGATGCCCCGCCCGCGCCAGTCCGGGCGGCAGAGATAGAGGCCCAGAAAGGCAACGTCATCGGTATGGTTCACGACCGAGATTGCCGCCACGATCCGGCCCTCGGCCTCGGCCACGAAGAACCCTTCGGGATCGGCGGCATGGAAGGATACCGCATCGTCGAGGCCCGGGTTCCAGCCTTCGTCCGCGGCCCAGTCCAGCACCGCGGGCAGTTCTTCGGCCGTCATGCTGCGCAGTTTCATCGGCCTGTCAGAGCCTCCTTCAGCGATTGCGGCACCGGCACCGGGTCCTGCAGATCGAGAAGCGACAGCAGGTCCAGCAGATGGCCCTTCATCACCTCTTCGGCCCGGTCGCCGTCACGGTCCTCCATCGCGCGCATGAGCGCGTGATGGGCATGACTTTCGCACATCGCCTGCGGCCGCCGCCAGTACAGCGCGATCACCAGCGACGAGCGCGAAACCAGCTGCGCGATGAACCCTTCGATGGTGGCCTGATCGGCGATCCGCGCAATTTCCAGATGGAACTGCCCCGACAGCCTGAGCGCCAGACCGTTCTGGCCCGCCGCCAGCGCCTCGTGCTCCTGGTCCATGTGACGCTTGAGCAGGCCGATGTCGCGGGGCGTGGCGCGCAGCGCGGCCGAGCGCGCGGTGCGCGGTTCCAGAAGCGCGCGCGCCTCGAACACCTCGCGCGCCTCGCGCACGGTGGGCTGGGCCACGAAGGCGCCGCGATGGGGCTCGATCGCGACAAGGCTGTCATGGGCCAGCTGTTGCAGCGCCGCGCGCACGATGGTCCGGCTGACCCCGAAGATCTCGCCCACCTCGTCCTCGGACAGCTTCATCCCCGGCCCCAGCCGGCGCTCGTGAATGGCGCGGGTCAGATGCTCGACCACGTCGCGGGCACGGGTCGCCCGCTTGCCCTCCTGGCGCGCTGTCGGAATCTGATCGGTCACGGCTCTCTCCTCGTTGCCCCCCTGTCATCGCGCGACTCAGGCGGCCGGACAAGAATCGTCAGAGTTGTGAGAGATCGCAGACCTGATCGTATACAATCTGCGATGATGTGCCGGACAATATTGTTCACATCTGCTTAAATTTACGGCACGTATCGAAAAGCCGGGGGCGGATCTGGCGGCCGGGGCTTTTCGCGGCCAGTCCCGCCCGGAAAGGTGAGGCAACAGCTTCTGGGGGAGCGAAATGCGCACTGAACTCGATCTGGAACTCGTGGCCCTGACGAAACGCTACGGCGAAACCGTCGCGGTCGATGGCATCCAACACCTGTTTCGCGGCGGCACCTATGCCTGTCTGCTGGGGCCGTCGGGCTGCGGCAAGTCCTCGACGCTGCGGATGATTGCCGGGCATGAAGAGGTCTCGGACGGGGCCATCGTGCTGGCGGGCCAGGACATCTCGCGCCTGCCGCCCGCCCGGCGCGGCACCGCGATGATGTTCCAGAACTACGCGCTGTTCCCGCATCTGTCGGTCGCCGATAACGTGGCCTTCAGCCTCAAGATGAAGGGCGTCGACCGCGAGACCCGCCGCAAGCGCGCGATGGAGCTGCTGGAACTGGTTCACATGACGGCCTATGCCGAGCGCCTGCCCGCCCAGCTTTCGGGCGGCCAGCAGCAGCGCGTGGCGCTGGCCCGCGCGCTGATCACCAATCCGCAGGTGCTGCTGCTGGACGAGCCGCTTTCGGCGCTCGACCCGTTCCTGCGCGTGCGGATGCGGTCGGAACTGAAGAAGCTGCAGCGCGAGCTGGGCATCACCTTCGTCCATGTCACCCATGGCCAGGACGAGGCGCTGGCACTGGCCGACGAGATCGTGGTGATGAACAACGCGGTGATCGAACAGGCGGGACCCGCGCGCGAGGTCTTCAACACGCCGCGCACCGAATTCGTGGCGCGTTTCATGGGCGGGCACAATGTCATCGCGCTGCCGCGCGGCCATTTCGCGATCCGCTCCGACCAGATCGCCGTGACCGAGGCCGCGCAGGGCAAGCTCGACGGCCATGTCACCGGCATCGAATACCAGGGCACCAGCGTCGCGCTGACGCTGATGACCGCGGGCGATCAGGAGGTCACCGCGATCGTTCCCGAAGACCGGTATTTTGCCCAACCCATCCAGCCCGGCGACGGCGTGGGGCTGAGCTGGGACGAAGACCACCTCCACGCCCTCACCGCGTGATCCCGACAAGTCCACCATGGAGAGAAAGATGACCGAAGCCACCAAGACCGGCCTGAGCCGGCGCAGCCTGCTGAAGGGCGCCGCCGCGGGCGTTGCGGCCAGCGCTTTCCCGGCGCCGATGATCTGGGCGCAGAACATCAAGGACGTGACGCTGCGCCAGTTCGGCACCGGGGTCTCGAACATCAACGAAGTGGCGCAGAAGGTGAAGGAGGATCTGGGCTTCACGCTGGAGATGACCGCGCTTGACAGCGACGCGGTGACCCAGCGCGCCGCGACCCAGCCCAAATCCTTCGACATCGCCGATATCGAATACTGGATCTGCAAGAAGGTCTGGCCGACCGGCAACCTGCAGGGCATGGATGTCAGCAAGATCAGGAACTACGACAAGATCGTCGGCATCTTCAAGGACGGCAAGCTGACGCCCGACTCGACCATCGCCCAGGGCACCTCGCCCAACAGCGTGGGCTTCACCGACGGCCCGGACGGGACCAGGTTCGCCGATCAGGAAACCGGCTGGATGACCCTGATCCCGACGATCTACAACGCCGACACGCTGGGCATCCGCCCCGATCTGATCGGCCGTCCGATCGACAGCTGGGCGGAACTGCTGAACCCCGAATTCAAGGGCAAGGCCTCGCTTCTGGACATTTCGGCCATCGGCATCATGGATGCGGCCATGGTCTGCGAGGCGATGGGCGAGATCACCTATGGCAACAAGGGCAACATGACCCGCGACGAGATCGACAGGACGCTCGCGATCATGACCGAGGCCAAGAAGGCCGGCCAGTTCCGCGCCTTCTGGAAGACCTTCGACGAAAGCGTCAATCTGATGGCCTCGGGCGAGGTGGTGATCCAGTCGATGTGGTCGCCCGCCATCACCGCGGTCAAGTCGCGCGGCATTCCCTGCGTCTACCAGCCGCTGAAAGAGGGCTACCGCGCCTGGGGCGGCGGCATCGGTCTGTCGAAGAACCTCAGCGGGCTCGAGCTCGACGCGGCCTATGAATACATCAACTGGTATCTCGACGGCTGGGTCGGCGGCTTCCTGATGCGGCAGGGCTATTATTCGGCCGTTCCGGAAACCTCGAAGAATTACATGACCGAGAACGAATGGGGCTACTGGTTCGAGGGCAAGCCCGCGACCGAGGTCATCACCAACCCCTATGGCGATGCGATGGCGCAGCCGGGCGAGACCCGCGACGGCGGGTCCTTCGAGGAACGCATGGGCCATATCGCCTGCTGGAACGCGGTCATGGACGAGAACCAGTACATGGTCCGCAAATGGAACGAGTTCATCGCCGCCTGACGTCCGACGCGACGGCCTGAGCCCGACACAGATGGGGCCGGCGCGGGTTTCACGCCTTCCGTGGCGCCCGGCCCCAGCCCTTCCCCCGCCCCGGGGGAAGGGCCCCCTTTCCCGCCGAGAGGCCCTGCATGACCGCCCTATCGAAGAACCGCCGCCTTTCGGGATCGCGTCCGGCGTCGCTACTGGCGCAGCTCGTGACCGGCCGGACCAAGAACCGCCATCTCATGGGCTGGCTGCTGGCCTCGCCGCTGGCGCTGGTGCTGCTGGTCTTTCTGGTGCTGCCCATCGTGATGATCGTGATCGTCAGCTTCTGGGGCGCGACCGAGTTCTCGATCTATCCGGCCTTCCAGTGGGACAATTACCAGTTCCTGCTGACCTCTCCCGTCACCTACAAGGTCTTTCTCAACACCTTCAAATACGCGGTGCTGACCTGGGCTTTCACGCTGACCATCGGCTTTACGGTGGCCTATTTCCTGGCCTTCCATGTCCGCAGCCTGACCTGGCAGATCGCGCTGTTCCTGCTGTGCACCATTCCGTTCTGGACCTCGAACATCATCCGGATGATTTCCTGGATCCCGTTCCTGGGGCGCAACGGCATCGCCAATTCGACGCTGATGTCGATGGGGGTGATCGACGAGCCGCTGGACTGGCTGCTGTATTCCGATTTCTCGGTGATCCTGGCCTTCGTCCATCTCTACACGCTGTTCATGGTGGTGCCGATCTTCAACACCATGATGCGGATCGACCGCTCGCTGATCGAGGCGGCCTACGATTCCGGCGCGACCGGCTGGCAGACGCTGACGAACGTCATCATCCCGCTGTGCAAGCCCGGCATCATGATCGGCTCGATCTTCGTCGTCACGCTGGTGATGGGCGACTTCATCACCGTGCGCTTCATGTCGGGATCGCAATCCGCAAATGTCGGGCGCCTCATCTCGAACGATATCGGGCTTCTGCAATACCCCTCGGCCGCCGCCACCGCCGTCATCCTGCTGATCACGGTGCTGATGGTGATCGGTATCCTGCTGCGCTTCGTCGACATCCGGAAGGAGCTTTGACTTGGACCGCCGCCCCCGTTCCTTCTATGTGCTGGCCACCGTCTTCACGCTGTTCCTGCTTTTTCTGTACGGCCCGACCTTCACCATCGCCATTCTCAGCTTTCAGGGCCCCGAGGGCGGGCTGACCTTCCCGATGCGAGGGGTTTCGCTGCACTGGTTCCGCGACCTGTTCGAGCAGCAGGCCGTGGGCGACATCTGGGGCAGCTTCGGGCGGTCCTTCGTGCTGGGGCTGATGGTGATGGTGACGACCGTCGTCGTCTCGGTGATGGGCGGGCTTGCCTTCCGCAAGCGCTTTGCCGGGTCGGGGGTGCTGTTCTATCTGGTGGTGACCTCGCTGGTGATCCCCTCGATCCTGGTCTCGCTGGGGGTCGGGCTGATCTTCAGCCAGTCGGGGCTCGACGTGCACTGGGCCACCTCGGGCTTCGGGTCGCAGTTGACATGGACCCTGCCCTTCGGCCTGCTGATCATGTTCGCGGTCTTCAACCGCTTCGACAAAAGCTATGAAGAGGCCGCGCGCGATCAGGGCGCCAGCGCCTGGCAAACGATCCGCCATGTGGTGCTGCCGATCATCGCGCCCTCGCTGATCGGGGTGGCGCTGTTCGGCTTTACCCTCTCTTACGACGAATTCGCCCGCACGCTGCTGACCGCGGGCAGCTACAACACCCTGCCGCTGGAGATCTATGGCATGACCACCAATGTCACGACGCCCGTCATCTTCGCGCTCGGCACGCTGACCACCGCCTTTTCGCTGGTCGTGATCGGCGTGTTCCTCGCCTCGGTCTGGGCGATGAACCGCCGCCGCGCCCGGCAGGGCTCGGATGCCGGTCAGGGGATGGTCTGAGCCATGGCCTTCATCGTCATCAACCCCAATTCCACCGCGGCCATGACCGACTCGATCCTCGCCATGGCCCAGGCCGCGGCCCCGGGCGCAGCCTTCGAGGGCTGGACCTCGACGCTGGCGCCGCCCGCGATCCAGGGCCCCGCGGATGTCGCCGCCGCGACGCCGCCGCTGCTGGAGCTGGTCACCCAGGCCGCCCGGCGCGGCGCCGAGGGGGTGATCGTGGCCTGTTTCGACGACCCGGCGCTGGCCGAGGCGCGGGCCTGCGCGCCCTGCCCCGTGATCGGCATCGGTCAGTCCGCCTTTCACAAGGCGGCGCTGCGCGGCTGGCGGTTTTCCGTCGTGACGACGCTGCCCGCAGCGATCCCGACGGTCGAGGGCAATATCCGGGGCTATGGCCTGTCGCAGCATCTGGGCCGGGTGCGGGCCAGCAATGTGCCGGTTCTGGCGCTGGAAGAAGACACCGAGGCGGCCTGCGCGCGCGTCGCCGAAGAGGCCGAACGCGCGGTCGCCGAGGATGGCATCGACGCGGTGATCCTCGGCTGTGCCGGGATGGCCCGGGTCACCGGACATCTGCGCACCCGGCTGCCGGTGCCGGTGATCGACGGCGTCGAGGCCGCCGCCCGCTTCATCTCGGTGCTGTGAGGCGCCAAGAAAAGATCCCTGCCCGCGATCCTCGCGCCGCAGATCGAGGCCGGACCCCGGCGCTGCCCGGCCCCGCTTTCGAAGGCCGAAGACCGGCGCTCAGTCCCCGGGATAGGGCGGCCTGTCCGGTCCGGGCAGTCCGGGGTGCGTGCCCTGTCCTGGCCGACGGCCGCCACCGCGCGGTCACAGGCGGTCCGCGCGGCCTCCGGGGCGGCAATGCCGTCCCGACCGAGGGGATGCCGACCCGTCTAGGATCGGCGCCATTCGGCGGCGGCAGGACGCCGCAGCGCCATGCGGTTGTGGCCGCGCCCGGATGGGTCGCGCGTCGTGCGGTGCCGCCGACCCCGGCCGATCTGCCGCCTCACGCCTGTCCGCGCGCGCTTGCCGAACGGGGCGCTCTTCCGCCAGACGCCCGGGCGTGATGGCGAGACCGCGCAACGCGCTGCCAGGGGGCGGCGGCCCCTCGACCGGACCGCAATCGCCCGGACTGCCGTACCGGACGGCGCGGGCATAGGGGCCTTCATCCGGCAGGACGTCGCCGGGGGTGTCGCCGCAGGCCGGATGGTTCGCCTGCCGGACGACTGAACCCCGTTTCGGCCTGTACTGTCCCGGCAGGCGCTCCCCTCTGCGGGCGTCACGGCATTTCGCGCCCCGGTCCGCGACGCGACGCGGCGCGGGCAAACGGCAATGGCGTGACATGAGGGGCCGCCAAAGGCCGTCGCAATCACGGGAAACATCGAGGCAAAGCCCCATATGACCCGGCGCGGCCCCCGATGAGATGCGGCGGGCGCCAGGTCCGACCGCCGCCATCCGTCGCCTCAGCGCCGCGCGCCCCGGCTGGCCCAGATCACCCCTCCGACAGCGATCGCCACGCCGAGAAGCTGCGGGACGGCCGGCATGCGTCCGAAGCCCGCGACGATCAGCAGCGCGGCCACCGGCACGAGGTTGAAGAGCACCGATGTCGCGCCCGGGCCCCGCACGCGGATGCCGATCTGCCAGACGGCGACGGCCAGGGTCGAGCCCGGCCAGCGCCCTCCGGTTCCGGCGCAGCGCCCGCAGCCCCGGGCCATCCGCAGGCCACATCCAGACCAGTGTCGCAGAGGCTGCGATGGCAATGCGCCCCGCGACCGCCGTCCAGGGCGGCAAGGTCCCCAAGAGCGATCCGCATCGCCTCGAAATTCGAGCCCCGGAAAAGCCCGGCCATGGCGCCCAGCCCAAGGGCGCGGCGATCGGCCCGAGGGCGGAAAAAGCTGGCGATGTCGGTCATCGACAGGCTCCGTTCCAGGTCGCGGACGCTCGGCCATTCCATTTCGATCCAGGATACAGCAAGATCTGCCGACCCGATTTCCAGAAACGGAAAGCACATGGATCGGCTGAACCGGGACGATGTCCGCCTGTTTCTGGCGCTGGCGCGCGAGGGCACGTTGTCGGGCGCCGCGCGGCAACTGGGCCTTGGCGGGGTCGCGATGTCCCGGCGGATCGAGCGGATGGAACAGGTGATGGAGGTGCCGCCTTTCTTGCGGCATCGGCAGGGGCTCGATCTGACCGATCGGGGCGCGGCCCTTCGTCGGCCGCAAAGCTGGGCGCGGGCGTCCGGCGGCGACGGACGGCTGATGCTCGGCACTCTCGAGGCGCAGGTCGCGGCGGTCAGGGACGGAACGGGGACCGGCGTGCTGCCGCATTTCCTGGCACGGCGGCCCGGATTGCGCGTGCTGGCCCCGCCTCTGCCGGACGGAACGAAGATGGAAAGGCCGCTTTTGCCGGTTTCGCACGCCGATCTGGCCGCGTCCGGGCCGTCGCCGACGCGGTCACGCAGGGCATCGCCAGGGCATCGCCAGGGCATCACCAGAGCCAGGGCGGATCTTGCCGGAAAGGCATGATCGCCGCCCCGCAGCAGCGCCCCTCCTTCCCGAGCCACATGCCGGAAGGCGGGCCGGATCGCAGAGGCCCGCCCATTGAAGAGAGCGGCTCGCGGGGGGGCGGCGCGCGGGACAGGGTCCGTAACCTTCGGCGGTGTCGAAATGCGTCCCCCCGAGATCGAAGGCGCCGCGCCATGGGTCGAGGCCAAGCTCATCGTGCCGAAGCCGATCTTCGAGACGTCCATCGTACCGGGTTTGCGGGGGTTCATGCGGGTCGCCTTCACGAATGCGCGGGTCAGGCCCCGCGACGGCCGGCGGCGCCCGGCACGGCCCGCCAGGCGCGTTTCACGATCCGATCGGCCGGGCGCATGCCTGCGATGCCGCGGCCGGACGTGCCGTCGCGCCCGCCTGCCCAACCGGTGCCCGACCTGTCCCGGATCGCAGACGGTCCACGCGCAAGGACCCGCGCCGATGATCGCCCGAAAGCAGAAGAGCCTCATCTCCCTGACATATGAATGGCCACGGCACGCGCAGGATACCCGCCGCGCCGCTCCCGCCCGACCGGTACTTTCTGGAAATCTTCCCTATCTGCCATCTGTCGATGATGAGATCTCAGGGGCTCTTCGGACTGGACCCGGGACCGGCAAGCGGAGCCGCGCTTTCCTGAACCGGCCGGGGCATCTCCGCGGCCGGGCAAGGTTTCGCCCCGGGACCGATCCTGCCCCGCCCGCTGCTCTTCTCCCGGCCGAGGACCGGACCCGCCAGCGGCGCGCGGTCCTTGCCGTCGTACCGGCCACCCGCAGGACGATCATCCCGGACACCTCCCTCGTGATCACCCGCCGTCCCGGTCTCCGCGATGGCCTCGGCTGCGCGCCGACCGGGCTCAGCCGGGTGCAGACCGCCTGCAGGCCAGGCTTCGGCAGCTTCATGACGGTCGGCGCGCGGGCGGGCGCCACCTGCCACAGCCGAAGCCCGGGCACTCAAGGTCCTGAAAGCGGGGCCGAACCAGCGGACCGGCGGAAAATCGACCGCCGGATCGTCCCATGCACCCCGAAATCTCCGTCGGCGACCTGGGTGACGCTGAAATCGGCGGCGACGGACAACAGGGCATGGGCGTCGTCTTCAGTCAGTCCGTGGACGTCCATCGGGAAACGCCGCCCCTGGCGGAAGGCAGTGCGCAAGGCATGATCCACCGAAGAGCGCGTGTAGACATCGGTCTGGGCGCTGCGGCCGAGAGCGCGCAGGTGGTTTCAGAAACCGAAGCTCTGGATCGCCCAGGCCTCGGGCGTCTCGATGACGGGCGCGGTCAGGCCGCGCACCTCGGGGACCGTGTCGGTTCCTGCCTTGTGCAATCTCAGGCGGATCGTGCCGGTCAGCGACATCTCGAGCCCGATGCCGTTGCTCTCGCCCTGGCTGAAATGGCCCTCCCCGATGGACCGCAGCGCGCCCTCGACCGCGACGGGCAGATGGATGCGGGCGCCGGGACCGGCGCGCCGGTTGTCGATTTTGCCGCCGAAATAGCCCGGCGACATCGCTCGGGGCAGGTCCTGCATCGCCAGCCGCGTGTCGGTGGCGGCCGTGACCCGCCGGAAATGCATGACCTGGACGGGCGTCATCCTGCCATCGTCGAAATCCGCCTCCTGCAAGAGCGCCCCGCACAGCACGTCCAGCAAGGTGCCTTCGCTGGCGGCAAGATCCTGCGGCGTCAGCGCGCCGAACTGCGCGCCGAGAACCGACAGCACCGTCCGCGTCCTATTGGCGGCCACCGACCCGCCCGGCACCAACGGCCGCGCCAGCCGCTGTCGGCCGAGCCGGGTCGAGACGCAGTCGGGCGGCAGATCGAGAAGGACCGCCCTGGCATCGCCCGACCGGCGCAGGCACCGGTCGACGCCCGGGTCGAGCACCGCAAGATCGTTCCGGGCGAAGTCCTGTATGCGGGGCCCACGGAAAGGACGCCCCGGCTGCGCAGCGTCAGCACCGCAAGCAACGCCCCGGACCGCGACCGGACCGCACCGGACCGCACCGGGGCGGATCTCCTGCGCGGGGGCGACGAGCCGCGCGAGACGCTCGCCGCTTGGCGGCCTCGGGACGCCGAGCGTGGCGGTCAGCGCAGCCATGCCGCGCACGCCAAAGCGCCGCGCGCGCCGCCTCGGCAGCCTCGGGCAGCGTCGACGGATTCAGATGATCGGGGTCCAAAGCCCTGTCCATTCCGCGACCGGCCTAGCGCAGCAGCGGCCGCCCGCTGCCGGAAATCCGGGGGGAGGCGGGCCGGTTTCCGTCCATATTCCTCGGTTTTATGCGGCTGTGTCGGCAAGCGCTTTCCCGCATGGGCACAAACTGTCGCCCGGAGGCGCAGCCCTCCTGCGGCGGCGGTCCGGCAGGGCGGCGGGCAGCCCCCGCCCCCCCTTGCGATGGCGCGGCTTTCCGCCGCCCGGAGCGGAAGGCCCGGGCGCCCTGCCCCCGGCCGGGCGCGCTTGCCAAAACCGGGCCGCCGCCGCCAACCGAGCCTGCCCGCGCCAGACATTCCCCAACAGGAGAGACGATCATGTGTCGTGGAGCCGATGTGACCTGCCCCGATTTCAAGGCGCATTTCCGGCAGTTCAAGGAAGAGATCACCCCCGGACGGCGCGGGCTGCTGGGCGCAGGCATGTTCGGCGCGCGCGGGCCGATCGCGGCGGGGGCGACCGGCGAAGGCGACCGGCGGGCTTTCGCTGGTGACGCCCGCGCTGGCGCAGACGAGTGCCGGAAAGGTGCCCGCGCCCCCCTCCTATCGCCATCTTCCGGCCAATGCCGATACGGTCCGCTGGGGATGTTTCAGCACGACGCTGACGCCCCGGGTCGAGATCGACAGCGCCGGCATCGTGACCATCGAGACGCTGACCCATCCCGCGGCCGACGACCTGGAACGCATGGTTCAGGGCGATCAGGGCGCGGAAAGCGTCTATCTCTGGACGACGGACAGGAAGGGCGTCGACCGCCGGGGCGCGGGATCGACCGATCCGGCGGTCTGCAAGGTGGGGTCCGGCGACGGTCGGGGCGTGCATATCCTTACCGGCCCGGTCCATGGGCGGGGCGCCAAGCCGGGCGACGTTCTCGAGCTCCGCATCCTCGATTGCGTGCCGCGTCCCGGCGCCAATCCGGATTTCGCGGGCAAGAGCTTCGGGTCGAACGCGGCCGCCTGGTGGGGCTATCATTACAACGACATGCCGGGCGGCTCGAAACGCGAGGTCATCACGATCTATCGGGTCGATGCCACCGGCGACAAAAGCCGGGCCAAGGCGGTCTGCAATTTCAGATGGGGTCCCCAGACCGACCCGTTCCGCGTCACCCGTCCGACCATCGACTATCCAGGCGGGCCGGTCGACCATGCGCTGACCGACTTCACTTTCAACGTCCTGAAAGGCATCCGCATTCCGATCCGGCCGTATTTCGGCACGCTCGGCGTGGCCCCGGCCGAGGCCGATTTCGTCGACTCGGTGCCGCCCAGCCATACCGGCGGCAATGTCGACAAATGGCCCATCGGCAAGGGCGCGATCATGTATTCCCCGGTCTCGGTCGAGGGCGCGCTGCTGTCGGTCGGCGTCGATTTCGGGATCACGCCGGTGGCCGACGGCAACTGGGGCGTCCATGCCATCGTGCCATGCCATCGTAAAGAAGGACACCTTCTCGGGCCGCGCCTGATCGGCGCCCGCCCCCCCCCTTTCCGAACGATGGCCCGGCACGGGGGGGGCTTGCGGCGGGTCCGCCTGCCGCAAGGATGCCCCCGGGACATGGCCGATATACTCGGCCGCCCGCGCAATGCGCCGGCCGTCCCTGTCGCCGATGCCGGGCCTGCTGTGCCCGCGGACCGACAGGCGAGGCCCTGCCCGCCCGACTGCAGCCCCGTCCCCAAAGCCCGGCGCAGGACGGAGCGGTCGGTCCCCGGCGGTCGCGGCACCAGGCATGCCGCGCATCCGCCGCAAGGCCCCTGTCAGAGCCCCGAGAGCTTCATAAAGGCCTCGGGATAGCGATTGCCCTGCGGTTGGAACCCGGCGGCCTCGATCTCGGCCATGTCGGCCTCGGTCAGGGCAAGGTCGAGCGCGCCGCAGTTTTCCTCGAACCGCTCCAGACGCCGGGTGCCGAAGAGCGGCACGATCCAGGGCTTGCGCGCCAGCAGCCAGGCCAGGGCAACCTGGGCGGGCGTCGCGCCGTGGCGTGCGCCGATCCCAGAAATCAGCTCGACGAGCCGCATGTTCGCCGCGCGGGCCTCGGCTTGGAACCGCGGCATCTTCGCCCGCATGTCAGTCTCGGCAAAGTTGGCGGACGGGTCGATCTTGCCGGTCAGAACCCCCCGGCCCAGCGGCGAGAACGGCACGAGCCCGATCCCCAGCTCTTCCAGGACCGGCAGGATCCCGGCCTCGGGCTCGCGGGTCCAGAGCGAGTATTCGCTTTGCAGCGCCGCCACCGGCTGCACCGCATGGGCCTTGCGGATCGAGCCCGCCCCGGCCTCGGACAGGCCGAACCAGCGCACCTTGCCCTCGGCGATCAGGTCCTTCACGACGCCCGCGACATCCTCCATCGGCACCTCGGGATCGACCCGGTGCTGGTAGCAGAGGTCGATGTAATCGGTGCCCAGGCGGCGCAGGCTGCCCTCGACCGACGACCGGATCTGCGCGGGCTTGCTGTTGACGCCGCCGCGATGCTCGCCGGTCTTCTGGTCGATGTCCCAACCGAACTTGGTCGCGATCTTGACCTTGTCGCGCATCCCCCGGAACGCCTCGCCGACCATGTCCTCGTTGGTCCAGGGCCCGTAGACCTCGGCGGTGTCGAAGAAGTCCATGCCGCGCTCGGCCGCCGCCCGCAGCAGCGCGATCATCTGGTCGCGATCCTCGATCTCGCGGCTCTTGCCATATCCCATCGCGCCAAGCGCGAGGGCCGATACTTCCAGCCCCTGTCCAAGCGTTCGCTTCTGCATGAGTTTCCCCTTCATCCGGTGGTCGGCCCCGGGGCGCGGCCCCGGACGGTCCGGCCAACAGATAGCGCCCGCAAGTCGCCCTGGAACGCCCGGATCCTTCCTTTTCCCCATGAACGGGCGTCATGAATGCCCCGGCCGCGCGCGGCCACGCCGCGCGGCGTCGGCGTGCCCCTGGTCCGCAAGTCGTTCAAGGCGCTGGCAGCGCAGATCCGCGGCCGCAAGCCGCACGCCGAGCCACGCGGTCGAAAGCGTGCAGGATCCGGGCCGCTCTCCCGGCGCCACCGCGCGGATCGCGCGGGCGCGCCTGGCCCATTGGTGCGCGCGGCGGCCCGACACGCACCGGCGCAAACGGGTGGCGGGGTCTTTTCGGATCGGGGTCAACGGCCGAGATCGGACAGGCCGGGGTGACGGGGGCCGACGATCCGGTCGCCTCGGCGCGGCCGCTGCCGCTTCTGAAAGACGGCGCCACCGTCACCGCGCATCTCGGCCATGACACAAACCCCGCAGCCGGTGCGACCGCCGCGGCCCGCCCCCTGATCGCGGTCGCCCTCTCTGCACGCCGCCTGACCGTGCCGCAGGCGTCGCAGGTCTGCCCCCAAACGCCTGAAACGCCCCGAAAGACGCCCCGGGGCCGACATGCCCTGCCCGCCGCCGCACCGACGGCGGCGGGCAGGGCCGCGGCTCGGATGCCAAGGCGGGCACGGCCCCGGCTTGCCGTCGGGACGTTGCAAATCCGCTGGACGGGCCGCCTGCCGGGCCGCATGACAGACAGGACCGAGACACCATCCTCAGGACCAAGGACGACCGGCATGCCTGAAACGCCGAACCTCGTTGACGCGCTGTTGCGCCTGCCCGATCCCGACGCGCTGGTCCCGGCCAGGCGCAGCTCCCATGCGCCGCGCATCCTGATCCTTTATGGCTCGCTGCGCGAGCGCAGCTACTCGCGCCTCGCCGCCGAGGAGGCCGCGCGCATTCTCGAACGTTTCGGGGCCGAGATCCGGGTCTTCGACCCGCGCGACCTGCCCTTGCCCGACAGCGTCGAGGCCGACCACCCGAAGGTCGCAGAGCTGCGCGCCCTGGTCGAGTGGTGCGAGGGCATGGTCTGGTCCTCGCCCGAACGCCATGGCGCCATGACTGCCATCATGAAGGCGCAGATCGACTGGATTCCGCTGTCGCTGGGCTCGGTGCGCCCGACCCAGGGCAAGACGCTGGCGGTGATGCAGGTTTCCGGCGGCTCGCAAAGCTTCAACACGGTCAATCAGCTGCGCGTGCTCGGGCGCTGGATGCGCCTGCTGACCATCCCCAACCAGTCCTCCATCGCCAGGGCCTGGGCCGAATTCGACGAGGCCGGACGGATGAAGCCGTCGCCCTATTACGACCGCATCGTCGACGTGATGGAGGAACTGATGAAGTTCACGCTTCTGACGCGCGACATCCGCGGCCATCTGGCCGACCGCTACTCGGAGCGCAAGGAAAGCCATGCCGAGCTGTCGGCCCGGGTGAACCTGAAGACCCTTTAGGCCGGCACCGGCGGAAACGGTCGGTTCCGGCAGGTTCGCCGGTCGGCCGAAGGCGCGACGGAAAGGGGTCGATGCGTCGGGAGTCCCTGCGAGGCAAAGCGCCCCCCCCCCGGCGCCCCGGATGGCTCGGCTTCCCCCGGGGGCTTCCAGCGGACAGAGGCCCGGGGATCTGTGCGATCCGACGCGGCAGTCGCCCGCTGCGCCGATCGGCGATCCGCCGGTCCGCGGCGCCTTCGGACAAAGAGGCGTTATATCGGACGCCAGGCATTCAACGGGCAACCGCAGTGCCGTTCGCCGAGACGGCCCGATGCAAGATCCCGAAAGCCCTTGCGGCCTCAGTGGGTCCAGGCGCCGCGGCGGTTGACCGCGAAATTCTCGGAATAGCCCATCGGCCGGACATTCGGCGCACGCTTCTTCGGGCGCAGCACCACCGCGTCGATGCCATGGCGGCGGGCGTAATCCTCGGCGGCCCCGCGGGTTTCGAAGCGCAGGCGCACCTGCGACTGGGTGTCGTCCGAACTGGTCCAGCCCATCAGCGGATCGAGCTCGCGCGGGCTTTGCGGGCCGAAATCCAGCACCCAGTGATGGGTTTTGGCCTGACCCGACTGCATCGCGGTCTTGGCGGGCTGATAAATGCGGGCACGCATCGGCATGTCTCCCTTCCGGGTTCTCTCTTCGTTGCTGTTATGGGGGCTCGGACGGCGCCTTGCAAGAGCCTGCATACCGCAGGATACCGCCCTGCCCCCTTGATCCCCGCCCGGCCCGGGACAAATCTGGGAAGCCAGTTCCCGGGAATCGCCGCCATGCCCTATTCGACCGAGCCCCATGCGCTTGACGCCCCCGCCGCCGAGATCCGTCCGCGCGAAAAGCTGGAAGGCGGCAAGCGCTTCGTGATGCATTCGGACTTCGCCCCCGCGGGCGACCAGCCCACCGCCATCGCCGAACTGGCGGGCGGGGTGCTTCAGGGCGACCGCGATCAGGTGCTGCTGGGCGCGACCGGCACCGGCAAGACCTTCACCATGGCCAAGGTGATCGAGGAGACCCAGCGCCCGGCCATCGTCCTGGCCCCCAACAAGACGCTGGCGGCCCAGCTTTACGGCGAGTTCAAGGGCTTCTTTCCCGAAAACGCGGTCGAGTATTTCGTCAGCTATTACGACTACTACCAGCCCGAGGCCTATGTGCCGCGCTCGGATACCTATATCGAGAAGGAATCCCAGATCAACGAACAGATCGACCGGATGCGCCACTCGGCCACCCGGGCGCTGCTGGAACGCGACGACGTCATCATCGTGGCCTCGGTCTCCTGCATCTACGGCATCGGGTCGGTCGAAACCTATGGCGCGATGACTCAGGATCTGATGGTCGGGGCCGATTACGACCAGCGCAAGGTGATCGCCGATCTGGTGGCGCAGCAATACCGCCGCAACGATCAGGGCTTTCAGCGCGGCAGCTTCCGGGTCCGGGGCGATGTGCTGGAACTCTGGCCCGCCCACCTCGAAGACCGGGCGTGGCGGATGTCGTTCTTTGGCGAGGAACTGGAATCGATCACCGAATTCGACCCGCTGACCGGGCAGAAGACCAATAGCTTCGACCGCATCCGGGTCTATGCGAATTCCCACTACGTCACGCCCAAGCCGACGATGCAGCAGGCGGTGCAGAGCATCAAGAAAGAGCTGCGCCAGCGGCTTGACCAGCTGGTGCAGGAGGGCAAGCTGCTGGAGGCCCAGCGGCTGGAACAGCGCACCAATTTCGACATCGAGATGCTGGAGGCGACCGGCGTCTGCAACGGCATCGAGAACTATTCGCGCTACCTCACGGGCCGTGCCCCGGGCGAGCCGCCGCCGACGCTGTTCGAGTTCATTCCCGACAATGCCATCGTCTTCGCCGACGAATCCCACGTCACCGTGCCGCAGATCGGCGGCATGTACAGGGGCGACTACCGGCGCAAGTTCACGCTGGCCGAACATGGCTTCCGCCTGCCCTCCTGCATGGACAACCGCCCGCTGAAATTCGAGGAATGGGACGCGATGCGGCCGCAATCGGTCTTTGTCTCGGCCACGCCCAGCGCCTGGGAATTGGACCAGACCGGCGGGGTCTTCACCGAACAGGTGATCCGGCCGACCGGGCTTCTGGACCCGCAGGTCGAGATCCGTCCGGTCGAGATGCAGGTCGACGACCTGCTGGACGAGGTCCGCAAGGTCGCGGCCAAGGGCTTCCGCACGCTCTGCACCACGCTGACCAAGCGGATGGCCGAGGATCTGACCGAATACCTGCACGAACAGGGCATCCGGGTGCGCTACATGCATTCCGACATCGACACCATCGAGCGGATCGAGATCCTGCGCGACCTGCGCCTTGGCGCCTTCGACGTGCTGGTCGGCATCAACCTGCTGCGCGAGGGGCTTGATATTCCCGAATGCGGGCTGGTCGCGATCCTCGATGCCGACAAGGAAGGGTTCCTGCGCTCGGAAACCTCGCTGATCCAGACCATCGGCCGGGCGGCGCGGAATGCCGAAGGGCGCGTCATCATGTATGCCGACCGCATCACCGGGTCGATGGAACGCGCGCTGCGCGAGACCGAGCGGCGGCGCGAGAAGCAGATCGCCTATAATACCGAACACGGCATCACCCCCGCGACGGTGAAGAAGAATGTCGAGGACATTCTGGCCGGGCTTTATCAGGGCGATACCGACATGTCCCGCGTCACCGCGACGGTCGACAAGCCGATGCATGGCGGCAATCTCGAGGCCCATCTGGACGGGCTTCGGGCCAGCATGCGCAAGGCCGCCGAGAACCTCGAATTCGAAGAGGCCGCGCGGCTGCGCGACGAGATCAAGCGGCTCGAGGCGGTCGACCTGGCCATCGCCGACGATCCGCTGGCGCGGCAATCGGCCGTCGAAGAGGCGGTCGAGGCCTCGACCCGGGCCAAGGGCCGCTCGACCGCCGGGCGCCCCGGGCAACGCGGCGGGGTCGCCCGACGGCGGGGCCGCTAGCCCGGCACCCGCCGCGAGAAGACCAGCGCCATGGAATCCGTCAGCGTGATCGGCCCGCCCAGATAATCGGCCCCGATCGAGGGCGTGCGCAGGGCCAGTTCCCAGCCCGCGCCCTCGATCCCCGGCACCGGCAGGCTCAGCGGGTCGATCTCGGCCGTGGGCTTGCCCTCCATATGCATGACCGCGAAGATCTGTTCGCCCTCGGGCCCGTGCCGGAGCGCGGTGAAGAGCGTCCGCCCGGCAATCGGCCGCTGATAGTCGAACCGGTCGCGCGGCCCGTAATTCGCGGCCAGCCAGGGCCGCTTGCGGCGGAACCCGCGCAGCGACAGACAGAACGCCGCCTGATCGGCATCGAGCGTCGGCAGCGAGTTCGACACGTTGCAGTATTCGTGCATGTCGTCCATCCAGGCCCGCGCCATGTGCTTGAGCGCGGCCACGGTATAGACCTCGGGGCCGGCCAGCGGCGGTTCGGCCTTGTTCAGCAGCCGGGCGATTTCATCGAGATCGTATTCGGTCACCTCGACCAGCGCGGGCAGGAATTCGAAGAACCGCACCAGATCGGCCCGGGTCTCGAAGCCCATCTCTTTCAGGCGGCGGAAATTGGCGGGCACCGAATAGCTGTATTCGTCGACCTGCCATTTCAGGCTGATCGCCTCTTCGGCCACGACCTTGACGCCATAGCGGTCGTCCTGGTTGCGGATGAAGCCCCAGGAGGCCCGCGCCATGGCATTGAGGAAATCCATCGGCACGCCCGGCAATGCGACATAGGTCAGCACATGGTTGGCCGGGTTGTCATAGGCCTTGTCGAGGATCTCCATCCGGGTGCGGCCAAGCCGGGTATTGACGTTCAGCTTGGGGCTGACCTGGGTGCCGCGCCTGAGCGTGTCATGGTTCGAGGTGCCGGAAATCCAGTTGGCGCCGACCTCGAGGATCTCGCGGATGCGCCAGAACTTCGACATCCAGAAGGTGTAGAGAAAGGGCGTGTTATGGGCGAAGGTCAGCGGCCCCCACTGGAACACGTCGTCATCGGTCTGCGCCTCGATCACCGCGCGGTAATCCGAGGACAGTTCCCAGTCTTCCTCGGGCCAGGGGCGCCCGTCCTCGAAGATGAACCAGGGCCGGTAGCGGGTGCCCGCGGCCTCCTGCACCAGATCGGCCATGGATTGCAGATAGTCGTCGTCATGGCGCATGGTCTGGGTCGCGGTATCCCACCACTTGAAGTCCTGCGCCCCGTCGACCCGCACCCCGTCGGCACCGAAATTCACCTTGCGCCGCTGCATTTCCAGCAAGATCGCCCGCACCGCCGGGTTCGGATAGTCGAGGTTCTGGCCATACATGTTCGGCCCGGCGAAGAAATGGCTGTTCAGCGCCAGAAGCCCCTGATTGTCGGCATGGCCGAAGACCACATCGAGGATCAGCTTTTTCGGCGAGCCGGGGAAGTTGTGCAGCTCGGCCGCGAAATCGACCAGCTCGTCGGGGCGGCCGGTTTCCAGCAGCACGGGATTGACCGTGCCCATGCCGGAAATGACGATGTCATAGCCCCAGTTCGTCGTATCGGGGCGCAGCAGCGAAACCGTCACGCCGTCTTCGTCGCCACCGACCTCCTGCCAGAAATCGGGTCCCGCCTCATGCACGGTCGTCGGTTCCACCGGCAAAAGCTGCACGGCGTCATAGCCAAGGAACAGCTTGTCCGCGGGTTCCAGCGGCAGCTCGCGCGCGACGCGTTCCGCGAGGCGATGGTAATGGCGGGTCAGGCTGGCCAGCGTACCCCCCGCCGTCGCGGTCGGCACATGGACCTGCAGGATGTTCGCGGGCGGGCCGAACTTGTGCGGCGCCTCGCCCGCGAAGGCCCGGAAATACTCGGCATCGCCCCGCGCCGCCAGCATCGCCTCGACATCGTACAACTCGGCCGGGGCCATCGCGCCGAAGGGCAGCGACATCGCCAGCGGGTCGAGAATGCGGTGCCAGCCGCCCTCGGCATCGCGCCAGGCCAGCGCATAGAAATCGCCCAAGCGCTCGCGCGTGCCCGCGCGCATGCCGGTGACGGCGGTGAAGCAATGCGCATCCTCGCGAATGACCGGCACCCAGGCGCGCTCGAAGCGCACATCCTGATGCGCGCGGGTCAGGTCCAGCGGCTCGACCGGGGTCAGCACTTCGAGGAAGATGTCGCCCGAGGGCACCCGCGCATCCTGCAATTCGGGCGTCCAGAAGCCGAAACAGGCGCGCCCTTCCTCGACCCGGCCGCCCAGCCTACGGGCGATCCGGCATTGCGCCTCGAAGGCGGTCTCGGCCGTGGTCAGCGCATGGGTCGCGGCCTCGGCTTCCGCCCGCGCGGCGGCCTCGTCGAATTCGATCCGGTCCCTCAGGGCCACGTGGTCGTCCTTTCCGTCGAAGGGGTTGTCGATCGGGCCGTCGCGGTCTGTGGCATCGTCCCTCATGCGCCCGGCTCGTGCACGAGGATGACGGTCGAAAGCGGCGGCAGGCAAAGCCGGGCGCTGGCTGCCTGTCCGTGACAGGGCCGGACCTCGGCGGTGACGCCGCCCATGTTGCCGCGCCCCTGCCCGCCATAGATCCCGGCATCGGTGTTCAGCGCCTCGCGCCAGCGTCCGGGCGCAGGCAGGCCCAGCCGGTAGGCCGGTTGCTCGACCGGCGAGAAGTTGCAGACAACGACCGCGTTCGGGTCCTGAGGCCCGCCGCGGCGGAGCCAGGCATAGACCGAGCGGTCGGCATCGTCGGCCTCGATCCACTGGAACCCCTCGGGGCTGAAATCCAGCGCATGGAGCGCGGGCGTGCCCCGGTAAAGCGTGTTCAGATCGCGCACCAGCCGCTGCATCCCGGCATGGTCGGGCCTGTCCAGCGCCGCCCAGTCGAGACTGCCCGCATAGGCCCATTCGGCCTCCTGGGCGAAGTCCTGCCCCATGAACAGCAGCTTCTTGCCCGGCTGCGCCCACATGAACCCGTAGAAGGCGCGCAGATTGGCGAATTGCGCCGCGCGGTCGCCGGGCATCTTGGTCAGCATCGAGCCCTTGCCGTAGACCACCTCGTCATGGCTGATCGGCAGGATGAAATTCTCGGAAAACGCGTAGGTCAGCCCGAAGGTCATCTTGTTGTGGTGATGGCGCCGATGCACCGGGTCCTCGGCCATGTAGCCCAGCGTGTCGTGCATCCAGCCCATGTTCCACTTGAAGCCAAAGCCCAGGCCCCCCTGATCGACAGGCCGGGTCACGCCGGGATAGGCCGTGCTTTCCTCGGCTGCGGTCAGCGTGCCGGGATGGGTGCCATAGGCCAGCGTGTTCATCTGCTGCAACAGCGCGATGGCTTCGTAATTCTCGCGCCCGCCATCCTTGTTCGGGACCCATTCGCCATCTTTCCGCGAATAGTCGCGATACAGCATCGAGGCGACGGCATCGGCCCGAAGCCCGTCGATATGGTATTCCTCCAGCCAGTAAAGCGCGTTCGCGATCAGGAAATTCGCGACCTCGGTCCGGCCGAAATTGTAGATCAGCGTGTTCCAGTCCTGATGGAAGCCCTCGCGCGGGTCGGCATATTCGTAAAGTGCTGTGCCGTCGAACCGGCCCAGCCCATGCGCATCGACCGGGAAATGCGCGGCGACCCAGTCGAGGATCACGCCCAGCCCCTTCCTGTGCGCCGCATCGACCAGATCGCGGAATTCGTGCGGCGGCCCGTGGCGCACGGTGGGCGCGTAAAGCCCGACCGGCTGATATCCCCAGGACCCGTCGAACGGGTATTCGCTGACCGGCATCAGCTCGATATGGGTGAATCCCATCGCGGCGACATAATCGACCAGTTCCTCGGCCGCCTCGACATAGGAAATCTCGCGGCCATCGGCGCGGCGCTTCCAGGAGGCCAGATGCACCTCGTAGATCGAGATCGGCGCGCTGCGGGCATTGCGGCCCGCGCGGTCCTGCATCCAGGCGTCGTCCGACCAGCCATAGCCGCGCAGATCGTGCACGACCGAGGCATTGGCGGGCGGATGTTCGGACCCGAACCCCACGGGGTCGGCCTTCAGCGGCTGCAATGCCCCGTCCGGCCCCAGAATTTCGTACTTGTAGCTGGCGTTCTCCCCGATGCCCGGCAGGAAGATTTCCCAGACACCGCTGACCCCGCGGCGCCGCATCACATGGCGCCGCCCGTCCCACTGGTTGAACGGCCCCACCACCGAGACGCGGCGGGCATTGGGCGCCCAGACCGCGAAATGGGTGCCCGCCACGCCCTCATGGGTCATCGCATGGGCGCCCAGCGCCTCCCACAGCCGGTGATGGTCGCCCCGCCCGATCAGATGCTCGTCGAGCGCGCCCAGAACCGGGCCGAAGCGGTAGGGATCGTCGGTCTCCCAGACCGTGCCTTTGGCAGCGGCGCGCAGCCGGTAGGCGCCCTCACCCGGTACCGGCCCCGTGAAAAGACCGGCGCAGCCCGGCACCTGGGACAACAGGTGGGCACCGCCCGGGTCGGCCAGCGCCTCGACGGTTTCGGCCCCGGGGATCAGGGCGGTGACATGGCGGACGCCGGCAACGGCATGCGGGCCCAGAACGGCGAACGGATCGCCGAAAGTGCCCGACGCGATCCGGTGCAAGACGTCCTGCGGGGCGACGGGCCCCGTTCGGGATTGGATATCGGAAAGCATGTCCTAAACCCTAGGGACGCTCGGCCATTCTTCAACCGCCGGGGCGAAATCCCGCCGTCACGGCGGGGGTCGGCGCCCAATGCGGGGGCATCTGCCCCGATTTTGGGCTTTTATCCGGGGGTTCGGGGGGCGACCCCACGCCGCCTGCCCCGCGCCCGCCTTCCGTCCGGTCGCCTGTGGCGTGCCGGAAGACCTTCCGGTATACCCGGCAGGAGGGCCGGGCCGCGGTCCTGAAACAGGCCGCTCCGGTCCCCGGCACGGCCCCGAAGCGGAAGGGTGCCATGGCAATTTCCCGATCCCTTGCGGATGAACTGGACAAGCGGCGCGCGGCCGCGCTCGAGGGCGGCGGCCCGGCCAAGGCCGCGGACCGCCATGCCAAGGGACGGCTGACCGCGCGCGAACGGATCGAGGCGCTCTATTCTCCTGGGACGTTCCAGGAAACCGGGCTGCACGCCCAGCACGCCACCCGCCATTTCGGCATGGAGAAGAAGTCGATCCCGGCCGATGGCGTGATCACCGGCACGGGCTTTGTCGACGGCCGCCCGGTCGCGGCCTTCAGCCAGGATTTCGGCGTCGTGGGCGGCACGCTGGGCGAGATGCATTCGCGCAAGATCTGCCTCGTTCTGGACCATGCGCTGAAAGCGGGCGTGCCGGTCGTGGGCTTCAACGATTCCGGCGGCGCGCGGATCCAGGAGGGCGTGGGCGCGCTTTCGGCCTATGGCCAGGTCTTCTACCGCAACGTGCAGCTGTCGGGCGTGGTGCCGCAGATCTCGGTCATTGCCGGACCCTGCGCGGGCGGCGCGGCCTACAGCCCCGCCCTGACCGATTTCGTGATCATGACGCGCGAACATGCCCAGATGTTCATCTGCGGCCCCGAGGTGATCCGCGCGGTCACCGGACAGGCCACGACCATGGACGAGATCGGCTCGGCCGAGGCCCATGCCTCGGTCGCGGGCAACATCCATTTCATCGCCGAGGACGACGCCCATGCGGTGGCGCTGGTCCACCGGCTCTTGTCCTTCCTGCCTTCGAACAACATGATGGACCCGCCGCACCGGATCGAGCCGGACCTGACGGTCGAGGACGACCCCGCGCTTGACGCGCTGATCCCCGAAGACCCGAAATCGGCCTATGACGTGCGCGAGGTGATCGCGCGGCTCGCCGACGAGGACGATTTCCTCGAGGTGATGGCAGGCTTTGCCGCCAATATCGTGGTAGGCTTCGGCCGGATCGGCGGCGTGGTGGTGGGCTTTGTCGCCAACCAGCCCATGGTCAAGGCGGGCGCGCTTGACATCGACGCCTCGGACAAGGGCGCGCGTTTCGTGCGGCTTTGCAACGTCTTCAACATTCCGCTGGTGACGCTGGTCGACGTGCCGGGCTTTCTGCCCGGCGTGGCCGAGGAACGGCGCGGCATCATCCGGCATGGCGCCAAGATGCTGTTCGCCTATGCCTCGGCGACGGTGCCGAAGATCACCGTCATCATGCGCAAGGCCTATGGCGGCGCCTATCTGGCGATGTGCAGCCAGGACATGGGGGCCGACCGGGTGATCGCCTGGCCCACCGCCGAGATCGCGGTGATGGGGGCCGAGGGCGCGGTCAACATCCTCTACCGCAAGGATCTGGCCGAGGCCGAGGACCGCGCCGCGCGCGCCCGCGAGCTGGCCGCCGAATACCGCGCCGAATTCGCCTCGCCCTATCTGTCGGCCGGGCGGCTCTTCGTGTCGGATATCGTCCAGCCGCGCCAGACCCGCAGCGCCATCGCGCTGACCCTGCGCGGGCTGTTGTCGAAACGCGAGACCCGGCCGCCCAAGAAACACGGCAACATCCCGCTTTAGGTCCGATCATGCTGGAAAACCTGTCCCTGATCGGAACCGGCTTTGCGGTGGTGCTGCTGGTCCTGGCCTCGCTTTGGGGCGCCTGCGCGCTGATCGGGCGGGCCTTCATCCGGGCCGCGCGCAAGGCCGAGAGGCCCGTTGTCGCGCCCCGGCCGCCCGTCGCGCCGGGCGTGCCCCCCCATCACCTCGCGGCCATCGCGGCGGCGGTGGCCGAAACCCTCGGGCCCGGCCATCGCATCACCCGCGTCGCCGCCCCCGCCCATCGTGTCGATGGCTGGCCGCTGGAAGGCCGGATCGAGACCTTCGCCGCCCATCGCATCCGCACCGGATGGGGCCCGACCCTGCCGCGGCTGGGCGGCAAGACCCCGGACATCATGAGAGGACCCAAGCCATGAAGCGCCTGCGGATCACCGTGGACGGCACCGCCTATGACGTGACGGTGGAAGAGATCGAAACCGGCGCGGCCGAAACCCCGCCAGCGCCGTCCCGTCCGGCCACGGCCACGGCCCCCGCAGCCGCCCCGCGCGCGACCGCCCCGGCCGTCGCCGCCGCCGCCCCCGCAGCCCCGGCCGAGCCCGGCGCGGTGCTGAGCCCGCTGGCGGGCACCACGGTCAGCGTCGCGGTGTCGGTAGGCCAGAGCGTCGCCGCGGGCGATCCGCTGCTGGTGCTGGAGGCGATGAAGATGAACACCGATATCCGCGCGCCGCAGGCCGGGACCGTCAGCGCGCTTCACGTGGCCCCCGGCGCGACCGTGACCGAGGGGCAGGTCCTGCTGGTGCTGTCCTGAGGAGGCGCGTCCGATGCAGCCCGATCCGCTGAGCGCCCGGCTCGAAAGCCTTGTCGGCATGACCGCCCTGCCCGATGTCACCTGGCAGATGGCGGTGATGTGGCTGATCGTGGCGGGGCTTTTCTACCTCGCCATCTTCCGCAAGTTCGAGCCGCTGCTGCTGGTGCCCATCGCCTTCGGCGCCCTGCTGGCGAACCTGCCGACCGAGGGGCTGGTGAACCCGCCCGGCGACGGCGTGGCGGGGGGGCTCTTTCATTACATCTCGCTCGGCGTCGATCTGGAGCTGTTCCCGCCGCTGATCTTCCTGGGCGTGGGCGCGCTGACCGATTTCGGGCCCCTGATCGCCAATCCGCGCACGCTGCTTCTGGGGGGCGCGGCGCAATTCGGGGTCTTCGCCACCTTCCTCGGGGCCACGCTGATCGGCTTTTCCCCGCAGGAGGCCGGCGCCATCGGCATCATCGGCGGCGCCGACGGTCCGACCTCGATCTTTCTGGCCAACAAGATGGCGCCGCATCTGCTGGCCCCCATCGCGGTCGCGGCCTACAGCTACATGGCGCTGGTGCCGCTGATCCAGCCGCCGATCATGCGCGCCCTGACCACCGAGGCCGAACGCAAGATCCGGAT
Source organism: Rhodovulum visakhapatnamense (assembly GCF_004365965.1). Taxonomy (GTDB): domain Bacteria; phylum Pseudomonadota; class Alphaproteobacteria; order Rhodobacterales; family Rhodobacteraceae; genus Rhodovulum; species Rhodovulum visakhapatnamense. Next base: position 161,856 of record NZ_SOEB01000003.1, read on the forward strand.
GCAGTCGCTGCGCCCGGTCTCGCGGCTGGAAAAGCTGATCTTCGCCGGGCTGGTGACGGTGGTGGTGATCCTCCTGGTGCCCGCGGCCTCGGCGCTGATCGGGATGCTGATGCTGGGCAATGTGCTGCGCGAAAGCCTGGTGACCGAGCGTCTGGCCAAGGCCGCGCAGAACGAGGTGATCAATGTCGTGACGATCCTGCTGGGCACCTCGGTCGGGATCACCATGACCGGCGAGCGGTTCCTCAATGCCGACACGCTGAAGATCCTCGGGCTCGGGGTGATCGCCTTCGGGATCGCCACCGCCGCGGGCGTGCTGATGGCCAAGGCGATGAACCTGGTCAGCCGCACCAAGATCAACCCGCTGATCGGGTCTGCCGGGGTCTCGGCGGTGCCGATGGCCGCCCGCGTCAGCCAGATCGAGGGCCAGCGCGCCGACCCGGGCAACTATCTTCTGATGCATGCCATGGGCCCGAACGTGGCGGGCGTGATCGGCACGGCGGTGGTCGCGGGCTATTTCATCGCCCAGTACGCCGGTTGAAGCAGAGGCCTCTTGTCGCAGGCGGGGCGCTGCCGCCCCGCCGTTTTCGCTGGCCCCTTGCCAACCGGCGGGCAATCCCGCCTGCCTTTGCGTCCGGCCCGGCAAGTTGCCGTTGACCGCCCGGCCGCAACCGGATTTGCTGTCGGGGCCTTCGACAACGAACAGATCACCGGCATGACCGATGGGACAGGGTGCCGGGATCCCATGAAAGGTACAAAATGACCCTACACACGTTTCTCACCACCTCGGCGCTTGCGCTGACCATGGCCACGGCCGCCGCCGCGCAACAGACGCTGGTCTATTGCTCGGAGGGCTCGCCCGAAGGGTTCGACCCGGCGCTCTATACCTCGGGCACGACCTTCGACGCCGCCGGACAGGCCGTCTATGCCCGCCTCGTCGAGTTCAAGACCGGCACCACCGAGGTGATCCCGGGGCTTGCCGAAAGCTATGACATCTCCGAGGACGGCAAGACCTACACCTTCCATCTGCGGCCGGGCATCAAGTTCCAGACCACCGATTTCTTCACGCCGACGCGCGACATGACCGCCGATGACGTGATCTTCAGCTTCATGCGCCAGCTCGACCCCGAGAACCCGTTCCACGACGCCTCGGGCGGCACCTTCGAGTATTTCAACGCCATGTCGATGCCCGACCTGATCGAGAGCATCGAAAAGGTCGACGACCTGACCGTCGCCTTCAAGCTGACCCGGCCCGAGGCCCCCTTCATCGCCAACATGGCGATGGATTTCGCCTCGATCATGTCCAAGGAATATGCCGATCAGCTGCTGGATGCGGGCACGCCCGACATGCTGAACCAGCAGCCGCTGGGTGCCGGCCCCTTCGCCTTCGTCGCCTATCAGAAAGACGCGGTGATCCGGTACCGCAAGCATGAGGGCTTCTACCGCGAGGGGCTGCCGAAGCTCGACAACCTGATCTTCGCGATCACCCCCGACGCCTCGGTCCGCTACCAGAAGCTGAAGGCGGGCGAATGCCATGTCATGCCCTTCCCGAACCCCGCCGATGTCGCGGCGATGAAGTCCGAGGACGGCATCACCGTGCAGGAGCAGGAAGGCCTGAACGTGGGCTACATGGCCTACAACACCCAGCAGCCGCCCTTCGACAATCCGAAGGTGCGCCGCGCGCTGAACATGGCGATGGACAAGCAGGCCATCATCGACGTTGTGTTCCAGGGCTCGGGCGAGATCGCCAAGAACCCGATCCCGCCGACCATGTGGAGCTATAACGACGCGGTCGAGGACGATGCCTACGATCCCGAAGCCGCCAAGGCGATGCTGGAGGCCGAGGGCGTCACCGATCTGTCGATGAAGGTCTGGGCGATGCCGGTGCAGCGGCCCTACAACCCCAACGCCCGCCGCATGGCCGAGCTGATCCAGGCCGATTTCGAGAAGGTCGGGGTCAAGGCCGAGATCGTGTCGTATGAATGGGGCGAATATCTCGACCGCTCGAAAGACGTGGACCGCGACGGCGCGGTGCTGCTGGGCTGGACCGGCGACAACGGCGACCCGGACAACTTCCTGGCCACGCTGCTCAGCTGTGACGGCGTCGGCGGGGCGAACCGGTCGCAATGGTGCTATCAGCCCTTCGAGGACCTGATCCAGAAGGCCAAGACCCTGCCGACCCAGGCCGACCGCGCCAAGCTTTACGAAGAGGCTCAGGTCATCTTCAAGGAGCAGGCCCCCTGGGCCACCATCGCGCATTCGAAGGTCTTCATGCCGATGCGCGACGAGGTGCAGGGCTACAAGGTCCACCCGCTCGGGCTGCACATCTTTACCGAGGTCAGCCTCGAAAATTGATCGCAGATTGATCGAAAAATAGGCGGCGGGGCTTTACAAGCCCCGCCTCTCAGGGCAATGGGCGCGGCCATGACACACGCCCGCCCCCAGAGCTGACACGGGTTTTCCCAACATGCTCAAGTTTTTCCTCGCAAGACTTCTCACCTTCGTCCCGACCTTCATCGGGGTCACGCTGATCTCCTTTGCCTTCATCCGCGTCCTGCCCGGCGATCCGATCATCGTCATGGCGGGCGAACGCGGCCTGTCGGAGGCCCGCTATCAGGAACTGCGCGAACAGTTCGGCTTCGACCAACCGCTGATCGTCCAGTTCTGGGACTACCTGACCGGTATCCTGCACGGCAATCTCGGCATGAGCTACGTCACCAAGAAGCCGGTCTGGGACGAGTTCTTCGCCCTCTTCCCGGCCACGGTCGAGCTGTCGCTCTGCGCCATCGTCATCGCCATCTGCCTCGGCATCCCCGCGGGCGTGATCGCCGCGGTGAACCGGGGCAAGTTCTTCGACCGGGCGCTGATGTCGACGGCGCTTGTGGGCTATTCGATGCCGATCTTCTGGTGGGCGCTGCTCTTGATCATCGTCTTCTCGGGCAACCTGGGCTGGACCCCGGTCTCGGGCCGGATCGACCTTCTGTACTACTTCCCCGACACGACCGGCTTCATGCTGATCGATTCGCTTCTGTCGGGCCAGAAGGGCGCCTTTGCCTCGGCGGTCGATCACCTGATCCTGCCCTCGATCGTGCTGGCGACGATCCCGCTGGCGGTGATCGCGCGGCAGACCCGGTCGGCCATGCTGGAAGTGCTGGGCGAGGACTATATCCGCACCGCCCGCGCCAAGGGTCTGGCCCCGATCCGGGTCAGCGGCCTGCATGCCCTGCGCAACGCCCTGATCCCGGTGGTGACGGTGATCGGGCTTTCCGTCGGCGTGCTGCTGGCGGGCGCGATCCTGACCGAGACGATCTTTTCCTGGCCCGGCATCGGCAAGTGGATGGTCGACAGCATCTACCGGCGCGACTACCCCGTCGTGCAGGGCGGCCTGCTGCTGATCGCCGGCATGGTGATGATCGTGAACCTGATCGTCGATCTGCTTTACGGCGTCATCAATCCCAAGATCCGGAAACGCTGACATGGTTGACGCGACCGCCGATGCGCCCCGCGCGCCCCATCACCGCCCCGGCCGCCTGAAGGAGTTCTGGCGCTATTTCCGCGAGAACCGCGGCGCCGTGATCGGGCTTTACGTCTTCGCCTTCTTCGTCGTGCTGGCGCTGGGCGCGGACATCTTCGCCCCGCACGACCCGACCCAGCAGTTCCGCGACCACACGTTGCTGCCGCCGTTCTGGACCGCCGAGGGCAGCTGGAGCTTTCCGCTGGGCACCGACCCGCTGGGCCGCGACATCCTCTCGCGGCTCCTGCACGGGGCGCGCTATTCCTTCTTCGTGGGCCTCGTCGTCGTGGTCCTGGCCGCCTCGACCGGCATCCTGATCGGGCTGGTCGCGGGGTTCGCGCCGAAATGGCTCGACACCGTCATCATGCGGCTGATGGACATCATCCTGTCCTTCCCCTCGCTTCTGCTGGCGCTGGTGCTGGTGGCGATCCTGGGCCCCACGCTTCTGAACGCGATGATCGCCATCGCCGTCGTGCTGCAGCCCCACTATGTGCGCCTGACCCGCGCCGCGGTGATGAGCGAGCGGACCCGCGACTATGTCACCTCGGCCAAGGTCGCGGGCGCGGGGCTGGGGCGGCTGATGTTCATCACCGTGCTGCCCAATTGCCTGGCGCCGATCATCGTGCAGATGGCGCTGAGCTTCTCGAACGCGATCCTCGACGTGGCGGCTCTGGGCTTTCTGGGCATGGGCGCGCAGCCGCCGACCCCGGAATGGGGCACGATGCTGGCCGAGGCCCGCGAATTCATCCTGCGCGCCTGGTGGGTCGTGACCTTCCCCGGCCTCGCGATCCTGATCACGGTGCTGTCGATCAACCTGATGGGCGACGGGCTGCGCGACGCGCTCGATCCCAAACTGAAGCGGAGCTGATCCCATGGCGCTCCTGTCCATCCGCAACCTTTCGGTGGAGTTCTCGACCGCGGGCGGCCCGTTCCGGGCCGTCGACGGGGTCGACGTGACCGTCGACACGGGCGACATCCTCGCCATTGTCGGCGAAAGCGGGTCCGGCAAGTCGGTCTCGATGATGGCGCTGATGGGGCTTCTGCCCTGGACCGCGCGCATCACCGCCGACGAGATGAGCTTCGACGGCACCGACCTGCGCCGCCTGACCGCCCGCCAGCGCCGCCAGGTGATCGGCCGCGACATCTCGATGATCTTCCAGGAGCCGATGACCTCGCTGAACCCGTGCTTTACCGCCGGGTTCCAGATCAAGGAGACGCTGCGCCAGCACCTCAAGCTCGACCGCCGCGCGCGCCATGCCCGCGCCATCGAGCTGATGGAGATGGTCGGCATCCCCGATCCCGAACGACGGCTGAACGCCTTCCCGCACCAGCTGTCGGGCGGCATGAGCCAGCGGGTGATGATCGCCATGGCGCTGGCCTGCCAGCCGCGCCTGCTGATCGCCGACGAACCCACCACCGCGCTGGACGTCACGATCCAGGCGCAGATCCTCGACCTGCTTCAGGGCCTGCAGCAACGCACCGGCATGGCGCTGATCCTCATCACCCATGACATGGGCGTCGTCGCCGAGACGGCCCAGCGGGTGCAGGTGCAATATGCCGGCCAGAAGGTCGAGGAACAGCCCGTCCGCGCGCTGTTCGAGACCCCGCATCACCCCTATACCGCAGCGCTTCTGGCCGCCCTGCCCGAACGCGCGACCGAACGGCGTCTGCCGACGATCCCGGGCGTCGTGCCGGGGCAGTTCGACCGGCCCGAAGGGTGCCTCTTCTCGCCGCGCTGCCGGTTCGCCGACGACACCTGCCGCCACAGCCCCCCGCCGGTGCAGCCGCCTGCGCTGGGGATCGCCCGCTGTCACTATCCGCTCGACACCGCCGCCACGGAGGCCGCCCGATGACCGTACCTGTCGTCGTCGCCGATCACCTCGCCCGCCATTACGAGGTCGGCGGCGGGCTCTTCTCGAAGCCCGCCACCGTCAAGGCGCTGTCCGAAGCCAGCTTTTCGATCGCGGCCGGAAAGACGCTGGCGGTCGTGGGCGAATCCGGCTGCGGCAAGTCCACGCTGGCGCGTCTGGTGACGCTGATCGAGGAACCCACGGGCGGCGCGCTGACGCTCGATGGCAAGGCCGCGACGCCCGAGAACTGGCGCGGGCTGCGCTCGACCGTGCAGATCGTGTTCCAGGACCCCTACGGTTCGCTCAACCTGCGCCACCGGATCGGCACGATCCTCGAGGAACCGCTGAAGATCAACCGCCCCGACATGTCCGCGAAGGACAGGTCCGAGAAGGCGCGCGAGATGATGCGGCTGGTCGGGCTTCGCCCCGAGCATTACGACCGCTTCCCGCACATGTTCTCGGGCGGGCAGCGGCAGCGGATCGCGGTCGCCCGCGCGCTGATGCTGGAACCCAAGCTGCTGGTGCTGGACGAACCCGTCTCGGCGCTGGATCTGTCGATCCAGAGCCAGGTGCTGAACCTGCTGCTCGATCTGCAGGAACGGATGGATCTGGCCTATCTCTTCATCTCGCACGACCTGTCGGTGGTCCGGCACGTGGCCGACGAGGTGATGGTGATGTATCTCGGCCGCCCGGTCGAGTTCGGGACCAAGGAGGACGTCTTCGCCACTCCGCGCCATCCCTATACCAAGGCGCTTCTGTCGGCGACGCCTTCGACCGAACCCGACCCCGCGCGGCAACGGATCAAGCTGCAGGGCGAGCTGCCCTCGCCGCTGGCGATCCCCGCGGGCTGTCCCTTCGCGCCGCGCTGCTGGAAGGCGCAGGACCGGTGCCGCCAGGACCGGCCCGAGCTGACCGGCGCCCCCCATGCCGCGGCCTGCTTCTTCCCCGAAGGCCTCTGACCCGACAAAACGGCGATGCAGAGTCCGGGCGGGCGACCGCACCCGCCCGCTCAATTGCACCTCGCGCGACATTTTCACCTGGCGGCCGCCGGGCGGCCCCGGCGCGCCCGGCATCGCTTGGAACGTCCGGACGGCTATGTTAACCATTTGACAATCCGAACGGATGAAGCCCGGAGGTGGGACGGCCTCCCGGCAAGAAAAGGGAGAACGAGGTGGCGAAAAAGGTATTCGTCGTCGGCACTTTCGACACCAAGGGCCGCGAGCTTGCGCATGTCGCCGGGCTGGTGGCAGATCAGGGGCTGGAGGTCGTCCAGGTCGACCTCTCGACCTCGCCCGGGCATCGCAGCGGCGCCGATGTGACCCCGGCCGAGGTGGCCGCCTGCCATCCCGAGGGGACGGGTGCGGTCATGACCGGAGATCGCGGCACGGCCGTTGCCGGAATGGCGGCGGCCTTCGAGGCCTTCGTCGCGACCCGCGCCGATATCGGCGCGATGATCTCGCTGGGCGGGTCGGGCGGCACGGCGCTGGCGGCGCCCGGGATGCGCGCCCTGCCCGTGGGTGTGCCCAAGCTGATCGTCTCGACGCTGGCCTCGGGCAATGTGGCGCCCTATGTCGGCCCCTCCGACATCACCATGATGCCTTCGGTGACCGACGTCGCCGGGCTGAACCGGATCTCGCGGGTGATCCTCGGCAATGCCGCCCGGGCCATCGCGGGCATGGCAAAGGCCGCGCCCGAGGCGGCGGGCGACGACCGCCCCGCCGTCGGGCTGACCATGTTCGGCGTCACCACGCCCTGCGTCACGCATCTGACCGACCGGCTCGGGGCCGAGGTCGACCCGATCGTCTTTCACGCCACCGGCACTGGCGGACAGGCGATGGAAAAGCTTGTCGATTCTGGCATGATCTCGTCGGTCATCGACACCACGACGACCGAGATCTGCGATCTGCTGTTCGGCGGCATCCTCGCCGCGACCGAGGACCGGCTGGGCGCCATCGCCCGCACCGGCATTCCCTATGTCGGGTCCTGCGGCGCGCTCGACATGGTCAATTTCGGACCCCGATCTTCGGTCCCCGACCGCTATGCCCACCGGCAGTTCTATCAGCACAACCCGCAGATCACCCTGATGCGGACCACGCCCGACGAATGCCGCCAGATGGGCGAATGGATCGGCGCCCGGCTGAATGCCTGCAAGGGTCCGGTGCGCTTCCTGCTGCCCGAGGGCGGGGTGTCGATGCTGGACGCGCCGGGCATGCCCTTCGAGCTGATCGACGCCCGCAGCGCGCTGTTCGACGCCCTTGAGGCCACGGTCGAGCAGACGCCCGACCGCCGCCTGATCCGGTTGCCCCACAACATCAATGACGAGGCGTTCTCGGACGCGCTTTACACCCACTGGAAGGAGATCGCCTGATGGCCCGGTTCGAACGCAAGGATCTGCTGGAGAAATTCCGCGGCATGATCGCCGAGGGCCGCCCGATCATCGGCGGCGGCGCGGGCACCGGCCTTTCGGCCAAATGCGAGGAAGCCGGCGGCATCGACCTGATCGTGATCTACAATTCGGGCCGCTACCGGATGGCGGGCCGGGGCTCGCTGGCCGGGCTTCTGGCCTATGGCAATGCCAACGAGATCGTGGTCGAGATGGCCCGCGAGGTGCTGCCGGTGACGAAGACCACCCCGGTTCTGGCGGGCGTGAACGGCACCGACCCGTTCTGCAACTTCGATCCGTTCCTGGACCAGCTGAAGGCCATCGGCTTCTCGGGCATCCAGAACTTCCCGACGGTCGGGCTGATCGACGGCACCTTTCGCCAGAACCTTGAGGAAACCGGCATGGGCTACGGGCTCGAGGTCGATCTGGTGGCGCTGGCGCGCGCCAAGGACATGCTGACGACGCCCTATGTCTTCGACACCGATCAGGCCCGGGCAATGGCCGAGGCGGGCGCCGATATCGTGGTGGCGCATATGGGGCTGACCACGGGCGGCGCCATCGGGGCCGATACCGCGATCTCGCTGGAAGACAGCGCGGTCAAGGTCCAGTCCATCGCCGAGGCCGCGCTGAGCGTGCGCAAGGACATCATCGTGCTGTGCCATGGCGGGCCGATCTCGATGCCCGAGGACGCGACCTATGTGCTGTCGAACGCGCCCGACTGTCACGGCTTCTACGGCGCCTCCAGCATGGAGCGGCTGCCGACCGAAACCGCGCTGATCGACCAGACGCGGCGGTTCAAGACCATCACCCGAGGCTGACAAGGGAGGACATCATGGCCAGGGCCTATGCCAGCGCGGTGATCCCCGCGCCCATCGAGAAGGTCTGGGAAATCCTGCGCGACTTCAACGGGCTGCCCAGCTGGCACCCGGCGATCGAGCGCAGCGAGATCGAGGACGGCCGCAGCGCCGATGCGGTCGGAGCGGTGCGGTCCTTCCATCTGGCGGGCGGCGGCGGGCATGTGCGTGAAAAGCTGCTGTCGCTCGACGACAGCGCGTTCACGCTGAGCTACAGCTTCGTCAAGCCGGCCTTCCCGGTCGAGAACTACATCGCCCGGATCGCGCTGTTCCCGGTCTCCGAGACCGGCGAGACCTTCGCGCTCTGGGAAGCGGTCTTCGACGAGGCGCCGGAAGACCGGGGCAAATACGGCCCGGTGATTTCCGAAGGCGTCTTTGCCGCAGGCTGGGCCGCGCTGAAACGCCACCTCGCCTGATCGTCGCTGCGGTCGGCGGCCCGCGCCGCCGACCCGCCCCCTTGCCGGGCCGCCCGCGCCCCGGTCGGACCTGATCCCCCGCTCCCGCCGGACCGCCCCCGGACCCGATCCCGACCGCTCCGGCGGGACCGGGCGCAAAGGTGCGGCCGATGCCCCTCCCCGCCTGCGGTGCCGCGTCCCTTGACCGGTCACGGCCCGGACGCTGACAGCGGCCCGGACGCCCGACGCAAAGCGGCCGGACCTTCCCCTTGGGGAAGGTCATGGCCCGTGGCGTCATCACCCCGGGATGCCGCCTCTGCCCACACAGGCCGCGACAGCGCGGACCTGCCGGTTTGTCACAAGACCGATACATGCCGTCGTTAACCGGACCGCGAGGGACCACCCCCTTCTTCCTTCCACAGCAGAGGTACCCATGCGAACTCTTCTTACAGCGCTCGCCGCCAGCACGATTCTCGCCGGTGCGGCGCAGGCCACGGCGGTCTATCCGCTCGACCGGGCGACGATCCTCGTGTCCTCGCCGTTCGACTTCAAGGTCGAGCTGGACGCGGTGCATCCCGAGGCCGACATTTCCGTGACCGTGAACGGCAAGCCCTATGCCGAAACCTTCGGCACCGCCGCCGAGTATGTCGCCGAAGAAAAGGGCGCCGATGACGCCGTGCTGGGATCGGCGCTGATCCTGCGCGATCTGGCCCTGGCCGAGCCGGGCAGCTACACCGTCGAGGTCAAGGCCGGCGACGAGACCAAGACCGTGACCTGGGAGGTCTACACCACCCCCGAGACGCCCAAGGCTAAGAACATCATCTTCTTCCTCGGCGACGGGCTGTCGGTCGCGCACCGGACCGCGGCGCGGATCATGTCGCAGGGCATGACCGAGGGCAAGGCGGACGGCCGTCTGGCGATGGACGATCTCGACCACATGGCCTTCATCGGCACCTCGTCGACCCATTCGATCGCGACCGACTCGGCCAACACGATGTCGGCCTACATGACCGGCCACAAGTCGCGGGTGAACGCGCTGGGCGTCTATGCCGACCGCACCGCGCCGACCCAGGACGACCCCAGGGTCGAGACCATCGCCGAGGCCCTGCGCCGCACCACCGGAAAATCCATCGGCGTCGTCACCACCTCGGAACTGGAAGACGCGACGCCTGCGGCCGTCGTCTCGCATACCCGCAAGCGCAGCGACAAGGCCGATATCGTGGGCATGTTCTACGACATCCAGCCCGAAGTGATGCTGGGCGGCGGCTCGGCCTATTTCCTCAAGTCCGACATCCCCGGATCGAAGCGGAAAGACGACAAGGACTATGTCGCGATGTTCCGCGAGGCGGGCTACACGCTGGCCACCAGCGCGGCCGAGCTTGACGCGGCGCGCGGCTCGAACAGCGGCAAGCTGCTGGGTCTTTTCCATACCGGCAACATGGACACCAAGCTTGACCGCAGCTTCCTGCATCAGGGCTCGGTCGGCAAGTTCCCCGACCAGCCGGGCCTGGTCGAGATGACCCGGACCGCGCTGGACGAGCTGTCGAAGAACGAGGACGGCTTCTTCCTGATGGTCGAGGGCGCCTCGATCGACAAGATGTCCCACCCGATGGACTGGGACCGCGCCGTCATCGACACCATCGAGTTCGACCAGGCCGTGGCCGCCGCGCGCGCCTTCGCCGAGACCCATCCCGACACGCTGATCGTCGTCACCGGCGACCACACCCATGGCGTTTCGGTGATCGGCACCATCGACGACGACAAGCCCGGCGACGAGATGCGCGAGAAGGTCGGCACCTATGACGACGCCGGCTTCCCGACCTACACCGATGCCGACGGCGACGGCTATCCCGACAAGATCGACGTGTCGCGGCGGCTGGCGATCTTCTCGAGCAACTTCCCCGACTATTACGAAACCTGGGCGCCGAAGATGGACGGCCCGTTCGAGCCGTCGGTGAAGAACGAGAAGGGCGAATACGTCGCCAACGAGGCCTACAAGGACCTCCCCGGCGCCGTGCTGCGGATCGGCAACCTGCCGAAATCGGCCGATACCGCGGTCCATGCGGTCGACGACGTGGTGCTGCAGGCGACCGGGCCGGGCGCCGAGGCGTTCAAGGGCTACATGGAACAGTCGGACGTCTACAAGGTTCTGGCCGACGCCTTCGCGCTGGGCACCGTCCAGAAATGACCTGACGCGGGGCCTGTCCGGGCGGAACACCGTCCGGGCAGGCCCCATTCCTTTCCCCTGCCCCGGAAGACCGCCATGACCGACCCCGCCGCCCCCGACCGGACCCGCAGGCTGTGCCTTGCCGCCCTGCCCGGTCTCATGTTTCTGACCGCCCCCCGCCCGGCCGCCGCCGAAACCCCGCTGATCGGCTTCGACGAGCTTTACAGCGCCTTCAGCCCGCTGGGCCTGACCTTTTCCGACAAGGTGATCGCGCTGACCGGCGAGAGGGTGCGCATCCGGGGCTTCATGGCGCCGCCGCTGAAAGCGGAATCGAATTTCTTCGTGCTGACCGCGATCCCCATGGCGCTGTGTCCGTTCTGTTCGACCGATACCGACTGGCCCGACAACATCGTCGTGGTCTATCTCGACCGCAGCCAGACCTTCGTGCAGCCCAACCAGACCATCGAGGTCATCGGGCGGCTTGACCGGGGGTCCTCGGTCGATCCCGAGACCGGTTTCGTCAGCCAGCTGCGCCTGCGCGACGCGCGCTATTCCAAGGTCTGAACCGCCATGCTGGGTCTTCATCTGTCGTCTGTCGAAGTCGCCTATCCCGGCCTCGCCGCCCCGGTGCTGCGCATCCCCGATCTGGACATTCCCGCCGGTGCCCGCGTCGCGGTGACCGGGCCCTCGGGCTCGGGAAAATCGACGCTTGTGAACATCGTCACCGGCCTCGCCCCGCCCGGCAGCGGCTGCGTGCTGTGGGACGGCACCGATATCGCGCGCCTGCCCGAAGGCGCCCGCGACCGCTGGCGCGGCGCCAATATCGGTCTGGTGATGCAGGATTTCCACCTTTTCCCGGGGCTCTCGGCGCTTGAGAACGTGCTGTTGCCCGCGCGGCTGTCGCGGGTCGCCGACACGGCGATGAAGGACCGCGCCCGGACGCTGCTGGCCGAGGTCGGTCTGGACCGACCCGGCCAGCCGGTCGAGACCATGTCGCGCGGCGAGATGCAGCGCGTGGCGGTGGCGCGGGCGCTTCTGCGCGCGCCGGGGGTGATCGTCGCCGACGAACCCACCGCCAGCCTCGACCCGGAGAACGGCGCGGCCATCGGCGCGCTGCTGATCGACCTCGCCCATCGCTCGGGCGCCACGCTGATCGTGGTCTCGCATGACAGCCGCCTGACCGCGCGGCTCGACCGGGTGCTGAGCCTCTCCGGCGGCGAGATCCTGTCCGACAGCGGCTGCGAAGGAGCCCGGCAATGATCCACTTCGTTCTGGCCGACCTGAAACGGTTTCGCCTCGGCTCGGCGGTCATCGTGCTGCTGATCGCGCTGGCGGTGGCACTGGGAACGACCGTCACCCTGCAGGAACGCGCCCTGCGTCTGGGCAGCGCGCGCGCCTCGGAAAAATTCGATCTGATCGTCGGCGCGCCGGGCAGCGCCACGCAACTGGTGCTGTCTTCGGTCTTCCTGCAGCCCGCGGCGCTGCCGCTGATGCCGGGCGACACGCTGGTCGCGCTGACCGAAGACCCGCGCGTGGCCTGGGCGGCCCCCATCGGCTTTGGCGATTTCGTGGCGGGTTTTCCGGTGATCGGCACCACCACCACGCTGATCGAGATGACGACGACCGGCTTTGCCGAAGGTCGCGCCTTCGCCGCCGAGGGCGAGGCGGTGATCGGCTCGGCGGTCGATCTGGCCCTGGGCGACACGCTGGTTCCGACCCATGGCAAGCAGGCCGAGGGCGGCCATGCCCATGCCGGTATCGCCTATCGCGTCACCGGGCGGCTCGACCCTACCGGCACCCCCTGGGACCGCGCCGTTCTGGTGCCGATCCAGGCGGTCTGGCATGTCCACGGGCTTGGGCACGAGGCGCATGACGGGCACGACCATGAGGCCGAGGGGCATGACGAAGAAGCGCATGACGCGGATGGGCATGACGAGGAGGACCACGCCCATGCCCATGCCGCCGGCGAAGACCACGCCGAAAGCCACGCCGAAAACCATGGCGACGATCACGGCGACGCCGATCACGACGATCACGACAGCCATGACGCCCCGGCCTTCGACCCCGATGCGCCGCTTGACGAAACCTGGGCGGCGGGCGAGGCTCCGGGCCTTCCGGCGATCCTGGTCAAGCCCCGCAGCATCGCCGATGCCTACCGCCTGCGGCAGGACTACCGCGCGACGGGCGACACGCTGGCGGTCTTTCCGGCTGAGGTCCTGACCGGGCTTTACGCAATGCTGGGCGATGCCAAGCGGGTGCTGGTCGCGGTCGCGGTCGGCGCGCAGACACTGGTCGCCGCGGCGCTGTTGCTGGTGACGGTGATCCAGGTCGGCCAGCGGCGGCGCCAGATCGGGGCGCTTCGGGCCTTCGGCACGCCGCGCGGGGCGGTCTTCGGCATCGTCTGGCTGGAACTGGCGCTTTTGTTCGGGACCGGCATCCTGCTGGGCCTAGGGCTGGGCTTTGCCGCGACCGAGGGTCTGTCGCGCGCCTTTGCGGCCGAGCGGGGCTTCCCGCTGCCGGTCGCCTTCGCCCCGGGCGACCTGCTGGGCTTCGGTCTTCTGGTGCTGGGGGCGGCGGGGCTGTCGGCGGTCCCGGCCTGGCTGGCCTATCGCCAACCCCCGGCGGCCGCCCTGCGCGACTGAGCGGTCGCGCGCATCGCGGCGCAGGGCGCCGGATCTGCCGGGGCGTCCTGCGCGGCGATCAATGGGAATCGCAGCCCTCGCATATCCGGCTCCGCGCGGTGCCCGGGTCCGCCTCGACCGGTTCGGCCCCGGCCTGGGGCTTTGCGGGGTCCGGGCGCGTCCGGGCGGTTTCGCCGACCCCGAGATCGGGCGGGGTCCCGACAAAGCGATCGGTGTCGTCCTCGGGCTCGTCCCGCAGCGCCACGACCGTCACGGCGGCGCCGCCGCCGACCATACCGCCCAGCCAGTAACACAGCAGAACGGTCGCCCATCCACTGTCCAGCAGCAAGGCGCCCGCCAAAGCCGAAAGCGCTCCCGCAGCAATCGAGGCGAGTGTGAAAAGCACAAGCATTGCCGTCTGCATCTCCTTCCCGCACCGATCGAGGCGAACACCGGAGCGGATGCGGTATCTCCGGAACGTAAGATAAAGGACTAACTCCCGCAAAAGGCGATTTGTTTCAATATATTCGCGCGCGATCTGCAAGCGGATTCTTGCCGTAGGATCGCCCGGCCGCGGCAAGGCTCCGCCGTCCGGCGCCCCGCCGGACGCCGTGAGGAAAGGGAACGTTGAGCGAACCTGTCAAACCCGTTTTAATGCGCCCCCGCCCACAAGCGGGGCGGGGACCAGCGGAGGACGGAGGCGTGGCGACACTCGACGGCGACCGGACCGGCAACGGCCTGACGGGCACCGACGGGCGCGATCTGATCGAGGGGCACGAGGGCAACACACCATCCCGGGCGGCGCGGGCGACGACACCATCGACGGCGGATCGCAAGGCGACACGATCTTCGGCGGCGACGGCAATGACGCACTGACGGGCGGGTCTGGCGACGATCAGTTGCTTGGCGGCGCGGGCGACGACCAGATCTGGCCGGACGGCCATTCGGGGACGCCAAATACGTGGCCTTCGGCGCTGGCGCGGCAGCGACCATATGCACGGCTTCGATCCCGAGCTCGATTTCGTCCCTATCGGCGATCTCAGCCCGGACGCCACCGTCATCACCCCGACCGAGGACCGCCGGATCTGGACGCTGAGGATCGCGGGCGGCGGCCCGGACGACCGCATGGCGCTGGACCGGTCCTTTTCCTGGAACGATGCCGTCACCGAAGACCAGATCCGGACCCGCCTGGTCGGGTCCGACAGCTACAGGCCGCCCCCGGTCCCAGCCTGCCCTGCTTTGCCGCGGGATCGCGGATCGCCACGCCGAAGGGGCCGCGCCGGATCGACCGGCTGAGGCCCGGCGATCTGGTCGAGACGCGCGCCAACGGCCCGCGCCCGGTCGGACGCCTCCTGCGCCGCCGCGTCGTCCCGCGCGATATGGCGGCCGCGCGAGATGGCGGCCAATGCCGCGCTATGCCCGGTGCGGATCGCGGTCGGCGCGCTGGGGCCGGAGCGGCCGGACCGGGCCATGTTGCTGTCGCGCCAGCACGGGGGTCCGATGCAGGCGCCCGACGGGCGCGAGGTGATTGTGCGCGCCCGCCATCTGGCCGAGAAACTGGGTCTGACCCGCCTGCAACCCGCCCGGCGCAGGACCCCGCTGCTGTATCTGCATCTGCATCTGCATCTGCATCTGAACCTCGGCACGCATGAGCTTGTCTGCGTCGACGGGATCTGGAGCGAGACGCTTTGTATCGGTCCGGAATTGCGGCGAAGCGCCGGGCCGCTCCGGCGCCTTTTCGGCACCGCCCCCCTGCCCGCGATGGCCCGCCGCGTGCGTCCTGTGCTGACCCGCGCCCGGCCCGCCTGAGGGCGCGGCAAGGCCCGACCGGGCCTCGGATGCCTCGGCATCGAAGGCAGGGCCCTGTCCCGGACCTTCTGCGCGATGCCCGCCGGGTCCAAGCCTTCGGCCGGACCTACACCACGCTTTTCGCCCGCCCCACCCCACCCCGCCCCGCGCCCGCGTCGTGGCCTGCCCGTGCCCCACGCAGGAAACGCCGGACAGCGCCCAAGCCGCGCCGGGACATCCGTTCCGGGCCGCAAACCGGCATCAAACCCCAGCTTCCCGGCAGAGCAGCGTGTTTGACAGTTTTGCCAGCAGCTTACTAAGCTCTGCCCGAGGGCCGGCGGGACGGCTGGCCCCGGGAACAGGGAGATTTCCAACATGTGCGATATCTGCGTGATGACGGCGGTCAAGGACCGCATGCTGTCGCGGCGCGGCTTCTTCGCCGGGGCGGCGGGGGCCGGTCTGGCGGCGGCCGCCGGGCTGACCGCCTCGGCGCCCCGGGCGCTGGCGCAGGGCCATGCGGCGGTGACCGACATGACCCATGAGCTTTCGGCCGACTTTCCCACCTTCTTCGGCGAACAGCAGTTCTTCTGGGACCAGAAGTTCAATTTCGCCGAGCACGGCTTCAACCTGGCCGAATACCGCGTGAACGAACATACCGGCACCCATATCGACGCGCCGCTGCATTTCTCGGTCGATGGCGCGGCGGTGAACGAGATCGCGGTCGAAAACCTGGTGGCGCCGCTCTGCGTGATCGACATCGCCGCCCGCGCCGCCGAGGATGCCGACACCACCCTCACCCCCGACGACATCCGCGCCTGGATCGCCGCCCATGGCGAGATCCCGCAAAATGCCTGCGTCGCGATGTTCTCGGGCTGGGGCGACAAGGCCAGCGGCCCGGGCTTTCGCAATGCCGATGCAGAGGGCGTGCAGCACTATCCGGGCTTCCACGCGGAGGCCGCCGAGATGCTGATCGAGGAAACCGCCGCGGCCTCGATCGGGTCCGACACGCTGTCGCTCGATCCGGGCAACTCGCCCGATTTCGCGACCCATTACGCCTGGCTGCCCTCGGGGCGGTTCGGCATCGAATGCCTCGCCAATCTCGACCGGATGCCCGCGGCGGGCGCGACGCTGGTGATCGGCGCGCCCAAGCACAAGGGTGGCACCGGCGGGCCCGCGCGGATCTTCGCGCTGGTCTGAGCTTGTTTTCCCGCCGCTCCCGCGCCCCTGGCCCGGAGCGGCCCCTTTCCCAACCCAAGGAGACCCGATGGCCACGGTGAAGATCTGGAGCGACGCGGAGGCAGAGGCCGACCCGCGCGTCAAGGCGGTGTTCGACGACATCCGCGCCACCCGCAAGACCGATTTCGTGAACAATGTCTGGCGGGCCCTGGCCAGCCAGCCCGCGGTGCTGGAAACGACCTGGGCGCAGGTCAAGGCGGTGATGGCGACCGAAAGCCCGCTCGACCCGCTGACCAAGGAGCTGATCTACATGGCGGTCTCGGTCGCCAATGGCTGTTCCTATTGCGCCCATTCCCATACCGCCTCGGCCCGCGCCAAGGGCATGACCGAGGCCCAGTACCAGGACTTCCTCGCCGTGATCGGGCTGGCCTCGCAGACCAATGCCCTGGTCACCGCGATGCAGGTGCCGGTCGATCCCGAATTCGAGGTCTGAGCCATGGACAAGGCCATCATCGCCCGCGCGCCGGGCGGCCCCGAAACGCTTGACTGGGTCGACTGGAGCCCGCCCGCCCCCGGCCCCGGCGAGGTGCTGGTCCGGCACGGCGCGGTCGGGCTGAATTTCATCGACACCTATTTCCGCTCGGGCCTCTATCCCTGGCCGGGCGAGATCCTGATCCCCGGCAGCGAGGCGGCGGGCCGGATCGAGGCGGTCGGCCCCGGGGTCGAGGGGCTCACGGTCGGCCAGCGCGTGGCCTATACCACGCGCACCGGCGCCTGCTGCACCGCGCGGGTGCTGCCCGCCGACCGGCTGGTGCCCCTGCCCGATGCCATCCCCGACGAGATCGCGGCCTCGATCATGCTGAAGGGGCTGACCGCGCAGTACCTGATGACCTCGAGCTTTCCGGTCCGCGAAGGCCAGACCGTGCTGGTCCATGCCGCGGCAGGGGGCGTCGGGCTTCTGCTGGGGCAATGGCTGGCGGCGAAGGGCGTGCGCGCCATCGGCACCGCGGGCGGGCCCGAAAAGACGGCGCTTGCCCGCGCCCATGGCTATGCCGAGGTGATCGACTACCGCGCGGGCGACTTCGTGGCGCCGGTGATGGCCGCGACCGACGGGCTTGGCGTCGACGCGGTCTATGACAGCGTCGGACAGGACACCTGGCGCGGCTCGCTCGCCTGCCTGAAACCGCGCGGCATGTTCGTGAGCTTCGGCCAGTCCTCGGGCCTGCCCGATGGCTTCCGCCTGTCGGATCTGGCCAAGGGCAGCCTGTCGGCGACGCGACCGGTGCTGTTCGATTTCATCGCCGATCCGGCCGAGCTTCGCACCCGCGCGGCCGAGCTGTTCGCGGCGGTCGCCGAGGGCACGCTGACGCCCCGGGTCGGGAAAACCTGGCCGCTGGCCGAGACCGCCGAGGCCCATCGCGCGCTTGAATCCCGCGCCACCACCGGGGCGACGGTGCTCTTGCCGTAGCTTGTGCGCCGGGCTCCGGGGATCAGCCCCGGAACCCGGTCGCGACCACGAATTTCTCGGAACTGTCCGACCGGCTCGCGGGCGGCTTGACATTGGCGACCTTGGCAAAGCGCTGCTTCAGCAGGGACTGCAACCCGCTCTCGGCCCCGCCCGCCAGCACCTTGGCGACGAAAGTGCCGCCTTCGTCCAGCACGTCGAAGGCCAGAGCCGCCGCCGCCTCGCAAAGCGCGATGATCCGCAAGTGGTCGGTCTGCTTGTGACCCGACGAGGCCGCCGCCATGTCGCTCATCACCACATCGGCGCGCCCGCCGAGCCAGCCCTTGACCAGCTCGTCGGCATCGTCGGCCAGAAAATCCAGCTGATGCAGATCGGCCCCGGCGATGGGCTCGACCTCCTGCAGATCGACCCCCAGCACGGTGCCGATGGCCTTGCCCGATTTCTCGCCCAGCGCATTCACGCGCTTGACCGCCACCTGGCACCAGCCGCCCGGCGCACAGCCCAGATCGACAACCCGGGCGCCCGGCACCAGGAACCGGTACTTGTCATCCAGCTCGAGGATCTTGAAGGCCGCGCGTCCGCGATAGCCCTCGGCCTTGGCGCGCTTGACATAGGGGTCGTTCAGCTGCCGTTCCAGCCAACGCGTCGACGAAAGCCGGCGCCCGCGCGCGGTCTTGACCTTGACCTTCAGGTCGCGCTGTCCGCGCCCGCTCGATCCCTTCTTCTCCGTCATCCCGGCCTTCGTTCTTCTTCTTGGCAAAAATACCCAGACGCGACATCTGCCCCAGCCGGGCCGCCGCGGCAAGGGCGCATCAGAAGGGGCCCTCCTCCAGCACCCCGTCCGCGCTCATCTGCGCGTAAAGCAACCCCTCGCGCAGCCCGCGATCGGCAACCGACATCCGGTCGGTCGGCCAGACCCGCATCAAGGCCTGCAGGATCGCCGCCCCCGACATGATCAGCGCATGCCGGTCGCGCCCGATCCTCGGATCGGCCCGCCGCCCCTCGGGGCCAAGCTCCAGATAGCGGCGGATCACCTCGTCGATCTGCCCCGACGTCATGCGAAGCCCGTCGACCTTGGTCCGGTCGTAGCGCCGAAGACCCAGATGGCTCGCCGCCACGGTCGTCACCGTGCCCGAGGTGCCGATGATCTGAAAGCCGGCCTTGGTCTGCTCGGCGGCATAGGGCGAGAAATTGGCGAGGTTCTCCTCGAAGAACCAGCTCATCAGCGCGAACCGCGCATGGTCGTCCTCGACGTCGTCGAACTGTTCCTTCAGCGTCGCGACCCCCAGCGGCACCGAGATCCAGTCGACGACGCGCGCCGCCGGAAACGGCCCGGTCTCGCTGTGAAAGCCCGCATGCAGCCGCATGATCGCCCGCGGCCGGTCGGCGCGCGGCACCATCGACAGGTCGATCCAGACCAGCTCGGTCGAGCCGCCGCCGATATCGACCACCAGCAGCTGCTCGGTCTTGGTCGAGACCAGCGGGGCGCAGGACACGACCGCCAGCCGCGCCTCTTCCTCGGGCTGGATGATTTCCAGCCGCAGCCCGGTCTCGCGCCGCACCAGCTTGATGAACTCGCGCGCGTTGACGGCGCGGCGGCAGGCCTCGGTCGCCACCAGCCGCATGCGTTCGACCTGGTGCTTTTCCAGCTTGCCCTTGCAGACCCGGAGCGCCTGGACCGTCCGCGCGATCGAGGCACGGCTGAGCCGACCCGACCCTTCCAGGCCGGTGCCCAGCTGGACAGACTTGGAAAAGCTGTCCACGACATGGAACTGACTGCCCTTCGGCTGGGCAATCAGCATACGACAACTGTTCGTTCCGAGATCCAGAGCCGCGTAAAGCGCTGCAGGATCGGGCGGAACTGGCGCGGGGGTCTCTACCGCCTTGGGAAACGCGCCCGCACCATTCGGACGCTTGGGCGCCATAGGATCGCCCTCCAATCGAGTTGGATGCAGGGTAACGGGCCGGGGGCGTTCGTGCAATGGCGCAGATCGCTCCCGGGCGCCGCCATCCGCCCCTCCCGTCCCGATCCGGGGGGACGACCCCCGCCTCCGCGACGATGGCCGCGCGAAGACGGGAACGGTCAGGACCGGCGGCGCGACACCGCCCCGAAACCGGCCATCGCGGCCAGCAGGAAGGCAGCACTCGGCATCAGGGGCACCGGCAGCGGATCGTCAGGCCGGACGCCCGTACCGCCCCCGATATCCTCGCCGCCCGTTCCGCCGTCTCCACTTTCGCCGGACCCGTCGGCTGCGGGGTCAGAACGATGCCGCCCGCCGGTGCCGCCGCTGACAGCGCCGGGGGCCGCCCAAGGCAGTGCCGCGTGACCGTCCGGGCCGCCGCCCCGCCGTCCCGAGCCCAGGGGATCGGGCCAGAACGCGGTGTCGGTCCCGGCATCGGCCCGGGCAAGGAGGGTGGGCCGCGGCGGGAAGTCCCGCGCCCCCGCATTCGCGGCCAGCACAGCGGGCATCATCAGCGCACAGGCAGGCGTCACCCCGGCCGCGGCATGGCGGCAAACGCTGACGCCAAGCGGAATGGCCACCTCGGCCGCAGCACGGCGGTCGGCCGGGCCGTAGCCCCGCCGGACGGGCGTGCGGTCGACAATCAGCAACGGATGCCCGGGCACCGCGCCCGCGACCATCATGCGCCCGCCGTCCGGCGCCAGGGTCGATGCCGGGGCCATGCCGCCCGCCAGCGCCAGAACCAGCCCCGCGACCGTTCCGATTGCCCCTGCCCGATCCGCTTTCATTGTTCTGTCCTTTTCCGCCGGCTGCCACTGCGCCGACCCTTTGCCAAGACCCCGGAGCGGCCGAATTTTCCGGCCTCGGCCCGCGACACCGAAATTATGGCGCAGCCCGGATCTCCTTTGGACCAGAAAAAGGCGCATTCTTTTGAGAATTTCAAGCAATTCCGAGATATTAACCATTTTTCCGGTTGACCCAAGGACAGTTCCAGCATCGTGCGCCGATTGTTTCCACATCAACCGGGACCAGTGCCGCGCCCAGAGGCGCCCGCGACAGTGGATGTCCGTTTCGGGCCTCCGCCGCCCGTTCCGTCGGGTCATCGGCCCGGGACCGCCCCGACCCTGCCACCCGAACGCGCCGAAACCGGGCGGGAGGGGGGGCACGAATGGGGCCGGACCGACGCGCGATCCGGGCCGAGGTCGCAACGCGCGTCCATCCTGTCGAAATCCGCCTCCGGCGCGGCCCGGGGCCGGATTAGAACCGACTCAGGCAAGAAAGGGAATCGGATGCCCGAGCTCGTCATCGTCTACTGGCGCGACATACCGGCGCAGGTGATCGTGGGCCGGGGCCGCCGGGCCGCCAAACGGGTGCTGCCCGAGCGGTTCGAGCAGGCGATCGACCGCTGTGCGATGCAGGTGGGCGCCAGGGACAGCGACGCCTACCTGGCCGAATGGCGCCGGTCCGAACCCGTCGCGTGTGACGGCGACCCCGACGCCCTGGCCGAAGCCGAGGCGGCGCGGATCGACACCGACTACGATGCGGGCCGCCTGAAGGATCTGATTGCCGCTGCCGGCTGGCAACGGGCATGAACAGGCTGCGGGAGAGGGTGATGGCACTGCTGGACTTCAGAAAAAGCGACAGGGTCGCGCAAGGGGCCGCGGGCACGCGTGCCGCGCCGCTGGCCGACTTCGTCCGCGGCTATTCGATCGAGGTCATGCCGAAGACGGCCGCCAGGATCGCCGATTTCCGCGCGCTGCTGCCCGCGGGCACCCGGGTCTATATCGCCCATCTCGACGGCACCCCGATCGAGGACATGGTGGCGACCGCCCGGCGCCTGACCAACGAGGGCTTTGCGCCGATGCCGCATTTCGCGGCGCGCTCGATCCCCGACATCGCGACGCTCTCGGACTGGATCGCGCGCTATGCGGGCGAGGCCGGGGTCACCCGGGGGCTGATCCTCGCGGGCGGCATTTCCGAACCGCGCGGCGATCTGCATTCGTCCATGCAGCTTCTGGAAACCGGGCTTTTCGACAAGGCGGGCTTCACCGATCTGCATGTGGCGGGCCACCCCGAGGGCAGCCGCGACATCGATCCGGACGGGTCGGACCGCAACATGATGGCGGCGCTTGGCTGGAAGCAGGCCTTTGCCGCACGCACCGATGCGCAGATGGCCATCGTCACCCAGTTCGCCTTCGACGCCAGGCCGGTGACGGCCTGGGCCAGACGGGTGCGGGCGCAGGGCGTCGACCTGCCGATCCATATCGGCGTCGCCGGCCCGGCCAAGCTGCAGACCCTGGTCAAGTATTCCATCGCCTGCGGTGTCGGCCCGTCGCTGGCGGTTCTGCAACGGCGCGCGCGCGATGTCAGCAAGCTGGTGCTGCCCTTCACGCCCGATGCCTTCCTGTCGGATCTGGCCGCCGCCGCCGCGCGCGACCCCGATTTTCCCATCCAGAACGTGCATTTCTTCCCGCTCGGCGGAATCGCGACCAACACCCGGTGGCTGGCCGAGCATGGCCTTGCCCCCGCCCAGGACGCCTGAGGAGTTCCATGACCCGTACCGTGCTCGAGTCCAAGTCCAAGACCGTCGTGATCGGTTTCGACGAACCGTTCTGCGTGATCGGCGAACGCATCAACCCCACCGGCCGCAAGAAGCTTGCGGCCGAACTGGAGGCAGGCGATTTCTCGACCGTCGAGAAGGACGCGCTCGAACAGGTGGCCTGCGGGGCCATGGTGCTCGATGTCAATGCCGGGGTGGTCTACAATTCGAACCCCAACCCGAACGAGACCGAACCGCCGCTGATGCGCCGGATGATCGAGCTGGTCCAGGGGCTGGTCGATGCCCCGCTCTGCATCGATTCCTCGGTGCCCGCGGCGCTGGAAGCCGGTCTTGCCGCGGCCCAGGGGCGGCCGCTTCTGAACTCGGTCACCGGCGAGGAGGAACGGATGGACCGCGTCCTGCCGCTGGTCAGGAAATACAACGTGCCGGTAGTGGCGATCTCGAACGACGACACGGGCATTTCCGAGGACCCCGATGTGCGCTTCGAGGTGGCCCGCAAGATCGTCCAGCGCGCGGCCGATTTCGGTATCCCCGCCCATGACATCGTGGTCGATCCGCTGGTGATGCCGGTGGGGGCGATGGCCAGCGCCGGTCAGCAGGTCTTTGCGCTGGTACGGCGCCTGCGCGACGAGCTGGGGGTCAACACCACCTGCGGGGCCTCGAACATCTCCTTCGGGCTGCCGCACCGCCACGGCATCAACGCGGCCTTCCTGCCAATGGCGATCGGCGCCGGAATGACCTCGGCGATCATGAACCCGGTTCGGCCGGTCGAGATGGAGGCGGTGCGTGCCGCCAACCTGCTGATGAATCACGATGCCAACGGGGCGGAATGGATCCGCTTCTCGCGCGTGCTGGACGCGGTCGCCGAGGGCGCAAGCTTCGCCGAAGCCTCGCAAGCGGCGGCCGCCGCGGGCGGCGGGCGGCGGCGGCGGCGCGGCTGAGACCCGCGCCGGGCATAGAAGAGGTAAGGGGTTTTTAACCATGATGGCTGCAGACTGGGACGCATGGACTTTGCCGCCCGCCGCTCGGTTCCCGACAGCTGGATCGCCTCGGTCTTCTCGGCCCAGGCGGTGGCCAAGGGTGGCGTCGTGCGCCGGTCGCGGCGCTGGGTCGAACGCGAGATCGGCATGGAGCGTTTCGTGGCCGAGGTGCAGCTGCGCGGCTTTCACCTGGTCGAATGCGGCGGGCAGCTTATCGTCATCTGCAACCCCCATGGCTTGCGCGTCATCTGCTGACACCGCCGGCTGGCCACCCCGCGCCCGATTTTTCGCAGAAAAATCGCGGCCCCGGCCCCGATGAGCCGCGAGATGCCGCGCGTCGTCTTCACGCCCTCCGGCAAACGCGGCCAGGTGCCCGCCGGAACCACGGTCCTCGAGGGCGCCCGCCAACTGGGCGTCGATCTCGACAGCGTCTGCGGCGGTCGCGGCATCTGCTCAAAATGCCAGATCTCGCCCGGCCGCGGCGCATTCCCCAAACATGGCCTGTCCGTCGCCGAGGATGCCCTCTCGCCGCTCAACGACGTCGAGCGCCGCTATGACGAAAAGCGCGGCTTGGCGCCGGGTCGGCGGCTGGGCTGTCAGGCCCGGATCCTCGCCGATGTCGTGATCGATGTCCCGCCCGAAAGCCAGCTTCACCGCCAGGTCGTCCGCAAGGCCGCCGAGGTCCGCGCGGTCGAGACCGATCCGGCGACGCGGCTCTGCCTGGTCGAGATGGCCGAACCGGACCTGCACGCCCCTTCGGGCGATCTGCAAAGGCTCAACGCGGCCCTTGCCGATCAGTGGGACCTGCCGCCCGCCGCCTGTCCGCTCTCGGTGCTGTCGCGGCTGCAACCCGCGCTTCGCAAGGGCGGATGGACGGTCACCCTCGCGCTCCACCGAGGCGCCTCGGGTCCCGAGATCCTCGACATCTGGCCGGGCTTCTTCGAGGCCCCCCTCTGCGGTCTGGCCATCGATCTCGGCTCGACCACTATCGCGCTCCATCTGACCGATCTGGCGACCGGCGATGTCATGGCCTCGGCGGGCGCGATGAACCCGCAGATCCGCTTTGGCGAGGACCTGATGAGCCGGGTCTCCTACGCGATGATGAACCCGGGCGGCGCGGCCGAGATGACGGCGGCCGTCCGCGCCACGCTTGACGGTCTTGCGGCCGGGATCGCGACCGAGGCCGGAATCGACCCGCGCTGCATCGTCGAGGTGGCGCTGGTCGGTAATCCGGTCATGCATCACCTGCTGCTGGGCATCGACCCGGTCGAGCTGGGCCAGGCGCCCTTCGCGCTGGCCACGTCCGAGGCCGCGACGCTTCCGGCGGCCGCCCTCGGCATCGGGTCGATCAATCCCGAGGCGCGGGCCTATCTGCTGCCGCTGATCGCGGGCCATGTCGGCGCCGACGCCGCCGCCGTCGCGCTCAGCGAGGCGCCCGAGACCTCGGACGACCTGACCCTCATCGTCGATGTCGGCACCAATGCCGAGATCCTGCTGGGCGACCGGACCCGGGTGCTGGCCTGTTCCTCGCCCACCGGCCCCGCCTTCGAGGGCGCGCAGATCAGTTCCGGCCAGCGCGCCGCCCCCGGCGCCATCGAACGGGTGCGGATCGATCCCGAGACGAAGGAGCCGCGGTTCCGGGTCATCGGCTGCGAGCTCTGGTCGGACGACCCGGGCTTTGCCGCCGCGCTCGGCCCGGCCGGGGTCACCGGCATCTGCGGCTCGGGCATCATCGAGGCGGTGGCCGAGATGCGGATGGCAGGCCTTGTCGATGGCTCGGGCCTGATCGGCTCGGCGGCCCAGACCGGATCGGACCGCTGCCGCCCCGAGGGCCGGACCCAGTCCTATCTGCTGCTGGCGGGCGCCGCCTCTGGCGGGCGCGACATCGCCGTGACCCAGGGCGACATCCGGGCGATTCAGCTTGCGAAATCCGCGCTTTACGCGGGCGCGCGGCTGCTGATGGACCGCCGCGGCGTCGACCGGGTCGACCGGGTCGTGCTGGCCGGGGCCTTCGGCGCGCATATCAGCCCGCTGCATGCCATGGTGCTGGGCATGATCCCCGATGTGCCGCTCGACCGGGTCCGCTCGGCCGGAAACGCGGCCGGGACCGGCGCGCGGATCGCACTGTGTTCGGTCGCGGCACGCCGCCTGATCGAAGAGAACGTGCGCCGTATCGAGAAGGTCGAGACCGCCATCGAGCCCCGCTTTCAGGACCATTTCGTGGCCGCGAACGCCCTGCCCCATGCGTCGGACCCGTTCCCCGAACTGGCCCGCATCGCGCCGCTGCCGAGGGTGGATTTCAACACTGGCGGCAGCCGGGGCGAGAGCGAGGGCCGACGGCGGCGGCGGCCGCGCTAGGCGCGGCGCCCCTCAGATCCCCTGTTCGTGCAGGAAGGTGCGGACGCGCGCCATGCAGGTCTGCCAGGCCGGTTCGAAATCGACCAGGACATGGTTCCGGCTGGCCAGCGGCACAAAGGCCGCCGCCGGGATCCAGGCCGCGATCGGCCGCGCCTGCTCGACCGGAATCCTCTGGTCGCTGGGGCGGCGTGCAGCACGATCGTCGCGGCCTCGATCCGCGTCGGCCGGCGGCGCATGTCGATGTCGCAGGACGCCTCCTGAAACCCCGCGGCAATCTCGGCCGAGGTGGTCAGGCGCTGAAACTAGTCGAACCAGGTCAGCTCTTCGGGCGCGGCTTCGGGCATGAAGGTCCGGGAAAAGTTGTGCAGATAGGCCGACTTGCCGGTGCCCCGGCCCAGCCGGGTCAGCGCGCGCACCGCCTGGCGGCGCGACATTTCCTCGGCGCTGGCATGGTGGCGTCAGCCCGAGGCATAGGCTCCGAGCAGGACCAGCCCGCTCACCCGGTCGGAATCGCGCGCGGCATATTCGATGCAGACGGCCGCGCCCTGGGAAATGCCCGGCAGCGGAAACCGCCCCGGATCCATGCCATCGACCACCGCCTCGAGATCCTCGACGAAGGCCGAAAGGCTCAGATCCTCGACCTTCCAGTCCGACAGGCCGCAGCCGCGTTCGTCAGAGCGCACGAAGGTGCGCCGGCGCGCGATCTCGTCGAAACAGGCGCCCCAGATCGGAGTCTTCCAGTCGTGTTCGATATGGGTCAGCCAGTTGGCCGCCTTCACCGGCGGCGGACCGGCGCCCACCGTGGCTCAGGCGATCTTGGTCCCGTCCCGCACCCGGCAAAGCCGATGCGCCGCGCGCGTAGATGGACCCGGCGCCGGGGCGCGCCGACAGACAGGACGGCCTTGGCTGACCCGTCATCGGGGGCGGCCCCGGCACGCGCCGCCTCGGGGTCGGCCTCTTCCCAGAGCCGCAGCCACGTCTGCACGGCCCCGCGCGGCGCGTCGGGATGGCGGGCCAGACGCCCCAGAACCCCGGCCCGAATCACCGCGGCATCCTCGCGCTCGGCCGCCAGCCATGACGCGAAGGCCGCGTCGCCAGCCCCGTCGGGCCCCGTCGAGAAGATCCTCGCCCAGCCGCCGGGCGGCATCCTCCAGTTCGGCATAGCTGGCCGCAGCGTCGCTTAGGCAAGTGCGGATCGCGCGCAGATCGACGTTCAACCCCGCTCCGTCAAAGGCCACCCGCTCGCGGCCGGCGATGATCCGGGGACGGACGGCGGAATCGACCGCCTTGCGGATCCCGGTCAGCGCCCAGCGGAGCGCCGCCTTCGGGTCGGCGGGCAGATCCCAGAACAGCTCGCACAGCTTCTCGCGCCGGTACGGCCGTCCGGTGGCCGTCAGAAAGGCCGGAAGCGCCCGCGACCTCGGCCCCGGCACGCCGATGCCATCCCGGCGAACCCTGAGTTGGCCGAGCAACGGGATCTCGATCGCCTGATCCTGCGGTGGGGCCAACGCGCCCCTCAGTTCCCGATGGCCAGGTCGGTCTACCGGGAAATGCAGGGATCGCCGGAAAACAACGGCCGCGCGGTCCCGGAAACACGGCCGCCACCACGCCGGGCACACCGCCCTGCCCGGATGCGTTGCGCAGCCGACAGGGGCCGAAGGAAGCCCCGGTCGGCGGATCGCGTCAAACGGGGCGCCGGTGGCTGCGGGACGGCCCCGGCCAACAAAGGAACCGACAGGGCGACCAGTCTCGAACCCCGCGGCAATTTGGTCATCGTTGTGATGGGAGGAACGATCGACGCCGCCGCGTGCGGACCGCCCGGCGACGTTCCGGTCGAGAGGACGATCCGGCTGCGCCCGGATTCTGGTGGACGTCTCGCCGGGCGCCCGGGTCCTGCGCGCGGGCATTCGCGGGCGCGCGGCGGCCGCGGCCCTGATGCGCGGGTACCGCGGAAAGAGGCGGGTCGTCGTCGGCACCGGGTCGCTCGGTCAGTTGTTCGCAGTGGCAAGACAAGCCTTGCCGGCGAGAGTTCAACCCGGGATTGATTCGTGGCTTTCTGATTTTATTTCAGTTATTTAGGGGCAATCTCCAAGACCTCGCGTCACCTCCTGCCCCGCCGCATCCGGCCGGACCGGCATGGCACCGCGCCGGACCCTGCTCTTCGGCGAACGCCGCCCGGCACCCGGCGCGTCCCTTTGACGACCCGCCGTCGCGGCCGCCCGGCACTGGACAAGCCCCGCAGGCGGGCGCTAGCTCTGAGACAAACGGAGGGGCGGATGCAGATCAGCGAAACGAGGGCCATCGTCACCGGTGGCGCGTCTGGACTTGGCGCGGCGACGGCGCGGGCGCTTTGCGCGGCCGAGGCGGCGGTGACCATTCTGGACCGGGATACCGACCGCGGCATGGAGCTGGCTGCCGAAATCGGCGCGGGCTTTCAGCCGGTCGACGTGACCGACGAAACGTCGGTCGAACAGGCCGTGGGCGAGGCCTCGGCGCAGATGGGCGGCATCACCGCCTGCATCAGCTGCGCGGGCATCGCGACGGCCGAGCGCACGCTGGGCCGGTCCGGGCCGCACGGGCTGGAAAGCTTTCGCCGCACCGTCGAGATCAACCTGATCGGCAGTTTCAACGTGCTGCGGCTGGCTGCCGCCGAGATGGCGCAGAACACCCCCGATGACGACGGCTGCCGCGGGGTGATCGTCAACACCGCCTCGGTCGCGGCCTATGACGGGCAGAAGGGCCAGGCCGCCTATGCCGCCTCGAAGGGCGGTATCGCGGCGATGACGCTGCCGCTCGCGCGCGATCTGGCCGGGCTGAGGATCCGGGTGATGGCGATCGCGCCGGGGATCTTCCGCACCCCGATGCTGGAGGGGCTGGGTCAGGAGGTCATGGACGGGCTCGCCGCCGATGTGCCGAACCCGCCCCGGCTGGGCGACCCGGCGGAATACGCAGCCCTTGTGCTGCATATCCTGCAGAACGGCTACATGAACGGCGAGGTGATCCGGCTGGACGCAGGGCTGCGGATGAGATGAGCCCGCGGCAGACCCGCGTCACGCCCCTGGGCGAGATCGTGG
The DNA here is from genome assembly GCF_004365965.1 of Rhodovulum visakhapatnamense. GTDB lineage: Bacteria > Pseudomonadota > Alphaproteobacteria > Rhodobacterales > Rhodobacteraceae > Rhodovulum > Rhodovulum visakhapatnamense. The sequence continues at coordinate 190,999 of NZ_SOEB01000003.1, forward strand.
CCGACCCGGCACGCGGTCTGTTCATGGGCAACCGCGGCTGCCTGCACGATGCCGACGGACGGCTCGGCCGGGCGCGCTGGCGCCACAAGGCCTGGATCTGCTGTCTTTTGCAGTTTCGCGGCCGTCACCGCCCGGTGATGACGCCGGGGCGCTATACCGAGCTTTTCTTTCTGGACGAGGCGGTGGCGCTGTCGGCCGGGCACCGCCCCTGCGCCGAGTGCCGCCGCGCCGATTTCCGGCGCTTCGCCCTGGCCTTCGGGGTCGGGACGGCGGGCAGGCTCGATGCGGCTTTGCATGCGGCGCGGCTTTGCCCGTCCAGCCGGGATCAGCGGCGCCACACGGCCCCGGCTGCCGCCCTGCCCGACGGCGCCTTCGTGCTGCTGGAGGCAACCCCGCATCTGATTCTGGGAAGGGTCGCCCTGCCCTGGAAGCCTTCGGGCTATGGCGCGGCCCGCCCCCGCCCCGTTGGAGAGGTCACGGTTCTGACCCCGGCGCCCACGGTCGCGGCACTGGCGGCGGGCTATCGGCCGGTGCTGCACCCAAGTGCCGCCGCCGGACCGGGCTAGCCTGCGTTTTCGGCCTTTTCGGCCAGCTCCAGCCAGTCTTCCTCGGCCCTGGACAGGGCCTCCTGCCGCGCGACCAGCGCCTCGGTCGCCTTGCGGAACTTGACCGGCTCGCGGGTGAAGAGATCGGGGTCGTCGAGCAGTTCTTCAAGCTTGGCGATCTCGGCCTCCAGCCGCGCGATCTCGGCCGGAAGCGCGTCGAAGCGGTGCTTTTCGGTATAGCTGAGCCCCGGCGCCTTCTTCGAACGGGGCGGCTCCGGTTTGGTCTGCGCGGCGGAGGGTTTCTCGGCGGACTTCCCGACGGTCCGCCCGGGGCCGGTGGCCTCGGCCCGCTGCGCCCGGTAATCGCTCCAGCCGCCGGCATAGACGACCGCGCGGCCATCGCCCTCCATGGCGACAGTCGTGGTCGCGACGCGGTCGAGGAAATCGCGGTCGTGGCTGACCAGAAGAACGGTGCCGTCGAACTCCGACACCAGTTCCTGCAACAGATCGAGCGTCTCGACGTCGAGATCGTTGGTCGGCTCGTCCAGCACCAGCAGGTTCGATTCGCGGGCCATGATCCGGGCCAGCAAGAGCCGCGCCCGTTCGCCGCCCGAAAGGGACCGCACCGGCGCGCGGGCCTGGGCGTCGTCGAAGAGGAATTCCTTGAGATAGCCCACGACATGCTTGGGCTGGCCGCGCACCAGCACCTGGTCGGCCTTGCCCGACACCCGCATCTCGGGATCGCCGGTCAGGCTTTCCCACAGCGTCATGTCGGGATCGAGCGCCGCGCGATTCTGGTCGAAGACGGCCATCTGCAGATTGGTGCCAAGCCGCAGCTCGCCGCTGTCGGGCGCCAGCTCGCCGGTCAGCATCTTCAGAAGCGTGGTCTTGCCGACACCGTTGGGTCCGACCAGAGCCACCCGCTCGCCGCGCTGGACGCGCAGCGAGAAGGGCTTGAGGATGACGCGATCGCCGAAGTTTTTCGAGATCTCGGTCGCTTCGATCACCCGCTTGCCGGATTTGGGCCCCGCCTCCAGCGCCATCGCCGCGGTGCCCTGGCGGCGGATCATCGCCGAGCGGTCGTCGCGCATGGCATGCAGTGCCCGCAGGCGGCCCTGGTTGCGCTTGCGGCGGGCCGAGATGCCCTCGACCGCCCAGCGGGATTCGGCCTTGATCTTGCGGTCGAGCTTGTGGCGGGCCTCGTCCTCGTCGGCCCAGACCTTGTCGCGCCAGTCCTCGAAGTCGGCAAAGCCGCGATCCTGACGGCGGACCTCGCCCCGGTCGATCCACAGCGTGCCCCGGGTCAGGGCGCGCAGGAAGGCGCGGTCGTGCGAGATCAGCACATAGGCCGACCGGGTCTCGGCCAGCTGGGCCTCGAGCCAGCCGATGGCCTCGATATCGAGATGGTTGGTGGGCTCGTCGAGCAGCATCAGGTCGGGTGCGGCGGCCAGCAGGCGCGCCAGCGCCGCCCGCCTGCGCTCGCCGCCCGAGGCGGTGGCGGCCGGGGCGGAAAGATCGAGCTTGAGCCCCTCGGCCGCCATCTCGGCGCGATAGCCTTCGCCCGGGGCCAGCGCCGCGGCGGCGAAATCGCCCAGCGTGGCATAGGCCGAGAGGTCGGGCTCCTGTTCCATATAGCCGACGGAGGTGCCGGGCGACAGCACGCGGGCGCCGGAATCGGGTTCGACGAGGGCGGCCATGACCTTCATCAGGGTCGATTTTCCCGAGCCATTGCGGCCGACCAGCGCGACCCGGTCGCCTTCCTGGATCACCAGATCGAGCCCGGCAAAGACCGGGCCTCCGCCGAAGGTGAGCGAGATCGACGACAGCTGAAGAAGGGGTGCGCGGGCCATGGGCGCTGGGTATGATGCCGGGTTGCGCCGGTCAAGCGGCAGAAGAGGGAAACCCCGGTCGGGGCGGGGCGGGTAAAATTCTTCGGCGAAGAATTTTTGGCCCCCGGGGCGGCGGCGGTGGGGACCGTTCACGGAATTTCGTGCGAAATTCCGCGCGCGCTATCCGGCCGAGGCGCGCAGCAGTCGCTTGCGGGCGGGGGGAATCGCCCGGATTTCGAGCCCGGTGAAGACATGCAGGGTGTTGAGGTCGCGATCGACCACCGCATGGTCCGATACCCAGCCGCCCATCACCAGATAGCTGCGCAGGAGCGGCGGCATCCCCAGCATCGCCCGCCGGGCGTCGGGCTGGCGGCGCCGCAACATCTGCCCGAAGCGGAACACGTTCGGCGCCTTGACGCGCGGCAGCCAGCGTTTCGGCGCCAGATGCCGGTCCTGCAAGAGCGCGAAGGCATCCATGTAGGTCTCGGCCTCGGTGCCCTTGAAGGACGAGCAGCCGAACAGCATCTCGACCTTCTCCTCATCCACGAATCGGGTCATCGCCCCCCAGGCCACGCGCAGGATATCGGGGTCGCGCCAGGCCGGGTGGATGCAGAACCGCCCCATCTCGACCATCGGCCCGTCGAAGGTCTCGAGCGCGGAAAGCTCGTAATACTGGGCCGAATAGCTTTGCCCGATCTCGGCCCCGCCCTTCAGCGGCAGCAGACGGAAGCAGCAGACCAGCGTGCCGCTGCGGGTCTCCTCGACCAGCACATGGCGGCAGACGGCATCGAAACAATCCGCATCGGCCCCTTCGGGATGGGTGTCCGTGGCGCGAAAGGCCAGATAGCGCAGACGCTGCGCGGCGAGGATATCGGCCGGGGTTTCGGCCAGCCGCGCGGCATAGCGGCCCTTGCGAAGTGACAGCATCGTGACGGCTCCACGGGACTGGCGGGACTGGATCGCCCGCCTAGATATTGTCCGAAGGCCGATAGCACACAAGATGTGACGAAACCCTGACAGGACCCGCGAGACCAAATGACCCAGAAAGTTTCCAAACCCGATTCCGAATGGCGCTCCGAGCTGTCGGACCTCGCCTACCGGGTCACCCGCAAGCACGCGACCGAACGCCCCTTTTCGCATGACGACTTTCCGAAGGCGCCCGGCACCTACACTTGCGTCTGCTGCGGCGCCCCGCTTTTCGCGCAATCCGACAAGTTCGACAGCGGCACCGGCTGGCCCAGTTTCACCCGTCCGGCCAGCCCCGACGCGGTCGGCGAGCGGAGCGACCGGAGCCTTCTGATGAAGCGCACCGAGGTGCATTGCCTGGCCTGCGCGGCCCATCTGGGCCATGTCTTTCCGGACGGCCCCGCACCGACCGGGCTGCGCTACTGCATCAACGGCGTGGCGCTCGACTTCACGCCAGACAGCAGCGGCGACGGCAGAGACACCGACGCGGACTAAGGTCAGAGCCAGGTGGCCCCGGGGGGCTGCCATTCCGCGTCCCGGTCGGGACGCGGTGTGCGCTCAGCGGTCGCCGATGATGTCCTCGGCATTGAACTGGCCGATATTGCCCAGCATCTGCCGCAGGAACGAGACGCCCTTGATGTTGCTTTCGGTCACGCGCCGGTTCAGGGCGATCACGCGGCCGTCCTCCAGCCCGAACCGTTCGACATTCTCGACCGTCCCGGACTTGTCGAAGGAGATCGCCACGACCTGACGGTCGGTCTCCTTGGGTTCGCGGAAACCGACCGTCTCCCAGTCGCTTTGCACGTAATACCACGCATCGTCGCGCATCACGCCGCCTATCGTCGGCGGTCCGACCAGTTCGGCCACGCTGTCGCGCGTGTCGACACCGACCGTAACCCCGGCGAGATCCTCGTCGGACGGAGCATAGCCGTGGCTGCGCTGGATCGGAGAGCAGGCCACAAGGCCCGCAGAGAGAATAGCGGCCAGCACCAATCTGGCGTGCACTGCCCGGGGCCTTGCCATCGCAACCTCTTGTCACAGGGGTTTTTCACTTCTATCCCGCTTAGCAGATCGTATGCCCCGGGTTCAAGAATGGAACGTGAACCATGGCCAACACACCTGAAATGCCCAAAGGCACCGTCCCGCCCCTGCGGCTTGACCGTCGCGCAGGCCGCGACCCGGTCGCCTTCACGCTGATCCCCGAACCCGCCGAGCGCGCCGAGCTTGCCGGCCGGCTTGGCCTGTCCGCGCTGAAGAAGCTGCGCTTCGCGGGCCAGATCCGGCCCGAAGGCGCGCGCGACTGGCGGCTCGAGGCCGAGCTTGGCGCCACGGTGGTACAGCCCTGCGTCGTCACGCTGGCGCCGGTGACCACCCGGATCGACAGCCCGGTCCTGCGGCTTTACCGCGCCGACATGCCGTCCCGGCCCGAGGGCGACGAGATCGAGATGCCCGAGGACGACAGCGAGGAGCCGCTGCCCGATACGCTTGACCTGGCGCGGGTGTTGGAAGAGGCGCTGGCCTTGGCGCTGCCGCTTTATCCGCGCGCCGAGGGGGCCGAACTGGGCGAGGCGACCTTTGCCGCGCCCGGAACGGCGCCGATGCAGGATGCCGAGGTCAAGCCCTTTGCCGCTCTGGCCCGGCTTCGCGACCGTGCGGAGGGCGAAACCGGCGACGGCCCGGACGGCGAGACCGGCGGAAGCGACAGCGGAGACTGATCGGGGCGGACGGGTTTTGCCGCGCCCTGCCCCGGCCCGCGACCTCGCCCCGCCCCTTTGGGCGCGCTGCGGGGCCGGTTTCGGGATCGACTGCAGGGTCGGCGTCGGGATCGGGACGCCCCGGTGTCGCAGGGCGACGGAAAATCGCGCCTCGCGCTTGAAAGACAGGGCCAGAAAGGGGCTTGCGCCCGTCCAGAATCGCAGTATGTTCCCGGCCTCGCTTGCACGATGGATCGGACGCCGCGCCAAGGGCGCTGAGAGACGCGCGTTCCCAACGAAAGAACACCGGGCCAAGGCCCCTCCAGACCGAGGTTGAGACATGGCTGTCCCTCAGAATAAAGTCACGCGGTCCCGCCGCAACCAACGCCGTTCGCACGATGCGCTCGTCCCGGGCAACCCGGCCGAATGCTCGAACTGCGGCGAGCTGAAGCGTCCGCACCACGTCTGTGCGGCCTGCGGCCATTATGACGACCGCGAGGTCGTGGCCCAAGCCGACGAGATCGACCTGGACGAAGAAGACGCGGCATAATCCGCCCCAAAAGGCGCGCGTCTCTCCATGACCGAAGAGCATCTCCAGGAGCTGCGCGCCGCCCCGCGCACCGTGATATCGGTGGACGCCATGGGTGGCGACCGCGGCCCTGCGGCTGTTGTCGCGGGCATTGCCTTGTCCGCAGCCAAAAATCCGGACATCCGCTTTATTCTGCACGGGCAGCGCGACGAGCTTGAAAAGCTGGTCGCGCGTCGCAAGCCCCTGCGCGGGCGGGTGGAGATCCGGCATGCGGATGGCGTCGTCACCATGGACGCCAAGCCCAGCCACGTGATGCGCCACGGCCAGGACACCTCGATGTGGTCGGCCATCGACTCGGTGCGGCATGGCGAGGCCACGGTGGCCGTGTCCTGCGGCAATACCGGGGCGCTGATGCTGCTGTCGATCATGCGGCTCAGGAAACTGCCGGGCGTGAACCGGCCGGCCATCGCCTGTCTGTGGCCGTCGCGCAATCCCGGCGGCTTCAACGTGATGCTCGATGTCGGCGCCGATGTGCGCGCGGACGAGCGCGACCTGCTGCAATATGCGCTGATGGGCACCTCTTATGCCCGGAACGGGCTGGGGCTTGACCGGCCGCGGGTCGGGCTTCTGAATGTCGGCACCGAAGAGAACAAGGGCCGGGCCGAGCTGAAGGCCGCCCATGACCTGATCGAGGCTGCGGCCGAAGAGGCGAATTACAGCTTCGTCGGCTTCGTCGAGGGCGGCGATATCCCCTCGTCGAAGGTCGACGTGATCGTGACCGACGGCTTCACCGGCAATGTGGCGCTGAAGACCGGCGAGGGCACCGCCAAGCTGCTGGGCGATTTCATGCGCGAGGCCTTCACCGCGACGCCGCTGTCCAAGGTCGCGGCCCTGCTGGCCTATACCTCGCTCAGGCGTCTCAAGAAAAGAATGGACCCCAGGCGCGCCAATGGCGGGGTGTTCCTCGGGCTGAACGGAACGGTGGTGAAATCGCACGGCTCGTCGGATGCGACGGGCGTGTCGGCCGCGGTCAAGCTCGCCTTCGAGCTGGCGCAGTCGGGCTTCACCGAACGTCTGGCCGCGCGGGTCGCGGCCAGCAATGCGACAGGACCGGAGGCGCTCCGGGAACTTGCCGGCGGGCGTAAGGGGTAGGAATGGGTACGAGGGCGATCGTCCGGGGTGTCGGGCATTATCTTCCGGCGCGCGTTGTGGAAAACGCCGAATTCGAGGCGACGCTCGACACATCGGACGAATGGATCCGCTCGCGCTCGGGGATCGAGCGGCGGCATTTCGCGGCCGAGGGCGAGACCACCTCGCAGATGGCCATCGCCGCCGCCCGGGCCGCGCTGGACGATGCCGGGCTCGGGCCCGACGACATCGACGCCATCGTGCTGGCGACCTCGACCGCCGATCTGACCTTCCCCTCTGCCGCGACCATGGTGCAGGCCGGGCTCGGGATGAGCCGGGGCTTTGCCTATGACGTGCAGGCGGTCTGCGCGGGCTTCGTCTTTGCCATGGCCAATGCCAATGCGATGATCGCCGCGGGCCTGGCCCGCCGGGTTCTGGTGATCGGCGCCGAGACCTTCAGCCGGATCATGGACTGGACCGACCGCGGCACCTGCGTTCTGTTCGGCGACGGCGCGGGCGCGCTGATCCTAGAGGCGGCCGAGGGCACCGGTGCGGCCGAGAATCGCGGCATTCTCGCGGTCGATCTCAATTCCGACGGACGCCACCGCGAGATCCTCTATGTCGATGGCGGGGTGTCGACCGGCACCACCGGACATCTGGTGATGCATGGCAAGGAAGTCTTTCGCCATGCTGTCGAGAAACTGGCCGACACCGCTCATTCCGCGCTGGACAAGGCCGGGCTGACCGGGGCCGATGTCGACTGGCTGGTGCCGCATCAGGCCAATCTGCGGATCATCAAGGCCACCGCGCAGCGGCTGCACCTGCCGATGGAAAAGGTGATCGTCACCGTCCAGGACCACGGCAACACCTCGGCCGCGTCGATTCCGCTGGCCCTGTCGGTCGGGCGGCGCGAAGGCCGGATCAAGGATGGCGATCTGGTCGTGACCGAGGCAATCGGCGGCGGCCTTGCCTGGGGATCGGTCGTCCTGCGCTGGTAGGCGCGCTTCGCGTGCCACCTTCGCCCATCGCGTCAAGTTCCCCGTATTGACACTGAAAATCAAATCTACCTAAGGTTTTGGCAACCAAGGGTTTCAATAGTCGCTGTCAGAGAATGGGGGAGATCATGGCAGGCAACACGCTGACGCGCATGGACCTGACCGAGGCGGTATTCCGCGAGGTCGGTCTGTCGCGCAACGAATCCGCTTCGCTGGTCGAGAGTGTGCTGCAGCACATGTCCGACGCGCTGGTCCGGGGCGAGACGGTCAAGATCTCGTCCTTCGGGACCTTCTCGATCCGCTCGAAGGCGGCGCGGGTCGGGCGCAACCCCAAGACCGGGGAAGAGGTGCCGATCCACCCGCGGAGGGTGCTGACCTTCCGGCCGTCGCATCTGATGAAAGACCGCGTGGCGGCCGGCAACAAGGGCTGACCGGCATTGGCCACGGACAAGTCTCCCGAGGCCTTTCGGACCATCAGCGAGGTATCGACCTGGCTGGATACCCCGGCCCATGTCCTGCGGTTCTGGGAAAGCCGGTTCACCCAGGTCAAGCCGGTCAAGCGGGCGGGCGGGCGACGCTATTACCGGCCCGCCGACATGCTGCTGCTGGGCGGCATCAAGAAGCTCCTGCATGAAGACGGGATGACGATCCGCGGCGTGCAGAAGATCCTGCGCGAAGACGGGGTCAAGCATGTCGCGGCGCTGTCGCAACCGCTCGACGACGAGGAAACCGTCGATATCGCGGGCGCCTTCTCGGACACCGACGAGCCGGACACCGAAGCGCCGATGGCGCTTGATGCCCAGGCCGAGGTGGCCGAGGTGCTGCCGATGCGGCGGCGCCCGCCGCCCGAACCGGACGAGGCGATCCTGCCCGGGCTCGAACTGCGGCGCCCTGCGCCAGCACCGGCCCCTGCACCAATCCCAGCTCCGGCCCCAGCACCAGTCCCTGCACCGGCCCCTGCACCGGCCCCTGCACCGGCAGGGCGCCCTGCCCCTCCGCCCGACATCGCCGATGCCCCCTGGCCCCGGCAGGACCCGGAAAGCGCCGCGGAGGACCTGGCCGAATCGGACGCCTGGGCCTCTCCGCCGCCGATGGCGGAGCCTCTGCCGCAGCCGGCCCGGGACCCCGAGCCCGCGGTCGAACCGGACCACGCCCCCGAGCCGGAGGCCCCGATCGACCTCGCGCCGGCCGAGACCGACCGGCCCGCCGACGCCGCCGACACGCCGGAACCGGCGCCCGAACCGGAACCGGAACCGGACCCCGAGCCGCAACCGCTTGGGACCGATCTGCCCGGCGCAGACCCCGAAGACGACGACCCCGCCTATGCGGCCACGGCCCAGCCCGTCCGCAGCCAGCTGCTGCAACCGGGGCTGCGGCGCCATCTTGCCGCCGATCCCGAGGCCGCTCGCGGTGCCGTCGACCGGCTGAACGACGTCGCCCGGAGGATCGGGGCCGTCTCGCAGGACTGACAGCGCTTTCGGGCGGGATTTCTGTCTTGCCCCCGCCGTCAGACATGCTAAGAAGCGCCCCACGTCGGGCTATAGCGCAGGTGGTAGCGCGTCCGTCTGGGGGGCGGAAGGTCGCAGGTTCAAGTCCTGCTAGCCCGACCATTACCCTCACCCGCCCGCGCCCTCAGGGGTTGCGGGCGGTTGTGTTTCAGGGGCCCCGCGCCGGGCCGAGGAGGGGATCCATGACCGCACCCGGCGTGCTGCCCGCACAGCAAATCCGCCATCTGATCGAGACCGGCGCCATCGGCCTTTCGGCCCCGCTCGATGCGGGCCAGGTCCAGCCCGCCTCGCTCGATCTCCGGCTCGGGGCCAGGGCCTACCGGGTCCGCGCCTCGTTTCTGGCGGGCGAAGGCCGCAGCGTGGCCGACCGGATCGCCGATTTCCAGATGCACGAAATCGACCTCACGCAGGGCGCGGTGCTGGAAAAGGGCTGCGTCTATGTCGTGCCGCTGATGGAGCGACTCGCCCTGCCCCCGGGCATCCAGGCGGTCGCCAATGCCAAGAGCTCGACCGGACGGCTCGACCTTCTGACCCGCACCATCACCGATGGCGGGGTCGAGTTCGACCGGATCCGCGCGGGCTATTGCGGTCCGCTTTACGCCGAGATCTGCCCGCGCTCCTTCTCGGTGCTGGTCCGGCCCGGCCAGCGGCTGAACCAGATCCGTTTCCGCGCGGGTCAGGCGGTGCTGTCGGACGAGGACTTGCGCGCGCTCGATGCCAAGGCGCGTCTGGTGACCGGCGGCCCCGCGGTGATCGACGAGGGCCTTGGCTTTTCGGTCGATCTGAGGCCCGCCGAGGGCGGCCTTGTCGGCTATCGCGCCAAGCCCCATTCCGGCGTGGTCGATCTCGACGGCATCGGGGCGCACGATCCGGCGGAATTCTGGGAGGAAATCCGCTCGACCTCGGGCCGGATCATCCTCGATCCGGGCGCCTTCTATATCCTCGTCAGCCGCGAGGCGGTGCATATCCCGCCCGATTACGCCGCCGAGATGGCGCCCTATCTGGCGATGGTGGGCGAATTCCGGGTCCATTACGCAGGCTTCTTCGATCCCGGTTTCGGGCATGACGACGCCGGAGGTGCGGGCTCGCGCGGCGTTCTTGAAGTGCGCTGCCACGAGGCGCCCTTCGTGCTGGAACATGGCCAGATCGTCGGCCGCCTCGTCTACGAACGCATGTCGGCCCGGCCCGATGCGCTTTACGGCCAGGGTATCGCCTCGAACTACCAGGGCCAGGGCCTGAAACTGTCCAAGCATTTCCGGATGTAGGCCCCCTGTCGGAGACCCGACAAAACCCGACGCAAGCCCGCCATCCCCCGCAGCGCGCGCCCCTTCTTCTTGGCTTAAATACCCAACTCGCGCCCTCGGACACCCTTGAAACGCTGGCCTTTCGCGCGCCCAGCCCGGTCCGGCCCAGTCCTGGCACGCTTCCTGCTTCCGTCAGCATGAAGCAGGGAGACCCGGATGTCCGACGCGCTCAAGCAAACCGTGCAGGAAGCCTTCAACGAGCCCGGCTGCGCCACCAACCGCGCCAAGTCCGCCGAGGCGCGCAAGAAGGGCTGCGCCAAGCCGCTGACCCCGGGGGCCGCAGCGGGCGGCTGCGCCTTCGACGGCGCCATGATCACCCTGCAGCCCATCGTCGACGTCGCCCATCTGGTTCATGCGCCGCTGGCCTGCGGCGGCAATTCCTGGGACAATCGCGGCTCGGCCTCGTCGGGCTCGATGCTGTACAAGACCGGCTTCACCACCGATCTCAGCGAACTCGACATCGTTCTCGGCAAGGGCGAGAAGAAGCTGTATGCCGCGATCCGCGAGATCGTCGAAAAGCACAATCCGCCCGCCGTCTTCGTCTATGCGACCTGCGTCACCTCGATGATCGGCGACGATATCGCCGCGGTCTGCAAGGCCGCGACCCAAGCCTTCGGCACGCCCGCGATCCCGGTCGATGTGCCGGGCTATGCCGGATCCAAAAATCTCGGCTGCAAGCTCGCGGGCGAGATGATGTACCGCCATGTGATCGGCACCATCGAGCCCGAACACACCACCGAGTGCGACATCAACATCATCGGCGACTACAACCTGAACGGCGAGCTCTGGCAGATCAAGCCGCTGCTCGACCGGCTCGGCATCCGCATCCTCGGGTCGCTGGCGGCCGACGCGCGCTACCGGCAGGTGGCGGTGATGCACCGGGCGCGGGTCACGATGCTGGTCTGTTCGCATGCGCTGATCGGGCTCGCGCGCAAGATGGAGGAAACCTGGGGCATCCCGTTCTTCGAGGGGTCCTTCTACGGGGTTTCGGACACCTCCGAGGCGCTGCGCACCATGTGCCGGATGCTGGTCGAGCGCGGCGCGCCCGCCGATCTGATCGACCGCTGCGAGGCGCTGATCGCCGAGGAGGAGGCCAAGGCGCGCGCCGCGCTTGCCCCCTACCGGCCGCGCGTCGCGGGCCGACGGGTGCTGCTTTACACCGGCGGGCATAAAAGCTGGTCGGTGGTCTCGGCGCTGCAGGAACTGGGGATCGAGGTCGTCGGCACCTCGGTGCGCAAGGCCACCGAGACCGACAAGGCCCGCGTCGTCCAGATCATGGGCGACGAAACCCACATGTACGAGAACATGGCGCCGAAAGAGATGTACGCGACGCTCAAGGCCGCCAAGGCCGACATCCTGATGTCGGGCGCGCGCAGCCAGTTCGTGGCGCTGAAGGCGCGCACACCCTGGATCGACGTGAACCAGGAAAAGCACGAACCCTATGCCGGCTACATGGGCATGGTGGATCTGGTGCGGGCCATCGACCGGTCGGTCAACAATCCCGTCTGGGAAGATGTCCGCCGCCCCGCCCCCTGGGACGACCCGCGCCCCGCGACCGGGCTTCGCCTCGCCGCCCAAGCCGACCCGGCCCCGGGTCCCGTCAATGACCCAAAAGATTTCGAGGACTGCTGAGATGGCCCGCCTCACCCGACCCCGCCGCGCCTTGTCGACCAACCCGCTGAAATCGAGCGCCCCGCTGGGCGCCGCGATGGCCTATCTGGGCATCGAGGGCGCGGTGCCGCTGTTTCATGGCGCGCAGGGCTGCACCGCCTTCGCCATGGTCCATATGGTGCGGCACTTCAAGGAAGCGATCCCGCTGCAGACGACGGCGATGAACGAGGTCTCGACCATCCTCGGCGGCCCCGACCAGATCGAGGAGGCCATCGCCAATATCCGCAAGCGCGCCCATCCCCGCTTTATCGGCATCGCCTCGACCGCGCTGACCGAAACCCGCGGCGAGGACGTGCCGGGCGAGCTGCGCGAGATCCTGGCCCGGCGCAAGGATTTCGGCGATCTGAAGGTCGTCTATGCCTCGACCCCCGATTTCGAGGGCGCGATCGAGGATGGCTGGGCCGCCGCCGTCACCGCCATCGTCGAGGCGCTGGTGCCGGAACGCGACCCCGCGCGCTCCGAGACGGTCGCGCGTCAGGTCAACGTGCTGCCCTCGGCCAACGTCACCCCGGCCGAGATCGAGGAAATCGACCGCCTGATCCGGGCCTTCGACCTGACCCCGATCTTCCTGCCCGATCTCTCGACCGCGCTTGACGGCCATCTGGCCGAGGACTGGTCGGGGCGCTCGCTGGGCGGGACCCGGCTTGACGCGATCCCGGCCATGGCGAAATCGGTCGCGACCTTCGCCATCGGCGAAAGCATGCAAGGCGCGGCGCGGCTGCTGGGCCAGCGCGGCCATATGGAGGTGCAGGTCTTTCCGTCGCTGACGGGGCTGCGCGCCGTCGACAGCTTCGTCCATGCGCTGATGGCGCTGGCCGGGACCGCCGATGCGCCCGACGCGATCAAGCGCGACCGCGCCCGGCTGCAGGATGCGATGCTGGATGCGCATTTCCAGACCGGGGGCCTGCGCTATGCCATCGCCGCCGATCCCGACCTTGCCTATGCGCTGAGCTCGGCGCTGGCGGGCATGGGCGCCGAGGCGGTGGCCGTCGTCACCACCTCGGGTGCCAACCCCATCGTCGAGCTGATCCCGGCCGAAGAGGCCGTCCTGGGCGATCTCGGCGATCTCGAGGCCGGAGCGCGGAAGGGCGAGGCGAGCCTTCTGATCAGTCACGCCCATGGCCGCCACGCGGCCCAGGCGCTGGGCCTGCCGCTGGTGCGCGCGGGCTTTCCCATCAACGACCGGCTCGGCGCCCAGGATATCTGCCGGGTCGGCTATCGCGGCACCCGCGCCTTCCTCTTCGAGGTGGCCAATGCGGTGCTGGCCCATCCGCATGCTGTGCGCCCCGAGGATTTCGGCGCAGCCCCCATCGACCCGGAGTTCGACCATGACCGCCCGCAGACTGCGCCTCATTGAGCCGGAGAAAGACATGACCGACAGCGAGATCCCGCTGAAAATCGCCATTGCGACCAACGATATGGAGCGTCTCGACGCGCATTTCGGATCGGCCGCGAAATTCGCCGTCTACGAGGTGACGACCACGTCGTCGCGCCTGGTCGAGGTGCTGGAATTCGATGTCGTCACCGACCAGAAGGGCGGCCATGACAACCTCGACGACCGGATCACCCCCAAGGTCGAGGCGCTGACCGGCTGCGCGCTGCTGTTCGTGCTGGCGATCGGCGGGCCGTCGGCCGCCAAGGTGGTGCGCGCGGGCATCCACCCGATCAAGCGCAAGGACCCTGAGCCCATCGCCGAGGTCATCGCCCAGACCCAGACCATGCTGAAAGGCTCGCCCCCGCCCTTCCTGCGCAAGGTGCTGGGCCGGCCGCAGACCGATTTCGCCTCCGATTATGCCGAGGATTACAGCGAATGAGCACCGAGGCCGACACCCTGCCCCGCGGCGGCGCGCTGCCGACCAGCGAATACCTGACCCAGCTGATCGCGGTGATCCGCGCCGAGGACACCCATGGCAGCTGGGACGGCAAGCCCGATGCCGAGATCCTGGCCGATTTCATCGTGACCAAGGAAGAACGCCGCGAGATCCCGATCATCTGCGACCCCGATCCGGACGTGCTCTGGCGGGTCGAGCGGTTCTATGACGCGGTGGCCCTTCTTCTGGAACGCCGGACCGGCGCCCAGGCGGCGCAGATGTCGCGGATCACCCATGAGGGCTTCGGCCGGATCGTGCTGATCTCGGGGCGGCTCGTCGTGCTGTCGAAACATGTGCGCGACATCCACCGCTTCGGCTTCGAAACCTTCGCCAGGCTGGCCGAAACCGGCGAACAGCTGACGGCGGACGCGGCCGACATGGTGGCGCGCTTCCCCGAGGCCGCCCGCGCCTGAGCCGCGACGACCGGCTCGCAACCCCCATGGCGCCCGACCCCGGCCGGGCCGCCGTTCCGTTTGTGCCCCATCACCCCGAGGACAGCCGATGAGCCTTGAAGAGCTTGAAGCGAAGGTCAGGAAACTGTCGATGCGCGCCACCAACGCCAAGATGAACCTGCACGATCTGGCCGAGGAGCTTCCCGTCGACTGGACGCGCATCCCCGAGGTCGCCGCCGAAACCCATCAGGTCTTCAAGGACCTGGAAGACGCACGCAACGCATTGAAAGCGGCCCGGAAAGCCGCAGAGGAGGCCTGAGCCATGCCGATCACAGCCACGACCCGCGGCGGCACCGAATATATCCCCGAATTCCTGATGGCGATCGATCAGGGCAAATGCATCGGCTGCGGCCGCTGCTTCAAGGTCTGCGCCCGCAGCGTGCTGACCCTGAAGGGCGTCACCGACGAGGACGAGATTGTCGATCTTGACGACGAGGAATTCGAGGACGAGATCGAGCGCAAGATCATGGTCATCGCCGATGGCGACGATTGCATCGGCTGCGGCGCCTGCGCCCGCGTCTGTCCCTCGGGCTGTCAGACCCACGCCCCGGCCTGAGCGGCCCGCCCCCCATCGCCGACCGGCCCCGCGCGCCGGCTCCCCCACCGGGGGCGGCTCGCCTCTTGTCGGGGACCGGTTTGACCGTTCAGCCGGTCCGATACCGATGGTTCACGAGGTTTGATCCCGGAAGACCCCGGCAGTCCACCGGTTATCCGGGATGGCCCGGCGGCGTCCGGCACAAGGTCAGCGGCGTCTGCGGCGCTGCCACCATGCGTGGATTGCGGACTTCGCGACCCTGCGGCCTTCGGGAAATCTGCGCGATAGCTCTGCCGCAATATCGTCGAACGTCATGCGGTCGATGCGGCTGTGACCCCCGATACCTCGTCCATCTGATGCTCGAGTCCGGCCCAAGGCGAGGACCGGACATGAAGAGATCGAAATTCACGGAAGAGCAGATCATCGCGATCCTGCGCGAGCAGGAGGCGGGCGCGAAGACGGCCGAGGTCTGCCGCAGGCACGGGATCAGCGGCGCCACGTTCTACGCCAGGGAGGCGAAGTTCGGTGGCATGAAGCCGTCCGGGGCGAAGCGTCTGAAAGCCCTGGAAGACGAGAACGCCAAGCTTGAGCGCCTGCTGGCCGAGGCATGCTCGACAACACGGCGCTGAAGGATCTGCTGTCAAAAAAATGGGGACGCCCGCCGCCAGGCGAGAGGCCATCGCCCAATTCGAACAGGGCTACGAGATGAGCGAGCGGCGGGCGTGTTGCCTGATCGGGGCGGATAGGTCTTCGGTGCGATGCCGACACCGGCGCCCGGATGACCGCGACCTGCGCAAGGTGCTACGCGGGGCCGCCGGGACGCGTCGGCGGTTCGGCTGTCGCCGCCTGCATGTGATCCTGCGGCGTGACGGCCACGTGCTGAACCGCAAGCGCACCCGGCGGCTCTACCGGGAGGAGGGGCTTTCGGGGCGCCGACGCCGACGCCGACGCCGACGCCGAAGCCGCAAGCGGGCCATAGGAACGCGAGCGCCATTGGTGACCGAAGCCATGGCGAACGCCCGCTGGCCGATTGATTTCGTGCAGGACCAATTTGCCGATGGCCGCCGATTTCGCATCCTGAACGTGATCGGCGACGTCACCAAGGAAAGCCCGTCGGCCGTGGCCGACGCCTCGATTTCAGGCCAACGCGTCGCACGGGAACTGACGGCGCTGATCGCTCGGCGTGGAAAGCCCGGCGTGATCGTCTCGGACAATGGAACCGAGTTCACATCGAATGCGATCCTGGAACGGGCCGGGAAGATGCAGATGAGATGGCACTACATCGCCCCCGGCAAGCCCATGCAGAATGGGAACTGCGAGGCGTTCAACGGCCCGAGGCGGCGGTGGCGGTCCTGCACAACGACGTGCTGCCCTTCCACCGCGCCCTGGACCTGCCGGTGAAGGCGGTGCTGACCGAGCGAGCCATTGAAGGCGCCATTGGTTCGAGCCCAATGGCGAACGGCCGCGACTTCTGCGGCACCGAAAAGCACCCCTACGAGCTCTATCTCGACCTCAACACCATCGAGCACCGCTGCACCAAGGTCCGCACGCCGAAGACCAACGGGTTCGTCGAGCGCTTCAACGGCAGGGTGCTGGAGGAGGTCTTCCGCGTGAAGATGCGCGAGACCTTCTACGAGACTGTCGAGGCGCTCCAGGCCGATCTCGACGCCTGGCTCGTCCACGACACCACCGAGCGCCCGCATCTGGGTTACCGAAACATGGGCAGATACGAGATGTCGATGTGCAGATCGCCGGGCTCGTCGGCCTTGAAGCTGCCATGCGCGGGCTTGGATGCCTTCGGCTTCGGCGCCCGCAGGTTGCCCGGGCCGTGGCGCCGGAGGCAGCGGTCGAGGCCCGAGCGCGAGACATGCGGGTCGAGGAATTCGCGCACCACGGCGAGCAGATCGTCGAGCCGCAGGAGAAGCGCCTTGCGCAGCGCAACGGCGACCTTCTTCGCTGCGATCGGTCCACCGGATCGATCGTTTCACGCTCGAACCCTGCGTCGGCGTCAGCGTCGTCTGCAAGCGGTGCGGCGTGTGGCTCCGGGCGTGGACATCGTCGCGACCCCGCCACGTCCAGACCGTCCGCTCGGAGATCCCGGAGCGCTCGGCAACCAACCGCGTCGGTTCGCTGCTTGCCTGGATCGCTCCCCGGATCTTCGGTGTCGTGGTGGCCTGCCTGTGCAGAGAGATCAGCATGCACCCATCCCATCCCGAACCTCGCGCAGGATCGACCTTGCCATGAACAGGGCAGACCGGCGCGGGGCCATGTGATCATCCGGCATGGAACAGATAGCCCCCGACGGCCCCGAAGCGGACCTCAGCGGACCAGCAGGGCCTCGGGGTCGAAGGTTTCGGCGAAGACCAGCCGTTCCTCGATGATCCGGCGCGGAAAGAGCCGCCCGCCATGCCGCTCGTTGACGGTGTTGTCGGAATAGAACCGCTCGAACTCGCGGACCAGAATGCGGCGCGGTCCCGCACCGCCGGGCAGCGTCACGGTGGCGTCCCAGAAGGCGGGGTCGGGAAGGAACGGGTCGATCGGACGGGTCGGCGTGACCAGATCCCCGATCGCGCCGCCCATCGCGGTGCCCAGCGCGCGGCCGATGGCCAGACTGCGGTCCTCGGCGGGCGGCAGGGTGACCCGGCCACCCGCAGCCGGCGCGACGACCCGGCCCCCGGCGGGTCCGGGCGACACGGTGGCCGAGAGCGCCCCCGTCCCCGCGGGGCGGTCAAGCGACAGAACCCCGTCGCGGGCCGCGGACAGCCCCCCCGGCGCGAAGACCGGGCCGATGCCGCCGTCTTCCTCTTCGCCCACGACATGGTCGTGCAGCACCTGCACGTCTTCCCAGGCCAGATCGCTGTCGATCCCGTCCTTCTGGCGTTGCAGCACGATCTCGACACGGTTGCGGCCGGTCTCGAACGGCCCGTTGACGAAGGACACGTTCTGAAAGGCGGAATCGCGGTCGAAGCGGATCGGGCCGCTTTCCGGGTCCGGCCCGTGCAGGCTGACCGACAGCACCGAGCCCGTGCGCGTCGCCCGCACCCGGCGGCGGGGCAGCACCTGGGCAAACTCGGCCAGAACCACGCGCGAGATCCTGGCCCCCGGCATCGCATTCGGCTGATAGCGCACCAGCGCCAGCCGCACGAAGGGCATGTAGCTCGACCCGGGCGACAGCTCGATATCGCAATACCAAAGCCGCCGGTCGTCATCCCAATGCACCCGATGCCCGACAATGCGAACAGAAGGATCGCCCGGACGCGCTTCCCGCAGCGCCAGCGTTTCGGCGGTCACCCGGGCCGGAAAATCCGCATCGCGGATCGTCTGTTTGGGCGCCGGGCTTTGCCAGAGCGGATCGGTCCCCCATTGGGTGACGAGCTTTTCGAACCGTTCCGGGATTTCATTGAAATTGCCGCCATTGCGGTGAAGGACCACCCCCAGAAGCTCGCCATCGCCCGAACTGAACCAGGGCCGGTCCAGCCAGACCCGAAGCCCGTTGCCGGTGCGGGTCGCGGTATAGCCGGTCGCGCCGGTGCTGCGGCTCCAGCGGAAGGTGGGCACGACATAAAGCAACCGCGGGTCTTTGGGCGGGGCCGAGGCCAGCACCCGGGTCTGGGCAGTCGAACCGGCCGGATCGGGCAGCACGGGCGCCCCCATGTCGTCCTCGGGCGGCAGGGCCATCGGCTCGCCCAGTGCAACCGGCCCCAGCTGCGTGACCAGATCGGTTTGCCCGTAAAGCGCGGGCGGCAGGTATTCGCGGAACCGGGTCGTTGCGCGCATCCGGTAGGCGATCAGCCGGAACCGGGTGTCGCCCAGATCGTGCACGTCGCCGCGCTTGGCCTCGGGGTCGGTCAGCTGCGCCGAGACGGCTGTTGAAAGCACCAGAGCGTTGGGGTGGTTCTCGGCCAGCCGCACCTCGCCCAGCTGGCCGCGGAAGGCGACACGCTCGGGCCGGGGCTTGGCGATGTCATCGACCCATTCCTGCCAGTCGGCCTCGATCTCGATCTTGCCGGTCGAGGGACCGTGCAGTCGCACCTGACGGCAATGAAGCCGCAACTCGCGGTCGCCCCTGCCCCGGCTGGTCGTCATCTGGATCATCTCGGGGCGGCAGACCGGCGCCTGGGTGGCATGGACCAGCGTCAGCGGGCGATAGGGCGTCATCAGCCAGTTGGTGCCCATCGCCGCGGCCTTGCGGCAGGCCTCGGCGGCCTTGGCCGATTCTGTCCAGTGCGGAATTCCGAAGCTGTCCAGATGCCGGGGCGAGACGAAGCTGGCGTAGAAAAGCCGCACGATCCGGCCCTTCTCGACAAAGAGGGTCAGCTCGCGCTTGTCCTCGTCCCAGACCGGCAGGCCTCTGTCGGGGAAATCGACCGCACAGGGCAGGTCGCTGTCGGTTTCGGCGCGTTCGGCCAGAACCAGACGGAACCCCGCCAGATCGGGCCAGTCGCCGCCATGCCGGACCAGCAGGATCAGCCGCTCGCGGTCGTCGCGCACGACCCGGGCGCTGGGGCCAAGCACCATCTCGTCGTCGATCCCCGGCAGCGTATGGCCGCGCGCCGCCCGGATCGAGATGCCGCCCGCCGCCCCGTCGGGCAGATAGGGTGTGGTCAGCGCGGCCTCGCGGTGGATCACATATTGCCCGCCCGCCATCCGGTCGCCCACAGGGTTGCCAGCCGAGGGCAGCGCGGGCGGCACGGCGGCCGTGGTGGCGATGGCATCGAGCGTCTCCGGCGTGATCAGCTCGATCTGGGCGCCGGGCAGCGGATCGTAAAGCGTGCCCGCCTCGCGCGCGGCGATGGCATAGCCCTCGCGGATGCGCTGCCAGTCGCCGAAGAACGGATCGAAGAAACCATGCGTCTCGCATTGCTGCTGCGAGGATTTGGGCGGCACCAGATGGCGCTGGTTGGTTTCGGTATAGGCGAAATCGGCCGAGGCCGGTTCGGCCGCCGCCGCCTGGAAATCGGGATCGTTGAGATATTCGCCGGTCGTTGCGTTGAAATTCGACCGGATCACCAGCCGTTCCAGTTGCTCGCCCTCGCTCAGCCTTTCGCGCTGGACCAGCACGGGCGGATCGACCGGCTCGAAGCGCCAGTAGCCGACCGCGTCGCTGGCCTGTTCCAGATCGCCCAGCGAGGGGTCCTTGAGCCCCAGCGAATTGCCCGCCAGATCGACGACCCGCGCCCGCAGCCGGTACAGCGCGCCGAAGCGCAGGCGCGGCAGGCTGCCCTTTTCGGCGGCAAAGATGACGGCCAGATCGTTGCCCTTTTCGGCGGTGTCGGTGACATCGGCGGGCAGCTCGGCCTGCAGGTTGTCGTCCTCGCCGGTTTCCGACCGGATGGTCTTGCCCGGACGCGGCGCGGCCAGGCTCCAGCCCGACCAGCGGAACAGGCTTTCATGCAGGTACTGTTCGTCCGCGTTGTCGGGATCGCCCGACACCGAATGGCCCGAGACATAGCCCTCGTCGGGCGGGAATTTCAGCTGCTCGCCGGTCGAGATCACGCGATAGTCGCCGACCCGCGCCTGCAGGCTTTGCCAGGGGCCGGGATGGACCCGGTCGGGCACCCGGGCCACGTCGATGCGATAGCCGCGATGCACATCCTCGGCAAACAGCACCACCTTGTCGGCATTGCCCGCCGCGATCTCGGCATTCTTCAGATCGGCCGCGGCGGCCAGCTGCGCCAGATCCATGGCGCGGCCATGATGCGACACGCCGATGCCGCCGGACCGCAGCGCCGCCACGCCCTGCCGGTCGGGCGTCGTGTAGGTCACCTCGCCATGGCTCTGGCGCAGGCTCAGGCTGCGGGCCACGAGGTTCTGCGCGGTCAGCGCAAAGTTCACCGTCTTCAGCGCCGCGCCATCGGGATCGACCTGATAAAGATCGAAAAGGCCGGGCTTTTCGTCCTTGGCCACCTGCCAGCCATCGTCGCTGTCCTCAAGCCGCAGCAGCCCCGCGTCATGCTGCGCGCTGCGCGGGCGCGGCACGAACCGGTCCTTGCGGGCCAGCCAGGCGGTGCGGGGCGTGGCGTCCTTGCCCGGCGCGTCCCCGTCCCATTTCAGCACCAGCTGCATCTGCCCGATGCCGGTGCCGCCGCCCGCCGCGATCCGGTCGTCGATGACCTTGCCGGTCTCGAGCACGCAGTCGATCACCAGCCCAAGGCCGCGTTTCAGACCGCCATAATCGGCATAGGAGGCCACGATCCGGTGGAAGTCGTACTCCGGCGCGGGCGGTGGCGGGGTCACATCCTTGAAATCGGGTCGGCGCTTGAGCTTTTCCAGTTCGCTCGCGCGGGTCCGGCGGTAGAAGCGGTCGGCCTGATAGAAGGTGTATTCGTCCGCCGAGGTGAACTGTGCCATCACCCCGGCGGCCGCGCCCGCGGCGGCCGGCGGCACCCAGTCGGGCGGCAATGCGCGGCGCGGGCGGCTTTCGGCCGCATCGGGCGTGCCGGTCTCGCCCTCGACGCCGGGCCCCGGCACGGCCATCGGGAAGACCGACTCGGGCGAGAAGACAGAGCGGTCCAGGAGCTTGTCGATGTCGTCGCCGAAGAAGCGCGAGAATCCCGGCAGCGGCACCTCGACCGAACGGTCACCGAAATTGATGATCTGGGTGCGCGTCCCGAGATCGCCCAGCATGCCCTTCAGCGCGGGATCGGCATCCTTCCAGGGCAAGAGAACCGGATGGTCGTCGCCCGACTGCGCCGCGAGCCGCCCGTAATGGCGCCGCGCGAAGGCCAGCACGTTGCGCACCGCATAAGACCGCAGGTTGACCCGGCTCATATCGGCATAGACGAAGCCCGCAACCGGAGTCTCTTCGGTGAAGAAGCGTTTCCACAGGTCGCTTTCGGGTTTCGACACCGGCGTCAGCCGCACCAGCGTGCTGCCGATCCTGAGACGAAAATTCGCCCGCGCCAGCGTGGCGGGCCAGTCGAGCCAGGGCTGATACGCCTTCAGCACCTGCTCGTCGGGCGCCTGCGGCGTCAGACGGGGCGAGACCACAAGGCTGACCCGCCACTTGCCGTCATGCTCTCCCCCGTCGGCCATGCGGCCATAGGGCAGGACGGTCCAGACCAGAAACTGCTCTGCCATGGTAATTCCCCCTCAGCCGAAGGCCTCGACATAGTCGCGCCAGGCATAATCCACCCCGGGCCCCGAGATCGCCGCCAGCTCGTCGGCCAGCAGCAGGGTCGCGTCGAAGCCCATCATCTCGCGCAAGCTCGGGTCGCCGTTCGAGCCCGCGAATTTCTTCTGGCAGCGGATGGTCACGCTGCCCGAGAAGAACAGCACCGACACCTCGATCGTCAGCTGGGCCATGCCCACGCATTTGCCCGACGAGAATTCGTAGCGCAGTTCCAGATACAGCTCGAGCGAGGCCGAGATCAGCCCCAGCACGCTGACATGGCCGCCAAGCCGGAAATACCCGGTCAGCGAGGCGTCCTGCAGCTCCATCCGGTAATAGATGCCCGCCATCACCTCGACCCCGCCCGAGGCGACGCCGAAATCGACCGACAGCGAGGCGCCGAATTCCAGCGCGGCCTCGAGGATCTGCACGCCCCTCGGGTCGATGGTGACGCCGAAGAAGCCGCCGCCGCCGAAGCAGTAGACCGTCAGGCAGAAGGGCTGTTCGCGGGTGCAGAAGTTGAAGGCGACCGACAGCGGCTGGCCGATGAAGGGCACGGTGAAGCCCGCGCCGAGGCTGAGATTGTTGATATTCAGCACACCGACGCAGATCGAGGGCAGCGCAATGTCGAACCCCGCATGGATGCCCTGCGGGGTGATGTCGAGATAGGGCGGGTCGGAAAACCCGTCGAGCGGGATCAGGTCGCGCAGGGTCTCGACGAAGGACAGCGGCCCGACGAAGCGGATGTCGTCCAGCACCACGTCGACATCCATCTTGGCGGCGCTGTCGACCGAGAAGACGATGCGGTCGAAGTTCAGTTCCAGGAAAGACGCCTTGCCGATCAGCACCAGATCGAAGCGGTTCAGAGAACAGGTCACGGCGATCTTCGGGCTGGAACTGCCGTTCTTCTTGACCTTGCCCTCGACCGCGACGACGAAGCCGCGCTTGTCATTGGCGCGAAAGATCTCTTCGCCCGCGGCGGCGGGCCAGTTGCCGATTTCGGGCGCCCAGTCGAAACGGATGGTCAACTCGTCCCCGGTCAATGCCTCGATCAGCCTGGCCAGATCGGCCGCGGCCTCCAGCACCTCGCGCACCGCGCCCAGCGCGGTCAGGATCGCGGCCTTGGGCGCCGCGCCCAGAAGGTCGAAGTCGCGGATCGCGGTCTCGAACGGGCCGAGCGCCGCGATGACATCGTTGATCTTCGCTTCCAGCCCGGCCCCGTCGGACAGCAGGTTCGCCAGCACCGTCGGATCGCCCACGATGGCGTCGAGCGCGTCCCAGAGGTCCCTGGCCGCCGAAAACAGCGCGGCACTGTCCCCGACCGCTTCCAGCAGGGTGTCGAGACCGGTCGCGAAGGCCCGGATCTGCTGACGCAGATTGGCCGGAATGGCATCGCCCTGCGGTCCGTTGACGATGGCCAGCAGTTCGGCGATCCGGGTCTGGATCGTCGCGATCTGACCGGGCAGCGCGGCAAAGTCGGGCGCGGCGCCGATGCCGTCAAGCGCCTGGTGCGACAGGCTTTCCAGCGTGGTCCCGAGCCCCGCGATCAGCGCCTCGATCTCGGAGAGCTTCGCCAGCGCGGCCTGCAACGCGGCCGGGGCCACCTGCCCCTGCTGACCCAGATCGGCGATCTTTCCGACCGCCTGGGCCAGCCCGCCCGCCCCCTGCCCCAGCACCCCGCGCGGCAGGTCGTAGGTCAGTCCGAAAAGCTGGACCAGCGCGCCGATGAAGCTTTCGACCTGGGTGCCCGCCTCCGAGACGAAGCGGGGCACCTTCTCGCCCTCGCCCGCAATGTCGGTCACGGCCTTGATCAGTTCGCCCAGCGGGATGCAGCCGAACAGAAGCGGCAGCGGCAGGTCGCTGACCGAGATCGGGAACCCCGCCCCGGGTTCCATCTGCCCGTCGAGAAACTGGGTCACGTCCGACATCACCGGACCTGCCATCCGCGACAGCGCGCGCGGCCTGAGGTTCGGCTGGACGAACCCGCCCGACTTGTCGCCCTGGGACGAGAAGTCGAGCATGCCCATATTGGGGCTTTGCACGATATCGGCGAAGACCTCGCCCACGTTGCGCTGGCCCACCGGCGCGCCGGCACCGGCGGCGAACCCGAATTGCAGATAGCGCGCGTTCCAGCTCAGCCGGTTGGTGCGGGTCGAGCCGGTCAGCTGGTTCACCGGTCCCAGCCGGGCCGTCGTCTCGACGATCTTCGGCAGGAACAGGGCGCGCGACAGATCGCGGCTCCAGGCCTCGATGGTTGCGTTGCGGGTGGGCTGCTGGCCCGGCCCGCCGCGCTTCGGCGCCTCGGCGCCCAGCACCATCTCCTCGACCTCGACGGCGGTGTCGCCGGACCTGGCCGAGGTGGCCAGCGCCACGCGCTGGAAATCGAAGGGCACGCTATGGCGCTGGGGCCATCTCGCGTATTCCTCGGCGGCGGTCGCGGCATTGAAGGCGGCGGCGGGATAGTCCGCGTCCAGCCGTTCGGTCACCGGGTTGAAGATCCGCGGACAGGACACGGTGTTGTCCATGAAGATCATCGGCAGATCGAAGAGCACCCGGTTCCCGTCAAGGTCGGTGCCCGCGCATTGAAACCGGAACGGTTCTCCATTGACCGAGGGCCAGAAGAAAAGCTGGCCCGCGTTCGACACGTCGGTATCGCCCGGATCGTCCAGATCGGGGGTGCGCTCTGTCAGGATCTCGATTTTCGAGAACGGGAACTGGCGCGCGAAATTGACGGTGTTGTCGGTGCTTTTGGCGGCATGGAACAACGCGTCATCGAAGGTCAGCACGCGTTCGCGGATGATGATGAAATAGCGCTGGCGCAGATAGGCATGCTGGCTGCGGTCGTAGCCGTCCTGCGAGCCGGGCGTTTCGGAACTGCGCTTGTGAAACTTGCGCTCGGTCACCTTGACCAGCGAGACCCGGCAGTTCAGCGGGCACAGACAGCCGCGATAGACGACCTTGACGTAATGGTCGCGCCCCATCGCGCCGCGATGCACCCATTCCTCGACCGACAGGCCCGGCGGGTTCCACGACCCGCGCGAATCGAGCCAGCCGCCCAGCGAGGACAGCATCATGAGGTTGGTGTCGACCGGTTCCGGCGTGTAGCCGGTGACCGAGAAGTTCGAGGACAGATGCGCGATCTGGAAGCGGTCGAAATCGTCGAGCGGCATCCGGAACGGACGCCCGCCCGGCACCGGCAGCGCGTCATTGGGCTGGCTTGGCGGTACCCCCGGCGAGCGTGTGGGCCAAGCCTGTCGCATCGGCGGGTTTGCGGCCTCGGACCCGGAACCCGAACGCGCCCAGACCGCGCGGATGGTGCGGGCCGGATCGGCATAGGGCGGCGGGATCTCGGTACCGTCCGACCCGGGCGTGACCATCCGCGTGTGCCAAAGCTCGACATGGGCGGTCGAGGCCGACAGCGCGGGGCGCGTCGCATGGCGCCATTTCGCGCCCCCATGGGGCGACACGATCAGCCGCCAGGGCATCTCGATGGCGGTGGTGGTCGCGGTGGGGTTGCCGGGCCGGGGTTTCGCGCCGCCCGGGGCCACGATCACCCGGTCGGGAATGCGTTCGAAGACCGCCGCGTTGGCGCTGGCCTGACGGGCCCGCAGCGTGGTGATGTCGCCGCCCTCGCTGGCGGCCAGGCGGAACGAGGACGCCACATGGCCGGCCAGCTGCGCGCGCGCCTTGACCGACAGCGCGTTCAGCGCGCCGTTACGGATCAGGTCGGTCAGCGGCAGGAAAACGCCTGGCTGGCTGCGCGGCCTGGCATTGCCCGCGACCGACAGGGTCAGGGTCTGGCAGGCCGCCAGCACGCCTTCGAGCGTATAGTCGATCTCGAAACCCTCGGGCACCAGGAAGGACAGCCGCGATTCATCGGCGATGCGGGCCCGGATCGGCGGCTCGCGCAGCGCCTCGTCTGCGGCCGGATTGGCGGGCTCGGGCTTGGGCTGGTCCTTGGGATTGGCGTATTTCGGTTCCGCCGGAACCGGCTTGCCGATCCTGGGCGGCGGCGGCTGGAAGAAGGTCTCTTCGGTCACCGTCTGGGGCGGAAAATGCAGGATCAGCCGCCCGGTGCCGCCCGCCGTCTTGCGGAGCTTCGGCGGGCTGCCCGGCACGATCTCGCAATTGCGCAGCTCGATCCGGAGGGCCAGCAGGTCGTCGACCCGAAGCGCGGGCCGACCCGGCCGGGTCTTCTCGAAGATGTTCTTGATCACATCGGGCGCGCGCGGGATCAGCACCAGATCGTCGATCGCCGCGTCGATGGCGGACACGATGGCGCCTCGCGAGGTGATCGCCTGAACCGGAATGGACGCACCAAGAGAGAGCCCGGAAATCGAGCGCAACGAGGGGCGGACTGCCATGGCAAACCCCAATGGATTATATACTTAATAGAAACAAAATTAGCCCATATGGGCGATTCTGTAAAATACTATTACGCGGCACGGTTGAAAGCGGCGCTGACCGGGCTGTTGGAAGCAAGCTCAGCCCGCGCCCTCCCCACGCGGATCGGTCGGAGCGATGACGCTACGGCAGGCACCGCAGGCGCCGCGACCGCGACCGGGCGACGCCCCCGGGAACGCCACCCGGCATGCGCTTCAGCCAGACCCGCGGGCCGCATCCCGTCGCACCCCGCGGTCCCCGGCCCATCGGGGTCCATTGGGACGGCAGCGTCACGCGGAAGAACGGTGCGGCCGCCCTGTCGGCGGTCTCGGCCGGGTGCGGGGTCCTTGCCGCGACCGGCGCCAGGGATTGCAGATAGGCGACCAGCGCCGCGCCGTCCGCGTCGGTCAGCCCGGGACAGGAGCCCCAGGGCATCACCGGCGCCAGACCCCGCCCGTCGGGCCGGATCCCCGCGCGGATCGCGGTCAGGATCTGATCGGCGCTTCAGTCCCCCAGCCCGGTCGCGTCAGGCGTCAGGTTCGGCGGCCAGAAGATGCCAAGCCCCGGCCTCTCGAACCCGACCGTGCCGCCCGGGAGCCCGGCGGAAAAGACCGGCACCCCGTCGGCGCCGCGCGGCATGTGGCGGCCCGCGCAATCCATGATCCGTGCCAGATAGGCGCCGCGTTCGATCTTCGCCGCATCCGCCGACGCGGCCCCGCCGGTCGCATGGACGGACGACGCCGAAAGGCCGACGCAAAGCGCCAGCGGCAATGGCAGGACTTTCACGATGTCTTCGCCCTGAGCCCCGGGCCGAAGCGGCCGCCCGCATGTCGCGGCGGCGTCCCGAACCGGCGACGCAGAACTGCGCGCCCCTGGCGGCCTGGCTAGAAGGGGGTCTTTCGCTTGCGCGCCTCTGTGCCCTTGCGCCCCGCAGGAGCGTCCGGCCACGAGCCCTCGGCGCCCCCTCCGTCCCTTGTGCCAAATACGACCGCCCGAGCCCGCCTGGCCCGACGCCCGCGGCCGACGATGAAAGCAGATTGTCTGGATGATCGAGGCGCGAGATCCGGGCGCGCGACTGGCCCGCCGCAGGTCTTGCGGGAAGCCGGTTTCTTCGCAGCCCCCGCCTCCGGGTCCGGCCCGCAAGAGCCGGTGTCGGGCATCTGGAAATCCCCCGCCCGGAATGGCAATGTCGCGCAAAGGGAATCCGGTTTGAACGTCGTCTTCTTTGCCAACGGGCTTGTGCTTGGGCTGCTGGCTCTGATGTCGGCAACCGTTGCCCTCCTGTACCCGGAAACGCGCGGGGTCTTCGCCGAGGCCACCTTTCAGCTGGGGCTGACCGGCACGCTGATCGCGGTCGCCTCGCGATCCTCCTTCGAGGCGCTGCGCCTGCCCCATGCCTTCATGCTGACGGCCTCGGTCTGGCTGGTCGCGGCCATCGGCGGGGCGGTACCGCTTTATCTGTGGAAGCTCTCGGCGGCGGATGCCTTCTTCGAGGCCATGTCGGGGATCACCACCACCGGCTCGACGGTGATGACCGGGCTCGACGGCACGCCCAAGGGCATCCTGATGTGGCGCGCGCTGTTGCAGGCGCTGGGGGGCGTCGGCTTCATCGGCACCGGCATCGCGCTTTTGCCCGTCCTCAAGGTCGGCGGCATGCAGCTTTTCCGCACCGAAAGTTCCGACAAGGGCGAGAAGGAGCTGCGCAACGCCACCCAGTTCGCGGCGGCGACGCTGCTGGTCTATGTCTCGCTGATGACGCTTTGCGGCGTGCTCTACCGCGCCGGGGGGAT
Source organism: Rhodovulum visakhapatnamense (assembly GCF_004365965.1). GTDB lineage: Bacteria > Pseudomonadota > Alphaproteobacteria > Rhodobacterales > Rhodobacteraceae > Rhodovulum > Rhodovulum visakhapatnamense. Next base: position 219,310 of record NZ_SOEB01000003.1, read on the forward strand.
GAGCCTGTTCGACGCCGTGACCCATGCCATGACCACGCTGTCGACCGGGGGCTATTCGACCCATGACGCGTCCTTCGGGTTCTTCGCCAACCCGTTCCTGCAATGGACCTGCACGCTGTTCATGGTGCTCGGCTCGGTGCCCTTCTCGTGGTACATCCGCAGCGTCTATCACGGGAAATTCCGCAGCGAGCAGGTCGGCGCGATGCTCAAGACGCTGGCCGCGGTGATCCTGCCGCTGTCGCTGTGGCTGGGCCTGACCTCGGACATGCCGTTCCTCGCGGCGCTGCGGCTGGTGGCCTTCAACGTGGTGTCGGTGGTCTCGACCACGGGCTATGCGACGACCGATTACACCACATGGGGCCCGGTCGCGGTCTCTGCCTTCGTGATCCTGACGGCGGTCGGCGGCTGTACCGGCTCGACCGCGGGCGGGGCCAAGGCGATGCGCTGGGTGATCATGTACCGGCTGGTGCGCGAGGGCATCCGGTCGGTGCGCTACCCGCACGGGGTCTATCGCATCCGTTATGAGGGCCGGGTCATCGACGAGGACATCGTCTCAAGCGTGATCGGCTTCTTCTCGATGTACGCCCTGAGCTTTGCGGTGATCGCGAGCCTGCTGACGCTTGTCGGGCTCGATGGCGCGACCGCGCTGAGCGGCGCCATCACGGCACTGGCGAATGTCGGCCCGGGCGTCGGCGACATCATCGGGCCGGCGGGCACCTTTCAGCCGCTGTCGGACAAGGCCAAGACGATCCTGGCCATCGGCATGTATCTGGGGCGGCTCGAGATGCTGACCGTTCTGGTTCTGCTGACGCCGCGCTTCTGGCGCTCGCTGGCCTGAGGCGCGGCTCAGAACGCCGCGTGTTCGGCCAGATCGGCGCGGTCCTCGCCGCTCACAAGCCGCGCGTAATAGTCGTAAAGCCGGTCCGATCCGTATTCGGGCGTGGCCTCGGCCTCGTAAAGACCCGTCTCGGGGTTCAGCACCAGCATCGACTCGGTCCCGTAATAACGCCCGATCCGCGCGAATTCGGCCTTGTCGCGGAACCGGGGGATAACCCGGCCCAGCGTCGAGAGGATGGCGATGATCGCGTCCATCATCGCCACCGGCACCTCGCGGAATTTCGGCTCGCGCCCCAGCAGGCGGAACAGTTCCTCGCCCTGATCCCGGGGCGTGATCGCGGGCCCCGGGCCGCCGATGGGCAGAACCCGGTTCTGCAAGGCCGGATCGTCCAGGCAGTCGGCCATGAAGCGCCCCAGATCGGCATCGCTGATCGGTTTGCAGGCGGTCAGGCGCCCGTCGCCGAAGACAAGGAAGGGCTTGCCGGCCTTGACCCGCTCGACCTGGCCCGAGAGCGACTTGAAGAAGGCCGTGGGGCGCACGATGGACCATGTCAGGCCCGAGGTCTTCAGTTCGGCCTCGAAGGCCAGCTTGGCCTGCTGGAAGGCAAGGGTCGGCTTCTGCACGCAGATCGCGGACAGAAGCACCGCCTGGCTCACCCCGGCGGCGCGGGCCGCCTGCAGCGCATCGGACTGCGCCTTGTGGTCGATGGCCCAGGCATCGCGCGGCGTGCCGGTGCGCGAGGCAAGGCAGGAGACCAGCGCATCGAACCGCTCGCAGCGGAACCCGTCGCGGGCCAGCGAAGCGGGATCGGTGACATCGCCGGTGCGGACGGTGACCCCGGCGGACAGCCCGCGCCCCGGATCGTCCCCGGCGCGCGGCCGCACGAAACAGACCACCTCATGGCCCCGCGCCAGCAGCGCCTGGGCGGTGGCGCGGCCGATGGTGCCGGTCGCGCCCAGCAGAAAGACCCGCCGGGGCCGGGGCGACAGCGCGGTATCGGTCATGGTCTCGGCTCCTTGGCAACTGATCTGGCGCAGAGCCTAAGGCCCTGCACCCGCTGGCGAAAACGAGGCGCGGCGTCGCGCCTCTCTGCCGATTATTCCGGAACGATCCGGACCGCGCCCTTGTCGGCCGAAGCCGCGAAATGGGCATAGGCTTTCAGCGCCTGCGAGACATGGCGCTTGCGCGGCGCAGCCGGTTTCCAGCCTTTCGCCTCCTGCGCGGCGCGGCGGGCGGCCAGCTCCTCCTCGGAGACCGCGAGGTTGATCGACCGGTTCGGAATGTCGATCTCGATCAGATCGCCGTCCTGCACCAGACCGATGGTGCCGCCCGAAGCCGCCTCGGGCGAGGCATGCCCGATCGACAGCCCCGACGTGCCGCCCGAAAACCGCCCGTCGGTGATCAGCGCACAGGCTTTTCCCAGGCCCTTCGATTTCAGATAGGAGGTCGGGTACAGCATCTCCTGCATGCCCGGCCCGCCCTTCGGCCCCTCATAGCGGATCACCACCACATCGCCCGCCTCGACCTTGCCGGTCAGGATGCCCGACACGGCAGCGTCCTGGCTTTCATAGACCTTCGCGGGCCCCGAGAAAACGAGGATCGAGTCATCGACGCCCGCCGTCTTCACGATGCAGCCGTCGAGCGCGATATTGCCCTTCAGGACCGCAAGTCCGCCATCCTTCGAGAACGGCGTCTCGACCGAGCGGATCACGCCGCCTGTCCGGTCGGTGTCGAGCGAGGGCCATGTCGCGGACTGGCTGAACGCCTCCTGCGAGGGCACGCCGCCGGGGGCCGCCAGGAAAAGCTCGCGCGCCTCGGGATCGTTCGACCGGCCGATATCCCATTTGTCGATGGCCGCGCCCAGCGTCGGTTCGTGCACCGTGGCGCAGTCCCGGTCGATCAGCCCGCCGCGGTCCAGTTCGCCCAGGATCGCCATGATCCCGCCCGCGCGGTGCACGTCCTCGACATGGACATTGGCGGTGTTGGGCGCGACCTTGCACAGGCAGGGCACCTTGCGCGACAGCGCGTCGATGTCGTCCATGGTGAAATCGACGCCCCCCTCCTGCGCGGCGGCGAGGATATGCAGCACCGTGTTGGTCGACCCGCCCATCGCGATATCAAGCGCCATGGCGTTGCAGAACGCGGCCTTCGTCGCGATCGAGCGCGGCAGCACGCTGGCATCGTCCTGCTCATAGTACCGCTTGCACATCTCGACCGCACGGCGGCCGGCTTCCAGGAACAGTTCCTTGCGGAAGGCATGCGTCGCCAGCGTCGAGCCGTTGCCGGGCAGCGACAGGCCCAGCGCCTCGGTCAGGCAGTTCATCGAGTTCGCCGTGAACATGCCCGAACAGGACCCGCAGGTCGGACAGGCGGCGGCTTCGATCTTGGCCAGATCCTCGTCCGACACCTTGTCGTCGGCGGCCGCGACCATGGCGTCGATCAGGTCCAGCGACACCACGCGCCCGTCGCCCAGCGTGACCTTGCCCGCCTCCATCGGCCCGCCCGAGACGAAGATCGCGGGAATGTTCAGCCGCATCGCCGCCATCAGCATGCCGGGGGTGATCTTGTCGCAATTCGAGATGCAGATCATCGCATCGGCGCAATGCGCGTTGACCATGTATTCCACGGAATCCGCGATCAGTTCCCGCGAGGGCAGCGAATACAGCATCCCGTCATGGCCCATCGCGATGCCGTCATCGACGGCGATGGTGTCGAATTCCTTGGCGATGCCGCCCGCCGCCTCGACCTCGCGGGCGACCATCTGGCCCAGATCCTTGAGGTGCACATGGCCCGGCACGAACTGGGTGAAGGAGTTCACGATGGCGATGATCGGCTTGCCGAAATCGCCCTCCTTCACGCCGGTGGCGCGCCAGAGACCGCGGGCGCCGGCCATGTTGCGGCCATGGGTGCTGGTACGGGAACGGTATGCGGGCATGTCGTGACTTTCCGGCTGGCAATTCTTCGCGGTGACGAGTGCGCCCTGCGCGCGAGAAAATCAACCTTTCATTGGGCGGGGCGGCCATGGCAGAGTGGCGCCGCAATGATTTCCGCGCTCGATCATCTGGTGCTGACCACCGCCAACGAAGAGGCCTGTCTGGCCTTCTATGTGGAGGGTCTGGGCCTTCGGCTGGAAACCTTCGGCGCGGGGCGCAAGGCGCTGTGCTTCGGGCGTCAGAAGATCAACATCCACGTCAAGGGCCACGAGTTCGAGCCCAAGGCGCATCTGCCGGTGCCGGGCGCGCTCGATCTGTGCTTTCTGGCCGACCGGCCGCTTGACGAGGTGATCGCGGCGCTGGCCGCGCGCGGCCTCCGCCCGGTCGAGGGGCCGGTGGCGCGCACCGGGGCGACCGGGCCGATCCGGTCGATCTATCTGCGCGACCCGGACCTGAACCTGATCGAGATTTCGGAACCCGCCTGCCCCCCCGCCTAGCCCGCCTCGTAGACCAGCTCGATCTCGGCCGGAAGCGCGTGATAGGGCGCCGAGGTGACCAGGGCATGAATACCGCTTGTCGCGTAGGCCGGGGCGGCCTCGGCGGGGATCGGCCCGGCGGCCAGGACCTCGCCCGGCCAGCCCGGTCCCAGCGCGCGCAAGGTGGCGGCGACCGCATCGGGCGCCATCCGGGTCAACAGAAGGATGTCGGCACCGAAGCCCGCGGCCTCCAGCGCCTCGTCGCGGTCGCGCACCTCGACCGCGACCCGCGCGGCTGGCGCCGCCAGCCGCCGGCCCGCGATCCGGTCGGTCAGCGTCTCGGCGCCGCCAAGCGCGCGGCATTCGGCCAGCACCAGCGCCGCATCGGGCTGCAGCGCCGGGTGGATCGCAGCGCCCCCCGCCGCCACGGCCTTCAGCGCCAGCGGCCGCGCGCCGGGGATGGCCTTGCGGGGACAGGCAACCGCCACCGCGGGATTGGCCCGGCGCACGGCCTGAACGATGCGCGCGGCGCTGTCGGCGACACCCGAGGCCCATTCCAGCAGGGTCTGCACCGCCTGCGCGGCCCGCACCAGCGCCTCGGCCGGCCCCCGCGCCGCGATCAGCAGATCGCCGGGCCGCACCCGCGTTCCGCTTTCGGCGGCAATATCCGCGGCACAGCCCAGCAGCGCGAACATCCGCGCGGCCTCTTCGGTGCCGCAAATCGTACCGCTGCGTCGGGCCCGCATCGCGACCGAGGTCATCCGGCCCGGCCGGTCCGCCCCGTTGCCGACAGAAAGCGCGGCGGTCGTCTCCCGTTTCAAGAGGCAGGCGAGGGCTGTATCGTCAAGCAGCAGCATCTGGGTCCGATCCTTCCGTTGCGCGGCATCGGGGCGTCGCTCGGTCCGGCGGACACCGGGCGTCGCACCCCTCGTTATATATCAAAAGTTCACATCGAAGACAAAGCACGTCGCGTGCCAAGTTATAAAGTTCTGTTTTTAAATAATTTTACTTCCGCTCGGTCGGGGCCCGAACACGACTTGTCGGATTGACAACACAGGCCGGGCCGCAAGCTGCGGCCAGATTGCCCGCCCGATTTCCCGCCCGATTTCCGGCCCGATTTCCGGCCCGGAGGGACCGTGAATCCCCCACTTTGGAATGCGGAAACTCTTTGCTACCATGGCCCGGTTAACCTAACGGCAAGACGTGTTGCCTAACTCTGGCGGATGGAGAGAAGGTCGGAGACCAAATTGGAACGTCGGGATTCAGGTTCGGCGATCTGGCGAGGCGCGTGGGCACTTGTTGCGGGGGTTCTTTGTCTCGTAGCCTGTCTTCCGCCCCCCCTGTCCGCGCAGACGGCCCAGCAGACCGCCCCCGCAGCCGCGTCGGCGCCGATCGTGGCGGGATGGCTCGAGAATGCCCCCTTCGGCCAGATCGGCGACGATGGCGAAGCGACCGGGTTCTCGGCGGCCGTGGTCCGGGCCCTGTCCGAGACCATGGGCGTGCCCGTCGAGCTTCGGCGCTTCGACGGTCTTCAACCGCGGATCCGGGCCCAGATCGACGGCGAAACCACGCTGATGACTGCCATCGCGCGCCTTCCCGCGCTGGAAGCAACCAACCTCTTCTCGAAACCGGTCGGGCGGACCGAGGTCCGGCTTTTCGTCCGCATCGAGAACAACGCCAACCCGGACTTCGTGACCCCGGTGAACAAGCGCATCGGCACGGTCCGGCAATTTGCGGGGTCGGGGTCGTCCGAGTTGCTGGACCGCAACCGGCCCGTGGTCTTCGAGAACGCCGATGCCCTGCTGATCCGGCTTCTTTCGGGCGAGATCGACGGCGCCCTGCTGGCCGAGGACTGGATGGCCGGACTGGCCCATGGCGTCCGGCTGGACAACCGGATTGCCGCCGTCGGACCGCCCGTCAAGCCGATCGAGCGGGTCATCGCCATCCATAAAAGCCGCGCCGATCTGCTTGGCCCGATCAACGCCGCCATCGACACGCTCGAAGCCAACGGAACGCTCGCCGCTTTGCGGCGGCAGTGGTTCGTCGATCCGCCGCCGCCCCTGCCCGAGGTGTTGACCGTGGGCGTCGTGAACCTGCCGCCCTTCACGCAGGTCAATGACGACGGATCGACCACCGGCTTTGCGGTCGAGGTGATCCGCGATCTGGGCAAGCTGCTGGGGCTTCAGCTGCAATTCGTGCCCGTTCCGCCCGAAGTCTGGGCCAAGGGTCCGCAGGGCGGCATCGACATCCTGCCCCTGGTCGGCATCACCCCGGAACGCAGGGAGAGAATGGATTTTGCGCTGCCGATCCAGGCCATCGATATCGGCGTCTTCGTCCGCAGCGACAGCCGGGACCTGTTCGACGGGCTGGCCAATGCGCGGGTCGGCGCCTGGGGGGCCGGGGTCTCGGTCGCGGTCGCCCGCCGCCATTCCAGCGACGTCCAGCGTTTCGAAACCTATGCCGAACTGGTAACGGCGCTGCTGGACGGCCGGATCGATGCGATCCTGGTCGAAAGCACCGCACTCCGCCGCACCCTGTCCGAGATGCATCGCGAGGACCGGGTCGTTCAGGTCGACTATCCGCTGGAAACGACCTATCTGGCGCCGGCACTGCGGCGGGGCCTGCCCTCGATCCGCGAGGCCCTGAACCTGGTGATGCCCGGCTATATGGCCTCGCAGCGCTATCAGGATCTGCGCGCCGCCTGGCTCGAGCCCCGGGGGTTCTGGACGGAAGGCCGCGTGCTGTCGCTGCTGGCCGCGATCTGCGGCGTGGCGGTTCTCGCGCTGGGCTATATCCCGTTTCAGCGCCACCGCATCCAGCAAGAGCGCCTGCGCTTCACCGCCAGCATGATCGAGCGGATTCCGCTGGGTATTCTGATGGTCGCCCCGAACGGCCGGATCGAGTTCGCCAATACCGCCGCCCGCGCGATCAGCCCCTCGGGCCCGGAGCTGATCCGCGAAGGCGCGGTCTATCGCGAGGTGGTCAGCGCGCTGATCGAGGCCGATGCCGCCCATTGGGGCACCAAATCCCCCGCCGCGCTGGCCGCAGGCCTGTCGGGTCCCGCCCTGACCGACGGCTATTCCTACGAGTTCCGCACCACGTCGGGGCAAAGCTACCGCTGGTCGAGCTTTGCCCTGACCGGCGGGTCGATCCTGGTCATGGTGCTGAACGTCACCCGCGAACGCAGGCACCTGGCCGAGATCGAGACGCTGAACGCCGAGCTGCGCGACCAGATCGCCATTGTCGAGCGGACCAATTCGGAACTGCGCGATTTCGCCTATGCCACCTCGCATGATCTCAAGTCGCCGATCAGCACGCTGAGGCTGATCGCCGACGCCCTGACCGACTCGATTGTCGGAAAGCTCCCGGAAGACGATGTGCAGCTGGTGACGGACATGAAGGAAATTCTCGAACGCATGGGCCGGATGATCAGCGACGTTCTGGACTACACGCGCGCGGTCGGCGGCGAGGCCACAGTCGAACCGGTCGATCTGTGCCAGGTGGCGGCCGACGTGCTTCAGGACCTGACCGCTGACATCGCCGCCAGCGGCGCCGAGATCCGAGTCGGGGCCCTGCCAGGCCTCGTGGGCAATTCGCGTCAACTGCATCAATTGTTGCAAAACCTCGTCGGTAACGCGATCAAGTTTCACCGCCCCGGAGTGCCGCCCCGAATCGAGATAGAGCCGGTGGCGGCGCCGGACGGAATGGTCGCGTTTTCCGTTTCGGATCGGGGGATTGGGATCGACCCGAAATTCCATCGCCGGATCTTTCAGGTTTTCACCCGCCTCAATGACACCGAATTGTATCCCGGCAGCGGACTGGGCCTTGCCATTTGTCAAAGAGTCAGCCTCAATCATGGTGGACGCATTGTGGTACAGTCCGCACCCGAGAATGGCAGCTGCTTCACGATCTTCCTCAAGGAGAAGAACGGTGATCAACACGCTCATGATGGTCGACGATTGCCGGTTCGAACGGAAGATGGTAAAGCGGCTTATTAATAAAACCGGCCTCGTCGACAGGATGCTTGAATTCGGCATGGCCGAGGACGCGATCCATTTCCTGCGCGCCCCGGATTGCCCCAAGATTGACGCCCTCATTATCGACATAAACATGCCGCGCATGAACGGGTTCGAGTTTCTCGAAGAAATTGCCGAGGACTGGCCGGATCATCTGAAGGGGTCAGTGGTGGTCATCCTGACCAGTTCGGAATGCGAGGCCGATGTCGAGCGGGCGGAAAGTTATCCCGTCGTACGCAGCTTTCTGCGAAAACCGATCGGCGAAGCCGAAATCGCCCGGCTCGACACGCTGGTCAATTCCTGACGCGTCGGCGCGCCTCGGGCCCCTGCCCTTTCCGCGGCCCGGCGGCCGTCGGGCGGCCGTTGCCACCGGCACTCCGGGCAAGCACCGCGCGGGGCCGGTGCCAGGGGCACGAGGCGGGACCCCGCTCCTGTCGGCCAAGGGGGCACGCACGGCCCGAGTCGGAATCGCAACCTTTGATGCCCGGCCCCACTGCCTGCCGCGCCGAGACGGGAGTGCGCGCCCGGCGCGCCGCCCTGCCGGTTCCGCGCCCGTGTCGGCAACGATCCGTCCGCAACGAAACGACCTGCGGGATCGTCCCCGTCGTTGACACAAGACAGCAGGAGCAAACGATAGTGAAGCGGACGCCCGGCAGCCTGCAGGTCCCCCGCGTCCATGGGGCGAGAAGACGGTTGTCTGGCACATGACGTAGCTTCGGCCCGACGCGGCCCGCGTTCTTTGCATCCTGTGCATGTCCTACGTCCACCTTCACGTCTTCACCCGTCCGGGGGCCGGATTTCGCGTCGTGGATATCATCCTCGTGGATACGTTCGGACGATCGAGCGTGCCGCTTCTGTCCACACTCTCGGGCTATTTCATGGTCAGTTTCTTCGCGAAACGGTCCTATGTCGCCGCCGCGCTCGTCCGCGCGCGCGCTGCTTCTGCCGATGGCGATCTGGAACCTTGTCGCCTGTGTCCTGCCCGGCTTCACCTATCGCCACGGGATGCCCTGCTGGCCGCCACGGACCAGTCGAAGCTGGTCTATCCGAGCTTCCTGCGCGACCTTTTCGTCATGTCGCCTCTGACGCCGCTGCTGGTTCTCGGCTTCAGGAAAGCCCCCTGGATCGTCGGCGCGGTCATCCTGGCGTAATACCTGTCGGGCTGTCGCCGCATCGCAACCCGCTACGACAGATGCGCGAAGACCTTCCTCTCCGCTATGCCCTCGCCGCAACCGTCATCTTCTGGCTTTGAGGGTTAATGAGTCTGGAGCCTAGGGGCACCTCACAGATCAAGCAGTGGAAGGATCGGCTCCTCGAAAGCGTTGCTGACCTGTTCGACGACAAACCGGGGAGCAAGGAGCCGGAGATCGACGTCACGTCGCTGCGCGCGAAGACTGGCCAGCTCACGCTGGAGACCGGTTTCTTAGGGGGAGCGCTCGCCAAGGCCGGTCTGTTGCCGAGCGCGAGGAAATGACGGACCGCGCGCACAGGCAGAGCCTGACCCGTCAGGCCGAGCTGCTCGGGATCAGCCGCGGCAGCCTCTACTCCGCGCCTCGCCCGACCGGCGCGGAGAACCTGCGGCTGATGCGCCGGATCGACGGGTGGCACATGGACTTCCCCTTCGCGGGCAGCCGGATGCTGAAGGGGCTGCTGGGCCCGGAGGGATTCACCGCCGGTCGGCGGCATGTCGCCACGCCGATGAAACGGATGGGCATCGAGGCCCTCCATCGCCGGCCAGGCACCTCGAAGCCGGCGCCGGGACACAAGATCCATCCCGACCTGCTCCGAAAGCTGGCCGTGACCCGCCCCGACCAGGTCCGGGCAATCGACATCGCCTATGTGCCCATGGCCCGGGGGGTCGTCTGCCTGACGGCGGTCGTCGACTGGTTCAGCCGCAAGGTTCTGGCCTGGCGACTGTCAGTCGCGCTGGAAACCGGGCCCTGCCAGGAGGCGCTGGACGAGGCCATGGCCCGATACGGCGCGCCGGAGATCATGAACACGGACCAGGGCAGCCAGTTCACGTCCATGGACGTCATCAAGGCAGTGAAGGACGCCGGCATCCAGATCAGCATGGATGGCAAGGGGGCCTGGCGCGACAACGTCTTCGTCGAGCGGCTCTGGCGCGGCGTCAAATACGAGGAGGTCTACCTGCGCGCCCATGAAGGCGTGACCGCCGCCCGGGACGGGCTGGCCTGCTATCTGGCGTTCGACAACACGAGGAAACCGCATTCATCGCTGGACGGGCGGACGCCCGGTCCGGCCTATCTCACCCCGCCACGGCCAATCCCGGTCGCGGCATAACCGAGCGGGAAATCCAATTGGGAAACGGCTCGAAACTGTTCAAACGAACCGAACCACCTCTGTCGTGGACATGCAGATCCTCGACAGCCGACGCAGCCCGCAGCTTGCGCCAGTTCGCATCAAGCCGACTGGCTGTCATGCCAAACACCGGATCCATTCGCGGCAGCTTTTGCAGAAGATCCACCGCCGCGCGGGTCAGCGGAACGTCGCGGGAATGGCCGTTCTTGGTCATGGGCAAATGGGCAACCCGGGTCTTCGGATCGGTCCTTTCCCAGGTCAGACCGCAGATCTCGCTCGCGCGCATTGCCCTCTCGCGGCCGAATCGAAAGGCATGAAAGGCGCGCGCCCGACCGGATCAGATCCGGCCCGGCGACGACGGCCAAGCGCTTCATCTCATCATCCGTTGGCAGGCGGTTGCGCGGTTGAGGGTCCGGCGGGCGGCGGACGTCCCGCACCGGGTTCGATTGCAGCAGCCCCAATTCACGGCGCGCGAACTCGCACACAGCGCTCCGCAATGACAATTCGCGGTTGACCGACACCGGCGCCACGTCAAGCAACCGGCGGTCGCGCCAGTCCGCGATGCGCTGGGGGGGAGCGCGCTCAGGCGGACCTTGGCCAGGTCGTCGCGCCCGAGGCGCTTCGGCCTGACCACCTCCCACCTTTCGCCCCGCTTGGTCGGGCTGACCTCCTGGGCATCGCGATCCAGAAGCGCCCCGAAAGCTTGATCGGCCGCGATCACGCTGGCGTTCATGATCAGGTTCTCCAGCCGCACGGCCCAATCCTGGGCCCCGCGCGTGGTCGCAAATGCTTTGGACCGCCGCTCGCCGCGACGCGCGACCTGCGCACGCCAGCCGTTCCCATGCCGTGTGATGCCGACCATTTGCCCACCGTGCGCAAATTGTGGGGAATACAATGCCCAACCATGCGCGCCAGATGCAACCGCATGCCCCTCAAATATATCGAAAGCCTTTGATTTCACGCGGTTTCGCGCAGGCCAAATTCAGCGGCGCGCGTATTTGGTGCGGGTGGTCGGACTCGAACCGACACTCCTTGCGGAAAGGGTGTTTGAGACCCTCGCGTCTACCATTCCGCCACACCCGCACTCTGCACCCCGCCGGTAGCCGCGGAGGCCGGAGCCCTGGTCGTTCCGCCATCCCGCCGGGCCCGGTCCGGGAAAGCGCGCTCGTGCGGGGCCGCGGGCGGATCGCTCGGCGCAAGGCCTTGGCAACGATTCGCGTATCGGGCGAGACCTCGGGGACGCGCGGTGGCGCCCCCCCCGGCCCGCCTGTCGGGCCCCTCGCGTTCCTCTACCCCGACCGCCGCGGACGGTCAATCGTCCGTCACCGCCTGCGGCTCGGCTTGACGCAGGCGCCCCCGCATGGCTTCTAGGCGGCAGACGATGCCCGGGAGCCTTCATGATCCGACGCCTGTACGACTGGACGCTGTCGCTCGCCGACAGCCGCAATGCGATGTGGGCGCTTTTCATCGTGGCTTTCGTCGAAAGCTCGGTCTTCCCGATCCCGCCCGATGTGCTGATGGTGCCGATGATCCTGGCGCGCCCCTCGCGGGCCTTCGCCATTGCCGGGGTCGCGCTGGCGGGGTCGGTGCTGGGCGGGCTTGCGGGCTACGGCATCGGTTCGGCCTTCTTCGAGCAGATCGGCCGCCCGGTTCTGGAATTCTACGGCAAACAGGCCTATTTCGACGAATTCGGCGCGCGCTATAACGATTATGGCGCCTGGGCCGTGCTGATCGCGGGCGTGACGCCCTTCCCCTACAAGGTGATCACCATCCTGTCAGGCTCGACCGGGCTCAATCTCTGGGTTTTCATGACGGCCAGCGTCATCGCCCGGGGCATCCGGTTCTTTCTGGTGGCGGCGCTTCTGTGGAAGTTCGGCGCCCCGGTGCGCCGGTTCATCGAGAAATATCTGGGACTTCTCTTCACGCTTTTCGTCCTGCTGCTGATTGGCGGCTTCTACGCTGTGAGGTACCTGTGACGGTCACGCGCAACCGGTTGATCCTTCTGGCGGCGGCAGGGTCCGCGGCCATCCTTCTGGCGGCTTTCGGGTTCCAGTATCTGGGCGATCTCGCGCCTTGCAAGCTGTGCATCTGGCAGCGCTGGCCGCACGCGGTCGCGGCGGTGCTGGGCCTGCTGGCGGTGGCCGTGGGCGGATTCATCCTGACCCTGAGCGGGCTGAGCGTGATGGCCGCCTCGACCGGGCTTGCGATCTATCATTCGGGGGTCGAGCGGCACTGGTGGGCGGGGCCGTCCTCCTGCACCGGCGACGGTCCGAGCCTGTCGCAGATGACGCCCGAGCAGATGCTGAACCCGAGCCTCGTCGAGCCCATCGTGCTGTGCGATCGCATCGCCTGGCAGCTGTTCGGCCTGACCATGGCCAATTACAACGTTCTGCTGTCGGCCGGTCTGGTCGCGGTCTGGGCGATGGCGCTGACCCGCGGCCGCAGCTGAGGGCTGCGGGCGCAACACGGCCTCAGTTCACGCGGAATTCACCCACGACATTGCGCCACTCGCCGGGCGAGATCAGCTTGCGATGGGTGAAGCGGACCGAATGCAGTGGCCCCTCAATCGAGTCCTGCCAGAACTCGATGAACTTGAAGAGCCGCGGATGATCCGGCGCAAGATCGTAGTCCTGCCATATGAAGCTGTTGAGAACACTTCTGAAATCGGGCATGCGGTAATAGAGTTCGGCGGTGGTGAGGCCGTAGCCCCGGAGCATCAACTCGGTCTCGGACTGCTGCACGTCTGGTCTCTCCTGTCGCGTGGATCTTCGGAAAGCATGCCAAAGCTCGATTGATTTTCAATGAAAACAGGGTGTTGGCACTCTTTCCCGGGGGCTGCCAGATCCTGGGCCGGTCTGCGGTTGCACCCCATATGAAGGTTCTGATAAAGTTCGCTCAACAATATCTAGAATGACGCCGAAAGGCCGGGTCCCAAGTTGAACGACACGCCGGAAACCCCTGAAAACGAAGACGAAAACGGTTCTGGAAAAGGACCTGCGCGACCCTCGTATGACGGGCCGGTCATCGCAATCGAGAAGGAGATGCAGAAATCCTACCTCGATTACGCGATGAGCGTGATCGTGAGCCGGGCGATCCCGGATCTGCGGGATGGCCTGAAACCTGTGCACCGCAGAATCCTGTTCGCGATGCACGAGACCGGCAACACCCATGACAAGCCCTACCGCAAGTCGGCGCGGGCGGTGGGCGACACGATGGGGAAATACCACCCGCACGGCGATTCCGCGATCTACGATGCCCTGGTGCGGATGGCTCAGCCCTTCTCGATGTCGCTGCCGCTTCTGGACGGTCAGGGCAACTTCGGGTCCATGGACGGCGACAGCGCGGCGGCCATGCGTTATACCGAGGTCCGGATGGCCAAGGCGGCGCAGGCGCTGCTGACCGATATCGAAAAGGATACGGTCGACTTCCAGGACAACTATGACGGCAAGGACAAGGAACCGACGGTCCTGCCGGCGCGGTTCCCCAACATGCTGGTCAACGGCGCGGGCGGCATTGCCGTCGGCATGGCCACCAACATCCCGCCGCATAATCTGGGCGAGGTCGTCGATGCCACGCTGGCGCTGATCGAGGACCCCGACCTGACCAGCGAACAGCTGATGCAGTACGTCCCTGCCCCCGACTTTCCGACCGGCGGGCTGATCCTCGGCCGGTCCGGCGCGCGCAAGGCCTATCTCGAGGGGCGCGGGTCAGTCATCCTGCGGGCCAAGACCCGGGTCGAAGAGATCCGCAAGGACCGCCACGCCATCGTCATCGACGAGATCCCCTATCAGGTGAACAAGTCGACGATGATCGAGAAGATCGCCGAGGCCGCCCGCGACAAGCGGATCGAGGGCATCGCCCATGTGCAGGACGAATCCGACCGGGTCGGCGTCCGGGTGGTGATCGAGCTGAAACGCGACGCGACGCCGGATGTGGTGCTGAACCAGCTGTTCCGCTTCACGCCGATGCAGACGTCCTTCGGCTGCAACATGCTGGCGCTGAACGGCGGCCGGCCCGAGACCCTGACGCTGCGGGGCTTCCTGACCCATTTCATCGCCTTCCGCGAAGAGGTCGTGGCCCGGCGCACCGCCTTCGAACTGAGAAAGGCGCGCGAGCGCAGCCATATCCTGTGCGGTCTGGCGGTCGCGGTGTCGAATGTCGACGAGGTGGTGGCGACGATCCGCGCCTCGGCCGATGCCGCCGAGGCCCGCGTCAAGCTGATGGAGCGGCGCTGGCCCGCCCAGGACATTGCCGATTACATCCAGCTGATCGACGATCCGACCCACAAGATGAACGAGGACGGCACCTACAACCTCTCCGAGACCCAGGCCCGCGCGATCCTCGATCTCAGGCTTCAGCGCCTGACCCAGATCGGCGTCAAGGAGGTGACCGACGAGCTGGAAGAGCTGGCTGCCAAGATCAAGGACTATCTCGACATCCTGCGCTCGCGCGAACGGATCATGGCGATCATCGGCACCGAGCTGCGCGAGGTGCGCGACCAGTTCGCGGTGCCGCGCCGGACCGAAATCGCCGACTGGTCCGGCGACATGGAAGACGAGGACCTGATCGAGCGCGAGGACATGGTGGTGACCGTCACCCAGTCCGGCTATATCAAGCGCACGCCGCTGGCCGAATTCCGCAGTCAGAACCGCGGCGGCAAGGGGCTCGCCTCGATGGCGACCAAGGAAGACGACGTGGTCACCACGCTGTTCGTCGCCAACACCCATACCCAGCTGCTGTTCTTCACCACCGACGGCATGGTCTACGAGCTGAAATGCTGGCGCCTGCCCCAGGCGGGGCGCACCGCCAAGGGCAAGGCCATCGTCAATATCCTGCCCATTGCCACCGGCATCTCGATCGCCGCGCTGATGAAGATCGACGAGCCCGAGGACGAATGGGAGAACCTGCAGGTCGTGTTCGCCACCTCGGCCGGCGACGTGCGGCGCAACCGGCTGTCGGACTTCACCAATATCAAGCGCAACGGCAAGATCGCGATGAAGCTGCCCGAGGCGGTCAGCCTCGTGAATGTCTCGATCTGCGACGCCGAGGACGACGTCATGCTGGTCACCGCCATGGGCCGCGCGATCCGCTTCGCGACGACCGATGTGCGGGTCTTCTCGGGCCGTGATTCGACCGGCGTGCGCGGCATCCGGCTGGGCGAGAATGACCGCGTCGTCTCGATGTCGGTCATCCGCCATTTCGAGGCCGATCCGGCCGAACGCGTGGCCTATCTGAAACAGCGCCGCCTGATGGCGGGCGTCACCGACGAGAATGGCGAGGCCGACGAGGACGAAGAGGCGGTCGAGGCCGGCCAGCTTTCGCCCGCGCGCTATGCCGAGATGTCGGCGGCCGAGGACGTGATCCTGACGATCACCGCGCGCGGCCAGGGCAAGATCAGTTCCAGCCACGACTATCCGGTGCGCGGTCGCGGTGGCCAGGGCGTGCAGGCCATCGACAAGGCGCTGCGTGGCGGGCCGCTTGTGGCCTCCTTCCCGGTCGAGATGGACGATCAGGTGATGCTGGCCACCTCGCGCGGGCAATCGATCCGGGTGCCCGTGGATCAGATCAGCTTCCGGTCCCGCTCGGCGGGCGGTGTGCGGGTGCTCGATGCGGGCACCGGCGAAGAGGTTGTCTCGGTCGCGCGGATCGCCGATCAGGGCGAGGACGCCCCGGAAGACCCGGCCACCTGAGGCTCGGCCCCTCGGTCAGGGACCCCGCGTGGACCGGGGTCCCGACAAGACGGCAAAAATCCGAAACATCTTCCTTTGTGCTGCCACAATTGAGGCGTGCACGGGTCAGACTTTGACGTCATTTCGGAAAGACGCCGTATCTCGAACGAGGAATGAGGGGCCTCGCCGTGATGTTTGGGCATCAAAATCTCATGGGGGTTTCCCCCAACCGTTTGCATGCGCTGTTGCGCGTGACCCTGGCGCTTTGCGTGATCGCAGCGTTCCGGACCGGTGCGCCGCACCTGCAGGTGCTGCCGCCCGATCCGCGCAGCGTTCTGGACTGGGCCGGGGCCACGATCATCTGGCTTTGCACCGCCGGGCTGCTGTCCGGCGTCGGAGCACGCCCCGCGGCGCTGCTGCTGGCCTTCTACCTGCTGACGACGGCGGTCGCAATCCGCCTCGGCATCGCCGCCCTGCCGCCCGATCCCGACCGCCTGTCGCTCGATATGGCGCTGGCCGCCGGGCTTCTGGCGGTCGCGCTGGGCGCCGAGCCCCGGTCCGGACGCGCGGCGGACGGGCCCGGATCGGCCGAGCGGGCGGCCTATCAGACCGCGCTTGACGAAATCGTGGCCGATGAACGCGGTCTGGACGCTGCCGGGATGGGCCGGGCCCAGTCGGGCTGAACGGCCCCCCTTTCCTTCGCCCCGCCCGCCCGCTAGATCGGGCGCCATGACAGACACGCTTCATATCGTCGGCGGCGGCATGGCCGGGTCCGAGGCCGCCTGGCAGGCCGCCTCGGCCGGGATCGACGTGGTGATCCACGAAATGCGCCCCCAGACCGGCACCTTCGCGCACAAGACCGGCGATCTGGCCGAAATGGTCTGTTCGAACTCGTTCCGCTCGGACGATGACGAACAGAATGCCGTGGGCCTTCTTCATTGGGAGATGCGCGCGGCGGGCAGCCTGATCATGGACATGGCCGACACCCACCGCCTGCCCGCAGGCGGCGCACTGGCCGTCGATCGCGAGGCGTTTTCGCAAGGCGTCACCGAACGGCTGATGCGCCACCCGAAGATCCGGCGTGAAGGCTCTGAAATCACGTCGCTTCCAGAGGACGGCCACTGGATCTTCGCGACCGGCCCGCTGACCTCGGACGCGCTGGGTCAGGCGATCCGGGCCGAGACCGGGGCCGAGGCGCTGGCCTTCTTCGACGCCATCGCCCCCATCGTGCATTTCGACAGCATCGACCTGTCCAAGGCCTGGTTCCAGTCGCGCTACGACAAGGGCGAGACCGAAGAGGAACGCACCGCCTATCTGAACTGCCCGATGGACCGCGCGCAATATGAGGCCTTCATCGACGCCCTGCTGGCAGCCGAGAAAACGGCCTTTCACGAGGGCGAGACGGCGGGCTATTTCGACGGCTGCCTGCCCATCGAGGTGATGGCCGAGCGCGGCCGCGAAACCCTGCGCCATGGTCCGATGAAGCCCGTGGGGCTGACCAATCCGCATGCGCCCGACATCAAGGCCCATGCCATCGTCCAGTTGCGCCGCGACAATGCGCTGGGGACGCTCTACAACATCGTGGGCTTCCAGACCAAGATGAAGTATGGCGCGCAAGCCGATGTTTTTCGGATGATTCCGGGGCTGGAGAATGCCCGTTTCGCGCGGCTGGGCGGCATCCACCGCAACACCTTCCTGAATTCGCCGACCCTGCTTGACGCCGAATTGCGGCTGAGATCGAAGCCGCATATCCGCTTTGCCGGACAGGTGACCGGGGTCGAGGGCTATGTCGAATCCTCGGCCATGGGACTGCTGGCCGGACGGCTGGCGGCGGCGGCGATAAAGGGCCGCAGCCTGCCTGCGGTGCCTGCCACCACGGCGACGGGCGCGCTCGTGACCCATATCACCGGCGGAGCCGAGGCCAAGACCTTCCAGCCGATGAACGTCAATTTCGGGCTCTTCCCGCCGGTCGAGGGGCTGAAGGGCGGGCGGCGCGGGCGGCGCGACCGTTACAAGGGCTATACCGACCGCGCCAAGGCAGACTGGACGGCCTGGCTTGGGGCCGAAGGCTGAGCGCTTCACATCCGCGTCGCACGCCCCATATAGGGCGGGACCGTTTCCGATGCGCCGAGGCCCGATGCTTTACATTCTCGCCCTCTTCCTGCCGCCGCTTTCGATCCTGCTGATCGGGCGCTGGTTCGTCGCGCTGGTGACGCTGGTGATCTGGATCCCGGCGATCATCTTCTCGGGCGGGCTGACCCATCCGATGTTCATCGTCCTGGCCTGGATTCTGATCTTTCAGCGCGGGGCGGACCGCCGGGCGGGGCTTTAGGCACTCTGGCCCTTCCCTCCGGCGCGCGCTAGCAAACGCGCCATGCGCACCCGCTTCGCCCCGTCTCCGACCGGCCCGCTGCATCTCGGCCATGCCTTCGCGGCGCTGACCGCCTTCGAGCGCGGCCAGATGCTGCTGAGGATCGAGGACATCGATACCGCCCGGTCGCGCCCCGACTGGGAGACGCAGATCTATAACGATCTGGCCTGGCTCGGGCTCGACTGGCCGCGCCCGGTGCTGCGCCAGTCCGGTCGGCTCTCGGCCTATCGCGCCGCGCTAGACCGGCTGTGCGCCATGGGGCTGACCTACCCCTGCCGCTGCCGCCGTGCCGATATCCGCGCGGCCCTGTCGGCCCCGCAGGCGGGCGCGCCGGTCATCGGGCCCGACGGGCTCGTCTATCCCGGCACCTGCCGCGAACGGCCGCTGTCCGATGCCGGGCCCGAGGACGCGATCCGACTGGACATGGCGCGCGCGCTCGACCGGCTCGGCCCCCACCTGCCCGCCTTCACCGAGACCGGCCCAATGCACCCCGGCCCGCACCGTCTCGACGCCAGGGCGCTGATCGAAACCGTCGGCGATGTGGTGCTGGCCCGACGCGACCTGGGCACATCCTATCACCTGGCCGTGGTGGTCGATGACGCCTTCCAGGAGATCGACGAGGTCACGCGCGGCGAGGATCTTTTCGAGGCGACCCCGATCCATGTGTTGTTGCAGGCGCTGCTGGGCTTGCCGACCCCCGCCTATCACCACCACCGGCTGATCCTCGACGACGCGGGCAAGCGGCTGGCCAAGCGCGACGACGCCCGCGCCATCGCCGCCTATCGCGCCGAGGGGGCAACGCCTGCCGACATCCGCCGCATGGTCGGGCTTTAATCCGCCATCGGCGACAGGATCTCGACCTCGGCACCGTCGCGGATCGCGGTGTAGAAACAGCTCCGACGGTTGGTGTGGCAGGCGGGGCCTTCCTGCTCGACCAGCACCAGCAGGCAGTCGCGGTCGCAATCGACCCGCATCTCGATCAGCCGCTGGACATGGCCGCTGGTCTCGCCCTTGACCCAGAACGCCTGGCGCGAGCGCGACCAGTAGGTCACCCGGCCTGTTTCCAGCGTACGCGCCACCGCCTCGGCCGTCATCCAGGCCATCATCAGCACCGTTCCGGCCGCGTCCTGGGCGATGGCGGGGATCAGCCCGGCCTCGTTGTAGCGAAGGCTGGCAGGGTCGAAGGCCATTCGGGAACTCCTTTGAATTCGGACGCGCGCGCGTTATCTAGGACAGGCGAGCGCGGAAGGAAACGCCATGAATGCCCAGAACGATCTGATCAAGCTCTACTCGCAGAAGATCCTGGCACTCGCCGCCGAGATCCCGCATCTCGACCGGCTCGAGGCCCCGATGGGCACCGCGCGCAAGCGCTCGCCGCTTTGCGGCTCGACGGTGACGGTCGATCTCGATGTCGCGGACGGGCGGATCGTGCGCTTCGGGCAGGACGTGAAGGCCTGCGCGCTCGGTCAGGCCGCGGCCTCTGTCGTGGGCACGGCGATCCTCGGGCGGACCCGCGCCGAGGTCGAGACCGCGCGCGATCAGCTTCGGGCGATGCTGAAGGACGAGGGCCCGGCGCCCTCGGCGCCCTTCGAGGGGCTCGAAGTGCTGCTGCCCGCGCGCGACTACAAGAACCGCCACGCCTCGATCATGCTGTCGCTCGAAGCCACGCTCGACGCGTTCGACGCAGCCGAGGCCGCCGCCTGCGCCTGAGCAGCGGACTCCACCTCAAACACGGACCGCGGCCTCCGGTTCGGGCATCGCCCGAACCGGTCGGGCGACGCGCCCCTGGCGCGGCGCAACACGTGAAAGCGTGCGCCGGGACATGGTCCCGGCGCTCCGCCGGATCAGTTGGTGATCAGTTCGGGGCCCATCAACGATGTCGGCAACCAGATCGAGAGCCAGGGCACATAGGTCACCAGGATCAGGAAGACGAACAGCACCGCCAGGAACGGCAGCGCCGCGCGCACCACCCGCATCATCGACATGCCCGCCACGCCCGAGGTCACGAAGAGGTTCAGCCCGACGGGCGGTGTGATCATCCCGATTTCCATGTTCACCACCATGATGATGCCCAGATGGATCGGATCGACCCCCAGCTCGATCGCGATCGGGAAAACCAGCGGCGCCACGATCACGATCAGCCCCGAGGGCTCCATGAACTGCCCGCCGATCAGCAGGATCACGTTGACCACGATCAGGAAGACGATCTTGCCGAAGCCCGCTTCGAGCATCGCGCTGGCGATCTTCTGCGGGATCTGCTCGTCGGTCAGCACATGCTTGAGGATCAGCGCATTGGCGATGATGAACATCAGCATGATGGTCAACTTCGCCGCATCCAGAAGCGTGCGCCGGGTGTCGCGGTGGATGAACCCGGTCAGCAGCGCCTGCGGCCTCTGCCAAAGCGCAACCGGCCCGCGCCCGTCCCGCGCCTTCAGGGGGCCCATGTCGCGATAGACGAAGATCGCGATCAGGAAGGCATAGACCGAGGCCACGGCGGCGGCTTCGGTCGGCGTGAAGACCGCCGAGGCGACGCCCGGAATGCCGTAGATGCCGCCCATGATGATGGCGATCAGCATCAGCCCCCAGAAGGCCTCGCGGAAGCTGGCCCAGATCTCGCCCCAGCCCAGCCATTCGCCCTTGGGCATGCCCTTCACATGGGCCATGACATAGATCGCGGTCATCAGCATCAGCCCGGCGACGGTGCCGGGGATGACGCCCGCCAGGAACATCCGGCCGACCGAGACATCGGTTGCCGAGGCATAGACCACCATCACGATGGAGGGCGGAATGAGGATGCCCAGCGTGCCCGCGTTGCAGATCACGCCCGCCGCGAAGTCGCGGGTATAGCCCACCTTCCGCATCGCCGCGATCACGATCGACCCGATGGCCACCACGGTCGCGGGGGACGAGCCCGAAAGGGCTGCAAACAGCATGCAGGCGAAGACGCCCGCAATGGCCAGCCCGCCCCGCAGATGCCCGACGCAGGCGATGGCAAAGCGGATGATCCGCCGCGCGACGCCGCCCGTCGACATGAAGCTCGAGGCAAGGATGAAGAATGGAATGGCGAGCAGCGTGTAATGCCCCGCCATCGAGTGATAGAGCGACTGCGCCACCGCCGCCAGCGAGGTGTCGGAGAACAGCAGCAGGAAGATGATCGAGGCCATGCCCAGCGACACCGCGATCGGCACGCCGATCAGCAGGAACCCCACGACCATGACAAACAAAAGCACGACATGCATGGCTCAGGCGTCCTTCTCGCGGGCGGCTTCTTCGACCGCGTCCTCTGCCTCGTGGCTGACGATCAGCCCCTGCTGGCGGCCGGTGATGATCCGGAAAGCCGCCTCGATCAGCCGGTACAGCATCATCGCCACCCCGAACGGGATGATCGCGTAGGGCACGGCGATGGGCAGTTTTTCGTAGGGGTCCTCGCCCTCGGGCAGGAACAGGTATTCCAGCGGCGCGCGCAGGAACTCGGGCAGCGGGATCCGCTCGGTCGGCACATAGCCGCGATAATCCCAGGGCTTCATCTCCTCGAAGCCGGTCGGAAACCAGTGCCCGGTCGTCGGCGCCAGGTTCGCGAAGGGCGCCCAGTAATCCCAGGCCCCTTTCATCATCAGCGCCGCATAGACCAGACAGATCGCCACCGCGACGAGAGAAAAGAGCCGCTGGGCCCGGGACGACAGCATGTTGAGGACCGCGTCCACCCCCAGATGCATGGTGATCTTGAACCCGTAGGCGATGCCGAACAGCACCAGCCAGGCGAACAGGATCAGCGTCAGCTCGAGGCTCCAGACGAGGCTCGCGTTGAAGACATAGCGCAGCACCACGTTGACGAAGGTGACCAGCACCATCAGCCCCAGCAGAAGCGCGATCACCGTCTCTTCGACGGCATGGACCGCGCGCCCCAGCGCGGTTTTTGGCCGATAGGCTCCACTCATCGTCCCAGGCCTCCCTCGGGCATGGCGAACAGGTGCCAGAAGCGGCGGTGCCCGTCAGAGCCACCGCCGCCCGGCGCCGGTACGGCGTCTTAGTACTGGTCGTTGATTTCCTGCGCCGCCGCGATGGCGTCGGCACCGACATCGCCCTCGAACTGGGCCCAGACCGGCTTCATGGCATCGACCCAGGCCTGACGCTGTTCGGGCGTCAGTTCGCGCACCGTGGTGCCCGCGTCGATGATCGCCTGCTTGGCCTGCTGGTTGACATTGGTCGACTCGGTGTTCCGCTCGACCGTCACCTCATGCAGGATGGTGGCCAGCTGGTCGCGGATCTCGGGGTCGAGCCCCTCCCACCATTCGACCGAGGTCACGACCATGTAGTCGATCACGCCATGGTTGGTCTCGGTGATGCCATCCTGCACCTCGAAGAACTTCTGGGTGTAGATGTTCGACCAGGTGTTTTCCTGCCCGTCGACGACGCCCGTCTGCAGCGCGCCATAGACCTCGGAGAAGGCCATCGGCTGCGGGCTGGCATCGAGCGCTTCCATCTGCGCCACCAGCACGTCAGAGGCCTGCACCCGGAATTTCAGCCCCTTGGCATCCTCGGGCAGCAGCAGCGGCTTGTCGGCCGAGAACTGCTTGAGCCCGTTATGCCAGAATTCCAGCCCCAGAAGTCCCCGGCGCATCATCGACTGCTTCATCGCCTGGCCGGTTTCGGAGTTCTGGAACGCGTCGATGGCATCCATGTTCTTGAACATGAAGGGCAGATCGAAGATCCGCAGCTTCTTGGTGTATTTCTCGAATTTCGACAGCGACGGCGCGGCCATCTGGACATCGCCGTTCAGCATCGCCTCCAGCACCTTGTCGTCGTCGTAAAGCGTGGTGTTGGGATAGACTTCCATGCAGACCTTGCCGTCCATCTCGTCATTGACGCGGGCGGCCAGCAGGTCGGCGGCAAGGCCCTTGGGGCTGGTCGCACTGGTGACATGGCTGAACTTGATAACGGCTTCGCCCGGATCGCAGGCCGCGAAGGCGGCCCCGGCGGACAGGGTCAGGGCCACGGCCGTGGCGGTAGTGGTCAGAGCTTTCATGCGATCCTCCCAAGATCTGAGCATCCCCCCCCTTCGGGGACGTAGCCTCGGTTTATCGCCGATGATCTTGCGTGTCTCAAGCAAAACCAAACTCTTCCCCATGGGGACTGCGCGCAATGGTCGCTCCGCGCGCGTCAGGCCGGGTCAGGCCGGGTCAGGCCTCCAGCCGTTCGCAACCGGCCCAGACCGGCAGATGCGACCGTTTCAAGATGTTCATGATCCGCGGCTGATCGACGATCCGCACCCAGCCATAGCCGGTCTCGATCAGCCCCTCCTCGACCAGGCGCCGCATCACCCGGTTGGCGGAATTCCGCGACAGCCCGGCCATTTCCGCAAGATCGGCCTGGGTCAGCGGAAACTCGGTGGCGCCATCGTTGAAATCGTAAAGGCGGCGCAGGGTAATGAGGATGCGAACCGAATTGTCGCGATGCACATTTGCATGCAGCAACTGGCCGAGGTTGTCGAAATGACTGACAATGTTCGCCGCAACGTGGCGCCAGGTGTCGGGATCGGACATTGCAACCGTCTCGATATGATGCGCCGAGACCGCCAGCACGGAGGCATCGCGCCGCGCAATCGCCGAGATGCGCCGCTGCGTCATGCCCGGCATGCCGACGGCGCCAAGCCAGTTTCCGGCCTTGGCGACAAAGCCAAGACGCGGGCCGTCGACTCCGGGCTCAAGCACCACGTCAACCACTCCGTCAACGATTCCAACCATGTCCGGTGACGGATCGGCCATGTGAAACAGCGCCTCGCCCCGGCGAAAGCTGCGCAGCCGGGCACCGGCAAGCAGCAGATCGACAAAATGCACCGGAAGAGACCGCAACCAGCCGACTTGACGGATTCGGAGTTTCGCCTGCTCGATTTTCATAAATTGTCAAATACCAGACGGCCCGGAGGCAATTGCATCGAGGACGACATTTCCCCGGGAGCAACGCAGCGTAACAGGTTTTTTGCATTTGCAAATTGAAACCGGCGGACAAGCCAATGCTCTGAAACTCCATGGCGTTGCGTGTCGGCCATCGCGTGTGCCGCCCGGCCGCGCCACCGTCAACCCTGCGCGCTGCGGCATAGCGCACGACAGCACCGCGGCATTTGCGCTTGATCTGAGTCATGGTCGCCGTTACCGCAATCGTCGAAAACCCGGCCCGCCGGGTGGTAACGGAATTGCGACCTGCTGAGGGGCGCGATGGGGGTTTTCCCGCCCGAGAAGGACACCTAGAAGGAGGAACGGGGCGCTCGCCCCGTCGCGTGACATTCATGAACCAGCAGACTGCCGTGACAGAGCCCGCCAAGAAGACCCTGCCCGATGCGCAGACCGTGACCGAGGTTCGCCACTATACCGACCGGCTGTTCTATTTCCGCACCTCGCGTCCGCAATCGCTGCGCTTCCGCTCGGGCGAATTCGTGATGATCGGGCTGCCGGGCGATGACGGCAAGCCGATCATGCGCGCCTATTCGATCGCCTCGCCCTCCTGGGACGAAGGCCTCGATTTCTACTCGATCAAGGTGCAGGACGGCCCGCTGACCTCGCGGCTTCAGCATATCCAGCCCGGCGACCAGATCATCCTGCGCCCCAAACCCGTCGGCACGCTGGTGCTCGATGCGCTGCTGCCCGGCAAGCGTCTGTGGTTTTTGGCGACCGGCACCGGCATCGCCCCCTTCGCCAGCCTGATGCGCGACCCCGATACCTACGAGCGGTATGACGAGGTCATCATGATGCATACCTGCCGCGAGGTGGCGGAACTGGAATTCGGCCGCCAGCTGATCGAAAGCCTGCCCGAGGACCCGCTGATCGGGGAATTCGTCGGCGACAAGCTGAAATACTATCCCACCACGACCCGCGAGACGTCGAAATGGATGGGCCGGGTGACCGACAACCTCGCCTCGGGCAAGGTCTTCGCAGATCTCGGCCTTGACGGCACCCAGATGGACCCTGCCATCGACCGCGCCATGGTCTGCGGATCGCTCGACTTCAACAAGGACGTGATGGCGATCATGGAAGGCTGGGGCCTGAACGAGGGCGCCAATTCCGAACCCGCCGAATATGTGGTCGAGAAAGCCTTCGTCGGCTGACATCCCTTCGCGCCCGTTTAAGACGCCCCGCCCGGCTTGCCCGGCGGGGCGTTTTGCTTTGGGCCCTGCCCCGTGCACAAAAAAGCCGCCGCACTCCCAGGGAGGAGGCGGCGGTCAGGAAGCGGTCCGGCGCGGCGGAAGAGGCAGGCTTCGCGACTACCCGGGGACGGGTCCGGCACAGGACAGCAGGCAGCGGATGGGGCTCAGACAAGCCCCGGAAGATGGAGCCCCGCGACCAGCAGCACCATCAGCGCGGCGGCGCCTGCGGCGTCCTGCCAAAGCGTGGCGCGGCAGCGGGTCAGGACGGATCTCAGCTCGGTCAGCATGGGTCGGGCTCCGGTGTCGATCAGTGTTGCTACTTTGTTCTCATTTCCGGCGCCACCTGTAAAGAACTTTTTAGGAACATTTAACAGATGCCGTCGGACCAGGGGCTTAGCCCGCCTTGATGAGACGAATCGCCTTGTCGCGTTCCATCAGCCACAGAAGCACCCGCGCCGCCTGCCCGCGCGGCCCGGCAAGGCCCGGATCGTCGGCCAGAAGCTTGCGGGCATCGCTTTGCGCCACGGCCATCAGCGCGGCCTGCCGTTCCAGATCGGCGATCCGAAAGCGCGGCAGCCCCGATTGCGCAGTGCCGATCAGATCGCCCGCGCCGCGCATCGCCAGGTCTTCCTCGGCGATGCGGAACCCGTCCTCGGTTTCGCGCAGGATCTCAAGCCGCCGCCGCCCGGCCTCGCCCAGGGGCGCCTGATACATCAGAAGGCAGGTCGAGGCCGCCGCTCCGCGCCCGACCCGGCCCCGAAGCTGGTGCAGTTGCGCCAGCCCGAACCCCTCGGCCCGCTCGATCAGCATGATCGAGGCATTGGGCACGTTCACCCCCACCTCGATCACCGTGGTCGCGACCAGAACCGAGGTTTCGCCCCGCTGGAAGGCGCGCATCGCGGCATCCTTCTCGGCGGGCGGCAGCTGGCCATGCACCAGCCCGACCTTGTCGCCGAAGACCGCGCGCAAGCGCTTGAAGCGCTCTTCGGCGGCCGTCAGATCCGAGACCTCGGATTCCTCGACCAGCGGGCAGACCCAATAGGCCTGCCGCCCCTCGGCCACTGCCTTTCGCAGATGGGCCACGACCTCTTCCATCCGCTCGACCGAGACCAGCGCGGTCTTGACCGGCGTCCGCCCCGGCGGCTTTTCATCCAGCACCGAGATGTCGAGATCGCCATAGGTCGCCAGCGCCAGACTGCGCGGAATGGGGGTTGCCGTCATCACCAGCATGTCGACGCCCCGCCCCTTGGCCGACAGCTCGACCCGCTGCGCGACGCCGAAGCGGTGCTGTTCGTCGACGATGGCCAGGCGCAGGTCGCGGAATTCGACATCCTTCTGAAAGACCGCATGGGTGCCGACCAGCACCTGGATATCGCCCGCCGCCAGCGCCGCCAGCTTGGCCGCGCGTTCGCGGCCCTTGTCGCGCCCGGTCAGGATCTCGATAACCACGCCCGCGCTTTCGGCCAGCGGTTGCAGGCTTTCCAGATGCTGGCGGGCGAGGATCTCGGTCGGGGCCATCATCACGCCCTGCCCGCCCGCCTCGACCGCCACCAGCAGCGCCATCCACGCGACCAGCGTCTTGCCCGAGCCCACATCGCCCTGCAAAAGCCGGGTCATCCGCGCCTCGGCGCCCATGTCCTCGGCGATCTCGTCCATCGCGCGGGCCTGCGCATCGGTCGGCCGGAAGGGCAGCGCCGCCAGCACCTTGCGCCGCAACCGCCCGTCGCCCTGGCTGGGCCGCCCTTTGGCGCGGCGCTGATCGGCCCGGGCCAGCGCCAGCGTCAGCTGATGGGCCAGCAATTCGTCATAGGCCAGCCGCTGGCGCGCGGGCGCCGTGGCGGCGATGTCGCGCGCGGATTGCGGCGCATGGGCAGCCTCCAGCGCCGCGCGCCATCCGGGCCAGCCCTCGCGCACCAGAAGCGCCGGGTCGATCCAGTCCGGCAGATCGGGCGCGCGGGTCAGCGCCGAGGCCACGGCCTTCGTCATCGTCTTCAGCGTAAGCCCGGCGGTCAGCGGATAGACCGGCTCGAAATCGGGGATCTCCGCGGCCTCGCCCGGCGGGAGGACGTGGTCGGGATGGACGATCTGGGCCATGCCGTCGAAGATCTCGACCCTGCCCGAAATCACCCGCCGCGCGCCTTCGGGCAGGATCTTCGACAGGTAATCGCCGCGGGCATGGAAGAAGACCAACTGGAATGCGGTTTCCGCATCCTGCACCTGAATCCGGTAAGGCCGGCCCTTGCCGGAGGCGGGCATATGGGCGCCGACCAGCACCTCGACAGTCGCGACCTCGCCCGGCGCGACGCTGGCGACGGTCTCGACCGGACGGCGGTCGATGCCGGTATGGGGCAGCGTGAAAATCAGATCGCGCGGCTTCTCGATGCCCGTCTGCGCCAATAGCTTGGCCGATTTCGGCCCGATGCCGTCGAGCTTTTCAAGCGCCCCGAAAAGCGGAAAGAGGATATCGGGCCGACCGCTCATGCGCCCCCGATCAGGGCCAGCCAGCCATCCTCGTCGACGGTCTCGATTCCCAGTTCCTCGGCCTTCTTGGCCTTCGACCCGGCGCCCGGCCCCAGCACCACCAGATCGGTTTTCTTCGAAACCGAGCCCGCGACCTTGGCCCCCAGCGCCTCGGCCCGCGCCTTGGCCTCGGCCCGGCTCATCTTTTCCAGCGTGCCGGTGAAGACCACCGTCTTGCCCGCGACCGGGCTGTCGGCCGTCCCCCTTGGCGCCACCGGTTCTACCGTCAGATGCGCGACCAGCCGGTCGATCGAGGCGCGCTCGGCCTCCTGATGGAAGGCGGTGATCAGCGAGCTGGCCATCACCGTGCCGATCCCGTCGATCGCCAAAAGCGCCTCCCAGTCCGGGCCCTCGCCAACCGTGGCATGGGTCACGGCCGCCTCGAACGCCTCCCAGGTCTGGAAGTTGCGGGCCAGAAGATCGGCCGCGGCCTCGCCCAGATGGCGGATGCCGAGCGCGAAGATCAGCCGGTCGAGCGGGATCGTCCGCCGCGCCGCGATGGCGGCGAAAAGGTTCGTCGCCGATTTCTCGCCCCAGCCTTCGCGGTTCTTCAACTGCTGAAGACCTTCGCCATAACGGGTCTCAAGCTCGAAGATGTCGGCGGGCTCCCTGATCCAGCCGTCATTGCAGAGCGCCTCGACCTGTTTCGCGCCGAGCCCCTCGATGTCGAAGGCCCCGCGGCTGACGAAATGCTTGAGCCGCTCGACCGCCTGGGCCGGACAGATCAGCCCGCCCGAACAGCGGCGGACCGCATCGCCCTCTTCGCGGATCGCCTCGGACCCGCATTCGGGGCACTTGGTGGGAAAGCGGAACGGCTCGGTGCCCTCGGGGCGCTTGGCAAGGTCGACATCGGCCACCTTCGGGATCACGTCACCCGCGCGGTAAACCTGCACCCAGTCGCCCTCGCGGATATCCTTGCCGCCGCGGATCTCTTTGCCCTTCGAATCGCGGCCCGCGATGTAATCCTCGTTGTGAAGCGTCGCGTTCGAGACGACAACGCCGCCCACCGTCACCGGATGCAGCCGCGCCACCGGCGACAACGCGCCGGTGCGCCCGACCTGGATCTCGATCCGGTCGAGCCGGGTCCAGGCCAGCTCGGCCGGGAATTTATGGGCGATGGCCCAGCGGGGCGTGGTCGCGCGGAACCCCAGCCGCTCCTGCAGGGCGAGGTCGTTCACCTTGTAGACGACGCCGTCGATATCATAGCCGAGCGTCGCGCGGCGCTGTTCTATCCGGGCGTAATGGGCGGCGAGCGCCTGGGGGCCATCGCAGAGGACGGTCAGCGGATTGACCTGAAAGCCCAGCGCTTTCAGCCGCTCGATGGCGCCCATCTGGGTGTCGGCAAGGGGGGCCGAGACCTCGCCCCAGGCATAGGCGAAGAACTTCAGCGGACGGGCGGCGGTAATGGCGGGGTCGAGCTGGCGCAGCGATCCGGCGGCGGCATTCCTCGGATTCGCGAAGGTCTTGGCGCCGGTTTCGGCCTGGCGTTCGTTCAATGCCTCGAAATCGGCATGGGCCATGTAGACTTCGCCCCGCACCTCGAGGATGTCGGGGGCACCGTCCAGCACCCGGGGGATGTCGGCGATGGTGCGGGCATTGGCGGTGACGTTCTCGCCGACCTCGCCATCGCCCCGGGTCGCGGCCTGCACCAGTTGACCCGCCTCATAGCGCAGCGACAGGGACAGACCGTCGATCTTGGGCTCGGCCGTGTAGAGAAGCGGCGCCTCATCGGCGAGCCCCAGATAGCGGCGGATGCGGGCGTCGAACTCGGTCACGTCGGCGCCATCGAAGGCATTGGCCAGCGACAGCATGCGCCGCACATGGGCGATCTTGGCGAACCCTTCGGCGGGCGCGGCCCCGACCCGGTCGGACGGGCTGTCGGCCCGCTTCAGTGCGGGAAACCGGGCCTCGATCGCCGCATTGCGCCGCTTGAGCGCATCATAAGCCGCATCCGAAAGAGTGGGCGCGTCTTCCTGGTGATAGGCGGCATCGGCCTCGGCAATGGCCTTGGCCAGCCGGGCCAGTTCGGCCCGCGCCTCGGTCTCCGACAGCGCTTCGACAGAACGTTCGTCGGTCATTCCGGCCCCCCGCATTGCCCCTGGCAGAGTGATAGGGGGGCTGAGGCCGGATTTCCAGCGGGTGCGTTCGGCGCCGCCTCAGGCGCCGATAGCGAAGGACCCCGGCATGGCCTGACCCGGCTCGGGGTCGCGCAGGACATAGCCCCGGCCCCAGACCGTCTCGATATAGGTTTCGCCGCCCGTGGCCTGGGCGAGCTTCTTGCGCAGCTTGCAGATGAAGACGTCGATGATCTTCAGCTCGGGCTCGTCCATGCCGCCATAGAGATGGTTCAGGAACATCTCCTTGGTCAGGGTCGTCCCCTTGCGAAGCGACAGAAGCTCGAGCATCTGATATTCCTTGCCGGTCAGATGCACCGGCTTGCCTTCGACCTCGACCGTCTTGGCGTCCAGGTTGACCTCGATCTTGCCGGTGCGAATCACCGACTGAGAGTGCCCCTTGGACCGGCGGATGATGGCGTGGATCCGCGCCACAAGTTCCTCGCGGTGGAACGGCTTGGTCATGTAATCGTCCGCGCCGAAGCCGAAGCCCTTGATCTTGTTCTCGGTATCGGCTGCGCCCGAGAGGATCAGGATCGGCGTGTCGATGCGTGCCAGACGCAGCTGACGCAGGACCTCATGCCCGTTCATGTCGGGCAGGTTGAGGTCAAGAAGAATCAAATCGTAGTCATAGAGCTTTGCAAGATCTATGCCCTCTTCCCCAAGGTCTGTGGTATAGACGTTGAGGTTGGCATGGGTCAGCATAAGCTCGATGCTCTTCGCTGTGGTCGGATCGTCTTCCACCAACAGAACGCGCATGGCTAGGTCTCCGCTAAGTACCGTCGAACTTTGTCGCACCCTGACGAACAATGGTTAATTGCACGTTACCTTAACATTTACCCTAGCATTTACAATTTGAGGTTGTCTAGAAGCAATTCGACTCGACCGTCCTCAAAGCTCTGTCCGGCGGTTTGATTTGAGCGACGTGACCTTGAGCCCGGCGATCCCGAACTCGCGTACTGCCTTCTTCCAGCTGGAAAATTCCTCGGCGGACAGGGTGTAGCGATCAAGCGCCTCCTCCTCGGAGATCAGGCCCGCGGCGACGGCCTTGACCACGGCCGCCTTGCGGCTGGCCACCCAGCGGCGGGTGTCGACCGGGGGAAGGTCGGCCCGGCTCATGGTGGTGCCGTCAGGCAAGTTAACGGTGCGAGGCCCGTCGATACGTTTCAGGAACATGGCTACTTATCCCTTGCAAATCCGGCGCGAGGGTGGCGTTTTCCTGCTTAAAGGTGGGTGAAGGCGGGTCTTGAGAGTATCTCGCATTTTCCTATATTGCCCGAGACTTGTTCCCTGGAGTTCCCACGATGCCACGCGACGGCGCCCCGCGCGCTCTGAACTCGCTGGGCTTTGCAAAGCCCGAATCCGAAACCCGCGTGCTGGTCGCCATGTCCGGCGGCGTGGACAGTTCGGTCGTGGCCGCGATGCTGGCCGAGGAAGGCTATGACGTGGTGGGAATCACCTTGCAGCTTTACGACCACGGCGCGGCGCTGGCCAAGAAGGGCGCCTGTTGCGCGGGCCGCGACATCCACGACGCCCGCCGGGTGGCCGAAAGCGTGGGCTTTCCGCATTACGTGCTCGACTATGAAAACCTCTTCCGCGACGCGGTGATCGAGGAATTCGCCGACAGCTATCTGGCGGGCGCGACGCCGGTGCCCTGCATCCGCTGCAACGAGCGGGTCAAGTTCCGCGACCTGCTGGCGACGGCCAAGGATCTGGACGCCGACTGCATGGCGACCGGCCACTACATCCAGCGCAAGATCGGGCCGAACGGGGCCGAGCTGCATTGCGCGGCCGATCCGGCGCGCGATCAGTCCTATTTCCTGTTCTCGACCACGCCCGACCAGCTTGATTACCTGCGATTCCCGCTGGGGCATCTGCCCAACAAGGACGCGACCCGGGCGCTGGCCGCGAAATACGGGCTGCCGGTCGCGGACAAGCCCGACAGTCAGGACATCTGCTTCGTGCCCGAGGGCAACTATGCCTCGGTGATCGAAAAGCTGCGCCCGGGTGCCGCCGAACCGGGCGAGATCGTCCATGCCGATGGCCGCGTGCTGGGGACCCACAAGGGCGTGATCCATTACACCATCGGCCAGCGCCGCGGGCTGGGGATCGGCGGGCTCGACGAACCGCTTTATGTCGTGCGGCTCGATGTCGATGCGCGGCAGGTCGTGGTCGGCCCGAAAGAGATGCTGTCGACCCGCATCGTGCCGGTCCGCGAAATCAACTGGCTGGGCGATGCCCCCCTGACCTCGCGGCCCGAATGGGAGGTCTCGGTCAAGGTGCGCTCGACCCGGCCGCCGCGCGCGGCGATCCTGCGGCCGCTGTCCGAGACCGAGGCCGAGGTCGAGCTGCTGACCCCCGAAGAGGGTGTGAGCCCCGGGCAGGCCTGCGTGCTTTATGAGACCGGGGGCAGCCGGGTGCTGGGCGGCGGCTGGATCTGGCGCGGCGCGAATCGGGGTTGAGCCGCCCGCGCCAGCCCTGCATCCTGAGCGCGAACCGGATCGAACGGAGAACGCCCGGATGCGCCCTGCCCTTGCCGTTGCCCTTGCCGGGCTTCTACTCGCCGCGCCGCTTTGGGCCGACGAAACCCGCCAAGACCGGCTGGAGGCGGCCCATGACTATGTCCAGCGCGCCGTGGCCGACATGGATCTCGAGGAAATCGTGCGCTCGATGTGGCGCCCGGCCGTGTCCAGCATCGAGGCCGGCGGCACCCGCCTGACCGCCTCGCAACTGTCGCGGATCGAGGCGCTTTATGCCGAGATCTATACCGACCGGCTGCGCGCGCTGATGCTGTCGCAGGACGAGCTGATGGCCGATCTGATGACGCTGGACGAAATCGAGGCGCTGCGCGACTTCTACGCCACGCCCGAGGGCCGGTCGGTCATGCAGAAGCTGCCCAAGGTGCTGAACGCGCAGCAGCCGCAGATCATCGAGCTGGTGCAAAGCACGATGCCCGAGGTTCTGACCCGGATGCAGGGGATCGTCGAGGCGCCCTGAGCCCCGCTAGTTTCGCCGCGCCGTCGCCAGACCGTCCAGCACCGCGCGCGCGGCGCGCCGCCCCGGCGCCTCGCCGCCCTGGCCAAGCCGGTCCATGGTGACGCGCATCGCCTCGATCTGGGGCGCGCGGTAGGCCGGGTCCTCCAGCAGCAGGCACAGCGCGGCGGCGATCGGGCCGGGCTGGCAGGCCTCGCCCAGAAATTCGGGGACCGCGCGGGTTTCGCTGACGATATTGACCAGTGTCACGGTATCGAGCCGCACCATCCGCCAGATGATCTGGCGGCTGAGCCAGTTCATGTCATAGGCGATGACCATGGGCGTTTCGGACGCGGCCAGTTCCAGCGACACGGTACCCGAGGCCGCCAGCGCCAGATCGGCCGCGGCGAAGGCGGCGCGCTTGGCGGCCGCCGCGGCAGTGCCGTCGGCGCGCGGGTCGATCAGCACCGGCGCGCCGGGCCAGGCGGCGGTCAGGCCCGCGACCCTCTCGGCCACGCCCGCCGTCGTCGGCACCACGACGCGCAGCCCCGGATGCTGGGACGCGACCGTCTGCAGCGCCGTGCCGAAGACCGGCGCCAGCCGGTCGACCTCGCCCGCGCGCGACCCCGGCAACACGAGGCAGAGCGGCGCGTCTGCCGCGATGCCGTGGCGGTCGCGGAAGGCGCGGGCCTCCTGGTCCGAGGCGCGGGGCTGGGCCACCACCGGATGCCCGACGAAATCGCAACGCATCCCGGCGGCTTCCATATAGGGCGGCTCGAACGGGAACAGCGCCAGCACCTGATCGATCGCCTCGGCCATCCGCGCGGCCCGGCCCGGCCGCCAGGCCCAGACCGTGGGGGCCACGTAATGGACCGTGCGCACAGGGCTTTGCGCCTTGACCCGGCGCGCGACCCGCAGGCAGAAATCCGGGCTGTCGATGGTCACCAGCGCATCGGGCGACAGCCGCACCACCTCGGCCGCGCATTCCTTGATCCGCCGCATCAGCGCCGCATAGCGCGGCAGCACCTCGGCGATGCCCATCACCGACAGCTCGTCCATCGGAAAAAGGCTTTCCAACCCCTCGGCCTGCATGAGAGGTCCGCCCACCCCATGCACCTCGAGCCCCGGATCGAGCTCTTTCAGCCCGGCGATCAGCGCCGCCCCGAGCGCATCGCCCGAAGGCTCGCCCGCGATGAAGAAAAGCCGCGTCACGGCTCCCGGACCCAGATGAAGACCCCCAGCGCGTCGGCCCGGGCCACGGTTTCGGCGCGATCCAGCACCATGACGCCGCCCGCCTCCAGCACGATCCCCGCAAGCCCCGCGCGGTGGGCCGCCTCGACGGTCGCAGGCCCGATGGCAGGCAGATCGACCCGGCGGTCCTGCCCGGGTTTGGGCGCCTTGTAGACCACGCCCCGCGCGCCCCTGGGGTCGGGACGGCAACCGGCCGCCGTCTCGGCGACGAAGGCCAGCATCGCATCGGTCCCGGGCAGCGTCTCGACCGCCAGACACAGGCCCTGCGCCACCACCGCGCCCTGCCCGACATCGACCGCGCCGAGACCCTCGACGATGGCGGCGGCGCGTGCCGCATCCTTCTCGTCGGCTTTCGAGGGCGCGACCCCGGTCAGAACGCCCGGCGCGGGCAGCAGATCGGGGGCGACCGCATCGGCGCCGACGACGGCAAACCCGTCTTCCTCGAACAGCGCGATCACGGCGCGCAAGAGACCGTCATCGCCCTGCGCCAGATAGGGCAGGATGCGCGGCAGAAGCTGGGCGGTGCGCGGGTCGATCCGCTCGGGGTCGAGCCGGGGCCGCCGGATCGTTCCGGCCAGCACCACCCGGGTCACGCCGCGACCGTGCAGCAGATCGAACAGCACCGCGAGCCGTTCCAGCGCGAAGGTCTCGACCGGCCAGCGGTCGGCCTCGTCCATCGCGAAGCCCTCGATCTGGGCGATCAGGAAGGGCATTCCCGCAGCCTCCATGGCGCGGGCAAGATGCGCGGGCAGCGCGCCGCCCCCGGCGATCAGGGCCGTGGTGCCGACAACGGTCTCGGGTGAAGTCTCGGGCATCGGGTCGGTCCTCGCTCCGGTCTGGGCCTCGATAGGCGCGTCGTCAGGGTTTCGGCGTCAGGAAGGACCGGTCGGTATCGGCCAGCACGAACTCGACCATCTGGCGCACATAGGCGCTGTCGGCGGTCTCGGCGAGGTGCCGCGCGCGCTGATGGAAGGTGCCTTCGCCCTCGGCCAGATGCTGGAAAGCGGCCCGGAGCGCCGCAATATCCTCGCGCGCGACGCCGCGGCGCTTGAGCCCGACAAGGTTCAGCCCGTCCAGCACGCCGCGCGGCCCCTGCACCAGCCCGAAGGGGATCACGTCATTGGTGACCATGGTCAGCGCGCCGACGATCGCACCCTGCCCGATCCGCACCCATTGGTGGATACCGGCAAGCCCGCCGATGACGACATTGTCGCCGATGATGCAATGCCCGGCAAAGGCCGCGTGATTGGCCACGATCACGCCATTGCCGACCTGAACGTCATGACCGACATGGCTGCCGGTCATGAACAGGCAATCGTCGCCGACCCGGGTGATGCCGCCGCCGCCCTCGGTGCCGGTATTCATGGTCACCGCCTCGCGGATGCGGTTGCGCTTGCCCACGATCAGCCGGGTTTCCTCGCCGCGGTATTTCAGATCCTGCGGGATGTCGCCGATATTGGCGAAGGGAAAGATCACCGTCCCGTCGCCGATCTCGGTCAGCCCGGTCACCACCGCGTGGCTTTTGACCACCACATCCGGCCCGAGCCGGACCTTCGGACCGATCACCGAGAACGGGCCGACCGTGGCCCCGGGGCCGATCTCGGCACCGTCCTCGACAAGGGCCGAGGGGTGGATCTTGGCGCTGGGGTCGATCGCCATGGCGGCTTACTCCGGGTTGATGTCCATCATCGCGGTGAATTCGGCTTCGGCCGCGATCTCGCCGCCGACCTTCGCCACACCTTCGAACTTCCAGATCTTGACCTTCTTCGAGCCGCCGCGCTTGACCGTCACATGCAGCTCGAGCACGTCGCCGGGAACAACCATCCGACGGAACTTGCACTTGTCCATCGCCATGAAATAGACCAGCAGGTCATCCTCGGACAGATCCACCGACTTGCCAACGAGAACCCCGCCGGTCTGGCCCATGGCCTCGACGATCAGCACCCCGGGCATGATCGGCTTCGACGGGAAATGCCCCTGGAAATGCGGCTCGTTGATCGAGACGTTCTTGATCCCGACGGCGCTGTGGCCCGGCACGATGTCCGTCACCCGGTCGATCATCAGAAACGGATAGCGGTGCGGCAAAATCTTCTGGATTTCGTCGATATCGGCCTCAAGGACCTGACTGTCGGACATCGAGCCTGTCTCCTTGCACATTGCGAATATGCTTTCATCACGCGGTACGGAGCGCAGTATCAACTCGTCCGTGCCGAGACAAGCGACGCCTAGTCGCCGCTCTGGCCCGTTCCTTCCGGCGCTGCGGGCTCCAAAGAAGATGGCTCCGGAGGATCGGCCGCGGCGCCCTCGGCGGCGTCCGGCACTGCCTCGCCGTCCGGGTCGATGACCACCCGCTCGTCCAAAAGAGCGATGGCGTCGGCGGTAATGTCGACCTGACCGGCCGACAGGATCACCGCCTCGCGCGCCAGAACCGCGACGGCACCGCGGTCTCGCACGATCTCGGCAAGAACCGGCAGTGCCTTGCGGAAGAAATCCTGCCGGTCCCCCTCGCGGCGCTGGGTCAGCTCGCGCGCCTTGCGCTCCTGCGTGGCGCGGATCGTTTCGACCTTGCTGTCGAAGGCCTCGGCCAGCGGCCGGAACTGGTCGGGCGGCACCGTGGCGCGCTGTTCGGTCAGCGCGCGTTCCTCGGCCACAAGCTCGCTCTCGATCCGCCGGTTCTCGGCGGCCAGGGCGGCGGCTTCGGCCTCGAGCGCCTGCTCGATCGCCTGACCGGCCTTGCTGTCCTGGAACAGACGGTCCTGATCGAGCGTCAGGATCG
This sequence comes from Rhodovulum visakhapatnamense, assembly GCF_004365965.1. Taxonomy (GTDB): domain Bacteria; phylum Pseudomonadota; class Alphaproteobacteria; order Rhodobacterales; family Rhodobacteraceae; genus Rhodovulum; species Rhodovulum visakhapatnamense. Next base: position 256,707 of record NZ_SOEB01000003.1, read on the forward strand.
GGCTGAGAAAGACCGGACGCCCGTCCTGCGCCAGCGCCGGACCGGCAAGGCCAAGCGCCGCCGCGGCGGCCAGCGCCCATCCGCGACCCGCCCGGCGCATCGGCTCAGAACCTCGTCGAGATCGTGAAGTCGAAGTTCTGCTCTTCGTCGTAGTCCTCTTTCATGACCGCCTTCGAGAAGTTGAAGCGCAGCGGACCGAGCGGGGTCTTCCAGAAAAGCGACACCCCCACCGCGGACCGCAGATGGAAGTCGTCATCGACAGGCCCCGAGGAGGTGCCGGTGTTGTCCAGCCCCCAGACCGTGCCGAAATCGGCGAAGACGCCGCCGGTGATGCCGTATTCGGCGGGCAGGCCCAGCGGGAATTCGGCCTCGAACCGGGCCACGGCGTACATGTTGCCCCCGAGCGCCTCGTCGCCTTCGCGCGGACCGAGGCCGTTGCCGTCGAAACCGCGCATCTTGCCGTTCAGGAAGTAGCGTTCGGTCACCCGGCTTTCGGAATCGCCCAGCATGGTCAGCGCCCCGCCCTCAAGCTCGGCGCGCAGCGTCACCTCTTCGTTCCAGACCATCCTCTGGACGCCCGCCAGGGCCGTGGTCTCGATGAATTCAAGATCGCCGCCAAGCCCGGCATAGTCCTGGTTGAACTTCAGCACGATCCCGGAATTGGGATCGAGCCCGGTGCGGCGGGTGTCGTAGGTGAACCCGTAGCCGACCTTCGAAAAGGTCTGACCCGGGTCTTCGGCCTCGCGGGCCAGCACCTCGGAATCGCCCTCGTAATTCTTGAAGGTGTTTTCGCCGATGGCATAGCGCAGCTCGAACCGGCCGTTCTCCGAAATCGGGAATTCCAGCGACGGCGAGATCTCGATCTTCTGGGTCTCGTATTCGCTGTCGTATTTGCCGGTATCGGTCTGCGAATAGGTCGCCCCGAAGCGGAACCGCACGTCGCGCCCGAGGAAGGCCGGCTCGACGAAGACCAGCCGCGAGGTCGCGTTGTCGGTGCCGGTATCGATCCGGGCGCTCAGGTACTGGCCACGGCCGAGGAAGTTGTTTTCGCTGAAGGACAGCGCGGCGCCCGCTCCGTCGGTCTGCGAATAGCTCAGGCCGAAGGACAGCGTCCCGGTCGGCTGTTCCTCGACATTGACGTCGATGATCATCTGGTCGGGGCTGGTGCCCTCGCGCGCCGAGACATCGGCGGTCGAGAAGAAGCCGAGCGCGCGGATGCGGTCGGCGGTCTGCCGGATCTCGCGCGGGTTGAAGGGGTCGCCCTCGACGGTGTTGAACTGCCGCCGGACCACGCGGTCGAGCGTGGTGGCGTTGCCCTCGATGTCGATGCGCTCGACGAAAAGCCGCGGGCCGCGTTCGACGACGAACTCGACATCCAGCGTCAGGTCGCGGTCGTTGCGGGTGATCCGCGGGGTGATACGGATGAAGTTCAGCCCCTTCTGCACCGCCAGCCGTTCCATCCGGGCGACCGTGGTCTCGATCGCCATGGGCGTGTAGGTATCGCCTTCCCTGACCCGGGCCGCCTGCTGGAACTCGTCGGGATCGACCTCGGTCAGGTCCGACGAGGTGGTGATCTTGCCGAAATTGAACTTCTGCCCCTCGCGGATATTGAAGGTCAGCAGATAGGCGTCGCGGTTGCGGGTCAGTTCGGGCGTGACCGACAGCACCTGGAAATCGACATAGCCGCGCGAGGTGTAGAAGTCCTTCAGCACCTGCTTGTCGAACTCGATCCGGTCGGCGACGAAGGTGTCCGAACGGATCAGACGGCGCAGCAGGCCCGCCTGCTTGGTCCCCAGCGCCCGGCGCAGGCGGCCTTCGGAATAGGCACGGTTGCCGACAAAGGAAATGCGCTCGATCTCGACCACGGCGCCTTCGGCGATCTCGAAGACCAGATCGACGCGGTTGTCGGAGCGTTCGATGATGCGGGGCGTGACCGTGGCGGCAATGCGGCCGGATTGTTCATAGGCGGCGGCGATGGCCGAGGCGTCGGCTTCGGCGGTGGACGGCGAATAGACCCGGCGCGACTGGGACTGGACGATCTTCTGCAGATCCTCGTCCTTGATCCGGGCATTGCCCTCGAAGCCGATGCGGTTGACGGTCGGGTATTCGGTGACCTTGATGACCAGCGTCCCGCCCTGCGGCACCAGCTCGACGGATTCGAAAAGGCCGCTGTCGACAACGGCCTGATAGGCATCGTTCAAACGGGCCGCCGAGACCGTCTCGCCGCGCGAGATGTTGGCATAGCTCGCCACGGTCGAGGCATCGACCCGCTCGTTGCCCTCGACGCGCACATTGGAAAAGCTGTAGCTCTGCGCCATGGCCAGCTGCGGCACGCCCGCGCCGAGCCCCACGGCGACCGCGACGGCCGACAAGGCGAGGTTGCGCGCCCCCGGCCGGGTGCCGAGAAATCCCTGCGAAGATTTGGTCATGTGCCCGTCCCAAGGTGACGTTTTCTTTCCGCCTTGCTAGCTTGCGGGCTGGGCTTTGTCAAAAGGCCGAAGCCAGGAAAATCGCCGATCGTTGCCGCGCTTCCTCACAGGGTCGTGCCGCGGGACGGCCGCCGGTCCGGCGAGAGCCGGACGCAGCCGGGGCTGCGGGGGCAGGCACTCTCCCGGAAGCGGCGCCATCCGCCACCGAAGCGCGCCCCCGGCGGGCAACCTGACAGCACTACCGGGCATGACGCCCTGACCGTCCCTCACGGGCGGTCAGAGCGGGGAGAAACTGGCCAGATAGCTGCCCGCGATCAGCGCCAGCGCGATCCCGGCGGGAAAGATCACCCGATCCCAGTTCAGATCGAACAGCAGTACCAGCGTGCCTTGCCCCTCGCCCCTTCCGTTCAGACCGGTTGCCTGTGTCATGTCCGTCCTGCCTTTGCATTCGACCGTTGCGCCGGAGGCTAGACGGGGAATGGGGCATCAATTTGGCGACGGGGCACGGCTCGCGCCCCGGACACGGCCCAGCTGCAGGCGGTGGCGTCCCTTCGCCGGGCTCAGGGACAGAAGATGTCGTTCGTAAGCGCGAAGACCATCAACCCGATCAGCAGGGCGAAACCGGTGGCCATCAGCATCCTCAGGGCCTTGTCGCTGGGCGGGCGCCCCACCACGGCCTCATAGGCGTAGAACACCAGATGCCCGCCATCGAGCACCGGGATCGGAAAGAGGTTCAGAAGCCCGACCGCCGTCGAGAGCATGGCGATGAACCATACGAAGCTCTCCAGCCCCTGGCTGGCGGCCGCGCCCGAGGATTCGGCGATGCCGAGCGGCCCCGAGAGGTTGCAGGAACTGATCTTGCCCGCGATCATGTGATACAGGCCCGAGAGGCTCGATTTCACGATGAAACCCAACTGGTCCGCACCATAGGACACGGCCTCCAGCGGTCCGGCCATCCGGGTCGCGGGCTCGAAGGCCAGCCCCCCTGTCATGCCGATCAGCCAGCGCGTCTCGAACCCGCCCTCGGGATTGGGCATGTCCATCCGTTTGGGGGTCAGCGCAAAGCTCAGCGTCTCGCCGTCGCGCCAGACGGTCAGGGCGATGGGCGCGCCTTCCGAGGCGGTCACCACGTCCTGCAACTGACGGAAAGCGCGGATCGGCTGGCCGTCGATGGCGGTGATCACGTCGCCTTCCTTCAGCCCGACCTCCATCGCCGCCGATTTCGGCTGGATCGCCGAGACCACCGGCGGGAAGGGATAGGGCCCGGCGACCTCCTGCTCGACCCCGTCGCGGCGCACCAGATAGGCGGTCTCGCTGTCGACCGGCAGGGCCGCCACGGCATCGTAGAAGGCGGTGTAATCGGGAGTTTCGCGGCCATCGAGCGCGAGGATGGTGTCGCCCTCGCGCAGCGCCGATTGCGCGGCGGGCAAGGGGTGCAGTTTGCCCACGGTCGGCGGTTCGATCGCGACGCCGCTGACCACCGCCAGAAACGCGAAGACCGCAATCGACAGCACGAAATTGAACACCGGCCCCGCCGCCACCGTCAGGACCCGCGCCCAGAGCGGCGCGCCATGCATGCTGTGGCGCTTCTCGTCCGCATCCATCCCGGCCATGGCGGCGGCGTCCTTGCCGCTGGCCCCGTCGGAATCGCCCAGAAACCGCACATAGCCGCCCAGCGGCAGCGCCGCGATCTGCCAGCGCGTGCCGCGCCGGTCGACCCGAGAGACCAGCACCGGCCCGAAGCCGAGCGAGAACACCTCGGCCCGGATCCCGGTCCAGCGGCCGACGATGTAATGCCCGTATTCATGGACGGTGACGATGATCGACAGCGCCACCACGAAGGCAACGACGGTGAAGGCGGCATTCCCGAACGAGGGAATCAGCGAAGCGATATCCAAGACTTCCAGCCTTATTGTTGTTCAGTGCTGCATCGACCGGACGATCCGCGCGGCCTCTTCCCGTGCGAGATGGTCCACATGCAGCACTTTCTCAAGGCTGAGGTCCGATTTCATCAGATCGGAATCGACCGAAAGCCGATCAAGAACCGCCGCAACCACGTCCGACATCTGCGTGAACCCGATCTCGCGTGCCAGAAACGCATCAAGCGCGGCCTCCTTGCCCGCGTTGAAGGCCGCACCGGCATAGCCGCCCGCCTCCATCACCTCGCGGGCGATCCGGAGCGCAGGCCAGCGCGTCTCGCAGGCCGTGCGGAAGGTCAGCTGGCCGATCCTGGCCAGATCCAGCCGCGCGACCGGCAGCGCCGCGCGCTCGGGCCAGTTCAGCGCATAGCCGATGGCATGGCGCATGTCATGCGGGCCGACATGGGCCATGATCGCGCCGTCGCGATAGCCCACCATGGCGTGGATCAGGGATTCCGGATGGACCAGAGCCTCGATCTTCGAAGGCGCGATCCCGAAATATTCCTTGGTCTCGATCAGCTCCATGCCCTTGTTGAACATGGAGGCGGAATCGATGGTGATGCGCTGGCCCATCGCCCAGTTCGGATGCGACGAGGCTTGTTCGGGCGTGGCCCTGGCCAGATCCTCGATCGGCCAGTCGCGGAAGGCGCCGCCCGAGGCGGTGATGATCACCCGCTCGACCGCCGCCATATCCTCGCCCACCAGCGCCTGAAAGACCGCCGAATGTTCGCTGTCGACCGGCAGCACCCGCGCGCCGTGTTTCGCGGCGGCGCCCAGCAGCAGCGGCCCGGCGGCGACCAGGCTTTCCTTGTTCGCCAGCGCCAGCGTCGTGCCATGCTCAAGCGCCTTCAGCCCCGGCGCGAGCCCGGCAAAGCCCACGATGGCCGACATGATCCAGTCGGCGGGACGGGCCGCAGCCTCGATCAGAGCGGCCTGCCCCGCAGCCGCCTCGACCCCCGATCCGGCCAGCGCGGCCCGAAGATCGTCCAGACACTCGTCGAAGGCGGTCACGGCCAGGTCGGCCTTCAGCGCGATGGCCTGCTCGGCCAGTCGCTTGACGTTTCGCCCGCCGGTCAGCGCCACCACGTCATAGCTGTCGGCCCCGCCCTGCCGGGTCAGAAGGTCGATGGTGTTTTCGCCGATAGACCCGGTCGCACCGAATACGGTGATCCGCCGTCGTTGCATGCCGTTCAGAACCTCACTTCAGGGACATAGACGAGCTGAGCCACCAGAAGCATGAAGAGGGAAGCGCCCAGCAGACCGTCGAACCTGTCGAACAATCCGCCATGGCCGGGCAAGAGCGAGGAGCTGTCTTTCACGCCGACGCGGCGTTTTAGCGCGCTTTCGGCGGCGTCGCCCATCTGGCTGGCGAAAGACAGAAGCATGGAAATCCAGGGCAGATCCGGCCCCGCATTGGTGAAGGTCAGAAAGATCAGACCGATCAGCATCGCCGCGAACCAGCCGCCGAGGATGCCGGACCAGGTCTTCTTGGGGCTGACCTTCGGCCAGAACTTGGGTCCGCCGATGAAGCGGCCCGCGAAATAGCCCGCCACATCGGTCGCGATCACCACGAGGATCAGCCACACCAGCCAGACGACGCCGTGATCGGCGCGGAAGGTCGCAAGCCCGTAGCCCGTGACCAGCATCGCCATGGCGAAGGCCAGATAAAGCCCGCGGTCGCGCGGCAACTGCCAGGCGCCGATCACACAGGGCACCAGCAAAAGCGGAAAGGCCGCATAGCCCGGCAGCACCGAGGCCACCAGCACCGCCGCCCCCGAGACCAGCGCCATCTGGATCGGCAGCCGCCCGGCCGCGCCCGGCACCATCATCCGCGTCAGTTCCCAGACCATCGTGCCCGAGACCAGCGCGGCGAGCCCGGTGAACCAGACCCCGCCCAGCCAGACCGCCAGAATCCCGACCGCCGCCATCACCACTGCCGACCCCAGACGGGGCAGCAGGTCTTCCCAGGACCCACCCGAAGACATCAGCTCAGCACCGCTCCATAGCGCCGCTCGCGCGCGCTGTAATTCCCGACGATCTCGGCGAAATGGGCCGCCGTGAAATCGGGCCAGAGCACGGGCGTGAATTCATATTCCGCATAGGCCGACTGCCACAGCAGAAAGTTCGAGATCCGCGCCTCGCCGGAGGTGCGGATCACCAGATCGGGGTCGGGCAGCAGGCAGGTGTCAAGGAAATGGGCCAGCGTTTCCGCATCCACGTCCTCGGGGTCGAGCCGCCCGGCCGCCACCTCGCGCGCCAGCCGCTTGGTGGCGCGGGCCACCTCGTCGCGGCCGCCATAATTGATGGCGACCGTCAGGTTCACCAGATCGTTGCCGCTGGTGATCTCTTCCAGCGCGTGCATCATGCCGACGAGCTTGGGGTCGAGCCGGTCGCGGTCGCCGATGAACCGCACCCGCACGCCCTTGTCCAGAAGTGCGGTCGCCTCTTTCTGGATATAGCGCCGGAACAGCGTCATCAGCCCGGCCACCTCGACCTGGGTCCGGCGCCAGTTCTCGGTCGAGAAGGCGAAGATCGTCAGGTAGCGGATGCCGAGATCGGGGCAGGCCTCGACGATCTCGCGCACCCGGCGCGCCCCGGCCTGATGGCCGAAGAGACGCGGCCGGCCGCGCATCTGGGCCCAACGGCCATTGCCGTCCATGATGACGGCGACATGGGCGGGCCCGCTCTGGTTGCTGTCCTTCGCGGCCACGCCGCCCCCTTTCCGCCCCTGCGGGACCGATTGCAGTCAGACCTGCATGATCTCCTGCTGCTTGGTCTCGAGCGCCTTGTCGACTAGGGCGATATACCTGTCGGTCAGGGACTGGATCTCGTCATGCCAGATCTTGTTGTCATCCTCGCCCATGCCGGCCGCCTTGGCCTTCTTGAGCTGCTCCATGCCGTCGCGGCGCACGTTGCGCACGGCCACGCGGGCCTGTTCGGCATATTGGGCCGCGACCTTGGTCAGCTCGCGGCGGCGCTCTTCGTTCAGCTCGGGGATCGGCAGCATGATGATGGTGCCGTTGGTCTGCGGATTGATCCCGAGACCCGATTCCATGATCGCCTTCTCGACCTTGTTCACCATCGACTTGTCCCAGACATTGATGGTGACCATGCGCGGCTCGGGCACGTTGACCGTGCCCACCTGGTTGATCGGGGTCGGCGTGCCATAGGCCTCGACCGTGACGGGGTCGAGCATGCTGGCCGAGGCGCGCCCTGTCCGGAGCGAGGAAAACTCGTGCTTGAGCGACGCCATCGCGCCGTCCATCCGGCGGGTCAGGTCGTCAAGGTCGATATCCAGCTCGTCTTCCGCCATGGTCTTTCTTCCCGTTGCCTCGTGGTGTCGCGTGTTTTGGTTGCTATACCGCTATCCGTGCACGATTGTATAGGTGCCTTGCCCGGCAAGGATGCCGCGGAACCCGCCCGGCTCGTCCAGGCTGAAGACGATGATCGGCAGGTCGTTGTCGCGCGCCAGAGCGATCGCCGAGGCATCCATCACCTTGAGATTCTTCACCAGGCAGTCGTCATAGGTGATCTCGTCATAGCGCACGGCATCGTCATGCTTGACCGGGTCCTTGTCATAGACCCCGTCGACCTTGGTGCCCTTGAAGATCGCCTCGCAGGCCATTTCGTTGGCGCGCAGCGTCGCGGCGGTATCGGTGGTGAAATAGGGGTTCCCGGTGCCCGCCGCGAAGATGATGACGCGCTTCTTTTCCAGGTGCCGCACGGCGCGGCGGCGGATATAGGGCTCGGCCACCTCGTCCATGCGGATCGCGGTAATGACCCGGCAGAAGACGCCAAGGCCCTCGAGCGCGGATTGCATCGCCAGCGCGTTCATCACGGTCGCCAGCATGCCCATATAGTCGGCGGTCGTGCGCTCCATCCCCTGGGCCGAGCCCTGCAGCCCGCGGAAGATGTTGCCGCCGCCGATCACCATGCAGATCTCGACGCCCAGATCGCGCACCGCCTTGACCTCGCGCGCGATGCGCTCGACCGTCGGCGGGTGCAGGCCGAAGCCCTGATCGCCCATCAGCGCTTCGCCCGAGATTTTCAGAAGCACGCGGTTATAGGCCGGCTTCGGTTGATCGGCGCTGCCGTCGCTCATATGGTCTGCCTCTGTTTTCAGGAATGTCAGTCGGGCGGCACAATGTCGGAAAAGCAGGTCGGGTTCAACGCCCATCGGACCGGAACCGGGGCGGCGGGGCTGCCGGATCTCGACCCCGACCGGCCGGTTCTGATCGCGGGGCCGACCGCCAGCGGCAAGTCGGCGCTGGCGCTGGCCATCGCCGAGGCCCAGGGCGGCGTCATCGTCAATGCCGATGCGTTGCAGGTCTTCGAAGGCTGGCGGGTGCTGACCGCCCGCCCCACGCCCGATGAAGAGGCGCGCGTTTCGCATGCGCTTTACGGACATGTGCCTTTCGCGGCGGACTATTCCGTCGGCCACTGGCTGCGCGATGTGGCGCCCCTGCTGGAAGGCCCGCAGCGGCCCATCGTCGTCGGCGGCACCGGGCTTTACTTCACCGCGCTGACCGAGGGGTTGGCCGAGATCCCGGCGACCCCGCCCGAGATCCGCGCCGAGGCCGACCGGCGTCTGGCCGCCGAGGGGGTCGAGGCGCTGCTGGCCGGGCTCGATCCCGCCACGCTCGACCGGATCGACCGGCGCAATCCGGCCCGGGTCCAGCGCGCCTGGGAGGTGCAGCGCGCCACCGGCCGCGGACTTGCCGCCTGGCAGGACGAGACCCCGCCCCCGCTGCTGCCACTGGGCGCCACGCAGCCTCTGGTGATCGAGGCCGGGCGCGACTGGCTGAACGCCCGGATCGACGCGCGCTTCGAGCGGATGATCGCGGAAGGCGCGCTGGACGAGGTGCGGGCCAACCTGCCCCGCTGGGATGCGGGCCTCCTGTCGGCCAAGGCCATCGGCGCCCCCGATCTGGTGGCGCATCTGCGGGGCGAGATGCCGCTTGCCGGGGCCGTGGCGGCCGCCAAGACCGCCTCGCGCCAATATGCCAAGCGCCAGCGGACGTGGTTCCGGTCGCGACTGGGGCACTGGCCGCGCTGGCCCGCTGGCTGAGCCGGGGACAAGACGCGCGGCAGCCGCGCCACAGGGCAGCAGGCTTCACTTTTGCAGCCCCAGCGGCGCTTTACCCAAGGTCCGAATCGTCCCAGGGTTCTCGAGTTCGAACCTCCATGACCCGACGCCTGCCCGGGGTTTTCCTGAATGTCGCTTTTTTCCGAACTTCGCCTGGTTCCGTTCTCGCGTCTGACCAATGGAAGCCGGTGGCGGGTGGAAGCGATGCGCAGCTACTCGGCCCCGCAGCTCTTGTGGATCACCAAGGGCCAGGGCCGGATCACCGTGGGCGGCGTCACGCGCGGCTATGGCGCGCATAACGCGGTCTTCATCCCGGCGCACACCATGCACGGCTTCGAGATGACGACCCAGGTCTACGGCACAGCCATCGTGTTCTCGGGGATGCCGGACATGGACCTTCCGGACGGGCCGCATCATCTGCGCATCCGCGACGGGGCGGTGCAGGCCGAGCTGACGATCCTGGTCGAAAGCCTGCAACGTGAGATTGACGGCCGACGCCCCGAAGCCAAGCGCGCGATCCGCCATCTGGCCGGGCTGGTCTCGGTCTGGCTCGACCGCCAGATCTTGCTGGAGGAAGACGGACCCCGCCGCCCGGATTCGGCCCGCCGCCTGGCCTCGGGCTTTGCCGCGCTGGTCGAAAAGGACTTCCGCTCGGCCAAGTCGGTGTCGGATTACGCAGCCGAGCTGGGGGTCACGCCGACCCACCTGACCAGGGTCTGCAACCGCACCTGCGGGCGCACCGCCTCGGACCTGCTGGCCGAACGCAAGATCAGCGAGGCGCAGCGGCTGCTGGCCGATACCCGCGCCCCGATCAAGGAAATCGCCTCGGCCCTGGGCTATGCCTCGCCCGCCTATTTCACCCGCGCCTTCCAGGCCCGCGCCGGCGCCTCGCCCACCACCTTCCGGAAGGGCCACTAGGCGAGGGCGGCGGCTGCGTCGGCCCATACGGCGACCGGGCCAAGGGTTGCATCGCGAAGGGATGTCGTCTTTCCTGCAAGAAGCGATCGCGACACGCCCCGCCGGGACAGGCCCCGGCAGGACGCAGGAAAAGCCGGGACCGGCGCCGCACGACCGGCCCGAAGCCACTGACAGGGAGATCCGAGCCATGACCACGCCTTCCAGCCGCGCCGACACCCGGTCCGACCGGACCCACCCGGCCGCGCGGATGTATGCCCGCGAGCATCGGGCGGGTCTGATGGACCGGCGCGAGTTTCTGGGCCGGGCGACGGCTCTGGGCCTGACATCGGCCGCCGCCTATGCGCTGATCGGCCAGCCCGAACCCGCCCGCGCCCAGACCGTGCCCCAGCGGGGCGGCACGCTGAGGATCCAGATGGATTGCCGCGAACTGGCCGACCCGCGCACCTATGACTGGTCGGAAAAGGCCAATGAAACCCGTGGCATCATCGAATACCTGGCCGAACTCAGGCGCGACGGGACGCTGCGCCCGATGCTGCTGGAACGCTGGCAGGCCAATGAGGACGCGACCGAATACACCCTGCACATCCGCCCCGGCGTGACCTGGAACACCGGCGAGCCCTTCACCGCGAAGGATGTTGCCGCGAACCTCGACGGCTGGTGCGACACCTCGGTCGAGGGCAATTCCATGCCCTCCCGGATGGCCGCGATGGTCGAGGATGGCAAGGCGGCCGAAGGCGCCATCGAGATCGTCGACGACCTGACCGTCCGGCTGCACCTCTTGCGGCCCGACGGCACGCTGATGTTCGGCATGGCCGACTATCCGGCGGCGGTGATGCATCGCGACAAGATCGGCACCTCGGTCGCCGATCACGGCATCGGCACCGGCGCCTACATGTTCGAGGAGTTCAAGGTCGGCGAGCGCATCGTGCTGGTCCGCAATCCCGACCATGCCTATTGGGGCGACGGCGCCTGGCTCGACCGGATCGAGTTTCTCGACTACGGCACCGACCCCTCGGCCTGGCTGGCCGGGGCCGATGCCGACGAGTTCGACGTGACCCACGAGACGGTGTCGGATTTCATCGACATCTTTTCCGCGCTCGGCTGGGTCGAAAGCTCGGTCGGCACGTCTTCGACCGTGGTGATCCGCCCCAACCAGGAGGCCGAGGTCGACGGCGTGCGCCCCTATGCGGACGTGCGCGTGCGCCGGGCGCTGGCGCTGGCCATCGACAATTCGGTGCCGCTGGAGCTGGGCATTTCGGGCCGCGGCCGGGAATCGCGCAACAACTTCCACGTCGCGCCGGACGTGCACCCCGACTATGCCGAGATCGAGGCGCATCGGCAGGACATCCCCGAGGCGCTCCGGCTGATGGAAGAGGCCGGGATGATGGACTACGAGCACGAGCTGGTGTCGATCGACGACGATTATCGCAAGAACACCACCGACGCGGTGGCGGCCCAGCTGCGCGACGCGGGCTTCAAGGTGCGCCGGACGGTTCTGCCGGGGTCCACCTTCTGGAACGACTGGACCAAGTACCCGTTCTCCTCGACCAACTGGGCGCATCGCGAAACCGGCATCCAGCTGCTGAACCTCGCCTATCGCTCGACCGCCGCCTGGAACGAATGCGGCTTTCGCAACGTCGAGTTCGACGCGCTCCTGGATCAGGCGACCGCCATCGCCGACGATACCGAGCGGCGCGCGGTGATGGCCAGGCTGGAACGGATCATGGTCGACGAGGGCGTCGCCATCATCCCCTATTTCCGCGCGCTGTACCGCCATGCCAAGCCGGGCGTGCTGAATATCGAGATGCACCCGAAATACGAAATCAACGTCCACCATCTGGGCTGGGCCTGATCCGGGCCGCGGGCCGGACAGGGCGGCAGGCGAAGGACGGGGGACGGCATGGCCGGGTTCATCATCAGGCGGCTGGGGGTCATGGCGCTGACGGCGCTGTGCATGACCTTCATCGTGTTCCTGCTGACCAACCTGCAGCCGAACCTGGAAAAGCTGGCCAAGACCCAGGCGGGCGCGCGGATCACCGATGCCGAGGTCGCCAGCTGGATCGACCGGAACGGCTATGGCGCGCCGATGCTGACGCGCTATGGCGAATGGCTGGGGGTGCTGCCCGCGCCCCTGGCCACCGACGCGGACGGGCGGGCGGTGGGCGGGCGCTGTCTGCGCGGCCATCCCGGGCTTGCCGCGGACGAGGTGCCGCGCTTTTGCGGCGTGTTGCAAGGCGACTGGGGCTATTCGACCAAGTTCCGCCGCCCGGTGACCGAGGTGATCGCCGAGCGGTTGCAGCGCACGGGTCTGCTGATGGCCTGGGCCTTCGCGACCATGGTGCCGCTGGCGCTGATCGTGGGCGTGCTGGCCGGGATGCGCGAGGGCTCGGCGCTCGACCGCGGGCTCTCGACGCTCTCGATCGCGACGACCTCGACGCCCGAATATGTCTCGGGCGTGATCTTCGTCGCGCTCTTCGCCTCGTCGATGGTCGGGCTGAAATGGTTTACGGGTTCGGCGAAATCGGCGGTCGAGGGGGCGACCTTCCAGAACTTCACCCTGCCTGTCGCGACCGTGGCGCTTTACGGGATGGGCTATATCGCACGGATGACGCGGGCCTCGATGGCCGAGGTGATGACCGCGCAATACATCCGCACCGCCCGGCTGAAGGGTCTGAGCTTTCGTGCCGTGGTGCTGCGCCATGCGTTGCGGAACGCGCTGATCGCGCCCTTCACGGTGATCATGCTGCAATTCCCCTGGCTCCTGACCGGGGTGGTGATCGTCGAGGCGCTGTTCGTCTATCCGGGATTCGGCGACGCGCTGGTGCAGGGCGCGCAGAACAACGACATCGACCTGCTGCTGGCGGTCTCGGTGGTGGCGGTGATCGTGGTGCTGGCGACGCAGCTGCTGTCCGATATCGGCTATGCGCTGCTGAACCCGCGGATCCGCGTCGCATGAGGGGGCCGGGATGGAACGGCTGAGCTGGACCGGCGCGCTGGGTCCCTGGCTGGTCCCCGCGCTCGAGGCCGCGCTGGTCGCCCTGGCGCTGGCCGCGCTTGCCCATCCGCTGGCGCTGCTGGCCGGATACCGCCTGGGCCCGGGCCCCGAGGCGGCGCGGTCCGGCCCCGGCAGGGCCGCGCGGCTGACGGGCGGGCTCCTGCGCCTGTCGCTCTGGGCACTGGCGGCGGCGCTGGCGGCCTTCCTGATCGGCGGGCTGCTGGTGCCGCCAGAGGCGAAGGGCATCCTCGGGCGGATCGCGACCCGGCTCTGGCCGGTCTGGCTGTCGCTGGGGGCGAGCTTCGCGCTCGTCGCGCTTTTCCGCCGGCGGCTGGGGCTGCTCGGTCACCTGCTTGGCAACCCGGCTGGCGCCGTGGGCCTTGCGCTGGTGATGTTCTGGGTCTTTGCCGCGCTCTTCGCCGACCAGATCGCGCCCTTCGATCCTATCACCGACGTGATTGCGGGCATGAAGAACAAGCCCCCCGGCACGCCCCTGCCCGCCCCCGAAGGAACCTACGGCTACTATCTTCTTGGCGGCGACGCGCTTGCGCGCGACGTCTTCTCGCGCGCGGTGGCCGGGGCGCGGGTCGTTCTGGCCATCGCCCCCGCCGCAACCCTCTTCGCCTTCATGGTTGGGATCACGCTTGGGCTGCCCGCGGGCTATCTGGGCGGGCGGCTCGACTTGCTGCTGTCGTTTCTCGCCAACCTCGTGCTGGCCTTTCCGGTGATCCTACTGTTCTTTCTGCTGGTGACGCCCGAGATCGTGGCGATGGGCGTGCCGACCTACATGGCGGGGGCGCTTTTCCTCTTTCCGCTGATCTTCCTCACGATCCTCTGGAACTCGCGCTTCCGAACCCGCCCGCCCCTGCGCGCGGCCCTGATCGGGGCAACGCTGGTCCTTGGCGGCTGGCTCTATGCCGGGCTTGCCTGGAATGCCGATCCGTTCGGGGTCGTATCGATGCCTGCGGGTGTGCTGATCGTCTTCGTCTCGGTCGTCTTCGTCAACGCCCCGTCGGTCTTCCGGATCGTGCGCGGGCTGACGCTGGATATCCGCACCCGCGACTACGTGGCCGCGGCCCAGACACGCGGCGAAGGCCCGTGGTACATCATGCTGTGGGAGATCCTGCCCAATGCGCGGGGGCCACTGCTGGTGGATTTCTGCCTGCGCATCGGTTATACGACCATCCTGCTTGGAACGCTCGGTTTCTTCGGCCTGGGCCTTGCGCCCGAAAGCCCCGACTGGGGCACTTCGATCAATGCCGGTCGCGGGCTTCTGCAATTCGTGCCGTTTCCGCCGCTGGTGCCGGCCGTCGCGATCATGAGCCTCGTGCTGGGGATGAACCTTCTGGCGGACGGTCTCCGCGAGGAAAGCCTCAGGGAATGACGCGATGACGAATTTTCGCAGAAAATTCGCGCCCCGCCCCGACGGGACCGCCCGATGACCGCGCCGCTGCTGGAGATCGACCGGCTTTCGATTGCCTTTGCCACCCGCCGGGGCGACATCCCGGCCGTCGCCGATTTCTCTCTCTCCGTCGCCGCTGGCGAAGCGGTGGGGCTGGTGGGCGAATCCGGCTGCGGCAAATCCACCGTGGCGCTCGGCATCATGCGGGATCTCGGCCGCGCCGGCCGAATCAGCGGCGGCACGATCCGCTTTCGCGGCCGCGATCTCGCCACCCTCTCCGGCTCCGAACTGCGCCGGATCCGCGGCAACGACATCGCGATGGTCTATCAGGAGCCGATGGCCAGCCTCAATCCGGCGCTGCGGATCGGGCGCCAGCTGATGGAAGTGCCTCGACTGCATCGCGGCGCCTCGCGCGCCGAGGCGCGGGAGCTGGCGCGCGAGATGGTCGCCGATGTCGGCCTGCCCGACCCCGACCGCATCCTGGACGCCTACCCGCACCAGTTGTCGGGCGGTCAGCAGCAGCGGATCGTGATCGCCATGGCGCTGATGTCGCGCCCCGCGCTGCTGATCCTCGACGAACCCACAACTGCGCTCGACGTGACCGTCGAGGCCGCCATTGTCGATCTGGTGAAGGGCCTCGGCCGCAAATACGGCACCGCGCTGCTGTTCATCTCGCACAATCTCGGCCTGGTGCTCGAGGTCTGCGACCGGATCTGCGTGATGTATTCGGGCGAGGCCGTCGAACAGGGCCCGGTCCGCCACGTCTTCGACCGGATGCGCCATCCCTATACCCAGGCGCTTTTCCGGTCGATCCCGCTACCCGGGGCCGACAAGACCACGCGCCCGCTTGAAACCATTCCGGGCAGCTTTCTGATGCCGCAGGACCGTCCCAGGGGGTGCAATTTCGGCCCGCGCTGCACCCATTTCGAGCCGGGGCTTTGCGATACCGCCGAGATTGCAATGCGGCCGGTGCCCGGAGCCAGCGACCACGAGGCGCGCTGTCTGCGGTTCGAGAAGATCGACTGGCAGAGCCGCCCGCCCGTCCCCAAGGCCGCAGCCCCCGGCGAGGTGGGCGCGCCGGTCCTGACCGTCTCGGGGCTGAGGAAGTACTACGAAGTCTCCTCGGGCGGGCTCTTCGGGCACCGCCGCCGCAAGCTGGTGCGCGCCAACGAAACGCTCAGCTTCGAGGCCCGGCAATCCGAGACCCTCGCCATCGTGGGGGAATCCGGTTGCGGCAAGTCCACGCTGGCCAAGGTTCTGCTTGGACTGGAAACCGCAACCGCCGGACAGGTGCTTCTGGACGATCGCGAGGTGCAGGAAACCCCGATCCAAAAGCGCGGGCCCCGCGCCGTGGCCGATCTGCAGATGGTGTTCCAGAACCCGTTCGACACGCTGAACCCTTCCAAGCGGGTGGGCGGCCAGATCCTGCGCGCGCTCGAGGTCTTCGGCGTCGGCGCGACCCGCCGCGCGCGGCGCGAGCGGATGTTCGAACTGCTCGATCTGGTCCGGCTGCCGCGCGATTTCGCCGACCGCATGCCGCACCAGCTCTCGGGCGGGCAGAAACAGCGGGTGGGCATCGCCCGCGCCTTCGCGGGCGGCGCCCGGATCGTGGTGGCGGACGAGCCCGTGTCGGCGCTCGATGTCAGCGTGCAGGCGGCGGTGGCCGATCTGCTGATGGACATCCAGCGGACCCGCCGCACGACGCTGATCTTCATCTCGCACGACCTGTCGATCGTGCGCTATCTGGCCGATCGGGTGATGGTGATGTATCTGGGCCATGCGGTCGAGATCGGCAGCACCGCCCAGGTCTTCGCGCCGCCCTATCACCCCTATACCGAGGCCCTGCTGTCGGCGGTACCGGTCCCCGATACCCGGGTCGAGAAGACCCGGATCGTACTGGAAGGCGACGTCCCCTCGGCCATCGACCCGCCGCCGGGCTGCCCGTTCCAGACCCGCTGCCACTGGAAGGACCGGGTGCCGAACGGGCGCTGCGCGCGCGAGCTGCCGCCGATGGTCGAGCTTGGCTCCGGCCACCGGATCCTTTGTCACCTCTCGGCCGAGGCGCTCGGCGAAATGGAGCCGGTCTTCCGCGTCGCCGCCGAATGACCCGCGCGAGACGACCGGGTCCATGATAGGCTCGGGGCAGCCGAGGAGGTCGCCCCATGCTGACACTTTATCACGCCCCGCTGACGCGCTCGACCCGGGTGGTGCAGCTGATCGCCGAGATGCGGATCGAAGACAGCGTCGAGGTGCGCCTGACCGACATTCCCCGTATCGACGGCAGCGGCGCGCGCGATCCCGCCAACCCGCATCCCGAAGGCAAGGTCCCGTTCCTGGTCCACGGCTCGGTCGGCATCCGCGAAACCAACGCGATCCTGCTGTATCTGACGGATCTCTACCCCGAGACGCCGCTTGGCCGGCCGGTCGGGCATCCGGGGCGCGGCAGCTACCTGTCCTGGCTCTTCTGGTATGGCAACGTGATGGAGCCGGTCTATCTGGCCGAGCGCCTGGGCCTCAGCGATCCCGCCATCGCCAGAACCTGGCGCGGAACCGACGAGGCCGCGGCGACGCTGGGGGCCGCGCTGACACAGCATCCCTATCTGGTCGACGAGATGTTCTCGGCCGCCGACCTGCTGATCGCCTCGACCTATGGCTGGTTCCGCGACCTGATCCCCGACGATCCGGCGGTCCGGGCCTGGGTGGACCGCTGTCTCGACCGTCCGGCGCTGACCGGGGTTCTGGAGCGCGACCGGGCCGCGATGGCCGACCGGACCGAGCGGGCACCGGCCTGACCCCGCGCACGCCCCCTGCCCCGGCACGCCTCCGGCACAGGGTGCTTTCCCCGACGACCCCACAGAGCCCGCGGAACCCGCAGAACCCGCACCCCGCATGCGAAAGGGCCGCGCCTTGCGGCACGGCCCTTCGAAACCCGATGAAACGCCGATCAGCGTTTCGAGAACTGGAAGCTCCGGCGGGCCTTGCGGCGGCCGTATTTCTTCCGTTCGACGACGCGGCTGTCACGGGTCAGGAAGCCCGCAGCCTTCAGCGCCCCGCGCAGCGAGGGATCGTAAAGCTGCAGCGCCTTCGAGATGCCGTGCTTGACCGCACCGGCCTGGCCCGAAAGACCGCCGCCGGCAACCGTCGCCATCACGTCGAACTGGTCCTCGACACCGGCCACGGTGAACGGCTGGCGCAGGATCATCTGCAGCACCGGACGGGCGAAGTACGCCTTGATGTCCTTGCCGTTGACGGTGACCTTGCCCGAACCCGGCTTGATCCAGACGCGGGCGACCGCGTCCTTCCGCTTGCCGGTGGCATAGGACCGGCCCAGCGAGTCGCGGACGGGTTCGCGGGGCGCGCTATCGTCCGCCGAGACGGCGGGCTTGCCGGAAACGACCGACTGCAGCTCGTCGAGAGATTTGATTTCTTCGGCCATCACGCGCTCCGGGTGTTCTTCGAGTTCATGGACTTGACGTCCAGCACTTCGGGGTTCTGGGCCTCGTGGGGATGCTCGGCCCCGGCATAGACGCGCAGATTGGTCATCTGCTGGCGGCTGAGACGGTTGCCCGGCAGCATCCGCTTGACCGCAGCGACCACGACGCGCTCGGGATGGGCGCCTTCGAGGATCTGCTCGGCGGTGCGGTGCTTGATCCCGCCCGGATGGCCGGTATGCCAGTAGTATTTCTTGTCGGTGCGCTTCTTGCCCGTCATCTGCACCTTGTCGGCGTTGATGATGATGACGTTGTCGCCCATGTCCATGTGAGGCGTGAAGGACGGCTTGTGCTTGCCGCGCAGACGCATGGCGACGATCGAGGCGAGACGGCCGAGAACGACGCCCTCGGCGTCGATCAAGATCCATTTCTTCTCGATATCCGCCGGGGTAGCGGTAAAGGTTTTCATTGGCTCTGCCCTGTATCGGCTGAAAGGTCGGCCCGGGAACGGCGCGTCCGCCCCGAAACTCGGATGGGGGCTTTCTAAGCATTTCCCCACACAGGTCAAGGGCCTTGCGCGCAGGTTTATTGCGTAAATACAATGACTTGGAAAAACGGTATTGAGATACCCCAATATTCGCGGCCGCAAGGGGCAAAACTGCGAAACGCCGACCGTTTCCGGCCGGCGTCAAAAGGAACCGGACGGGTGCGGTCAGGCGCGACGGCGGCGCATCAAGGCCACCGCCCCCATCGCCGCCCCCAGCAGCGGCAGCGTCGCCGGCAGCGGTACCGGCGCCGGATCGTCCGGGGGCAGCTCGCCCGCGAAGGCCTGCGCATGCACCTGCCCGCGCAGAACGGCCGAGCCCGCGAAGATGTTGCCCTCGACGGCGGTCGAGTTGGTCAGCGCCGCGTTCCCGGCCAGGATCGAG
This sequence comes from Rhodovulum visakhapatnamense, assembly GCF_004365965.1. Taxonomy (GTDB): domain Bacteria; phylum Pseudomonadota; class Alphaproteobacteria; order Rhodobacterales; family Rhodobacteraceae; genus Rhodovulum; species Rhodovulum visakhapatnamense. The sequence goes on from NZ_SOEB01000003.1 coordinate 275,816, forward strand.
CCGTACATCTGCCGACCGAGCGTGACCGAGGTCGCCTCGTAGAAGTATCCGTTATGTTCAAGCACGAGCTTCAGCCCAGATGCGGTCGTCGCGCACAAGCGCGTTGGCAAGGATGACGAGCTTGCGCATCACCGC